>CAJAKC010000022.1 GCA_903940225.1 uncultured Microbacteriaceae bacterium
GACCATTGTCGGTGGTACGCACGGTGCTGTCTTCCTTGGCTATGGCGTAACGGCGGCACTTGTCGGCGTCAACCAGCGATGGGCAGTGGGTCGGATTGTCGGCGGAATCGCCCTCGCGATTGTGCCCTATGCAACAGTTCCATTCGAGCGGGCCGCGATTCGCCGAGGACTCGTCGAAGGATCGTGGCGCACCACCACAACTTCAGATCCGCGCGATGCTCATTGGTTCGACCGTTTGTTCCGGTGGTTCATCGCCAGGCCAGCACTGCTCGTCGTCACACTGTTCGCCGTGGTCGCGGCAATCTTTGCGGTGTTGGTATCCCTCGGTCCTCCAACCGAATGGTTTAACCGGTAACTACTTGATGAACCGGAACGTCAGCGGGAATTTGTAATACTCGCCCAGCGACGCTTTGTAGGCGGCGATGATCCTGAATATGACGTAGTAGATCGGTAGCGCCCAGATGACGAGCCACCCGACAATCGAGACCACCAGCGCAATCGCCACAATAACCATCGTGATTCCAAAGTTCAGCGACTCTTTCACGTGGTGAGTGATGAACGGGCCTCTGCCGTTGAAGACAAGGTACGCGATCAGCGGCGCAAGGCCCTCGAAGAAGATGGCGGCAACATTCTGAAGAATCGCCCAGGTCTTCTCCATCTCGGGAGTCAGTGGGCTGTTGCTGGCGTAAGGGTTATCGGTCATGTGTGTCCTCCTTCTTTCTCACAGTAGCCCTTTTCAGCGGTTTAAGTGCTCCACGAGGTATTGTCGGAGACATGCGAATTCTGCTTGTGGGCGCCGGGGGTGTTGGCGATGCAATCGCCAAGATCGCCGCACGTCGTTCCTTTTTCGAAACCATCATCGTCACCGATTACGACCCGGCCCGTGCCGAGAGCACCATCGCGTGGATTCGTGACAAGCACGGGGACGCCGTCGCCTCGAAGTTTGTCGCTGACCAAATTGATGCATCCAAGCCGGACGTCGTCGCCGAAGTGGCGAGGAAGCACGCCGCCACGCACGTGATGAATGCTGTCGAACCCAAGTTCGTCCAGTCAATCTTTGCCGGCGCGAAGGCGGCCGGGGCCAACTACCTCGACATGGCGATGAGCCTGTCGCATCCACACCCGACCAACCCCTACTCGGAAACGGGCGTCAAGCTGGGCGACGAACAGTTCGCTGCGGCTGACGAGTGGGAGAAGGATGGGCAACTGGCCCTTGTTGGAATCGGTGTCGAACCGGGAATGTCCAACGTGTTCGCTCGATACGCCGTCGATTATCTGTTCAGCGAAGTCGACGAACTGGGCACGCGCGACGGCGCCAACCTTGCCGTGTTTGACGACGACGGCAACGAGATCTTTGCCCCCAGCTTCAGCATCTGGACCACCATTGAAGAGTGCCTCAACCCGCCCGTCATCTGGGAGAAAGACAAGGGGTGGTTCACCACCGAGCCATTCAGTGAACCCGAAGTGTTCGACTTCCCCGAAGGAATCGGGCCGGTGGAATGCGTCAATGTCGAGCACGAAGAAGTACTCATGATGCCGCGCTGGCTGCCCGCCAAGCGCGTGACGTTCAAGTACGGCCTGGGCAACGAGTTCATTGGCGTTTTGAAGACGTTGCACGCCCTGCACCTCGATTCGATCACACCGATTCGCGTACGCAGTGCGAACGGACCCGTCGAAATCGCCCCGCGTGATGTCGTGGCCGCCGCCCTGCCGGATCCCGCCACAATCGGCCCGCGAATGACGGGCAAGACGTGTGCGGGAGTCTGGGTCACCGGGAAGGGCAAAGACGGCAACCCGCGCGAGGTCTATCTGTACCACGTGTCCGACAATGCCTGGACGATGGCGGAATACGATAGTCAGTGCGTCGTGTGGCAGACAGCGCTGAACCCGGTCATCGCCCTGGAGCTCTTGGCGACAGGGGCGTGGAGCGGCGCTGGCGTCCTCGGGCCCGAAGCGTTCGACGCCAAACCGTTCCTCGATCTCATGGCCGCACCCGAATCCGAAGGCGGCTACGGTCAGGCGTGGGGACTGCGCGAACAATAAAATCGGGGCGCCACCCGAAAGTGACGCCCCGAATCTGAAGTAGGTGACTACTTGAGGGTGACGGTTCCGCCAGCCTCTTCGAGAACGGCCTTAGCCTTCTCTGCGGTCTCCTTGTTGGCGTTCTCGAGAACGGTCGCGGGTGCGCCGTCAACGAGAGCCTTTGCTTCACCAAGTCCGAGGTTCGTGAGTGAACGAACCTCCTTGATGACCTGAATCTTCTTGTCACCGGCAGCTTCGAGAACGACGGTGAACGAGTCCTTCTCTTCTGCAGCCTCGGCGCCACCAGCAGCGCCACCAGCAGCAGGAGCTGCGGCAACGGCGACGGGGGCGGCGGCGGTAACTTCGAAGACCTCTTCGAACTTCTTGACGAAGTCCGAGAGTTCGATGAGCGAGAGCTCCTTGAAGGCCTCAATGAGGTCGTCAGCGCTGAGCTTAGCCATGATTTTCTCCTTGTTGTTTGTTGGTTTTTACCGCGTAAGGGTTACGCGGATTCTTTCTTCTGACGCAACGCATCGACCGTACGAACGGCCTGTGCAAGCGGTGCGTTGAACATGTAGGCAGCGCCGAAGAGCGAAGCCTTGAAGGCGCCTGCAAGCTTCGCAAGCAGAACCTCTCGGGTTTCGAGATCGGCGAGCTTCCTGACTTCCTCGACTGTAACGACGGCTCCATCAAAGTAGCCACCCTTCAGAACGAGTTTGTCGTTCGCCTTGGCGAAGTCACGCAGCGCCTTCGCAACAGAGACGGTGTCTCCGTGAACGAAAGCGATAGCGGTCGGTCCAACGAGTTCAGCGTCAAGTCCTGAGACGCCAGCCTCGTTGAGCGCACGCTTAGCCAGCGTGTTCTTCACCACGGCGTACGTAGCGTTATCACGGATGTTGCTGCGCAGCTGCTTGAGCTGTGCGACCGTGAGTCCGCGGTACTCGGTGAGCAGTACGGCGCTCGAGGTGCGGAAACCCTCCGCAATCTCGGCGATCGTTGCTTCCTTGTTCGCCATGGTGCTCCTTGTGTTGTGGATGTGTTACCGAACGCCTCTGGCAAAGAAAAAACTCCGGCGCATGCGCACGGAGTGAAAATGGCTTTCGCCACGGAACTTCGTTTGCCTGCGCGGGTCTTCACCGGGGTGAAACTTCGATCGGGGGATTTCTCCTCCGATGACCAGCGGTCTTCGGTTCCCTCAGCGTAACAGCGCGGGGTTGCCCCGCGCAAATCGTGCCTAAACCGCTCGTGGCAGAGTGATGGTGAATCGCGTGTCGCCCGGTTCACTCGTGACGGCAATTGTCCCCTTGTGGGCGCGGACAAGACCGTCGACAATCGCCAAGCCCAACCCGGTCGAACCCGTCGCGCGCTGGCGCGAGGTGTCAGCACGAACGAATCGCTCGAACAGTGAATCACGGATGTCTGCGGGAATTCCGGGTCCGTCGTCGGCGACGGTGATGACCACATCGGTGTCGGTTCCCGCCGCGGTGACCGTAACCGTCGTCCCGGCGGGAGTATGTGTTCGGGCGTTGGCCAGCAGGTTTGTGAAGACTTGATAGAGACGGTTTTTGTCCGCCGCAACAGCCAGCCCGCGCGATGCCGTGACCGTCCAGGTGTGATCGGCGCCCGCGACCTGTGCGTCGTTCACCGCATCCTTGAGTAGCTTCGAGACGTCGAGCCTGGTGAGTTCTAGATCGCGGCCCTCGTCGAGTCGCGCCAAGAGGAGAAGGTCTTCGACCAGTTCGGTCATGCGAACGGATTCGCTTTCAATTCGACCAAGCGCGTGACGCACTTCGTCACTCACATCCATGTTGTGGCGACGCGTCAACTCCGAGTAACCACGAATTGCGGTCAAGGGTGTCCGCAGCTCGTGACTGGCATCAGAGACAAACTGGCGCACTTTCGCTTCACTCGCGCGACGAGCGGTGAGTGCTTCGTCGACGTTGTCGAGCATGCGGTTGAACGCGGTGCCCAACTGCCCGACCTCGGTGTTGGGGTCATCGACCGTGACGCGTTCTGTGAGGGCGACCTCGCCCGACGCGAGCTGCATGCCGGAGACGCGATTCGCCGTCTCTCGCATCCGCTCGAGCGGACGCATGGCGACACCGACACCCTTGCGACCAGCAAGCACGACCAGCCCGACGATGACAATTACGAGGATTAGCTGAAAAGTGGCGATGCGCGACACCGTGCGGTCGATTGCCGCTGTCGGCAATCCCATGAGGAACGTCGTGTCGCCCTGTTTTCCCATGACGGCCATGCGATATTCGCCGGATTGACCGATGCGGACGGTTCGAATTTCGGGGCCCCAACCGGTTTGAGGAATTCCGGCGAGTTGACGACCGGTGAACTCACGAGCATTCGCTTCAGCATTCAGGTATGCCGCAGAAATGTTGCCCGCGGTGTTGAAGGCAACGAGTACCGTTCCTACCGAGGTGCCGGGGCCGTTAAGTTGTGACCCAAAGTCGGGGTCGCGATTGTTGTCAACCATGTGGTGGCGGTTCGTCGCCTGTAGCAAGTCTTCATCCAGTTGGCCGACCATGTACGACCGAATTCCCACGAGAGTCGCCACACCAATCGCAATTCCCGCCAGTGCGGTGAGCACGGCGGTGACGGCGATGAGCCGTTTGCGAAGAGGCCACGAGGAGAACACTTTTAGGTTGCCGGTCGGATCACGTAACCGACGCCGCGGACGGTGTGAATGAGCGAGGGACCCAGAGTGTCAATCTTTTTGCGCAGGTACGAAATGTAGATTTCGACGATGGACGAGCGGCCCCCGAAGTCGTAAGACCACACACGATCGAGAATCTGGGCCTTGGAGAGGACCCGCTTGGGGTTGCGCATCAGATAGCGAAGCAGTTCGAATTCGGTCGCGGTGAGTTCGACCCGGTGGTCGCCTCGAAAGACTTCGTAGGTTTCCTCGTTGAGGGCCAAATCGCCGACGCGAATTTCGGGGTCGTCCTTGACAGTGGCCGCGGAGAGGGTGCGGCGCACAATGCCTCGAATTCGGGCAACAAGTTCCTCGACCGAGAACGGCTTGGTGACATAGTCGTCACCACCGGCGGTCAGTCCCGCGATGCGATCCTTTACGTCGTCCTTCGCCGTGAGAAACAAGACGGGGACGTCGGTGCCGGTGGCGCGGATGCGCTTCATGACCTCCAGACCGTCGAAGTCGGGAAGCATGATGTCCAACACGATGACGTCGGGGTCGAAATCGTGAGCGGCGGTGACGGCCTGCTGGCCAGAGGCGGCGGTGCGCACGTCGAACTTTTCGTAGCGAAGTGCCAGTGACACGAGGTCGGAGATGGACGACTCGTCGTCCACGACGAGAGCACGAATCGGCTTACCGTCGGGCTTGACGAGTTCGGTTGTGTCTGTGTTCATAGTTCCAGTCTTATGACTTTCCTATGAATTTCCCTAATTTGACCAAAAAACGGCCTGAGAAAAGCCAGAACGCCCGAGCCGTGGCCCGGGCGTTCTGGTGATGAATCGTTAGAGTGCTGCGATATCGATCGGGATGCCCGGACCGAACGTTGTCGACAGAGTCGCCTTCTGGATGTAGCGACCCTTCGACGACGAGGGCTTCAGGCGCTGAACTTCGTCCATTGCGGCGCGGAAGTTGTCGCCGAGCTGGTCTTCGGTGAACGACGCCTTGCCCACGATGAAGTGAACGTTGGAGTGCTTGTCGACGCGGAACTCGATCTTTCCGGCCTTGATTTCCGTGACCGCCTTGGCCGGGTCGGGGGTAACCGTTCCGGTCTTGGGGTTCGGCATAAGGTTTCGGGGTCCGAGGACCTTACCGAGACGACCGACCTGACCCATGAGCTCAGGTGTGGATACGGCCGCGTCAAACGCGGTGTAACCGCCGGCAACCTTGTCGATCAGCTCGACGCCACCGACCTCGTCGGCACCCGCCGCGAGAGCGGCTTCGGCTGCTGGTCCGGTCGCGAAAACGATAACGCGCGCGACCTTTCCGGTTCCGTGAGGCAGGTTGACGGTTCCACGAACCATCTGGTCTGCCTTGCGCGGGTCGACCGCGAGCTTCAATGCGACCTCAACGGTCGAGTTGAACTTGGACGAACCCGTCTTCTTGGCGATTTCAACTGCTTCAACGGGTGTGTAGAACTTGCCCTCTTCGAGAAGGGCGACTGAGGCGATGTACGCCTTGGACTTCTTAGCCATGCTTGGTTTCTCCTTGTGAGAATCGCGGTGTCGTGAGCCTGGCGACTCTCCCGCTAAATGGAAATGGGTTATTCGACCGTGATGCCCATGGAGCGGGCGGTACCGGCGATGATCTTCGCTGCTGCGTCGATGTCGTTGGCGTTGAGATCGGTCTGCTTCTCTGTCGCAATCGCGCGAACCTGGTCTTGGGTCAACTTCGCGACCTTGACCGTGTGCGGCGTCGACGAGCCCTTCGCAACTCCGGCGGCCTTTTTGATGAGTTCCGCGGCCGGCGGGGTCTTGAGGATGAAGGTGAACGAACGATCTTCGTACACCGTGATTTCAACGGGAATAACGTTTCCGCGCTTGTCCTGCGTGGCGTTGTTGTAAGCCGTGCAGAACTCCATGATGTTGACTCCGTGCTGACCGAGCGCCGGACCAATGGGCGGTGCGGGGTTAGCCGCGCCTGCCTGGATCTGGAGCTTGATCAGGCCAACAGCTTTCTTACCTGCCATTTTTCTTTTCCTTACTGTCGTGTGTGACGGGTGTCACACGCTCCCACGTCGACACCAATGCGCCGCGTGGTAAATCTGGTTACTGCTTCTCGACCTGGGCGAACGTGAATTCGACCGCCGTGTCACGCCCGAAGACGTTGATGAGGATGGACAACTTTCCGGTTTCGGCGTGGATCTCGTTGATGGTTCCCTGCAACCCAGCGAACGCACCTTCCTTGATTCCGACGGTCTCGCCCAGTTCGTAATCCGTGGTGACCTTCGCTGAGCGCGAAGAACCCGACTTCAGTCCGCCGGCGGCGCGAGCGCCTTCGACGTCTGCGGTGGTCTTGAGCATGTCGAACGATTCGTCAAACGACAGCGGGATCGGGTTGTGGGCGTTACCGACGAAACCGGTCACGCCGGGGGTGTGGCGAACGGTCGACCATGATTCTTCGTTGAGGTCCATGCGGACCAGCACGTAAGAGGGCACGCGAACCCGGGTCACGAGTTTGCGCTGGCCGTTCTTGATGTCGACGACGTCTTCCAGCGGAACCTGGACTTCGAAAATGGAGTCCTGCATGTTCATCGAGAGAACTCGGTTTTCGATGTTCGTCTTGACCTTCTTTTCGTAACCCGCATACGAGTGAATGACGTACCACTTGCCCGACTTGCGACGAAGGTCCTTCTTGAAGTCCGCGTAAGCGTCTTCTTCAGCTGCGGCTTCAGCGATGAGTTCCGCGGAGACGGCCTCTTCGTCGGATGTTGCATCGGCGGCAGCATCTGCTTCCGCGGCGGAATCAATGTCGAGTGCATCCTCGACAACGGCGTCAGCCTCAGGGTCGACAGCATCGGCGAGAGCGTCCAACGCCTCGTCCAAATCGGTGCCGCCGTCGTTCACCTCGTGCATGGCGAGTTCCTCGGCGCTCGTCGCGCCTGCCTCGTCCTCGCTGAGAGTGTTGCCCTCTTGGGCTTCATCTTCTTCCGACGACTGCTCGGCGGCAGTCGACAGGTCGATGTCTTCGAAGTGGTTTTCCGTCACGATATGTCCTCTAATTCCTTAGTTTCCGGAAGTCCACGAACCGCCACCGAAAACAAACCCGGTGACAATTCCGATCACAAAATCGAGACCCGTAATCAATGCCATCACGATGACGACGAACGCAAGCACAACCCCGGTGAAGTTGAGGAGTTCCTTGCGAGTGGGGGTTACGACCTTGCGCAACTCCAGTATGACCTCACGCAGGAATTGCGTGAGTCGTCCAAATACGCCCTTGCCACGCTCGCCACGCGATTCGTGGGAAGCGGCGTCAGTGGGATTCTCGGTCACTGTTGTTGCCTTTCGGTTAGGTGTGGATGTCAACGGATTGACATTCGCAGGGCGGACAGGACTCGAACCTGCAACCTGCGGTTTTGGAGACCGCTGCTCTACCAATTGAGCCACCGCCCTGTGCTGCGGCCCCACGCCCACAGCGCCTGACGGCGCGACGAAGCATGGTGTTTTCGCACCAATCGTCAAGTGTATTGCAGGGTTCGCCAATCGCCAAAGTGAGGTGGGGACGGTCCTCGCTCAAGTAGTCTGGTGCAGTGACGGAACCGCGTAAACGAGTCTCGGCGTTGATTGGCGCCATTGCCGAAAGTGCCACCCTCAAGGTCGATGCGAAAGCTAAAGCTCTCAAGGCGGCGGGTCGCCCCGTCATTTCCTACGGTGCGGGTGAGCCGGACTTTGCGACGGCCGAGCACATCGTCGAGGCGGCCGTGGCCGCGGCCATTGACCCCAAGAACCACCGTTACACGCCAGCTGCCGGGCTGCCCGAGTTGCGCGAGGCGATCGCCGAAAAGACGAAACGTGATTCGGGTTGGGCGGTCTCCGCTTCGCAGGTGATTGTCACCAACGGCGGCAAGCAAGCGGTGTATCAAGCGTTCCAGGCTCTACTCGATGTGGGTGATGAGGTTCTCGTTCCCTCTCCCTACTGGACCACCTACCCCGAGGTAATCGCTCTGGCCGGGGGTGTTGCGGTGGACGTTTTTGCCGGTGCCGACCAGGGCTACCGGGTGACGGTCGACCAGCTTGAAGCTGCGCTGACACCCAAGACAAAGGTGCTGTTGTTCGTCAGCCCATCGAACCCGACCGGTGCGGTCTATTCGGCCGACGAAACCCGGGCCATCGGCGAATGGGCACTGGCGAAGGGCTTGTGGGTCGTCGCAGACGAGATTTACCAGAATCTGACCTACGAGGTCGAGCGTGCACCGTCGATTACGGAGGTTGTCCCAGGTCTCACCAACCAGACGATTCTGGTCAACGGAGTTGCCAAGACATACGCGATGACGGGCTGGCGATTGGGGTGGATGGTGTCACCGCCCGACATCACCGTGGCCGCGGCGAACCTGCAGTCGCACTTGTCGAGCAACGTCTCGAACATTTCCCAGCGTGCAGCACTTGCCGCTCTCACCGGGGATCAATCAATCGTCACCGAGATGAAGAAGGCGTACGCCCGTCGTCGCGACGTGATGGTCGCCGAACTCTCCACAATCGACGGATTTGTCGTCCCCGAACCGGGCGGTGCGTTCTACGTCTATGCCGACGTCACGGGTTTACTCGGTCGCGAGTGGGGCGGCCAACGAATCGACTCGACGCTGCAGCTCGCGGACTACATCCTCGACGTTGCCGAAGTCGCGGTTGTTCCCGGTGAAGCATTCGGCCCCAGCGGGTACTTGCGTTTTTCCTACTCGCTCGGAGATGACGAACTGTTGGAGGGAATGCACCGCCTCCAGAAGTTGTTCGCTTAGTCGAATCCGATAAACGATGGTTCGGGCGTCAGCATGATGCCGAACGTGTCGTGAACGCGAATCGAGATGTATCGGGCGAGTTCGGCGATTTGCTGTGCTGTCGCCCCGCCGCGGTTGATGATGGCGAGCGTGTGTTTGGAGGACACCCCGGCGTTGTTTCCGGGCAATGCGAACCCTCGGGGAATTCCCGCCCGCTCGATGAGCCATGCGGCCGATAGTTTGACGGCGGGCGCAGCGCGGTCGAAATCGGTGAACTCGTGGTCAGCCCCGAGCGGGACGACGGTCGGTTCGCGGTCCGCCTCCAGCGGATAGCGGGGGGCATCCGCCGGCAGACGGCGTGACATCTCATCACTGACGATCGGGTTGGTGAAGAACGATCCGGCGGAGACCGAGTCGGGGTCGTCCGAGAGGACCATCCCCTTTGACGCACGCAAATCCAGCACGGTGCGGCGAACATCGGCGAGCGCCACGGAATCGCCAACGGCCACTCCCAGTGCGGTTGCGAGTTGACCGTATCGAATCGGAGCCGACGTGTCGGACTTCGTCAGCCCAAAAGTGACCGAAACGACCAGTCCCGCGCGGCCTTCCTTCAGGGCAGACGTTCGGTATCCAAATCCCAGCTCATCCCGAGCGAAGGTAACGACCTCACCCGATCCGGCTTCGACGAATTGGAGGTGGGCGACGGTGTCTGATAATTCCGCGCCGTACGCCCCGATGTTTTGGATGGGTGCCGCCCCGACCGTTCCGGGGATACCCGACAGCGCCTCGAGTCCCGCGAGTCCGTTTTCGACCGTCCACGCGACAAGGTGTTCCCACGATTCCCCCGCTTGCGCGGTGACGAGCACTGTTGCGCCATCTTCGCGCGATTCGATTCCCGTGGTAACAACGTGAATGACCGTTCCCTCGAATTCGTCGTCCGAGACGAGGATGTTCGATCCGCTGCCCAACAGAAACCACGGTCGGCGACCGGTGCTGACCTCGCGGAACGTTTCGATGAGGTCGGCGCGAGTTGTCGGTCGTCGATAGTCCGTGATGGGCCCGCCGACCCGGAGAGTCGTCAGGTCGCTGAACCGTTTCTCAGTCAAAAACGACCTGAACCTGCGCTTTACCGAGGACCGTGTCGCCCTGGAATGTCACCGTGAGGTCGAACCGAATGGCGTTGTCGACAATGGCCCCGACTGTGGTTTCGATCGTGACGTCTGCGCCGTGTTCGGGGTCGACGACGATGGGACGTGTGAATCGCACACCGTAGTCAGCGATGCGTCCCTGTGTGCCGAGGAAGTCGGCCAGCGGTTGAATCGCGAAACCCATCGTCAACATTCCGTGCGCGAGGACTCCGGGAAGGCCCACGGATTCAGCAACATCGTCGCGGTAGTGAATCGGGTTGAAATCGCCCGAAGCACCCGCATAGCGAACGAGAGAACCGCGGTCGAGGTGAATGGTGCGAGTGGCGACGACGTCGCCAACGGTTACTCCTGCCAACACGATTACTCCCCTCCTCGAACGACGAGAGTGGAGGTTGCCGTGACGACGTGGGCGCCGGTCGGGTCGGTCATGACGGACTCGCTGGTGACCATCGAGTGTCCCCCCAGCGTCTTGACGCTTGTGACGGCGAGTGTTGCCGTCAGTTCGTCTCCGGCGACCACGGTACGTGAATAACTGAAGCGCTGGTCTCCGTGCACGACACGTGAGAAGTCGATGTTCGCATCCGGCTCGGACAGCAACTGCGCGAGAGTGTGTTCTTGGATGACAACCGGGAATGTGGGGGGCGCGACGACGTCAGCGTGACCGGCTGCACGGGCTGCCTCGAGGTCCGTGAAGATCGGGTTTGTCGCAAACACGGCCCGGGCAAACTCCCGCACTTTTTCTCGCCCGACCAGATACGGACCGACGGCGGGGAATTCTCTTCCGACCAGTTCAGGGTTCACAGTCATGGGTTCAGTCTACAAACGGCCGTGGCTCGCGGGCAGGAGCAGCTCTGGTCCGTCACCGCGCACGGGGTTCACCTCGTGGATGCGAAGGGCGCTGGCGATGGGGATCGAACGCTCGACGGCGTCGTTGACGAACGCCTGATCGGCGGTTGTTTCGCGGTTCAGCCACCACGCCCAGTCATCGGAACCGAGGACGACGGGGGTGCGATCGTGCAACCACGCAAGCGTCTCCGGTGCCTCCATCGTGAGAATCGATGCGGTGAGCACCCACTCGCTGGCCGGAGAATCCCGCCACCACGAGTAAATGCCGGCAAATGCGAGCAGCCCTGATTCGGGCACGACGGCGTGCGGAGTCTTCACCTTCCCCTCGGTGTGCCATTCGAAGTATGCGTCGGCGGGCAAAATGGCACGTTGATGAACAATCGCCGAGCGAAATGACGGCTTTTCACAGACGGTTTCGCTGCGAGCGTTGAACGTGGGAAATTTCAGCGTTAGTGAATCGGCGAACGGCGGAACAAGTGACCACCGAGCGCTCGTGACGAGTCGTGCTCGTCCATCGCGCTTCTCGAGAACGATCGGGACCTGCTGTGTCGGTGCGATGTTCCACGACGGCCGAAGCTCTACATCGGCGATTTCGTCGGCAGCAAAGTAGCGCCCGAGCTCTTCGCCGCTGAGGGTTGAAGCGTAACGGCCACACATCGTTTCAGTGGGCGGAGTCGACGCACGCGCGATGGCTGACGTTGGCGCGAATCCACTGGGCCGCGGCCTGATGTGCCGGATGATCCTGGTAACCCTGGAGCGCCTCCGGTGAGTCGTGTTCGCTGACGAGAACCAGGTCGAAGTTGGTGGAATCGTTTCCGAGATCGGAGGTGACCTTGAGGGACGTCATCCCCGGAACGACACCCAACAGGCCCTCGAGAAGGCGCGTGATTTCCTGCGTCACGGACACTCGCTCGGCGGGGTCGGTAGCGCTCAGCTTCCACATCACAATATGGCGAATCACGGTGTTGCCTCCTTTAGCGCTTCACGGAACTCTGTTTCGTCAACGCGCCACTGGGTGTGCCTAACGGAGTTAATCGTGATGACGGGAATCTCATTCTTCATTGTTTCAAACCAGTCAACGTCATCCAGGATGTTCCGTTCGATGAGTGTCACTGCGGGAAACTCGGTCAGTACCTGGTCGATCACGACGCGCGCATCGTCACACAAGTGGCATCCCGGTTTCCCAAACAACTCGACCGTGACCTGCGACATGCCCCCAGCCTATGCTGGGGTGATGCCACAATCCGGGCGCGCCATCGCGTTTTTTGACCTCGACAACACTCTCGTTCGCGGGTCAACGATGTTTCTCTATGCACTCACGGCGTGGAAGCACAAACAATTACGGCTGATCGACATCATTCGGTTTGGATGGCATCAGCTCACGTTCCTCACGGTCGGTGAAACCGATGCCCACAGTGTCGTCGCGCAAAGCCGCGGATTAGCGCTGATTGCCGGGAGGTCGGTTGCTGCCCTCGCCGAAATTGCCCACGCGGCGGTTCGTGATGCCGTCGGGTCCAGGCTCATCACGGCGAGTCTTGACCGTGCCCGCGCGCACCTTGAACGTGGTGACGAGGTCTGGATTGTTACCGCATCGCCCCTCGCGTTCGCCGAAATCGTCGCTGCGGATCTGGGCTTCACCGGTGCTCTCGGCACAGAGGTTGAATCGAAGGACGGCATCGCGACGGGAAATCTCGTCAACGCGCCCCTGCACGGCCGTCGAAAGGTCGATGCCATCACCAAACTGGCCAAGGCGAAGGGCATCGCCCTTGCCGATTGTTCCGCCTATTCGGATTCCCGAAACGACATTCCAATGCTTGGCGCTGTCGGTCACGCGTTCGCCGTCAACCCCGACCGCGGGCTCACCCGCGAGGCGATTCGACGCGGTTGGGAAATCATCCCGATACGACAAAAGCGTCGAGCTTAAGCCCGACGCTTCGCGGTCGCCTAGCGACTACTTCTTGTTGCGACGTTGGTGACGAGTCTTGCGAAGCAACTTGCGGTGCTTCTTCTTCGCCATACGCTTGCGGCGCTTTTTGATAACGGAACCCATTGGACACCTTTTACCTGAGCCGGCACGAATGCCGGCGAACGGACAATAACGAGCAGTCTAGCGCGAATCGGAGCGCGGGGGGCGCGGAGGCGGGAAGATCGATGCGGCAAAGCGCCCAACGGCACGGCCAATCCCCGTGACGTCAACGTCTTTGAGGATTCGTGGGGTCACGACCGGGCGCGATGGAAACGCTTCTTTGCGGTCATTCATCCCCAGAACCCAGCCCTCGACCGACGCGAGAGGTTCGGGGTTGAGTCGGTAGAAACGGCGCTGACCCTCCTCGCGCACGGACACTAGGCCAGAGTCGCGGAGCGCCTTGAGGTGCTTGGATACGTTCGGCTGACTGAGTCCCAGTGTCGAGACGAGGTCTCCGACCGCAAGGTCATTCGGCGCCGCGTTGCGCAATCGAACCAGGATTTCGCGTCTGATTGGCTCGGCCAATACGGAGAAAATGTCATCCATAAGAAACAGGGTATCCCCTGCGGGATACCCTGTCTCTCCAACACAGAGAGGAGAAAAGCGCTGACTTACGGTGTGGTCGACGGCGCAGGTGTCGATCCCTGGGGGACCGAGCCGTCGGTCGGAGCGTCCATTGAGTGATCGCCCTGAGGACCGCCGCGGTGTCCGTCGCCCTTCATTCCCTTTCCGCGTTCACCACGCTCACCACGCTCGCCGTGTTCTCCGTTGGGTCCAGCGTGACTCTCGGCGGCGAATTCGCCACCACGGGGTCCGTCGAGGACGGGCCCGACCGCAGCACCCGCTGCGAACGACATTCCGAGCGCAAGGACTCCGCCGGCGATCCAGCCGGCGGTGACTAACTTCTTTCGATTTACAGTGACCGTCTGTTCAACGGTCTCTTCTTTCCTAGCCATGTGAGACATCCTTTCGGTTTGTGTGTTTCACATGAACACTGTCTCCCCCGCGGCTGTAAGTTCCCTATACGCATCCTGAACGTCGGTTGAGAATTTATAGCCCGAGTTCGCGGGCCAATTCGCGTGCGCGGGCGAGTGCGGCCTCAGCGGCCGCTCGATAGATCTCCGCGAGGTGCGCCTCATCGAGAACCGCGATCGCGCGCTCGGTCGTGCCGTTTGGGCTGGTGACCCGGCGTCGCAACTCGGCCGGGCCGACACCCGTCGACTCCTGCAACGCGGTCGCACCGGCGAAGGTCTTCTCGACGAGGTTCCGGGCGTCCTCTTCGGAGAACCCCAGTTCGACGGCGGCTCGAGTCCACTGTTCCATCGCGTGAAAAACGTACGCGGGGCCGGATCCGGAAATAGTGCTGAGTACGTCAATCTGCGATTCGGGTAATTCGAGAACCCAACCGACGACGCCAAACAATTCGTGAGCCTGCGCGAGATGCGCGGGCGTTGACCGTGAACCGGCGGCAATGCCTGTCACGCCCTTGCCGATGAGCGCCGGAGTGTTGGGCATCGCACGGACGACGGCGTTGGGTACAACCGATTCCATCGTTGCCGTCGTCACACCGGCCGCAACGCTGATGATCAGCGTCGTTGGGGAAAGCGAATCGGCAACGTCGCGCAAGAGGTCGGTGACCATCGCGGGCTTCACGCCGACAACGACGATGTCAGCGCCCTCAACAGCCCATCGGTTGGCGTTGGCGTCACTTTCGGTCGACCTCGACTCGACGCCGTTCCGCGTTCCCGCGCTTGCCCGAGTGGTCGACCGAATCACCACACCGGGACGCCCCGCAACCAGACCATCAAGGATTGCGCCGCCCATCGACCCCGTTCCAAGGAAAGCAAAAGTATCCGCCATGACTCCAAGAGTATTGTGACAACCATGGAACTCCTCAAAGAATCACTCGTCCTTGTTCACCTCGCGGGAATGGCCGTCCTCGTCGGAGCCTTCATCCTCAACATGAGACGGAAGAACGATTTCCCTTTCACCGCGATGATGTGGGCAGCCATCGTGCAACTGGCCACGGGAATTTTGCTCGTTGGGCTCTCCTACGCGCTTGACGACGCTCCCGACAACGCCAAGATCACCGTGAAATTGTTGCTGGCAACGGGTGTGCTCGTTGCGGCGATGCTCGGTCGCGCGCGCCAGGCGAAAGGCGAATCAAAGCTGCAGCCGTTCTTCCACACGGCCGGCGGACTCGCCGTCATCAACCTCGTCATCGCAGTTCTGTGGAACGCGGAGCTCTGGGCCTTCTAGTCTCTGAGGTTTCCGAAGAATTCGGTCAGCAGGTCCGAACATTCGGTTTCGAGCACGCCCCCGATAACTTCGTCGACGCGAATCGGGAGGGTGCGGTCTCGCAAGAGGTCGACCACGCTGCCTGCGGCTCCGGCCTTGGGGTCCCACGCGCCGAAAACGACTCGACCGATGCGCGCGTTGAGGATCGCGCCGGCACACATCACGCACGGCTCGAGCGTCACGACGAGCGTGTGGCCGGATAGGTTCCACGAACCTGTGGCAGTTGCGGCAGCGCGCAGCGCCATTACTTCGGCGTGTGCGGTCGGGTCGCCCGTCGCTTCGCGCTCGTTGTGACCTGCGCCGACGACGTCGCCGTCAGGCCCGACCACGATTGCCCCGACGGGCACATCGCCTGTAGCAAGAGCCTGCATCGCCTCAGTCAAGGCAATAGCCATCGCGGAATCCAACGCGGACACGGGCACCTCCTATACAGTGAGCCTATGCGAGTGATTGTTGCCGACCACCCCCTCATCACACACAAATTGACGATGTTGCGGGACAAATCGACCCCGTCGTCGGTTTTCCGCAAACTGGCCGACGAGCTCGTCACTCTCCTCGCCTACGAGGCGACGCGCGATGTTCGCGTCATTCCACACCACATCGAAACACCCGTTGCGCCGACCGAGGGAGTCATCCTCGCCGAGCCGCACCCCCTCATCGTCCCCATCTTGCGCGCCGGTCTGGGAATGCTCGACGGAATGTTACGACTGATGCCCTCGGCCGAGACCGGTTTCCTCGGAATGGTCAGGGATGAGCAAACACTTCAACCCACTGTGTACGCCGAACGACTGCCCGCCGACCTCACCGGTCGGCAGTGCTACGTGCTCGATCCCATGCTGGCGACGGGTGGCTCGCTCATCGCCGCGATTGAATACATTTTTGACCGCGGAGCGAAAGACGTCACCGCCGTGTGCCTGCTTGGCGCCCCGGAAGGCGTCGAAGCGGTCAAGGCCGCCGTGGGAAATCGCGATGTAACCCTCGTACTTGGATCTCTCGATGAACGACTCAACGAACACGGATATATCGTTCCTGGACTGGGTGATGCGGGCGATCGGCTCTACGGAGTTGCTGGGTAAGCGGTAAAATTTCGGGATGCCCGAAAATCCCGAAGCGAACGCGCAATTGCGCGGTTTTGCGCTGTATGTCGGGGTGGACGAGGCGACTGCCGAAGCGGCGGGCACTTCGATTGCGGACATCGTCGCAACACTTCGTAAAACTCTCGACGACCAGGTGGCGGATTCCGAGAGTCACGTTGCCGTCGCCTATGCGCCCCCCGGACAGCGCGGGAAAAACCTCGACATTGTTCGGCTCGCGCTTCGCGAGCCGAAAGCCGTCGCTGAGCTGCTGCCGCCAAAGCCAACAACCACGAGCGCGGGCGTTGCCATCGACCTGTCCCGCAAGCGAGTCTTCATCAAGGACGAACCGGCACCACTGACTTACAAAGAATTCGAGCTGCTGCAATTCCTGGTTCTGCGCGAGGGTGTCACCGTAGACCGGAGCGACATCATCGACACGCTATGGTCAGCGAGTGACGTTGACCGTCCCAACACGCGCACCATCGACGTACACGTGCGTCGACTTCGCAGCAAACTCGAACCGTTCGAGGACATCGTGCGGACGGTCCGCGGAATCGGATACCGCTTTGACCGCCACGCCGACGTGACCATCGACTTCGGAACGGGCCGTTCGCCCGACATGTTCTAGGTAATCGTGACCACCGCCCTCGTTTGGCTGCGCGACGACCTTCGGGTCGCCGACAATCCGGCGTTGACCGCCGCGCTGAAGACCGCGGAACGTGTCGCCGTGCTTTACGTTCTCGACGACGAATCGCCAGAAATTCGGCCACTCGGCGCCGCAAGCAAGTGGTGGTTGCATCACTCGTTGCGTGCACTCTCACGCGCCATCTCCGAACGTGGCGGCCAACTAATCCTGCGGCGTGGGCCCGCCCGCCGTGTCGTGGCCGAGGTCGTCGCAGAAATCGGGGCGACGAGTGTTCACTGGTCACGACGATTTGGTGCCGCTCGGGCGATTGACTCCGACCTCAAAGCGACTCTGCCCGATGCACACAGCCACAACGGCACCCTGTTGCACGAACCGTGGTCGTTGCAGACCGGCGGCGGAACGCCATTCAAAGTTTTCACGCCGTTCTGGAAGGCGTACCGAGCCGGAGACCCCCCGCGCGACCCGTTCCCAGCGCCCGATGCAATCCCCGGAGTTGAGGCTCCGAGTGACAGCCTGGAATCGTGGGATCTGCTGCCGTCAATTCCGTGGGATCACGAGTTCCCCGACACATGGTCACCCGGCGAGGCAGGGGGGCAGGCCCGTCTTGACCGCTTTGTTGCGCACGGGCTCGCGCTGTATCACCGCCGCGACGAACCGGGCGTGGAGGCGACGAGTGGTCTGAGCCCCCACTTGCGATTCGGTGAGATCAGTCCGTACCAGGTGTGGCACGGGATCGAGGCGGCGACAACGGCCGAAAACCACGCGAACGCGACGAGATTTCTCTCGGAAATCGGGTGGCGGGAGTTCTCGTACCATCAGCTCTTTCACAACACCGACATTCACGAGCGAAACCTGCGGTCCGAGTTCGACGGTTTCCCGTGGAGCCCGCCCGACCCGGCAATCCTCGGCGCGTGGCGCAGGGGAACAACGGGCATCTCGCTCGTCGACGCGGGAATGCGCGAACTGTGGCGAACGGGCACCATGCACAATCGCGTGCGAATGGTCGCAGCAAGCTTCCTCATCAAAAACATCGGAATCGACTGGCGCATCGGGGAGGCATGGTTCTGGGACACGCTGGTCGACGCCGACGAAGCGAGTAATCCCGCGTCATGGCAGTGGGTCGCCGGCAGCGGTTACGACGCTGCCCCCTATTTCCGCGTTTTCAACCCCGAATTGCAGGCCGCGAAATTCGACCCCGACGCGACCTATCGGTTGCGCTGGGTCCCCGAATTCGGCACTCCGGTGTATCCCGAACCGGTCATTAGCCTGAGTGACAGTCGCGCACGTGCTCTCGCCGACTACACAACTATGCGGGGCGAGCGCCAACCGTAAGCAAGCCACCCGCGGCGACGCGGGCGCCATTCTTTGCCGCTTCGACAGGGGAAGCCCCGTTGGCGAGCGCCGCGAGCATCCCCGCATTGAACGAGTCGCCGGCACCGGTCGGGTCGACCACGTCAACCGGGTCGACGCTGACGTGGACAATGGGTTTTCCGCGCTCGGCGACCAACACGCCTTTACCGCCGCACGTCGTCACGACGAGCGGGAAACGCTCGGTCAATTTCTCGGTGGCGGTGGCGACATCGGTGACCCCGGCAAGAATGCAGGCTTCGTCTTCGTTCGGTCGCAAGATGTCCACACCAGCACAGAGGTGAAGGAATTCATCCACTCCGAAGTCGGTGATGAATCCCGCGGACGCCGGATCGACGCTGACAACGGCCTTGTGGGCGTGAGCGCGCGCGATGAGTCGCACCGCCGCTTCTCTTTTCGGTAGGTCGATAATCGTGTGACCCGTGAAGTGCACATAATTCGCGATGGCGATCAAGTCATCCGGGACCGAGTCAAGGTCGAAAACAACGTTTGCCCCGCGGTCGGTCAACATCGTTCGCGCCTCACCCTCCACCAGGATGACGATTGTGCCGGTGGGGTGAATGGGGTCACCGGCAAGGTGTGTCTGAACACCGAATCGTTCGAGTTCGCTTGCGTGGCGTGCCACGTCGGCCTCGCCGAGGCGCCCGAAGAAATGCACGTCTGCGCCTATCGAACCCAACCAGGCAGCGGTGTTGGCCGCGGATCCGCCCGGATGGCGCTCGATGGACGCAGGGGTATCCGTGTCGTGTCGAATCGGGCCACGCGGTCTCACGATGACGTCATCGATGACGTCACCAACGACGAGGATCAATCCCGCAACGGTCATGAATTCAGTCGGGCCCAGGCGGTGGCGATGTCACCCGCGACACGGATGTTGTTGCGGGCCAGATCGAGGTTGACCTCGAGGCTTCGACCTGCCGATGCGTCGACGATGTACCCCAACAGGAACGGAGTGACGGCCTTACCGCGAATATCGGCGCGCTCGGCCGCCAGCAAGGCCTCGGCGAGCACGTGATCGTGTTCGCCGGGATCCCACTGCTTCTCGACGGGAATCGGGTTGGCGATGACAATTCCTTGGCCGTGGCTCGTATCGTCGTGGGCTCGCATGATACGCGCTACTTCGTCCGCGTCTTTCGCCAGCCAGTCGAGCGTGAATCCGGAATCGGTCAGCCAAAACGAGGGGAACTTTGTCGTTCCATACCCAATGACGGGGACAGACAAGGTTTCCAATCGCTCGAGGGTCGCGGCGATGTCCAACACGGATTTCACGCCCGCCGAGACCACCGTGATGTTGGTGACGGCGAGAGTCGAGAGGTCGGCGGATTCGTCGAACGATTCGCTCGCATCACGATGCACCCCGCCCAGCCCGCCGGTGGCAAAGACGCGAATTCCGGCCCGTGCGGCGATGTGGGCTGTTGCGGCGACAGTGGTCGCACCGCTCAGACCTTTCGCCATCAGTATCGGTAGGTCCCGAACGCTCGCCTTAGCGATGTCGTGATCCGCAATTATTGCCAATCCGGCATCATCGAGACCGACCGTCGGGATTCCGTCAATGACGGCGATCGTGGCTGGCGTGACACCGGCATCACGCAAGATTGATTCGAACTCGTGGGCGGCCTCGCGGTTGCGGGGACGTGGCAGTCCGTGCGAAATGATGGTCGATTCGAGAGCCACTACCGGTCTACCTTCGCCAAGGGCGAGTTCAACCTCGGGGGCGATGTTCAGCGTCGTCACACTGCGAACTTACCGCACCCCTTACTATCGGATTTATGGCTCATCACCTTGCAGACGACCTCCCCGTCAGAATGGCGGCGGACGGACTCCCCGCGCGTGTCCTCGTCACCGGTGCAACGGGTTATATCGGCGGGCGTCTCGTCCGTGAACTGCTGGGCCACGGATACCGTGTGCGGGTGTTGGTGCGCAACGCCTCGCGCCTGCGCTATCACCCGTGGGTTGACAAGGTCGAGATTATTGACGGCGACGCGATGAATCCTGCCGACCTTGACCGTGCCTTTGCGTCAGTTGATGTCGCGTTCTATCTGTTGCACGCCCTGAATCAGAAAACTGGGTTTGAAGAACAAGAGCGAGTTCTTGCGGAATTGTTTGGCGCTTCGGCAAAGGCGGCGATGGTCTCACGAATTGTCTACCTCGGTGGAATGGTGGATTCGGAGACGGAGCTTTCCCCCCACCTGCGATCGCGCCAGGAAACGGGGGACGTGCTGCGGGAATCGGGTGTGCCGACGATTGAACTTCGCGCGGGCATCGTCATCGGCTCGGGAAGTGCATCGTTCGAAATGCTGCGCTATTTGACCGAGCGGCTGCCCATCATGACGACGCCCAAGTGGGTGAACTCGCGCACGCAACCAATAGCTGTTCGCGACGTCCTTCGCTACCTCGTCGGAGCGGTTTCTCTTGACCCGAAGGTTCACGGAGATTTCGACATTGGTGGGCCCGACGTCATCACGTATCGGGACATGATGCAAACGTATGCGCGGGTTGCTGGACTAACCAAACGCATCATCATTCCGATTCCTGTGCTCACGCCGCGCCTGTCCAGCGGCTGGGTTGGGCTGGTGACACCGGTTCCGTATCGGCTCGCTCGGCGATTAGTCGCCAGCCTCAAGAACGAGGTCGTCGCCAGAGACGATTCGATTCGGAAGCTGATTCCCGATGCCGCGGGCGGACTGACCCCACTGGCGCGGGCCATCGAACTCGCCCTCGCCAAGGTCAAAGAAGCGAAGGTCGACACCCGTTGGTCTGATGCGTCCATTCCCGGTGCGCCGTCGGACCCGCTGCCAACTGACCCCGATTGGGCGGGTGGGACACTGTACCAAGACATTCGTGTCGCGACGACGACTGATTCGGTTGAGAAGGTCTGGGAGCGCATCGAATCGATTGGCGGCGACAACGGCTATTCCCGAGCCACATGGGCGTGGGAAGTTCGTGGGTTCATAGACCGTATCCTTGGCGGCGTCGGCCTGCGACGCGGCCGTCGCGACCCAGCTCATCTTGTCGAAGGCGAAGCACTTGATTTTTGGCGAGTCGAAACGATTCGTCGACCTCACATTTTGCGACTTCGCGCCGAGATGCTCATGCCCGGTCGTGCGTGGCTGGAGTTCGTTGTGGACGAGGTAGATGGGTTGACGCGCATCACACAGTGTGCTCTCTTCGCTCCGCAGGGGCTCGCCGGACACGTTTACTGGTGGTGTGTCTGGCCAATGCACGGATTTGTCTTCCCGTCGATGGTCAACTCGATCGCCCGCGGAATTCGCTGAACCGCAAAGCCCTAGGCTGGAGCGGATGTCCTCAAAACTCCGCAACGAACTACTGCCAGTGGCTGCCCTGCTGTCGGTGACAGCGTCGTGGGGTGCATCGTTCGTTCTCATGAAGGACGCCATCGAGCGCCAGCCCGTTCCCGACTTTCTCTTCACCCGCTTTGCCTTGGCCGCCGTGGTCATGATTCTCGTCCGCCCGCGCGTACTGCTGGACATCACGCCCCGCGTCTTGTGGACGGGAAGCATCGCTGGAGCAGTGCTCGGGGTAGGGTTCATGACTCAGACGATTGGCTTGCAGCTTTCGACCGCCGCAATTACGGGATTCCTCACCGGGCTTTACGTCATCCTGACCCCGCTCATTGCCTGGATATTCCTCCGGCAAAGGCTCAGCCCGCAAGTTCTCATAGGTGCGGTACTCGCTCTCGGCTCGCTGGCCGTTTTGTCAATCACCGACATTGGCTTCAGTGAGGGAAGTTTCTGGGTCATCGCGTGCGCCGTGCTTTTCGCCGTCCACATCGTAGCCCTCGGGGTGTGGAGTCCCGGGAGTAGCGCCTACACGCTCACGGTCGTTCAAATCCTGATGGTGACATTCATCACTGGAGTGTGGACGCTCGCGGATGGTGACGGCTATGTGGCACCGCCGGATGAAGGTGTCTGGACTGCCGTCATCATTACCGCGGTCTTTGCCACCGCCGCCGGGTTCCTTTTGCAAACGTGGGCGCAGGCTCGCATGGACACCGGGCGCGTTGCCATTCTGCTAACCACCGAAGTACTGTGGGCGGGCATTCTCGCCGTCGGGGTCGGACAAGAACCGCTCACGATTCGACTCGTCATCGGTGGTGCGATTATGTTTGCGGCGATGCTCATCATTGAGTGGCCTACGAAGAAGACCCCCGAGCACCCGCTCGTTCATCTCGAATAGCGGGAGCGGTGATCAACCCCCCTGATCGAGTGCCTTGATCTTCTTACGCTTCGTGGGGATATAGCCGGACAGGGCGTCACGGCTCCAGAGGTTCTTGATCCATTGCATCTCGGTTTTGTTGACAAGGATTGCGTATTGCGAACCAACCATCGCTGACTTCTTTATCGGCATCGTGAACTGGTGAAGGTGACCAGACTCAAAAGGGCTCAACTCCGTTGCGGTCCGAACGATCCAACCCGAATCAAGTCCCGAGTCGACAATAAGGAGCTTTCCCACCGCTGCGGCAACCTGTGACATCTTTCCAGGGTCAGTCAGAAGTCCAATGGAAAGCATCTTCTCGGCGACCGCGGTGACAAACCGCTGTTGATTAGCGACGCGCGAAATGTCTCCGTCCGAAAAAGCGTGCCGTTCACGAACGTAAGCGAGAGCGCGAGCACCCTCCAGAGTGATTTCTCCCTTTTCAAACCGGTAGCGGTTGCGCTCGTAGTTGTTGGTGTCCGAGGTGAAGGCAGTGGGATTGTTCAGCGTCACCCCGCCGAGAATCTTTGTCAACTTTTTGACGCCACTGAAGTCGATGAGGACGAAGTGGTCGATGTGAACGTCGAGGAATCCCTCCACCATCGAGACCGCGCAGGGCACTCCGCCATAGGACATGGCCCAGTTTGCTTTGCCCTTCCCGTAGCAGGGCATTGCGATCCACGTGTCACGCGGAATAGACATTATCTGGACGGTGCGGCGATCACCCGAGATGTGCATCACCATAATGACGTCCGAGCGGTTACCCCGCGCAGTGGGATCCGTGCCCAATCGACCTCGAGAATCACTGCCAAGAATGAGGATGTTCTGCGGAGCGTAGGGGGTTGTGTACGGTTCGGCAGGAGTCGGTGCCGCGGTGATAACGCCCTCCACCGAGGTGGTCGCCTCATCAAATTGTGCGGCAAGGAACCAGGCATAACCGGCGACAGTTCCCGTCACCGCAACGACAATCGCGACAACAACAGCGAGAATGCGTTTCGTCAGGCTTCGCTTGGGTGAGCGGGAGTGACGGATTTGACGTTCACGATGGCGACCACTCGGCACACCGTCGGAGGACTTATCGCTGTTATTCATTACATCAATGCTAATCGCACGTCGGTGCCGTTCCTGCCGTTTGAGCGGATCGCGGATTGTGCACCCGTGGAGCGTTGTCGGTGGAGTCCGCGACACGCGGTGGATAGGATTCGCTCATGCTCATGCAGAACGCGATCGCCCGACATGGATTCGGCAACTTTCGCGAATTGCATCATTGGTCAGTCGACCAACCGACCGAATTCTGGCGGGAAGCCTGGGACGACCTGGGGATTGTCGGCGAACGCGGAAGTCGAACGACCGATGGGTCGGGGTTTGAGGGAACAACGTGGTTCCCCGACGCTCGGCTGAACATTGTGGACACGCTGTTGGCGGGCGACCCGACTGAGACCGTCGTCGTTTCACTCATCGAAGATTCCCCTCGGCGGGCATTTACCCGCGCGGAGCTGAGGGCGGAGGTCGCCGCCTGCGCGGCTGCCCTGCGAGGTTGCGGTGTTCAGGTCGGCGATCGTGTCGCGGCCTGGACCCCCAACGTTGTCGAAACCGTCATCTTTGCTCTCGGGGCCCTGTCTATCGGGGCTGTCGTCAGCACGGCGTCGACGGATTTTGGCCCTGCTGCTCTACTTGATCGGTTTGGACAAATTGAGCCCGTTGTCCTGCTTGCTGCTGCCTCGTATCGTTATGGCGGCAAGGAACACTGGCTCGACGAATCCCTTGGTGAAGTGGTCCGCGGATTGCCGACGGTCACCACACTCGTTGTGCTGGGCTCAACAGACTCACACACCGCGTGGGACGAGTGGCTTGCCCCGCACCGCGGTGCCGAGTTGAGTGCCAGCCCACTTCCTTTTGACCATCCCGGCTTCATCTTGTATTCGAGCGGTACGACGGGTCGCCCCAAGTGCATTGTGCACTCGGCTGCCGGCGTACTGCTCAAGGTTCTCAGCGAACAGGGCTACCACCTTGACGTGCGCGCCGAGGATACGGTGTTGTACGCCACAACCTGCGGCTGGATGATGTGGAACTGGTTGCTGTGCGGCCTCGGGCGGGGTGCGACGATTGTGCTCGCGGACGGCAGCCCGGGCTACCCCGACATCAATCGACTGTGGTCTGTCGCCCACGACGAACGCCTGACGTTCCTTGGTGTTTCCGCAGCTCTCATCGATGCGTGGCGTCGCGCCGACCTCGAACCCCGCCGTCACTTCGACCTGTCATCACTTCGAACAATTGCGTCGACGGGGTCGCCCCTCGCAGCGTCGGGCTATGACTGGGTGGCGAGCGCCGTATCGCCCGATGTCGTCGTTGCGTCCATTGCGGGTGGTACCGACCTCTGCGGCTGTTTGGTGTTGGGCGTGGACACCGAGCCCGTGGTGCGCGGCGAAATTCAGGGTCCCGCGTTGGGTCTTGACGTCACGGTTCTGCGGTCGGACGGTTCAGTGGCCGACATCGGCGAAGAGGGCGAGCTGGTGTGTCGGACGCCCTTCCCCACCGTGCCGGTCACGTTTTGGGGCGACACCGATGGTTCGCGCCGCCGCGCCGCATATTTTGACCGATACCCGGGCCTGTGGGCACACGGTGACTACGCGCGGCGAACACCCTCGGGCGGATTTGAAATCCTTGGTCGTCTCGACGCAACGCTCAACGTCAAGGGCGTCCGCATCGGAACCGCTGAGATTTATCGTGTCGTCTTGTCGCTGCCCGGTGTCGTTGAGGCAATGGCCATCGAACAGCCCGACGGGGACGATGCGCAGATTGTTCTCTTTGTCGTCCTGGATGGCATCCTCGACGAAGCCATGGACGCCACAATTCGATCGGCTCTGCGAACACAGGCAAGTCCCCGCCACGTCCCGGGGATCATCGTCCAAACCCCGGAACTACCTCGCACGCGCAGCGGGAAGATGACCGAACTCGCGGTAGCGGACATCGTGACGGGTCGACCCGAGCGAGACACCTCGTCACTGGCAAACCCGGAATGCCTTGAGTGGTTCCGGTCGTGGGCCGCGGAATCTAGGTCGGCGTAACCGCTACCGGCCCCGTCGTTCCCCGAATGACGAGAGTTGCGGAAACCTGTTCGCGCTGGGCGGGTGCCGAACGGTCGTTGATGCGGCGCAGAATCTGCTGGGCCGCGAGCCGGCCCAGGTCGGCGAGTGGTTGAGCGATGGTGGTGAGGTTCACCCGGCGCATGCCGCCGATGGAGATTCCGTCGTAGCCGATGACCGAAATGTCTTCGGGGACGCGGAGGTTTGCGTATTCAATTGCGGCGATTGCCCCCATCGCCGCGACATCGTTTGCAACGAAGAGCGCCGTCGGTTTGAGGGCGAGCGCGTCGTGAACGGCGGCATATCCCGTCGCATCGGTCAGGCCTCCGGGGACAACGTGAATCTGCGCGGCCAATCCGTGTTGCGTCATTGCCTGGCGGTATCCCTCAGCTCGCGCATCCGACACGGGGTTGTCGCCGCCACTGAGATGGACAATCCGCGAATGCCCCTGCCCAACCAAATGATCAACGGCCATTCGTGCGCCAGCGATGTCGTCGTTCGACACGGTGTCCATCGTGGGGGCGGCGATGTCGTCTCTGGTCACAATCACCGTCGGCACTTCGGCGGCTATCGCCCTGAGGGCTTCGGCGGGCAGCCGGTGGGCGATGAGGATGAGCCCCTCGACCTGAAACTGCAAAAGCATGTCGATTTCGGCCTGCTCCAGCGCGGGGTCGACGCCTCCCGAGATGAGCATCGTGCTGAAACCGTGCTGTCTGACTTCGGTCTGAACGCCGTCGAGGATTTCGGCGAAGACCGGATTGTGTAGGTCAAGAATGAGAACGCCGATGGTGTGGCTTCGACGGACGACAAGACTTCTCGCGGCGGCGTTCGGTCGGTATCCCAGTTCGGCCGCAGCGTCCACGATTCGTTTTCGGCTCGCGTCGCTGACTTTGGGGGAACCGGAAAGAGCGAGGGATACCAGGGACTTTGACACACCCGCCCGCGTGGCGACATCGTGGATGGTCGGGCGTGAGTGTGCCATTGGTCTATTTGACGTCAGCGACGCGTACCGCTGTCCCTGACTCAACCGATTGTTCACAGGCAATCGCGATTCGCAAACTTTCCAGGGCGGAGGCGGGAGGGCACGGGTTTGCGATTTCTCCACGCGCAAATGACACGAACGATCGCGTCTCGTTTCGGAACGCTTCGCGGAAGCGGTCAACGAACCCGACGTAGGGCTGCGAATTGAGGGCAAGGTCGGTTTCGACGGATCTCAGGGGCGTCCTCGAGTTGAGACCAGCCGAGACAGAATCGTTCGAGCCAAATGCCTCCAGTCGAACGTCGTGACCCAACGCGTCGTGCCGCGTACCGGTGATCACAACTTGTACTCCGCTGGTTGTGACGGCGATTACTGAACACACATCGGCATCGTCGAAGTCCGCATAATCGAAGTGTTCACGAACCGCTTTCGTCGCGAACACTGTTTCCACTTCGCTGCCGGTCAACCAGCGAACGAGGTCGAAATCGTGAACCAGCATGTCGCGGAAAATTCCGCCACTTCCGGCGATGAACTCGCGGGCGCTGGGTGTGTGATCGTGGGCGGTCATGGTGAGCGAATAGAGGGTACCAATGTCACCCGAATCGATGGTGTCGAACACCGCGCGAATCGAGTCATCGAACCGCCGCTGAAATCCGATCTGCAATCCCGAGCCGTGTGCCTTCGCCTTCGCAATAACATCGTTCGTCGCGTCGAGTGTCAGGGCGATGGGCTTTTCGCAGAGCACCGGAATGCCGTAGGGGAGAACTTCGGCCAGGATCTGTTCGTGGGCATCAGTCCCCACGGCCACGACGACGGCGTCGACCACCGAACTCGGCGCCGATTCCCACGGCACTGCGGTAGCTCCGAATTGTTCGGCCACGTCACGCGCGCGCTGATCGTTTCGATTGGTGATGAGGACTTCGCTCACACGCGAATCGGCAACCAAGTCTTCGACTCGGATGGACCCCATGCGACCGGCTCCGGCAACGAGAACTTTCACGGCACAACCCCTTCGTCGGTGCAAATCTTGCGGTTTAGGCTTTTAGTCTGCCATAATCGTTGGAGCGTTCCAACGAAAGGTTTCCCGTGTCGGATTTTCTCTCCCGCGTTGCGTCAGCCCCCATTTCCTGGGGAATTTGTGAAGTGCCCGGTTGGGGCGCGATGTTGCCGAAACAACGTGTTCTCACCGAGATGGTCGAGCTGGGCTTCACCGCGACCGAACTCGGCGCGGACGGATTTCTTCCCAGCGACCCGGATGAACTCAACGCTGATCTCAAGCCATTTGGAATGACGTTGCTCGGCGGGTTTACCCCTGTCGTGCTGCACGATCCGTCACAGCGCGCGGCAGCCATCGCCAGCGCGACGGCGACCGCTCAGTTTTTCCAGAAAACCGGCGCAACCAAATTTGTGTCCTCGGTCGTTCAGGACATGGACTGGTCTTACCCGCGAGAGCTGTCGACGGAAGAAAAGCGGCACATGGCCGAGATGCTCGGTGTCATCGATGACATTTGCGGCGAGTACGGTCTCGAACAGGTGCTCCACCCTCACGTCCAGACGCTCGTCGAGACGAAGGACGACATTTCGCGCGTTCTGGATTCGTGTGACGTGCACTTTTGCCTCGACACCGGCCACATGGCCTTTGGAGGGCAGGACCCCGTCGAATTTGCCAAGACCGCAATGGACAGGGTCGGTCACGTTCACCTGAAAGATATCCGAATGGATTTGGTTCCCGCCGTGCTGCGTCGCGAGGTTTCCCTCATGGCGGCCACTCAGGCTGGCGTTTTCACCAATCTCGGTGCCGGTGACGTCGACATTCTGGGTGTTGTGCAAACCCTCGAATCGTCTGGCTACCGCGGGTGGTACGTAATCGAGCAGGACACCGCAATTACGGACGGGTTCCCCGCCGAGGGAGAGGGGCCGGCCCTGCAGGTCTCCGCTTCGCTTGCCTACCTCACCGACGTTGTCGCGCCGACTCTCGGATAATCACCATGGGACCGTTAGATGTTCTCAGTGTCGGCCGAATCAGTGTCGACCTTTACGCCGTTGAACCGAACGTGGGGTTCGAGGGGCAGCAGAGCTTCCAGAAATCCGTTGGCGGCAGCCCGACCAATGTCGCCGTGGCGGCTGCGCAATTGGGACTCAGCGTTGCGTTAGCGACAAAGGTCGGCGACGACGCGTTTGCGGATTACGTCCGCGCCCGACTCACCTCATGGGGTGTCGGAACGGCTTATGTCGGAACGAGCAACGGTGCCCAAACACCATTGGCGATGGCCGCACTCACACCACCCGAAAGCCCGACCGTCATCTTTTATCGTGGACCGGCGGCTCCGGATACGACGTTGACGGTCAGTGACGTTCCAGCTGATGTTGTGGGCGATGCCCGGATCCTCTGGATCAGTCAGGGCTCACTCGCTCAAGGTTCGACGGCGACAACGTGCCTCGAATGGATGGCGCTGCGGTCACGAGATTCGCACACCATCCTCGACCTTGATTACCGACCGTCTCTCTGGAACAGCGTCGAAGACGCCCGGGACATGGCCGCGCGCGCCATCGCGCTAGCGACCGTCGTCGTCGGAAATCGCGAAGAGTGCGACATCGCGCTCGGAACCAGTGACCCTGACGATGCCGCCGATGCGCTGCTCACTGCGGGTGTCCGGCTCGCCATCATCAAGCTCGGCGCCGATGGCGCACTGCTCGCCACCGCAACCGAGCGGGTGCGAATCCCCGCTCTTCCCGTCGATGTGGTGTGCGGACTTGGTGCGGGTGATGCTTTTGGCGGGTCCCTGTGTCTCGGGCTTATCAGCGACTGGAGCCTGGAGCGCATCGGCCGATATGCCAACGCCGCCGGAGCGCTCGTTTCCACCCGCCTCACCTGTGCCGATGCGATGCCCAGTGTGAGTGAACTCACCGCCCTGGTGGGAGAAGCCGCATGACGCTGGGACGCACCCCATACGAAGCGCTCATGGAGGCGCGGATTTTCGACCCTCAATCCCTCGTCGACGCGCTGGTATCGCGGCGGCGACGAACGATCGCGGGCAGTGATGGTCGGCTCGTCATCGTGGCCGCCGATCACACCGCACGGGGGAAAATCTCGCTCGGGTCGGACCCTCTGGCGATGGCGGATCGGTACACGCTGCTGGATCGACTCGTGCGCTGTCTCGCGATGCCACAAGTGGACGGAGTCCTCGCCAGTGCGGACGTCTTGGAGGAACTCGCCTGGCTCGGCGCGCTCGATGGCAAGCTCGCAATCGGCACAATGAACCGCGGAGGAATCCTCGGCGCAACGTGGGAGCTCGACGATCGGCTGACGGCGTACGACACCGACCACATTGAATCGATGGGTCTAGACGGCGGCAAGACACTCATCCGTATCGACTACGCCGACAGCAGTGTCGCTCGAACGCTCGAAACCGTTGCGCGGTTGACGACTGAATTGGCGGACCGACGACTCATGGCGATGATCGAGCCACTGCCTTACACAAAGGACGGCAACGGCAAAGCCGTTCTCGACACATCCGATGAAGCCCTCATCAAGGTGGTTGCGATCGCAACCGGCCTTGGTGCTTCATCGGCGTATTCGTGGCTCAAGATTCCCGCGAGTTCGCGAATGTCGGAAATTGCCGGCGCAACGACGCTGCCCATTCTCATGCTGGGTGGCGAACCGAGCGAAAATCCGGACGACATTTTTGCGCTGTGGAAAGAGTCCATGAGCGAACCCAACGTTCGTGGAGTGGTGGCCGGTCGCACCGTCCTCTACCCCAACGATGCCGACCCCGAGGGCGCAGTGTTGCGGGCTGCCGCTGCTGTGCGACCCGACACACCGACCGAGACGAAAGGTTCATCATGACCTGGTTTTACCCCGCGGGAACACTGACAAACGGTGATGCCGACGTCCACGTCACACCGGAGAATGCCGGTTGGGCCTACAGCGGTCTGCGGGTCTACACCCTGACCACTGGCTCAACGGTTTCGGTCACCCTCGACGGAGAAGAGGGGGTTCTCGTTCCCCTGTCGGCCGAAAACGTCACCGTCACCGTCGACGGAGCCCCCTTCACCCTGACCGGTCGTCGCGGGGTCTTTGCCGCGGTATCCGATTGGGTCTACGTCCCCGTCGGGTCGACCATCACCATGGCGGGGGAATCGGGCGAAATTGCTCTCTGCACCGCGCGTGCGACGGAGGTCTTTCCCGTTCAACACATTGCCGCGGTCGACGTCCCCGTCGAAGTTCGGGGATCCGGTAAATCGACCAGGCAAGTGACCAACATCGCGACACCGACATCGTTCACCGACGCGCACCGGATCAACGTGTGCGAAGTCATCACACCCGGTGGCAACTTGTCCTCGTGGCCCCCGCACCGCCACGACGGAATCGGTGATTGCCCGACAGCGAACGAAGAGATCTACTATTTCCGCATCGGCCGAGGCGATAGTCCGCACGGAGACCCCTCGGGTCAAGGACTGTTCCATCTGTACACCGTCGACGGGTCCGTCGACGACACCGTCACGATTCACGACGGAGACGTCTACAACGTGCCCGAGGGTTACCACGGTCCGACCGTCGCTCCGCCCGAATATCCGATGTACTTTCTCAATGTGCTTGCTGGTCCCGCCGCAGAACGGACGATGGCGTTTTGCGACGACCCCGAGCACCACTGGATTCGCGAAACATGGAACACTCAAACCCAAGATCCCCGTTTGCCGTTGACCACGGCAGCGGGCCGCAGAGAAAAGAGCACGTCATGAACCGACGCATCGGAGTAGCCGTCTTAGGTCTGGGTTGGATGGGGCAGGCGCACAGTCGCTCCATGCTCCGAATCCCTTCCCTCTTCCCTGATCGATCGTTCGATCCCGAACTCGTTGTCTGCGCAGACACCGAGGAAGAGCGACGCGATCGCGCGGTGAACGACTTTGGATTCCAGCGCGCCGTCGCCGACTGGCGCGAAGCGGTCGAATCGGATGACGTCGATGTCGTGTGGGTCACCGCACCCAACATGCTCCACGTCCCCATGATCGAAGCCGCCTGTGCTGCGGGTAAAGCGGTCTTCAGCGAAAAACCGATTGGCGGAAAGCCCGAACACACGGTTGCCGCGTTCGAGGCGGCAACGGCAGCCGGCGTTCGCACCGGAGTGGGCTACAACTACCTGTGGGCGCCACTCGTTATGCACGCACGTGACCTCATCGCGTCGGGTGCGCTCGGAGAGATTACTCACTACCGGGGTCGGTTCGTTTCGATGTACGGCAGTGACGAGTTAGGGCTGCTGACCTGGCGATTCATCCTTGACCAGGCCGGCTACGGCGTCACGAGTGACATCCTCAGCCACTCCGTGTCGATGGCCCAGTTCCTCATCGGCGACATCACGAGTGTCGTGGGAATGCAGAACACCACCATCCCCCAACGACCTCTGCCCACCGGTGCAGCAAGCCATTATGGCCGCGGCCGCCCCGAAGACCCCAAGGGCGACGTCGAAAACGAAGACTTCGCGTCAATGCTGTGCACGTTTGAAAACGGCGCAACGGGAACGTTTGAGGTCAGTCGCACGATGGTCGGTCCGGAAAGCCAAAACGCCTTCGAGATTTACGGCACGAAGGGGTCCATCGGATGGAACCTCGAGCGCATGAACGAGTTGCAGTACTACAAATTGACCGAAGACCCCAGCTCGGGATACACGACAATCTTCGGCGGCGAACGATTCCCCTTCCACGGGGTTTTCTCCCCGGGCCAGGCAAACCCCATCGGACTGGAAGACCTCGTCGCCATCGAGGACTACTCCTTCCTCGAAGCCCTCGCAACCGATGCGCCGTTCTCGCCGAGCTTCCGCGAAGCGGTCGACGTCGTCAACGTGCAGCAAGCCCTCATCAACTCATGGACATCGAAAACGTGGGAACACGTCACCGACCTCACGGGAGAACCTCATGTCAAATAAGACCGTCTGCATCACCACCGCCGAGGCGATTGTTCGATTCCTCATTGCCCAACGCACCGTTGTGGAGGGCGTCAACGTTCCCCTCTTCCCCGGCGCATACGGAATTTTCGGACACGGCAACGTTACGAGCCTCGGCCATTCGCTCGAATCGCACCGTGACGAACTGCCCGTCTGGCGGGGACAAAACGAGCAAGGGATGGGTCTCGCGGCAGCAGCGTTTGCCAAGGCGACCCGCCGCCAGCAAATTATGGTGTGCACGTCCTCGATTGGACCCGGTGCGACAAACATGGTGACCGCTGCGGGTGTCGCCATGTCCAACAGACTTCCCGTGCTCTTTATCGCCGGTGACACCTTCGTTTCGCGGCTGCCCGACCCCGTCCTACAACAAGTTGAGCATTTCGGAACCCCTTCCATCACGGTGAATGACGCGTTCCAGCCGGTCGTTCGGTATTGGGATCGCATCACCCATCCCGCACAGATTCTCAGCTCTCTGCCGCAAGCCGTGGCCACGATGTTGGATCCCGGTGACTGTGGACCGGCGTTCATCGGTCTGCCCCAGGACGTCGCGGCGGATGCCTTCGACTACCCCGAATCGTTCTTTCAGACGATTGTTCACGAGCGACCACGACCACGACCGGACCGGGGGCAGCTCGCCCGGGCGGTCGATGTTCTTCGCGCCGCGAAACGGCCCGCAATCATCGCGGGCGGTGGTGTCCATTATTCACTCGCCGAAGCAGAGCTTGCGGCTTTTGCCGAAAAGCACGGAATTCCCGTCGTCGAAACCGTTGCCGGAAAGTCCTCGTTGCTGTCCGACCACCCGAACTACGCTGGCCCGGTCGGAGTGACGGGGGCCGACGCCGCAAACCAGGTGGTGAGCAAGGCCGATGTTGTTCTTGCTGTCGGTACGCGACTGGAAGACTTCACGACGGGGTCGTGGACGCTGTTTGCTCCAGAGACCCAATTCATTGGAGTCAATGCCGCGCGGTTCGACGCCCTCAAGCACCGATCACTCCCCGTCGTCGCCGATGCTCGCGAAACGTTGACCGAAATGAGTGCTGCACTCGGTGACTGGTCGACCGACGCGTCGTGGACGGAGCACTCTGCGAAATGGCGCGGTGAACTAACTAAGTTCGTCACCGACCGCACCGCCGATGACAGCGTGTGGCCGCCCAGTTATGCGCAATTGGTGGGCCTTGTCCACGAATCCGCGACACCGGACGACTACGTTTTGACCGCTGCGGGCGGTCTGCCGGGAGAACTCAACATCAATTGGATGAGTAAAGGCATCGCCACCTTCGACTGCGAATACGGTTACTCGTGCATGGGATACGAGATTTCGGGTGCGTGGGGTGCGGCAATGGCCCGCCCCACCGGCCAGGTCTATTCGATGGTCGGCGACGGGTCCTACCTGATGCTCAATTCGGACATCTACGCGTCAATCCTTTCTGGGCACAAAATGATTCTGGTTGTGTGCGACAACGAGGGGTACGCCGTCATCGAGCGCTTGCAGGTAAGCCAAGGCGGCGCGTCCTACAACAACATGCTGGCCGACTCCACCGGCACGGGTTCGAGCGCTCGGGTCAACTTCGCGGCCCACGCGGCGTCGATGGGCGCCGTGACGTTCGAGGTGCACAGCCTTGCTGAATTTGCCGATGCGCTCGTGAAAGCCCGATCCTCAAGCACCAGTGCCGTGATCGTCACGAAGGTTCGCGCCAAGGACTTCACCGAAGGTGGTGCGTTCTGGCAGGTCGGTGTCCCAGAAGTCTCCGACCGCGCGAGTGTCACCGCGGCGCGCGCAAAAATGGACAAGGGCCTCACGGCACAGCGCGCCGGGGTGTAGCCCGCTCCGAATTACCCGTCAGCGGCCAGGTTGAGCAGTTGCGTGACGTCTTCGCCGGTGCGTTGCATGTGCTCGCGCCCGCACTGTCCCGCTCGAGCCGCGTCTCCGCTAGCAATGAGTTCCACTAATTCGGCTTGTCGCTTCGACCAATCGCCCGCGAGTGTTTTCACAATGGGATAGAAGTAGAACCGCGCGCGTTTTTCCAGTCCGAGGGAAAGGTTCGCGAGAACCTGGTTATGACAGGAAAGCCGGACTGCGACGTTGAAATCGACGCTCGCTCGGAACGCGGCCTCGACGTCGTTCGTCGTTGCAGCAGAAGCGCTCCTCTGAACAATTAGGCGCAAAGACTCAAGGTCTTCCTCAGTTCGGCGTTGCGCTGCCAGACTCGCGATCTCCGCTTCAACAGCCGCCCTCGCCTCGAAAAGGTCCGTCAGCTCGTTGAGCGAGTGAACACAAACGTAGGCCCCATACCGAGGGCGAATTTCAACCCACCCGGCCTGTTGCAAGGAACTGAGTGCTTCCCTCACGGGAATTCGGCTGACGCCAAATTCGGACGCGAGGTCGTCGGGTAACAGTCGAGTTCCTGGTTGGATATCGCCGTGAATGATGGCGTCTTCAAGAAGGTCATGTATTTGGTTGGGTAGCGGTTTGACCTCGACCGCGGGCCGCAGCGATTCAAATCGCGTCGCACGCCCTCGAAGCCACGATGCGTCGGCCAGAGGCGCTCGTGGCGAATCGGGTCGCGCGCCGCTGAACTCCATGCCGACTCCTTGTTTTCTCACGTGAGAAACTCTCGTGCACTAACAACGTATAACATCACACAGTTCAGGACTTCGTCCTCGACCGCATAATCATCGTTTCCCGAGGACAGAAGTGGCTGGGGTCCGTAACACAGGGCGGGAACTCCGAGTCGGCGCCAGCGGCTTGCGTCACTTGCCGGAAGCCGAATTGCCATCTCGGGGAAATCAATCTCCAGTGCCAGCGATGCCGCCCGCCATGATTCCACGATGTCCGACTCGACGTCAGTGATGTTCGCTTCCCACCCTTTGATGACCGAGATGTGCGCATCGGCATCGATCCTCTCAATTTCTGACGTCAGGTGGGCCAACACGTCGGCGATTGTCAGGCCGGGGGGAATCCGGAAATCAATTTCTGAGTGAGCCGTCGTCGATACCTGCCCGATAAAGGTTCCCGATTGGACGACTCCGACGTTGGCGGTGAGGAAGCTGGAACGATCGTTCTCCTCGTCAAGCCCGGATTCACGGCGCACACGAAACGCATCGAATGTTTCATCGCCGCGCCACCCTGTCAACCCATCAACGACAGAGACAATACGAGCAATCCGAGCCGAGGCGGAGGTCGTGGACCTTACCGACGATGAGTGTCCTGAATCAGCCTTCACCTCGATCCGCACCCAGAGGACACCTTTTTCTCCGTGAGAGAGCCTCCGGAAACCGGGTCCCTCACCGCAAATGAGTGCGTCACCCGTTATCTGCCGATCCTCAATCAGAGCCTGTGCCCCGTTGGGTCCAAAAACGACCTCATCGCTCACCGCGGCAAACGTGATGGTCCCGTTCCACTGATCTCGATTTCTCCAGAGGATGTCCATCGCGTGGGACATCGCAACGACCGCGCCCTTCATGTTTCCCATACCAAGGCCATACAGTTTGCCGTCGCGACGGGTCAGTTCAAACGGTTTGACGGTCCACTCCGATAAGTCGCCCGGTGGCATTGTGTCCAGGTGGGCATTGAACAGCAGGTTCTTTCCCGGTTTTCCCGAATCGATGCGGACGACCACGGAGGGCATCGAGTCGACCTTGTGAAACAGTTCGGCCTTAATGCCCAGTTCGTCAAAAAAGTTGCGAACCCGCTCCGCCACGAGGGTGGTGTCTCCGGGTGGGTTGACGCTGTTGGCCGTGACCACCGATTCACAGAACTCGACAATCGATTCACGTCGGCTTTCGACCTCGGCTCGGACGATTCCAGCGAAGTCTGTTGGGCTGATTTTTGCCGTCATCCGATTCTTCCCACTACTCCTCGTCGCGAATCGGCGCCAACGATGAGGCCGTGTGGCCCAAACCCTGCGGCGACGACAGCCCCGAAAATTGGATCGCCGTATTCCTGATGGATGAGGGTATGACCCCGAGATTCAAGGTCAGCCGCGGCGGGATGGCCGGCCTCGATGAGCAGCGAACCGTTCTCGCTGCGCCAGCGCGGGGTATCGATTGCTTCCTGAATGTCTTGCCCGTCAAATTCCATCGCGGAAAGCACCTGTAGCAGGGTCTGCACCTGTCCATCGGCGCCTGGAGTCGCCAGTGCCAGCGTCACCCCGTCCCGTGTGCGAACAATCGCCGGGGCGAGCGTATGAACGGGATATTCGCCGGGCCGGTAGGAATTCTCCTTTTCGGTGAATCCGTCTCCTCGATTGTTGAGCGTGATTCCGAGCTCGGGGACGAATACACACGAACCAAAATCGTCGAACACGCTGACCAGCGAGGACACAACCTGGTCGGCAGTCGCAACGACAACTCCGGCGGTGTGCACGTATCCTCGCGGTCCGCCGCGGCGATCAGCGCTGGATTCGTTCACGACAAGTGCACGGCTGAGCAGGGACTCGCCGTTCTCAATCACGTCGTCGCGCGACTCAAACGCCGCTTCCGTCGCTTCGACGAGAAGGTGATCTCGAATCGTCGGGGACTCCTCAAGCAGTGCGCGATTCTGATCAATCCACCTCGATGCCATCGACAGGATTATCCCCTGGGACGGTGCTGGCTGCACCTCGAGTGTTCCACCAGACCACGACGACCGAACGGGTTCCGCGAGTGTGGCCCGGTGCTGAGCAAAATCGTCCACTGTCAGCGTTGACCCGTGTCGTCGGGCAGCCGCGACGATTGCCGCCGCAACCTCGCCCTCGTAAAAATGGTCGAACCCGTCGCGCGCCAACTTCTCAAGCAGGTCGGCCAACTCGGGCTGAATCCACGTGTCGCCCTGCGACTTCTCAAGGAGTGACCAACCGGTGTCACCCAGTGCCTCAAAACGTCGGCGTTGCCCGCTTACCGCCGATGCAAGATCGGCGTCGATGGTGACCCCATTCCGCGCGAGCTCAATTGCGGGTTGAAGAATGGTTTGTCGATCGAGCAGGCCCCACCGCTCGTGCGCACTGTGCCAGCCGGACACCAACCCCGGCACCGTGATGCTGCGTCCGACAGAATTTGTCGGGCTTGCGACAATCGCGGATCGACCCGATCCGGTCACGGCGAGCGCCGCGTCGTCTCGTGACGCGACAATCATCATGAGGTCTCCACCGAGACCCGCAGCCTGCGGCATCGCGACACAAATGACGGCGTGGGCCGCGATGGCGGAGTCGGCCGCGCTTCCCCCCGCGCGGCTGATGTCAATAGCCGCCTGCGTGGCCAAGCGATGCGCCGTGGAACACGCGATCGTCTCGTTGCGCTTTGTCATGCCACCTCGTACTCGGAGTTGAATCCACAGTTCAGGAAATACAGGGACGGTTAACGTCGTATCGATACTCTAACCCTTGACAAACGTCAATCGTATAATGTATACATTATTTCACAGGCACGGATTCGCTAGGCCTCCCCGGAGACCGCCGCACACTCAATGAAGAGAGAGGCCCATGGCCACACAGAAGGATCTCGACCACATCACCAAAGATGATGCGCTCGACATGTTGCGCCGGATGATTCGCATTCGACGGTTTGAGGAAAAACTGTCCGTCTTGTTTAAGCGGGGAAAACTCCCCGGCTTCGTGCACCTTTATACGGGTGAAGAAGCTATCGCCGTCGGCGCCTGTTCCGCTCTGCGCGACGATGATCGGATTACGTCGACCCACCGGGGCCACGGTCACCTCATCGCGAAGGGCGCACTCGTCAATCGCATGATGGCCGAACTTTTCGGTCGAGTGGACGGTTACTGCCGCGGCAAGGGTGGATCCATGCACATCGTCAGTTTTGAGCTGGGGATTATCGGCACCAACGGAATCGTCGGCGGTGGTATCCCGATTGGTACTGGAAGCGCGTGGGCCGATAGCCACCTCGGGCGAGACAATGTCACCATTGTGTTTTTTGGGGACGGCGCATCCAACCAGGGTGTGTTCTTCGAATCCATGAACATCGCCAGTGTCTGGAAACTCCCGGTGATCTTTGTCTGCGAAAACAACGGCTACACGGAATGGACTCCGACCGCAGAATTAACGGCCGGCAACATCGTCGACCGATCCGCACCGATGGGGATTCCCGGTGAGGCCGTCGACGGAAACGACGTCGTGGCGATGCGCCTGGCTGTCGAAAGAGCTGTTTCTCGCGCCCGAGCGGGTGACGGACCGACCCTCATCGAGGCGCGAAGTTACCGCTGGAACGGCCACAACGAAGGTGAAGAGGCCTTCGCTGGAGCATATCGACCGGATGCGGAACAAGCGGAATGGCGCGAGCGTGACCCCATCGTCGCGTTTGGCGAGCGCCTAGTCTCGGCGGGGTGGATGACCCGCGATGAGTGGGACGCTGTTGACGCGGAGGAACTAAGCTCCGTTGACGCAGCGGTTGAATTTGCCGAACAGAGTCCTTTTCCCGATGCCGACGAGGCACTACTCCACCTATTCGCCGACGATTCGGAGGGCGTCCGATGAACGCACAGTCGACCACAACCGACCGCAGCATCTACTTCATTGAAGCGATGCGCGAAGGGCTTCGCGGAATGTTGACCGAGGACGAGAACGTCGTCGTGATCGGTGAGGACGTGGGGCGTTCTGTCATCGGTGCCACGCGCGGCCTCGTCGAAGACTTCGGCCCGATGCGTGTGCGGAACACGCCCATCTCGGAAGCAACTTTTGTAGGGATGTGCGTCGGTGCGGCTGCGGTCGGGCTTCGACCGGTCGTGGACTTGATGGTGGGATCGTTCTTCTACGTCGCCATGGACCAGCTTGCAGATCAAGCCGCAAAACTCCGCTACATGTCGGGCGGCCAAGTGAGCCTTCCCATCGTCTATTTCACCGCAAGTGGGCCGAGCGGTTCAGCGGCTGCTCAGCATTCCGAAAACCCTCACCCGATGCTGATGAACGTCGCGGGTCTCAAAATTGTGATGCCCTCGACGCCTTATGACGCCAAGGGTCTGATGGTCTCCGCGGTCCGCGATAACAACCCCGTGGTGTACTTCCAAGACTTTGTGCTCGGTGGGACCCGCGGAGTCGTGCCGGAGGAGTTGTACTCCATCCCGCTCGGCGTGGGAGACATCAAGCGTCACGGAACGGACGTCACCGTCGTCGCCATTGGCGCCGCGGTCCCCAAAGCTCTGCGCGTTGCAGAAGTGATGGAGAAAGACGGCGTCTCCGTTGAAGTTGTCGATCCGCGAACTCTCGTGCCCATGGATTACGACCTGATTTTGGAATCCGTTACGCGGACCGGACGGCTCGTGGTCGTCGACAATGCCCGACTGACCTGTTCGGCCGCGAGTGAAATTGTCGCCACCGTCACGGAGAGGGGTTTCGACCTCCTCAAATCAGCACCGCAGCGTGTTGCCTGGGCGGACGTCCCGGTTCCGTTCTCCCCTCCGCTGGAAGAACGGGTAGTCATCAGCGACAGCGACATCGTCTCTGCAATCCGCGCGGTGCTCGCCTAACTGTTTAGTTCACCCAACCGAAAGGGACACAAAATGGACGTAGTACTTCCCAAATGGGGAATGTCGATGCAGGATGCCGTCGTTGCCCAATGGCACGTGGCGGTTGGAGACGCCGTGACAGAGGGCCAAACGCTCGCAACCGTTGAGACGGACAAGGTCGATGCGGCGGTAGAAGCACCGTGTGCGGGAACTATCGTTGAGCTTCTTGCCAGCGCAGGGGACACTGTGGACGTCGGAAGTATCATCGCGCGAATCGGATAAAGGACATCATGAACCAGGCGTTCGACCCCTCGGCTCTCAGTGACGATCACGCGATGACCGCACTCGGAGAATTCCGCGATGAATGTCGTCGTCGAGCGCTGCGCCTTTCCTTCGCAATGACGGATCGTGGTGGCAACGTCGTTCTCAGTCATCGAATGGTGGGTGCCCAGTTGGGGTCTCTCGGATTGGCCATCGACAAGGCTTACACCGCGGTCGCTTTCGAACATCCCACAAGTGCCTGGACCGAATCCTCAGCGCCGGGGCAGTCGGACTGGGGGCTGGCGCACACCCTCGGTGGTCGTGTCACCGTTTTCCCGGGTGGCGTCCCCATCTTTCGCAACGGACAGCTCGTCGGTGGAATCGGAGTGAGTGGAACAAAGGCAACAACGGACGAAGAAATCGCAACAGCCGTCGTGCATGCGCTCGGTTGTGAGGTGCATCCGTGACGACCTCGGTGGTTATTGGTGGTGCGTCGGGAATTGGCCGAGCTGTCGCCGAAAATCTGCATGCTCGCGGCGATGTGGTCATTGTCGTCGATCGTGATGATGCGGGAAAGGAACTGGCCAAGAATCTGGGTTCGAACGCCCACTTTGTCCACGCGGACATGTCCACATCGACTGGTCCGCGCGAGTCAATCACGGAATCCCTGGAGATTTCCGGGGGCGAAATCGACGTCCTCTATTTTGGACCGGCAGTCCTCGAATCGCGTCGTCTCGCCGAATGGACCCTCGAGGATTGGGACCGCAGCCTGTCCGTGAACCTCCGGGCGGCTTTCTTCGTGTGCCAAGCAGCGGAGACCGCGCTTCGGAAGTCGCCCCTCGGTCGAATCGTCCTGATGTCCTCCACCGGAGCGTTTCGTGGCCACGCGGGGATGCACGCGTATCACGCGTCCAAATCCGGAATGTTGGGGCTGGTGCGTTCTCTTGCGGATGAATTTGCCCCGTCCGTCACGGTGAATGCGGTGTGCCCCGGATGGATCGATACGCCCTTCAACGATTCCTTCTGGACCTTTCAAGAGGACCCAAAACGCGCCCGCGAACAGATTGAAGCGTCCATTCCCGCTCGTCGACAGGGTCAACCCAGCGACGTCGCAGGCATCATCAATTTCCTGACAACCCCCGAAGCGTCGTACATCACGGGCCAGTCCGTGACCGTCGACGGCGGATACACGGCGGTGTAGTCATGACGAAAACATTCTTCCCGACGACACGCCCCTCGAGCGCCGCCGTCCCCGTGCTCGACACGCGAGCCATTCGAGCCTTTCATCAGTCTCTTCCGGGTTACGCGGTCACGCCCCTCTATTCCTGCCCCCTACTCGCCGAACGCCTTGGAGTCGCGCGAGTGCTCGTGAAGGACGAGTCGAAACGACTGGGATTGCCCTCGTTCAAAATGCTCGGTGCGTCGTGGGCGACGGCCACGGCGATATCGCGTGAGTGGCTCGGTTTCGCCGCGAACCCGGAATCTATCGCTCAACTGAAACGTGACTTAGCCAGCACCTACGGCAGAACGTGGCGCGTCGGCCGACGGCTCGTTGCTGCAACAGACGGCAACCACGGTCGCGGTGTCGCGCGCATGGCGCGCTTGCTTCGCCTGAGGTGTCAGATTTTCGTGCCGGCAGGGACCGCGAAGTCGCGCATTCGCTCGATTGAACGTGAAGGAGCACGCGTCGACGTTGTGAACGGAACATACGACGATGCAATCGCGCGATCGGCGGAGGAAGCCTCGGCCACGACTCTCGTCGTATCGGACACGTCGTGGGATGGATACACCGAGACTCCGACGAATGTCATCAACGGGTACTCCACCATGTTTTCCGAAATCGACGATCAAATGGGTCTCGCGCAACCTAACGTCGTTGCTTTTCAGGCGGGTGTTGGTGCCTTTGCCGCGGCGGGGATGATGCACTGGGCAAATCGACGCAAGCCCTCAGACGTCACAATGCTGGCCATCGAACCATCGACCGCGAACTGTCTCATGGAGTCCGCCCGCGCAGGAGCCATCACACTCGTGCCCGGCCCACACGAATCTACGATGGCTGGTCTCAACTGCGGATTACCGTCGCTCATCGCCTGGCCGATGGTCGAGAAATTTACCGACGGATACATCGCCGTCACCGATGACTCAACGTATGCCGCAATGCGACTCCTCGCGGAATGCGGAATTGTTGCGGGCGAATCCGGCGCCGCGGGACTCGCCGGTCTGCTCGCCGTGAGTGATCCCGATCAGCGCCGCCACACCGGCCTCACGTCAGATGCCACGGTGTTGGTCATCAACACCGAGGGTGCAACGGATCCGTTGAACTATCGCCGGGTCACCGGTGAGACGGCAAAGGGGGTGATGCGAACCCAACGACGACGACAGAATCGAACACACACGATCACCGTGAACTCGTGACAAACCGGCGAGTCCGGGATGGACAGGTTCACCTATAGTTCACACCTCAGTTTTGTAAGTCTCACTATTTGAAAGGTTGGCTTCAATGTCGCAGTCACAAAGCACCTCGACTCTCGAGGTACATCACGTCGACGTGATTTCTCGTGCCGATAGGCACGGAAAAGCGCGCGACCTATTCCCGGTTTGGTTCGCTGCAAACCTCAATGTCGGTAACGCGTTCTTCGGAGCACTTGCCGTCATCGTCGGCAACAGTTTTTTCTGGGCCGTCGTCGTCGTCATTCTGGGAAACCTTGCTGGCGCAGCGTTCATGTCTCTGCACTCCATCCAGGGTGCAAAGCTCGGAGTGCCCCAGCTGATTCAAAGTCGCGGGCAGTTTGGCTTCATCGGCGCTCTCTTGCCGGTTGCGCTCGCCGCGTTGCTCTACCTCGGGTTCTTTTCCACCACCGCGGTAATCGGAGGACAATTCCTCACGGCGGCTGTCCCGGCACTGGATATGTTCTGGTCGCCAATCGTTGTCTCCGTCTTGAGCCTTGTGCTTGCGCTTGTGGGTTATCGCGCAATTCACAAAGCAGCTAAGTGGGGACAGTGGCCGCTTGCAATTGCGGTTGTCGTCGTGACGGTTGGTTCGCTCGCCCACGGCGGGTTCGACCTGTCCATGAGCGGATTCGCCCTCGGACCGTTCCTGACCGCGTTCGGGATCATCGCAACATTCCTGTTGACGTACGCTCCGTACGTTTCGGACTATTCGCGATACCTCCCTTATGAAACAAAGGCCAAGGACGCCTTCTGGTGGACGTTCGGTGGCTCGTTCCTGGGTACTCTGTGGACTGAACTTCTGGGTGTCATGCTGGCCGTTCAATTCATTCCGGGTGACACCGCTGGAGCGATTGCCGAGATGTTTGGCGGCGGTTGGATGGTTTCGCTCCTGTTGCTTGTGACCGCAGTTGCTATCGCGGGAAACAACGCGATGAACCTTTACGGTGGAATGCTGAACCTCATTACGGCGCTCTCTACCTTCAAGGCTCCGAAGGCGTCTCTCGCCTTGCGAATCGGAATGCTCATTCCGACCTTCGCTCTCGGGTTGCTCATTGCGGTCGCAGCGACCGCCGACTTCAACTCGCTCGTGTCAACATTCCTGTCGTTCTTGTTGCTCGGATTCGTTCCATGGGGAATCATCAACCTTGTGGACTATTACTGGATCCGAAAAGGCGATTACGACGTCAAGGCATTCTTCGAGCCGAAGGGTCGCTACTTCAGCGACGCTGCATCGTGGACTGTCGCCGGCTTCAACCTCAAAGCGCTGCTGTCCTACGGAATTGGTATCCTCGTATCACTGCCGTTCGTCAACAACGCCGCCTTCCAAGGTGGAGCGACGGCTTGGGTTGAGGGTGCAGACATCTCGTGGATTCCTGGTCTCATTGTGACCGGCGCAATCTACTGGATTCTCACCGTCGGTAGCCGAGTTAAGGACTAGGTATCAATTGTGTCGATGGCCGAACGGCTTTTCATTCTCCAATACGGCGCCGAGCGAGTTTCAAAGAATTTGTCACTCGCCGGCGGCCCGCATCACCTGTATTGGGAACCGCTGCTCGGAATCCTCGTCGACACGGCGGATGGGTGGGTGTTACTGGACACAGGGATGTCACGTAACGCCCACCTGTCACGCGAAAACCAGGACGCGTACGTGGCTGGCGGAGTCGATGCTCCCAACCTCGACTCCGTGTGGCATCTTCGCCCCACCCCTCCCGATGCACAGGCCTGGAATTGGATTCGCGATGGCGACCCTCTCGTCGCAGCATTAGGTGATTACGGACTGACGCCGAGCGACATTAGCCTCGCGGCCATAAGCCACATGCACGTCGACCATTCGGGAGGAATTCCCACGCTGTCCGAAGCGGGGGTTCCGATCGCGATTCAGTCGCGCGAACTGGATTTCGTGCAGTCCGGTGCCGTGGGCATCTCCGAAGGATTTTTCAGTGATGACTGGAGTCACCCCCACACGAATTGGCGATTACTTGACGGTGACGAGGAATTAGCCCCCGGAGTTTCTGCAGTGTTTACGCCGGGTCACACCCCCGGCCATCAATCGTTTTCCGTGACCCTGCCGGAAACGGGAACGTGGGTTTTCGGTTGCGATGCCACCGACCTTGCACAAAACTTTTTGGATAACGTCCCCTGCGGTTCGTGCGCAGGAGGGACAACCGCGGATGAAACTGAAGCTCGTGCGTCCCTAGACAAACTGTTGGCCCTGGGCCGACGCACGAATACACGCCTAATCCCCGGACATGACCAGCTGGTTGCCAATGCCGTTGCGCATCCCCCTCAGGGGCACCGATGAGCACCGACGATTTCTCGCTGGCCGGGCGGACTGCGCTCGTCACGGGGGCGACGGGCCTGATTGGATCCGCCATTTGCGCGGAGTTTGCGCGAGCCGGTGCACGAATCGTCGTCTCCGACGTTGACGCGGCGATGTGCGCACAATTAGCGGACGAGCTGACTCGAGAGTGGCAGGTTGACACATTCCCCGTGGCAATGGATGTCAGCAGCGGTGAGTCCGTGATTGCTGCGGCTAGGGAGACCACAAAAGACTTTGGGGTGTGCGACGCGATTGTCGTCAATGCCGGAATACTCGCGCTCGCGCCCGTGCTCGACATCGATGACAGCACCTGGGAAAAAGTCATCCGCGTCAATCTGACCGGCTCGTTCAATACGGCGCGTTCGTTTGCGGCCGAGATGGTAAAGGCCGGGCGGAAGGGGACAATCGTGTTCTCGTCCTCGCTGTTCGGGGTCCGCGGTGGCGCCGGAAATGCAGCCTATTCGGCCAGCAAGTTCGGACTCCTCGGTTTGTCGCAAAGCATGGCCGCTGACCTGGCCGTCCACGGGATCCGGGTCAATGCAGTGTGCCCTGGCCAAATCGACTCCTCGATGATGAACGGGCTCTTCGAGACGCGCGCCAACGCAAATGGGACGACCGCCGCTGAGGAACGAGCAGAGTTCCTTCGGCGAATTCCCCTTGGGGAATTGGGCACTATTGATGAGGTCGCAAAGGCTTACCGGTACCTGTCTTCTGACGCCAGCGCGTACGTCACCGGCCAGCACATCATCGTCGATGGCGGCTGGCAAATTGGTTGAAGTGCGCCTGGAGAGAATAATTGACGAAATTTAGTAACCCGTAATCTGATTTATCGTAAAGTTTTGTCCATGGGACGGCCTCCAAAGGGAACACAACCGAAGACTGATCCTTCGTTGACCCCGGACTTCTGGCGAAATCTCACGGGGCGCGCTGAGCCCAGCCAACGGGATAAGTTTCTGTGGCTCACGATCGATCGCGTCCGAACGATGGGTCTCGTTCAATTCAAAGTCACTTTGATTGCCAAAATGTTGGGCTACTCGGAGGCCATGGTGAATCACCACTTCGGTTCTCGCGACGGGCTAATCGCAGAATGTGCCGAAGTTGTTCACTCTGACTATTCCGCGAAACTTATCGACGCAACGGAGAGTGCGCCGCGTGACCCGCGCTCGCGACTACTGGCTCACATTCGCGCGCGCTTCGACGAAGGACAGAAGTTGGGCGGGTGGAGCCAGGTGCTCAACTATCCTTATCACTCCTTTGAATCACCCGTCATTGCGATGGCACGGGTCGGCTCTTCATTCAGTGATAGCTTCTACCGAAACCTCTTGTACATCACGCAATTGGTAATCGATGTCCGAGAGGGAACCGTCAATCACAGCACGATCGATCCGCGCGAGTTTCCGGCCGCCGTCCTCAAACACGACGCGGATGCGCTCGCGCATGCAATAACGATTGGCATTGCCACGTCCGGAGGAGCCATGTGGATAGCCGGTCGGGTCGACACGGGAACACATTCGCCGGAAATTCGCGCGCTCGCGGAAATGATGACCAACCGTCAGGCTGAACTATTGATCGACATAATCACACCCCGGAGCTGAGCCCGTCAACGAGTAAACGTCGGCATGAAAAAACCCCGCTCAACGCGATATTGAACGGGGTTTCGTGCGCCTGGAGGGATTCGAACCCCCAACCGTCTGATCCGTAGTCAGATACTCTATCCGTTGAGCTACAGGCGCGCGTTGCCGGGGCAACCTGACGATTCTAACAGGTTGCGGTAACTCGCCCAAAACGAGAGGAACACCGTGGTTGCATCACACAGAATTTCATCGGGGGGACCGTGGGAGGAATCGATTGGCTATTCCCGCGCGACGGTCGCAGGGCCGCACGTTCACGTCTCGGGGTCAACTGCAACGGTCGGTGGGGTGCTGCAGCACGCTGGTGACGCCTACGGCCAGACGATGGTCGCGTTCGAGGTGATTGCCGCAGCACTCGCTGAAGCAGGGCACGCGCTCGAGGACGTCGTACGCACGCGCATGTACTTGGCGAACGCGGCCGACATGGACGCGGTTGGACGGGCGCACGGCGAACTGTTTCGCGAGATTCGACCCGCCGCGACGATGCTCGCCGGCATTGAATTTATTAACCCCGAGATGCTTGTCGAGATCGAAGTCGACTCATACAAGGCGTAAACCGCCCGAACCTTTCGGTTCGAGCGGTTCACGTCTGGTTAGTGCTTAGGCCTTGCGGCGACGGGTTGCGGCAACGGCCACCCCACCCACTGCGAGGACTGCGAAGCCAGCCATCGCGAAGGTTCCCGCGTCAACTCCGGTCGAGGCGAGCTGTGCGAGCGGCAAGGCGATTCTCAGTCCTGACGCTTCACACATATCCGCAGAGTTAACTCCATCTAACGTGATGGTCTGCTTGCTACCGACGTCACTGCCGGTGGTCGGGCGCGTGATGCTGGTTCCCTCAACGATTCCATCTGCGATTGATCCTGCAGGAGGGTCGGCAACCACGGTTGTTTCACAGTGGTTGCTGGCATCCAGTGCCAAGCAAAGCTCCGGGTCCTCGCCCACGAAGGTTACCGTCGCGGATATCTGCTCAGCAAGCTCATCCGAGATGTCGCCGGCAATGATTCGGATAGAAGGCTGAGTGCCGGTCGTTTCCGAGGTAAGACCGCTGAGGTCGATAAGTCCGCTCGCGTCCGGCGTCAAGTCGACATATCCGTCGACGGCCATCGGTGCATCGTCCTCATCCTCAGGGTCAGACGTGTCATAGAACGACACCTGAACGTCTCCCATGGACACGCCAACGGGGAGGTTGACCACGATGCTCTCCCACGCGGTTACTCGGCCGTCCTCCACGCACGACATTCGAGGCGTGACTGTTTCGTAAGGCAGTTCGACTTCGGGGTCACCAAGGTCACAGCCAACTTCACCCGTCGTTGCGTTGAGCGGGTAGATATTTCCCTTGTCACCGTTTATCCAAACACAGTTCGCGATCTGGCTGTCAATGGTTGCACTGTAGAAATTCACAATCTCGTCAATGTACCCGTCGAAACCTGCACAAGCGGCCTGAGTCTCGAAGTCATAACAAGTGACCCAGTTCGAGCCCCAGTCAAGCGCATCATTCTCTGTTTCGAAGTAGAACCGGTTATTGGCGTAGGCAAACTGTTCCGCGTTCTGCCGTGCCACAACCCAGTTGATCGGGTTTGCGTCGATGAAGGTTCCCAGTGTGGCAGGGAAGGCGAAGGTTGCGCCCGTGCTGCCGATGCACTGTTCACTGTAGACGTCGCAGACTCCCAATACAGTTCCTACCGTGTTCTCAACGGGAAGCGGCGGCATTCGATTGGCGGTGTCCGTCAGCGTGATTGCCGAAGTTCCCGAGCAAAGACCGTCGGTTGCGGGGTTGTAGCAGCCGAGCTTGTTGTTGAGTGTCCAGTAAACCAAACCACCCAGCGCCGTGACACGACCGGTATCGAATGCGTAATCCGTCGTTCCGACGTTCCAGCCGTTGTCGGAACATGGTGCCGCCGTTGACATGTCAAGGCACATCAGGTCGCCGTTACCGGCGATGCTCCAGATGATGTTGCCCCCACGCGACGAGGAACCCATGTCCTGGTAATCGGCGAATCCCTCTTCAAAATCAGTCACGACGGTGGTCACTCCAAGAATGTCGAATCCGCATCCGACGGGAGTGTCATTGGTGTAATCGACACATAGGACACCAAAGTTCTTGGAGTCGTCCATGGCGTAGGCAAAAACCTTGTCTTGCGAGTCGTACGAGTAGATCGATGACCCGTGGTTCGACGAGTAATCCTCGATGACGAATTCGGGAGTCGCACACAGCTCTCCGCTAAAGGTGTGACATTCGATGGTGACACCTGTTTGGGTTCCGCCGTTCTGAGGGGACTGGTGGTGCCAGAAGTTGAACACCTTGTCGTTTCCGATAGCGACGTCATAACCGTCACCGCCACCCGATCCCGCGAACGACAGTGCGCGAAGAGCGCCGGTCGAGGTGGTCTTGAACGTGTTTTCGCCAACCGTGTTGACATCTCCGAGGGAACGAATCGCAATGATGTCCGCGACATTGGTCGGCTGGGTCACTGCCCAGTCGATCCAGGAAGTGCCATCGAGGGTGTACTCAAGGTTCCACCCTTCGGGCCATGTGACGTCGTCTTCTGGCACACCGCTGTCGTCCATGACAAGACCGAGGCTCTGTGCACTCCAGGTTGCATACAGTTCGTGGACAGCGGGACCGGTCTTGGCGATCGGGCCGGCAACGGTCACATCAAGTGTGTCGCCCGATTCAAGGTCGACAGCGGACGAGAGACCGTTCTGAACGTCGAGCGTGGTTGCCACTGCTTGGGCCATTGTCGGGATGAACGCGAGAGACAACGCAGCAACCACGGACGCAACTAATTTGATTTACAATTCAATTCACTTTCGAAGGGGGCTAGTAAAGACATTAGCGCAAAACGTAAGTTCAGGAACACAACTCGCGCGCGATTTCGCGGCGGGGAACAGCTACTGGCGGAGACGAGAGGATTTGAACCTCCGAAGGGCTATAAAACCCTTACCTCATTAGCAGTGAGGCGCACTCGACCGGACTATGCGACGTCTCCAGTGTTGCTATCTTACCGAATTTAGGTGATCTCGGCAGATGGTCGAATCTAGTAGCGGTTGGCAACCGCGCAGGTAATCTGACCGGCCGATTGTCCTTTGAGCCCTTTGATGACCTTGCCCTTGGGCTTGGCGGTCGAATTCGGATCGGGCTCGTCGCCCGTTAGCGCCGACCCTACGCCGGTGGCGTCACCATCGAGCTGGAACGGCGCGTCCTTCTTGATCGCTTTGAAGAGCGCAGCGGCAAGTGTGGTGAGGGGTGCTACTTTGTGCTTGTACACCCCGCCGACGCCGGTTGTTCCGGGATACTGAATGAACATGATGTTTTCGCGCGGGATGTCCTTCAGTACGAGGGCAACCGCGACCATGGTGTCCACGCTGGCCAAAGACGAGGACAACTGCATCGATGTCGCCGCGACCTGGGCGAGTCCGTAAACCTTGGCGGGGTCCAGCAGGACACCCTCGTCCTGTATTTTGCGAACCATCGAAGACAAATAATGCTGTTGGGACGAAATGCGGCCGAGGTCGGACCCGTCGCCTACACCGTGACGTGAGCGAAGAAAAGCGAGCGCCTGGTAGCCCTGGATTGTGTATTTGCCGGCTTTATCAAATTTGAGCCGCGTGTGCCTGTCGTTAATCTTGCCGTCAACACAGACCTCAACCCCGCCGATTGCATCCGCCATCTTGGCGACGCCATCGAAGGTAATGAGTCCGGCATAATTGATGTCCATCCCCGTCAAGCCTTCTACGGTGCGAACAACGCAGCCGAGCCCGCCGTACCACAGCGCGACATTGATGGGTTGCGCAGACATCGCCCCGGTCTTTGACCCATCGGGTTTTGTGCACTGCGGGATCGGCACGACCATATCTCGGGGAATCGAAACAGCGGTGGCACGTTGATGGTCTTCCGAAATATGAACCAAGATGTTGACGTCGTTAAGTGTGGACCCGACACTCCCAAACCCATAGCCGGACTTCTGGTTCTTTCTGGTGTCCGACCCAACAATGAGAACGTTGAATCCGCCCTTTAGTTCGCCGACGGGGGGGAGGGTGACTTCGCCTTGTTCGTCGGTGAGGTCAACGGTCTCGACCTGAGATTGAATTTTCCATACGACGATAGCGCCGACCGAAGTGGCTGAAATGAGGATTGTCACGAGGGCGACCGTCGCGGCACGCCACAACGTTCCCCACGGGCGTCGAACGCCGTGTGCGGCGTGACGGGGAGTGGTTGTCTGGTTCTCGTTCACGGTTCTCCTTGTTTCCTTGCGCGGAGGGCGCGGGATTCGAACCCGCGAGACATTGCTGTCCACTGGTTTTCAAGACCAGCTCCATCGGCCGCTCGGACAGCCCTCCACGTTAAGTCTAACCGAGTGACCGAACGGTCGTTTCAGATTGTGGCGAGAACGGAAGGGAGTCCGCCTTCGGCTTCGTCAAGGGTTACCTCGCTCGCCGCGTTACGCACTTCTTCGGGGCCTTGGCCCATCGCGACACCCCGGCCAAACTCGCCGGCCCACTCGAGCATGTCGATATCGTTGCGGCCGTCACCGATCGCCATAACGCGCTCGCGGGGAATACCCCAGCGCTGCCGAAGTTGCTCGAGTGCCGTCGCCTTGTTGATCCCTTGTGGGCCAATATCGAGCCACGACGTGTACCCGATGGAATACGTGACCTTATGGAGGCCCAGTGTGGCAACCACGTCGGTGAAATAGTCTTCGCGTGACGTGGGTGCAATGACCACCACGCGTGTGGCCTCATCGGTCAACAGGTCCTCGAACTTATCTACCTTGATGACATTCACGTTGAGCCCGGCCTCCGGGAACCATCCGATGTAGCGCAACACGCCCTCCTCGTCTTCGACGGCGTAGTTGGCGTCGGGGATGGACCGGTGAATGGCGGTGAGGATTTCGGTTGGATTGAACACCTCGACCGCATCGCGCACGTAGAGGGTTGGCGACGAAGCGTCGTGGCGAACGATGATTGCCCCGTTTGCGCAGACCATAAACTCTGGCGTTATGCCCAAATCCGCAACGACCGACAGTGTCATCGGGACGGAGCGCCCCGTTGCGATGGTGACCTTGTGCCCGTCGGCCACAAGCCGTGCGACTTCCCGTTTGGTCCACGGATTCATGACGCCATAGTCCGACACCATGGTTCCATCAATATCAATGGCGATGAGCCACGGTTGAACTCCGGTCGTCACCCCAGTGGCTCCGCGACGGCGAGTCCACCCAGGTAGGGGCGAAGCGCCTCGGGAATGGTCACTGAGCCGTCCGCGTTCTGATGGGTTTCGAGAATTGCGACGAGCCAGCGGGTCGTAGCGAGTGTGCCGTTGAGGGTGGCGACCATTTCGGTCGAACCGCCGTCAGGTCGATGGCGGATATTGAGTCGGCGTGCCTGAAAGGTTGTGCAATTCGAGGTCGACGTGAGTTCGCGATAGGTCCCCTGTGTCGGCACCCACGCCTCGATGTCGAACTTTCTCGCTGCAGAAGACCCCAGGTCCCCTGCGGCAATATCGATGACGCGGTAGGCGAGGCCCAACGCCTGCATCATCTCTTCTTGCCAGGCGACCAGGCGGTCGTGCTCGGCTTCGGCTTCCGCCGGAGGGCAATACGAAAACATCTCGAGCTTATTGAATTGGTGAACACGCAGAATTCCTCGGGTGTCTTTGCCGTACGAGCCCGCTTCGCGTCGATAACACGTCGACCAACCGGCGTACCGAACGGGACCGTTCGACAAATCAATGATTTCGTCCGCGTGGAATCCGGCGAGCGCAACTTCACTCGTCCCCGTCAAATACAGGTCATCTTCTGGCAGGTAATAGATTTCGTCCGAATGGGCGCCAAGGAATCCGGTCCCCTGCATGATGGCGGGGCTGACGAGAGTCGGCGTGATGAGTGGAGTGAACCCGGCCGCGAGCGCCTTGTCGAGGGCGAGAGACATAAGGGCGAGTTCGAGTCGGGCGCCGATTCCCGAGAGGAAGTAGAAACGGGAACCGGACACCTTGGCGCCACGGCCCATGTCGATGGCGCCAAGAATTTCGCCGAGTTCGAGGTGGTCGCGCGGTTCAAAGTCAAACGTGGGAATGGTGCCCACCTCGCGCAGAGTGACGAAGTCGTTTTCACCACCGGCGGGAACGCCGTCGATGATGATGTTTCCGATTCCTCCCGCGAGCGCCGAAAACGCATCTCCTGCCTCGGCCTGGTTCTTGTCCGCCTGCTTCACCCGATCAGCGAGGTCTTGGGCGGCAGCTACCAGAGCGGCTTTCTCGTCTTTCGGTGCCTGTGCGACGAGTTTGCCGTGGGCGTTTTGTTCCGCACGAAGGTTTTCAAAGGCAGCAATCGCGTCGCGGCGCGTTGCATCGGCCTCGAGAACGCGGTCGACGATCGATTCGTCGTCTCCGCGAGCGCGCAGCGACTCACGAACGATTTCGGGATTGACGCGCAGTACCTGTGGGTCGATCATGGGCTAGACCTCTTCACCGGCAACGAGTCGTTGCAGCCACGTCCGCGCTTCGACGAAGGTCTCATTGGAATTCTGTTCAATCACGAGCGGAGCATGCCCGTCGGCGCGACGATACGACCCGAGAAACTGAACGCGTGGACTGAATCGTTTGAGCCCCAAGAGAGCATCGGCAACCCGCTCGTCCTCAACGTGCCCATCAAGGTCGATGACGAATCGATAGCGGCCCAGAGAGTCGCCAATCGGTCGGGATTCGAGCAGCGAGAGGTTGACCCCTCGGGTTGCAAACTGTTCCAACATTTCGAGCAGTCCGCCGGGGCGGTTGTTGGGAAGCTCAACGATGAGAGTCGTTTTATCCGTCCCGGTGCTCGGCGCAAGCGGTTGACGGCGACCGATGAGGACGAAACGCGTGACGGCGTTCGGGTTGTCGCCGATGTTCGCGGCGAGCACGTCCACCTCAGCGTGCTTGCCATATCCGTGCGGGGCGATTGCCGCATCGGCTCGATCCGACGCCGCCAACTCGAGAACCGCGGACACATTTGAGGTTGCCGGCAAGTGCTCATGACGTGGCATGTTTGCCTCAATCCACGTTCGGCACTGGGCATAGGCCACGGGGTGGGCAACCAGAACGCGCGCGTCGGCTAGCGCCGTCCCTGGCCGCACCACGATATCGAAATTGACAGGCACCAGATACTCACCCAGTATTTGTAAACCGTTCGATGCCGCAAGGGCGTCCTGTGCGGCACTGACGCCGCCCTCAACGGAGTTTTCGACGGCCACCATAGCAGCGACCGCATTCCCCTCTTCAACCACGCGCAGCGCTTCACCGACGTTGTTGACAGCAAGCCAATCGGCACCGGCCGCCTCTGCAACCTGACCGAGCGCCACCCACGTGAATGTGCCGACGGGGCCTAAATAGGCGTACGTCATGGCAACTCCTTGGGTGATCGGGATGAGTCCAGACTATCGAAGCGAGCGGTCCTACTTGGCGTAATCGGGGGCTGCGGGGAGCCCAAAGAACTCTTCGAGCGTGATGTTCGGAGTCTTGTGAATCTCTGCGGCGAGACCCCGACCGACATATCGCCAGTGCCACGGTTCGTACTTGTATCCCGTGATGTGGGTCTTACCCTTCGGATAGCGCAGCACCCAGCCGTATTCCCAGGCGTGTTCGGTTAGCCACCGTCCCTCGGGCGTGGTGCCGAAACACGCGGCGATCGTGCACTTGCCGTTTCCGGCAGCGATGTCCACCGATAGTCCGATTTGGTGTTCCGAGAAACCCGGACGGGCGCTCTGCAGGTCCGCCTTCGCCTTTCCGAGCCGTTCGACCCAGCCATTGTAAACGCTCACTTGTGTTTTGTAGGAGCGGTAGGCACTCAGAATCACGAACGACACCCCATCTGCCTTGGCAGCGGCGTACATCGCGGCGTACGCCCCCGCTGCGTTAGAACGCAACCTCGGGTCATACCGATGTGGAAGCTTCAGGGTGACGAGTTTTGCCGGCTTGTATTTTTTGGGATTCAGCGGTCGCAGTTTGTCGGCCACAACCCACGGTGAGTCGGCGGCATCAAGTGAAAATGTCGTCTTGTCAAACAGCGGTACCGATTTCGGCTGTGTGGCTAGGATGACTTCGTGTTTCGCCGACTGAATGGGAGCCGGAATCTCGGACGCGGGCGCCGCGGCACAACCCGAGAGGGCGGTGACAAGGAACAGGGCAGTGACTACACGAAGCACCCGTCTAGATTATCGGGCGTAGGATGGCGCGCGTGCCTAATACAGAAAATCAACAGATGACTCACCGCCAGATCATGCTCGTCCTCGTCGGACTGATGTCAGGAATGTTCCTCTCGGCCCTCGACCAAACCGTTGTCGGAACCGCGATGCGAACCATAGCCGACGACCTCAACGGGCTTTCTCAACAGGCGTGGGTGACTACCGCGTACCTCATTGTGTCTACCGTCGTCACGCCCATCGCGGGAAAGTTATCGGACATTTTCGGGCGCCGACCCATTTACATTATTTCGATTGGCGTCTTCTTGCTGGGGTCCCTGCTATCTGGTCTCGCCGACTCGATGATGAGCCTCGCCGCTTTCCGTGCCGTACAGGGAATCGGTGGTGGTGGACTCATGTCCCTCGCCTTCACCATCATCGGCGATATGGTCCCTCCCCGTGAACGAGCGCGCTACCAGGGCTTTTTCATCGCAGTTTTCGGATCGTCTTCAGTACTCGGCCCGCTCGTCGGAGGGTTTTTTGCCGGGGCCCCCGACATTCTTGGAATCACCGGTTGGCGCTGGGTGTTCCTCATCAACATGCCAATTGGGGCAATCGCGCTCTTTATGGTCTGGCGTTTCCTGCACGTTCCGCAGATCAAGCAAGACCACAAGATTGACTGGTGGGGTGTCCTCACCGTCATTATTGCTGTCACGCCTCTCTTGCTGGTAGCGGAAAACGGCCGCGAATGGGGCTGGGGTTCGAACGAGTCACTGCTCTGCTACGTCCTCGGCGTGGCCGGAATTGCCGCCTTTATCTGGGCCGAAAAGCGAATGGGTGCGGCCGCACTGATTCCACTCTCCCTTTTCAAGTCCGTCACCTTTTCCCAATTGACAGTCCTCGGGATTCTTGTCGGATTCGCCATGTTTGGTGCCATGATGACGATTCCGCTGTTCATGCAACTCGTCATTGGCTCAACACCGACCGAGAGTGGAATCCAAATGTTGCCGATGGTGTTCGGCATCCTGATTGCCACCGGAGTCGGTGGGCGCGTGATCTCGAAGACGGGCAAATACAAGATTCTGCCCATCATCGGCACGGGACTGATGGTGTTCGCGTTCGCGTGGTTGTCGCAAATCTCGAAGGACAGCGACTACACGTTCATCATGGTCGGCATGTTGGCCGTCGGCATCGGGCTTGGGCTCATGATGCAGACTCTGACCATCGCCAGCCAAAACGCGGTGTCTTCTCGTGACATCGGCGTCGCCACGAGCGGCGCGACTTTCTTCCGTCAAATCGGTGGAACGTTGGGAACCGCCGTGCTGTTCTCGGTTCTCTTCGGTCGAATTCCCGAGGCGTTAAAAGACATCTTCGCCCGACCCGAGACGACAAAGGCGCTGATGACCGCGATTCAAGACCCCGCCATCGCCAACGACCCGAAGAACGCTGCGATCATCGAACTACTGAAGAACGGCGCGTCGGACCCCGGCTCGGTGTCCGGTGCTCTCTCGGGCGACACCTCGTTCCTGAACGGCGCGAGCAAGGTCTTGACCGAGCCGTTCGTGGAGGGCTTTGCGTCATCTGCTCAATCCGTCTACCTCGTGGCCGTCATCGTTGCCATAGCCGCATTCGTGTTGTCCTGGTTCATCAAGGCGGAACCGCTGCGCGACAAGAGCGCGATGCAAGAGAACCTCGAAGCGCAAGCGGGCGGCCACTGATGGAATTCATCGCAGGACCCGAACGAATCACCGGCCTTCGCGACGGCGTCGAAGTCGGTTGGGTTGACTTTGAAATTCGTGGTCACGACGCACGGCTTCACCACACCGAAGTACTGCCGCAAATGCGTAACACGGGCGCCGGAACTGAATTGGTCGTCGGGGCGCTCGAATGGTTCCGCGACAACACCGACTATCGAATCGTCGGGGTCTGCCCGTTCGTGCCTGTCGTCATTCGTCGTCACCCCGAGTTTCTCGAGTTGACAACACGCTGACCTACCCGAATCGACCGGAGATGTAATCCTCGGTCATCTTCTTGGTGGGGTTGGAGAAGATTGTGGCGGTGTCGTCGAACTCGATCAGTTTTCCTGGTTCGCCCGCGCCGTCGATATTGAAGAATGCCGTCTTGTCGGAAATGCGACCGGCCTGTTGCATGTTGTGAGTGACGATAACGATGGTGTACTCCTGCTTGAGCTCGGAGACGAGGTCCTCGATGGCGAGAGTGGAGATGGGGTCGAGGGCTGACGTTGGTTCGTCCATCAGGAGAACCTCGGGCTCGACCGCGATTGCGCGCGCGATGCAGAGTCGCTGCTGCTGCCCACCGGACAAGCCCCCTCCCGGCTTATCGAGCCGGTCCTTGACCTCTTTCCACAGGTTTGCACGCTTGAGTGACTTTTCAACGACGTCGTCTGCATCGGACTTTGCCACTCGCGCGTTGTTGAGTTTGTAACCGGCGAGGACGTTGTCGCGGATGGACATTGTCGGGAATGGGTTCGGGCGTTGGAAAACCATCCCAACTTGACGGCGCACCTCAACCGGGTCGACATCGGAACCGTATAGGTTGCGCCCGTCCATGAGCACCTTGCCGTCCACGTACGCGCCGGGGATGACTTCGTGCATTCGGTTGAGGGTTCGAATCAGGGTCGACTTTCCGCACCCCGAGGGGCCGATGAAAGCAGTGACGGTTCGCGGTTCAATATTGAGCGTGACATCGTCGACCGCACGGAAGTCCCCGTAAAAGACGCTGACTTTCTTGAGTTCGATTCTTTTGGCCATGACTGTTTCCTATCGCGAGGTATGGGGTCGTGCAATTCGGGAGATTAATCGAGCGCCAAGGTTGAGCACCATGACGATGACGATGAGGGTGAGTGCCCCGGCCCAGGCGCGGTCGATGTAGGCCTGCGTGTCGGTCCCTTGGCTCGAATACGAGAAGTAAACGAAGACGGGCAAGGTCATCATGCGCTCGTTGAACGGGTTGTAATTCATGCTCTGCGTAAAGCCGGCGACGATGAGCAACGGTGCGGTTTCTCCGATCACGCGGGCGATGGAAATCATGATTCCCGTGACAAGGCCCGCAACGGCTGTCGGAAGCACCACTTTGAGAACGGTGAGCCATTTGGGGACGCCGAGAGCGTAGGACGCCTCCCGGAGTTCCGAGGGGACGATCCGCAGCATCTCTTCTGAACTGCGAACGACGACGGGGATCATCAAGACGCTGAGAGCAACCGCGCCGGCGAATCCCATGCGAATTCCGGGGCCAAAGAACAGCGCGAATACCGCGAAGGCAAAGAGCCCCGCCACGATGGATGGGATGCCGGTCATCACGTCGACCAGCGCCGTGACCGCGCGCGCGAGTCGGCCGCGACCGTATTCGACCAAATAGATGGCGGTGAGAAGACCGATCGGAATGGAAATGATCGCCGCGAGGGACGTGATCTCGATTGTCCCAATGATGGCGTGAAGCGCGCCGCCGCCTTGACCGACCACGTTACGCATGGAGCTGGAGAAAAAGTCCCCGTCAAAGCGCGCGAGTCCCAGTGTGACCACCGTCGAAATGAGCGAGATGAGTGGCACGACCGCAATAGCAAACGCGACGAGGACGAGTGTCGTCATCATGCGGTCCTTCGCGACACGAGGGCCCTGAGCGATGAGCGTGATCAAGAAGCTGAGAATCGCGTAAATCACCGCGCCGAGCGCGCTGGCGCCCACGAAGTTGAACGGCGCCGAAGTCGTGGCCGCCGGAATCGTCACGGCAATGGACGAGATGCCGAACGACGCGAGGGCGAGCAACGGCAGGAACCAGCGGTTGAGTCGAATCGAGGTGCGCGCCATGTTAGAACGCCACCTTCCGCGCGTGGCGCGTGATGATTCCGCGGGCGGCGATGTTGACCGCCATGGTGATAACGAAAAGGACGAGTCCGGCCGCGATCAGCGCATTGACGTTCAAGCCGGCTGCCTCGGGGAAATCGAGGGCAATCGTCGAGGCAATCGTCGACGGGTTTGTCGGCGTGATGAGCGCAAACGTAATCACAGCCGCGGGTGACAGCACCATCGCCACCGCCATGGTTTCCCCGACCGCGCGGCCCAGGCCCAGCATCGCCGAGGAGAGCAGCCCGCTGCGGGCAAACGGCAGAACCGAAAGCTTGATCATTTCCCAGCGGGTGGCGCCGAGGGCGAGCGCCGCCTCTTCATTGAGCTTCGGCGTTTGCAGGAAAATCTCGCGGGCGAGGGCGCTCATGATGGGCAGAATCATGATGGCTAACACGAATGACACCGTAAGGATTGTGCGACCCGTGCCCGATACCGGGCCCACGAAGAGGGGAATCCACCCCAGATTCTCGTTGAGCCACTGATAGATGGGTTGCACGGCCGGAGCGAGTACCTGAATTCCCCACAATCCGTAGACGACTGAGGGGATCGCGGCGAGGAGGTCTATGACGTAGCCGAGAGAGGAAGCGATGCGCCGGGGAGCGTAGTGAGAAATGAAAAGACCGATGCCGATTGCAAGGGGCGTGGCAAAGATGAGTGCGAGAACTGCCGCGAGCAACGTTCCGAAGACGAGGGGGGCGACGTACGCCCAGAAGCCTTCGGGGGCATTGCCGATTTCCGCCGAAGGATTGAGCGCGGGAAGTGATTCGACAACGAGGAAGGTCGCTACCGCACTGAGTGTCACGAGGATCGCAATTCCCGACGCGGTGACGAGGCCGCTGAAAACGACATCTCCCCGTTTCTTCGGGACCTGAGAACGTGTGTTCGCCATTGCTTCCTCGGTTAAAAGTGGGGTGCCGGCCCAACGGGCCGACACCCCTACGTTATTACTTGATTGCTGCAGTGATGGTCGCTGCGCGCTCGCGGGTCGCGCCACTGATCGGGGCGCTGCCTGCGGCCGACGCTGCATCTGCTTGGCCAGCTTCGCTGGTCAGGTACGAGGCGTAAGCATTCACGAGAACGCCGATTGCATCATCGTCGTAGTCGTTGCACCCAACGAGGAACGACACGAGCACGAGCGGGTAAACGCCGGCCGATGTCGAGTCGCGCTTGAGGTCGATTGCCATGTCGGTTTCGCTGCGGTCGGCAACTGGAGTCGAGTCAGGGATAACCGCTGCTGCTGCATCGGACTCCGGTCCCTGCCAGAATTCGCCAACCTTGATGGCAGCGGCAACAAGGTCGCCGGCCTTCGACGCGTCGGCGTAACCGATGGTGCCGGTTCCGTTGGTGACAGCATCGATGACGCCCGAGGTTCCGGAAGCGCCTTCACCCGTTGTGTAAGGGAACGTGTCGCTCACTTCGCCATCCCAGATGTCTCCAGCGGTCTTTGACAGATAGTTGCTGAAGTTCTTGGTGGTTCCCGAATCGTCCGAACGGTGAACGGCAGTGATGGTGAGGTCGGGCAGCATCGCCGTCGGGTTGTCAGCAGCAATGGCCGCGTCGTTCCAGTTGGTGATGTCACCCTTGAAGATGCTGGCGATCGTCGCCGGGGCAAGGTTGATCGAGTCGACACCGTCGACGTTGACTACAACGGCGATAGGTGAAACGTAGACGGGGACCTCGAAGAATCCGGTTCCGGGAACGCACAGCGGCGACTCGGTCGTGAGCTCGTCGTCCTTGAGGTAGGAGTCGGTCCCTGCGAACGCAACAGCACCGGAGAGGAACGACTCGCGCCCCGCACCCGAACCCGAGGGGTCGTAGTTGACGGTGACGCCCTCGTTGGCCTTCTGGAAGGCGGCGATCCATGCTTCTTGTGCCGAACCGGCGGACGAAGCGCCCGCGCCGTTCAGTGTTCCCGTGAGGTCACTTGCGGGGGTTCCCTCATTTGCGGCGCAGCCCGCGAGTGCGAGAGATGCAACCGCGACGACTCCAGCGATCTGAAGTGATTTGAACATTGGAATGTGTACCTTTCGTGTTGGTGTCAGATGACTTTTTCACTCTAAGGGTGGACAAATGTCCAGCGGGGGGAGAACAGGTGAACGACAAGTGAATAAATCTGGTCCTTTAGATTTCAGTCTCTGACCAGTCGCCCGTCGTGAGGTAGCTGACCTTCGACGAGATCTCGACAACGTGATCGGCGAACCGCTCAAGGTACCGTGAAGCAAGAGTCACATCAACGGTAAACATGGCGTTCTCCGACCACTCGTCGCTGAGAACCACATCAAACACGTGACGGTGCAGCTCGTCGACTCGTTCGTCTTCCGCCTGAATTTTGCGGGCAAGATCGACGTCGGTGTTCTTGAGAACCTTCGCGGTCTTTCGGGCAAGTCGGACAACCAGACGGGACATTTCGTCAAAAGTGTCTTCGAGCGCTTCGGGAACCGCCGACGCCGGAAAACGGTATCGAGCAATAGCCGCGATGTGGCCGGCGAGTGAAGCCATGCGCTCGAGCGAGTTGGACATGCGAAGCGCCGAAACGAGAATGCGCAAATCCCGAGCAACGGGTGCCTGCCGAGCGAGCACGCGAATGACGAGTTCATCAAGAGCGAGGGCCTTATCGGAAATTGCGTCGGCACTAGCGAGGGCCTGGTCCGCCTTAGCGACGTCCGTTCCGCAGAATCCCTGCGTTGCGTTATCGATGATGGTGATGACGTTGTCCGCAATCTCGACCAGGCGGTCTTGGACCTCATGCAATTCCTGCTGGAACATTTCGCGCATGGCGTATGCCTTCTTCCGTGTTTGACTTCACCGTGTCAAATTTGGGTGAACATTCGGCAAACTGTCCCTGAATTTCACCCGAACCTTCGCCATCCGGCGAGCGACCCGTTATGCCAATAATGGCACGTGACCTAGTCTAAAAGCATGACATCCGAGAGCACCGTGGTGCTTGCCGTGCTCGGTGCGACAGTCGCATCCGGTGTCGTTGTTGCCCTCTTCACCTGGCTGTTGACGCGGCGAGCGATGTCCAGTCGCATGGTCGACAGCAATGTGCTCGAGGTCGGCGAGAAGCTGATCGACGTTCTCGCAACCGCAGGCTTGGTCATCGACCACTCCAACTCGGTCGTCCGCTATTCGGCCAGTGCCACGGCAATGGGGTTGATTCGCAACCGCGGTCTTGCGGTCCCTGAACTTCGCGCAATCGTCGACGAGGTTCGGCGCAGCGGCGAGCCCGTGTATCAGGAGCTCGAACTCGCCCGAAAATCGGGTGACTATTACTGGGTTGATGTCCGCGCCGCGCTGGCGGGTAACGGAAACGTGGTGTTGCTTCTCGAAGACAACACCGAGGGCCACCGACTCGACGACGCTCGTCGCGACTTCATCGCGAACATTTCGCATGAGCTGAAGACGCCCATTGGCGCAATCGGTCTGCTCGCCGAGGCGCTGGTTGGCGCTACCGACGACCCCGAGACGGTTCGGAAGTTTTCCAAGAACCTCCTCAAAGAATCGCGGCGCCTCGCGGATCTTGTTCAAGACATCATTCAGCTGTCGCGCGTGCAATCCAATGAGGTGCTCCGGAAGGCAACACCTGTCCGGATCTCCGACATCATCGCCGAGGCGACGGAACGATGCGCAATCCTCGCTGAGTCACAGTCAATCTCCATCACGGTGGAGTGTCCCGAGTCGGAATACGTCGTCGGTGATTCCGAATTGCTCATCGTGGCCGTCAAAAACCTCATCGATAACGCCATTCAATACTCCGAACCGAAAAAGCGTGTTGGTATTGGAGTAAAAGCCGCCGACAATTCGGTGCAGATTGCCGTGGCGGACGCGGGCATGGGGATTCCGCAGGACGAACAGGCGCGCATCTTTGAACGGTTCTATCGGGTTGACGCCTCGCGCTCGCGCCAAACCGGTGGCACCGGCTTAGGGCTCAGCCTGGTGAAGCACATCGCGTTGAGTCACGGCGGCGAGGTTACGCTGTTCTCGCAAGTCGGAATCGGCTCGACGTTCACTATTCGACTTCCCCGCTTCGACCCCGCTCAATTGGAGGCACTGTCATGACCACGGTTCTCGTCGTCGAAGATGAAAAGTCCCTGCGCGAACCCCTCGTGTTCTTGCTGGAGAAAGAGGGATTCACGGTCCACTCGGCCGAAGATGGCAAGGCGGCGCTGGAGAAGTTCCGTGCGGTGCAACCGGACATCGTGCTGCTCGATCTCATGCTTCCCGGAATCAGCGGAACCGAGGTTTGTCGGGAGATTCGCGCAACGTCGGCGGTGCCCATCATCATGGTCACCGCGAAGGATGGCGAAATCGACAAGGTCGTCGGGTTGGAAATCGGGGCGGACGATTACGTCACCAAACCCTATTCGACCCGCGAACTGCTCGCACGAATGAAGGCGGTCTTGCGCCGCGGAAGTTCGACCGGCGGCTCTGGACCGTCCTCCATCTTGGAAGCAGGACCCATCCGGCTCGACGCCGAACGCCACAAGGTGTTCGTCGACGATAAACCCGTCTCTCTTCCCCTCAAAGAGTTTGAACTGCTCGAGTACCTCATGGAGAACGTGAATCGCGTTCTCACACGGGGGCAAATCATCGACCGCGTGTGGGGGTCGAACTATTACGGTGACACCAAGACGCTCGACGTTCACGTCAAGCGGATTCGGTCAAAAATCGAGACCGATCCAAAAAACCCGACACTCATCGTGACGGTTCGCGGACTGGGCTACAAGTTCGAACTCTGAGTCACGGAACGCGGCGAAGCCACTCGTCGCTCGAATACTTCGTTTCGACGAGTTCGCGCATCCGGTGTGTCTCCGCTTCGGTGATCGAGCCCTCGCGCAGACCGTACAGGGAGCGGAACGTGGACACCATCACGTCGATAACCTCCTCACGACTCAGTCCAGACTGAGATTTGATGGGATCGACGCGTTTACCGGCACTCGCGACACCCTTGTCGCTCAATTTCTCGCGCCCGATGCGCAGCACGCGCATCATCGCATCGGCGTCGATGTCGTAGGCCATTGTGACGTGGTGAAGGACCGCGCCATTGCCGAGACGTTTTTGCGCCGCACCGCCGATCTTTCCCTCGGGACTAGCGATGTCATTAAGTGGCTTGTATTCGGCGGCAATACCGATGGACTGCAACGCCTGAAGCACCCAATCGTCAAGGAACGCGTAACTGTCGGCGAACGACATGCCGCGAAGGAGTTCGCCGGGCGCGTAGATCGAATACGTGATGGTGTTGCCCGGTTCGATGAACATCGTCCCGCCACCGCTGATGCGGCGGTGAACACCGATTCCCCGTGCAACGGCTTCCTCCGAGTCGACTTCATTGAGGAGTGACTGGAAGGAGCCGATGATGATCGCCGGTTCAGCCCACTCCCAGATTCGCAGTGTCGGACCGCGGCGACCCTCGCCGAGCTCTTCGGCGAGAACCTGATCGAGGGCCATGTGTTCGGCCGCTGTCATTGGCGTTGGAGCGAGGTATTCCCAGTCGTACTCGGTAAATGAACGTGCGTGGGCGATTGCCCTCCGCACCGCGGTGGCAACGGCCTCGGGGTGGAACCCCAGCATGACGACGTCGTCGGGGAGAGCGGTGCGGACTCGGCGCGCAATTTCACCGGCATCAGCCGTCACCGGCAACCCCTCGATAGCTGAGGTCAAAGCGTCCAGTGCTTCATCCGGCTCGAGAAAAAAGTCACCGGAGACCGCAACATTGACGAGATGCCCGTCGACTTCGTCGGCGTGGACGACAACGAGTTTGCCCCCGGGTACCTTGTATTCGCCCTTCATAGTCACGACTTCAGTCGCGCGTCAATCCAGGAAAACAGGTCTTTCCACACCTCGTCGCGGTTCGTTTCGAAATAGATTTCGTGACGGGCGCCGGCGTAGACGATCAGCTCAACATCGGAATATCCGGCCTTGACATAGCGGGCCGCGAGTGCTGCCACGCTCTTTTCGTTCCCGAGCGAATCTGCGCCGCCCTGCACGATGAGGATGGGGATGTCACGCTGAGCCGGCTTAGGCAGGCCGATGAGCTGCAGGGCTCCACCCACGCCAAGCTGTGCCAGCGCGTTCGCCTTAAAGGTCAATGGGTCCGCGGCAAACGCGTGGTGGGCGGAGACGTCGCGATTGAGCCACTCGTGTCCCGTCTGGCCGGTGTTCTTGAACTTGGCATTAAGGTCGCCCGCGTTCATCGTGAACGGGGTGCGCAAAGCCGTACCGGACCACACCACGAGGTCGACGTCAAGAATTCCGCGGTCGAGCGCGATCTGCCCGAAGAGCGATCCCATCGAATGGCCCGCGAAAACGACGGGCAGCCCCGGATTCTCTGTGCGCGCGATTCGCGTCAGCTCGTTGATTTGATCGATGGTGCCGTCGATGTTTCGCGGTCCGAGGTGTCCGAACTTCGACTGATCCCCCTGCCACTGTTCGCGCCAGGTTTCGCCGTGTCCGCGGTGGTCATCGGCGTAAACGACAAAGCCGTTTCGGTTGAAAGCCTCGGCGAGGGCGGCGTAGCGCTGCGAGTGGTCACCCTGTCCGTGAGAGATTTGAACAATTGCGCGAGGTTTCGCCACGGGCCACACCGTGAAGTGGATGGTGACTCCGTCGGCGTCGACGAAGGTGCGGTGGGTCGAAGTGTTTGTGCTCATAGGGCAAGTGTAGGAGGTAGCCCCCGCGGTGACGAGCGTAGGATGAAGACGTGGTTGGCCGTCGGAAGTCCTCTCCGCGCGAATCCCGCCCGGCACTGTTTCGAGCACTCGCCACACGCAACTTCCGAATTTGGATTATCGGTGCGCTTATCGCGAACATCGGCTCGTGGGCACAACGCACCGCGCAGGACTGGCTCGTTCTCACCGAACTGACCAACAACGACGCCGTTGCGGTCGGAGTTTCGCTGTCGCTCCAGTTCGGTCCCATTTTTGTCCTCGGCCCGTTCATCGGACCGCTCATCGACAGGGTGAACGGTCGCACAATAATCCTCATCACGACGATCGCCGAGCTGGTTCTGGGACTCGTGCTCGGCATCGCCGTTGTCCTCGGAATTGCGACACTCCCGCTCGTCTACGTTCTCGCCCTGTCACTCGGTATCAGTCAAGCGTTTGAGGCGCCGGCACGAATGGCATTTGTGAGCGAGCTTGTGGGCAAATCCCACATTTCCAACGCTGTGGGGATGAATTCGATGATGTTCAACACATCCCGCTTAGTCGGACCCGCAATCGCGGGTGTGGCCATCACCACGGCGGGCACGGGATGGACGCTGACAATTTCCGCGGCGGCTTATGCTGCAGCGGTCATCGCAATCCTCAGTCTGCGCGTTCGCGAACTCAATCCCGTCACAAAGGTGGCGAAGGCGCGCGGGCAATTCCGTGAGGGCCTTCGCTACATCCGGTCGCGCACCGATATCGTCATCGTTTTGTCGATGGCGTTCGTCGTCGGTGCGCTCGTCTTCAACTTCGGCATCTTCTCGGCGACGATGGCGGTCGTGGAGTTTGGGCTCGGCGCCCACGATTACGGCTTCATCACGTCCGCGCTGGCCGTCGGATCGTTGATTGGTGCGCTCATCGTCGCGCGATCGACTCGGCCCCGATTGTCTGTCATCATCGTCGCCGCTGCGACGATTGCCGTCGGTGCGACTCTCGCCGCTCTTGCGCCGACCGTGACAATATTTGTCGTCCTTTATCCGATTCTTGGGCTCGGCGCGATTTTGCTGGTCGCAACTGCGAACTCCTATCTCCAGGTGTCCACGGACGATAAGTTTCGGGGGCGCGTCTTGGCGATTTATTCGACCGTCGTCATCGGCGGCACTCCGTTCGGCTCGCCGCTCGTCGGTTTCGTGTCGAACACACTCGGTCCTCGCTGGGCAATCGGTGTCGCGGCGATCGGCGGTTTGGCCGCGGCGCTCATCGGTTTCATTTGGATGCGCGCCGGTCACCACATCGGCACAACCGAAACAATCCGGTCCGCTTTTCGTCACAGCGAAGTGGGCGACACCACTGCGACGCAGCTCATCACCATCATTCACAAGTCGCCCTAAACGCATGATTCCTGCGCGACGGTCGTTTCTGACGCGGGAGACCTTTTAGAATAAGGTCATGGACGCAACTGACCGCCGCATCATCGAACAGCTCCGCGATAACGCGCGGGCCGGGTATGCCGACATCGGGGACGTCGTTGGGCTTTCCGCGAGCGCCGTAAAGCGACGCATCGACCGGCTCGTTGATTCCGGCGCTATTCGCGGATTTACCGTTCAAGTCGACCCCGCTGCCGAGGGCGTCGGGGTCGAAGCCTACGTCGAACTGTATTGCCGAGGCACTGTCGGACCGGAAGAACTGCGAACGATTCTGCAAGCCGTTCCCGAAGTCGTCTACGCGGGAACCGTCTCCGGTCAAGCGGACGCAATTCTGCACATGCGTGCTCATTCCATCCCCGCGTTGGAGGCTGCGTTGGAAAAGGTGCGTCAGGCTCCCAACGTTGACCACACCCGATCGTCGATTCTGCTGTCGCGATTGGTGCATCGCCGCATTCTCTAACTTTTTGTCCTGACATGGCGTGCGGTGAGTTCCTGAACCGCGAGAATAGGGACATGCGAATTGGTGTTTTGACATCGGGCGGGGACGCTCCCGGCCTCAACGCCGTCATCCGGAGTGCGGTCCTTAACGGCGAGCGCCAATACGGTCTCGAATTCGTCGGCATCCGCGACGGTTGGCGCGGACTCGTCGAGGCTGACTTCCAGCCACTCAAGCGTGCTGACGTCAAGGGCATTGCGAAGCTCGGTGGAACCATCCTCGGTTCATCACGGACAAACCCTTTTGAAGGCAACGGCGGAATCGACCGCATCAACGCGGTAATGTCCGAAGCGGGAATGGACGCACTTCTTGTCATCGGTGGTGAAGGTTCGCTGGCGGCCGCAAATCGTCTTTCCGAGGCGGGAATGAAAATCATCGGAGTTCCCAAGACGATCGATAATGACCTCTCGGGAACGGATTACACGTTTGGGTTCGACACCGCGGTCAACGTCGCGACGGACGCTATGGATCGGTTGCGCACGACCGGTGATTCCCACCACCGATGCATGGTGGCCGAGGTGATGGGTCGCCACGTCGGATGGATTGCACTCCACTCCGGGATGGCGGCCGGCGCGCACGCGATTCTTATCCCCGAACGTAAGACGTCACTCGACGAAATCGTCTCTTGGGTGAAGTCCGCCGCTTCCCGCGGCCGCGCACCGCTCGTGTGTGTTGCCGAAGGCTTTTTGCTCGACACGATGGATGACGCGCATTCCGAGCGCGGCCTCGATGCGTTCGGGCGGCCGCGACTGGGCGGCATCGGTGACAAACTCGCCCCGCTCATCGAAGAGGCCACGGGGATTGAAACCCGGGCAACCACCCTCGGACACATCCAGCGCGGCGGTACCCCGTCAGCTTTTGACCGGGTTCTCGCAACTCGATTCGGAATGAATGCCGCCCGGATGATCGCGGAGGAAGACTGGGGTCACATGGTTGCCCTGCGAGGAACCGACATTGTTCGACTGCCATTCGAGGCCGCACTGGACCAACTCAAGCAGGTGCCGCTGGACCGCTGGGATGAAGCAGCCCTGCTGTTCGGTTAAGCGTCGAGGTAATCGAGTAGCGCGTCGATGAGCGCTTCGTTCGTTCGCTCCGCCGCCGTGGCGGAAACCGCCAGGCCGACGCTGCTCGCGTCAAATGCAGTTCGGGGACCAATGCAGACAATGGCCGTCGAATCGGGTATCGGTTGCAGCTGCTCGGCCAAATACCGTGCGACGCTGCCCGATGAAACAAGAATCGACGTGATTTTCCCGTCGCGAACTCCATCGATGACGTCTGCAGGCAGTGCGACGCCCACCGTGCGGTATGCCGAAACAAAGCGTGCGTCGGTGTCCAGCTCAGCCAGTCCGGCTTCGAGGACGGGCTCCGACGTCTCGGCGTGTGGCACGAGAACCTTCGCGGCTCCAAACCCTTCGGGAAGGTTGGCGAGGAACCCGCGGGGAGAGTTGTCGTTTCCGGGTACGAAATCGACGCGGAATCCCGCAAACGTCAGCGCCTGTTCGGTGGTTTCACCGATAGCGGCAATCTTGGTGTTATCAGGGATGCAAATACGCAAGTGGTGCAACACATCCACTGCGGTCGCGCTAGTGAGGACGACCCAGTCGTAGCTGCCGTTCTGAAGATCCGTAAAGGCCTCATCAAGTGCGGTCGAGTCGTCAGCGGAAGCGAAATTGATGACCGGTGCCACGACAGCCCGTGCGCCCAGTACCGTCAGTCGAGTGGTGATGTCCTGAGCGAAGTCTCCACCGCGCGGGATGAGAACTGTTTGCCCAGCGAGTCGCTTGACAATCGGGATGCTCGCCGTCGGCGACACTTCCCGAATGGCGAAATCACTCATCCCCGAACACCGCCCAGGCAATTGTGCTGACGACGATGACGCCGAGTGCCCCGACGCCGATCCACCACGGAACGGGGTTGCCCTGATACGAGGCGGTGACTCGCTCGGTCAGAATCTTTCGCTGTGCGTCAACGTCCAACTTGTGTTCGAGCTCTTCGAAGCTGCTCGCGAGTTTGGCCCGCTTGGCGGTGATCTCGGCGGCGATGCGGTCGCGCTCACTCATTGATGTTCCGCTTTCCGAGGTTCTTGAAGTCTTTCGCAATTTGGTCGACCGACTCGAACGGGGTAAACCCCTTCTTGATCGAGCCGATTCCCGCGGCGATCAAGATGAGACCGGTGATGAGCGCAGAACCCGCGACAACCAGCGCCGCAGCCCACGCTGGCATGACCAGCGATAGAGCAAGGATTCCGGCAACGACGAGCATGAGCAGGAACGCCGAGAGCAGCGTCACTCCGAGAGTGACGAGACCGAGACCGACGCCCGCGGCGCGCAACTTCGACGCGAGTTCCGTCTGCAGCAGTCGAATCTCGGCGCGAACCAGGTCGCTCAATTCGCGGGGCAAATCAGCAATGAGCCGAAAGAATCCGCGACGGTTGGTGTCCTCGGACATGTACTACTTTCCTGCCGACTCCGATGTGGATGCGGTGGTCGTCTTCGTTGACGCCTTGGGCTTTGTGGTTGTAGCGGGTTTTGTGGCGGCGGTCTTGGTAGCCGCGGGCTTCTTTGCCGCCGGCTTGATTCCGCGCGCTTCGTCGACCTTTGCTGCGACCTTGCGTGCGTTGGCGCTGACAAAATCAGCGACCTCGGGGGCCTTGTCCTTCACGAACTCGGTGGCAACGGAGACCTGTTCCTGGACTCGAGGGTCGTTCCAGACCTTAAGAGCAGCGGATTTGATCTGGTTGTACCGCGCACGACCGGCACGGGTACCGAAAATGTAACCGACTCCAAGTCCTAGCGCAAAGAGAACTTTGCCTCGCATGATGCCTCCTGTATATGCCGTACAAGGTATTAACACTAACGCGGATTTGTTTTGCCCAAAACTCGGGCCGACAATGTTTGTTGGTTAGCGGTGAACCCCTACCAAATCGTCACGCGCTCAGAGGGGTCCATCCACATGGGGTCACCTTCCGTGACCCCGAACGTCTCGTGGAACAAGTCAAGGTTGCGCGCGATTTGGTTGCAGCGGAATTCCGTCGGCGAATGTGGGTCGATCGTGAGGAGGCGCAAAGCCTCTTCGTCACGCGCCGATTGACGCCAGACCTGCGCCCAGGACAACAAGAATCGCTCGGCTCCGGTAAGCCCATCGATAACGGGAGGCTCATTTCCGTCCAGCGACAACTGGTAGGCCTTCCACGCAATAGACAGCCCTCCGAGGTCACCGATGTTCTCTCCGATGGTCAATTCTCCGTTGACGTGGTGGCCGGGAAGAGCGGCGGGTTCGAGCGCGTTGTACTGGTCGATTAGTGCGCGAGTGAGTTCGGTGAACCGCTCGCGGTCTTCATCGGTCCACCAGTTTGACAAACGTCCGTCCCCGTCGAATTCACTGCCCTGGTCATCAAAACCGTGGCCAATTTCGTGGCCGATGACCCCTCCGATTCCGCCGTAGTTCGCGGCCGGGTCGGCATTCACATCGAAGAACGGCCACTGCAGAATCGCTGCGGGGAAAACAATCTCGTTGAAGCCAGGGTTGTAATACGCATTGACCGTTTGCGGGAGCATGAACCATTCGTCACGATCGAGTGGCTTGCCGACCTTGCCCAACTCCCGAGCGAATTCGAATTCGGCCACCGCAGTGACGTTTGCGACGAGGTCATCCGCGTGCACGGTCACCGATGAGTAATCCCGCCACTTCGCGGGATAACCAATCTTCGGGGTGAACTTGTCCAGTTTCTCGAGCGCGCGAACCTTTGTCTCAGGGCTCATCCACTCGAGGTTCGTGATGGAATCGCGATATGCCTCGGTGAGGTTCGCAATGAGCACATCCATCGCCGCCTTAGCCGCGGGCGGGTAGTGGCGTTCGACGTAGATTTTGCCGATTGCCTCGCCCATCGACCCCTCGGTAAAGGACACTCCGCGCTTCCAGCGCGCGCGCTGTTGCGGGGTTCCCGTGAGTGTTTTGCCGTAAAAATCGAAGTTCGCTGCTGACACATCATCGGACAGGTAAGGGGCAAGCCCGTTGATAACCTGCCAGCGCAACCAATCGGCGAGCTCGTCGAGCGACGCCGATTCAATGACGGCGCGAACGTCCTCAATAAACGATGGCTGTCGCACAACGACTTCGTCGAACACGGCGTCGGCCACATCGAGCGCATCGCGCCACGGTAAGGCGATTGGTCCGAGCGCCGAGGCGAACTCGGTCCACGGCGTGAGGTTGTAGGTCGCGTGGGTGTCGCGGCAGCGAACGTTGTCCCAGTGCGACGCCGCGATGCGGTTTTCCACGCCGAAAACGCGGGCAGCGCGATCGGCGGCATCCGTAAGACCCGCGAGGCTGAACATGCGCTCGAGGTGCGCGAGATACGCCGTCCTAATTTCGGCGAACGTGTCCTCGCGATAGTACGACTCGTCGGGTAGCCCGATTCCGCCTTGTTCAATGAACAACAGGTAGCGCTCCGGGTTGCCGGGGTCGTTGTCAACCCACATCGACACGAACGAGCCAATCCCGCACCGTTCGAGGCGACCCAGCAGCGCCACCAGTGCGCTGAGCGAATCCGCCTCGTCGATTTGGGCCAGCAACGGACGCAGCGGTTCTGCGCCCAGTTCATTGGCGCGTGACTCGTTCATGAAGGATGTGTAAAGGTCCCCGACTTTGCGCGCCTCGGTTCCGGGCGCTGCACTCTGGCATTCCTCGATGATCGTTCGCACCGCCTTCTCGGCCTCTTCGGCGAGGATGAGGAATGAACCGTAACGGGCGCGGTCCTCGGGGATTGGGTTGGCATCAATCCATTTTTGGTTCATGTGCCGGTACAGGTCCTCCGACGGCAGAATTCCGTCGTGGCGGTTGGCAAGTTCGATTCCTGAATGAGTCATGGTTCCAGCCTACGATGTAGAGGTGAGTAAAGTACCTGCCGAATTCGACCTGACCGGTCGCACCGCTCTCGTCACCGGTTCGGGCAGCGCGGAGGGGATTGGTTTCGCAACGGCTCGCATTCTCGGGTCTCTCGGTGCTCGCGTTGTCATCACGTCCACCACTGCACGAATTGATGAGCGCGTTGCAGAACTTCGCGAGCAGGGCATCGCGGCAGACGGTATCGTCGCTCGACTGGAATCCCCCGCACTCGTCGACGCACTCATCGCCGAGCTGCAGGTTCGCGGTATTTCGCCGGACATTGTTGTCAATAACGCCGGGATGATTGCGACCGGTGAGGGCTGGGCGCGTGGAGACATGGCCATGCCCGCTGACGACTGGCAGGCCACCATCGACGCCAACCTGTCCTCCACGTTTTATGTTTCGCGAGCACTTTTGCCCGCGATGCTCGAGCGCGGCTGGGGTCGCGTCATCAATATTGCCTCCACAACCGGGGGCGTCGGCGCTGTGCGCGACGATATCGCCTATGCCACCGCTAAGGCGGGAATTGTCGGGCTCACTCGTGCGCTCGCGGTGGACACGGCTGCCTCTGGTGTCACCATCAACGCGGTCGCACCCGGATGGATCGCCACCGCGTCCCAACTCGACTCTGAGGTCACCGAAGGAACACTCGGTCCGACCGGCCGCAGTGGCGACCCCGGTGAGGTCGGCTCGGTCATCGCCTCGCTCTCAACCCCGGGGGCGGGCTACATCACCGGTCAGCTCATCGTCGTCGACGGTGGAAATGCGATCGCCGAGGAACGTCGATTCGCCCGAGGAGACTCGTGAGAGTGGTCGTCGCCACGTGCTCTGTCGCCTACTCGGGCCGACTGAACGCCCACCTTCCGCTCGCCACTCGACTGCTCATGTTCAAAGAGGACGGGAGTGTTCTCATCCACTCCGACGGTGGTTCGTACAAACCGTTGAACTGGATGAGCCCGCCGTGCGTCACGGACGCGATCGAGGTCGACGACGAGCAGCGCGAAGCGGGAGTCATCGAACAGTGGCGGGTCACGCACGCCAAAACGGCGGACATTCTGGTGATCTCTGTGCACGACATCCACCACGATTCGTCCCACGAATTGGGAATCGACCCCGGTCTCATCAAGGACGGGGTCGAAGCCGATCTGCAAAAACTTTCGGCCGCGCATATCGAGGTCTACGGTGATGGCTTTTCGCTTATTCGCCGCGAATATTTCACGGCAATCGGACCGGTCGACATCCTCGCTCGGGATGCGAACGGTGAGACCGTCGCCATCGAGATAAAGCGTCGCGGCGACATCGACGGCGTCGAACAGCTGACGCGCTACCTGGACCTTCTCAATCGTGATTCGACCCTCGCCCCCGTTCACGGTATCTTTGCCGCCCAGGAAATCAAACCTCAAGCGCGGACACTCGCCGAGGATCGCGGAATTCGCTGTGTCGTTCTCGACCTCGACGACCTCCGCGGGCTTGACACCTCGCAGGACAAGCTGTTCTGATGCGCCCCTACGACATCGTCCTGTGGGATCTCGACGGAACCATCATGGATTCGGCCCAGGGGATCTTTCTCTCGTTCGAGCACGCCTTCGTGGAGATGGGCCGCGTCACGCCCGATCGGGCAGAACTGCAACGCTATTTAGGGCCGCCGCTGCTGGCGACGTTTGGTGAGCATTTGGGGTTTTCACCCGAGGACACCACGCGAGCGATTGAGAGGTATCGCGAGCATTATCACGCGATTGGGGCGTTCGCGGCGGAGCCGTTTGCTGGTGTCATCGACCTGATTCACGACGTTCGCGCTGCTGGAATGACGACGGCGCTGGCGACGTCAAAAGCATTCACTGCCGCGAAACTCGTTACGGAACACTTCCAACTCGACGGTCTATTCGACATCTACGGAACGGCAACCGATGACGACGTTCGCAAAACGAAGGCCGATGTTCTCGGGGCAATCGTCGACGAGCTCGGCGAACACGGAGCGCAGCGCGACCGAATCGTCCTGATCGGCGATCGAATTCACGACGTGGAAGGCGCCGAGGAATTTGATATTGACTGCGTGCTCGTCGAGTGGGGATATGGGACTCCCGAGGAATTCGCCGCTGCAACGGCGAGCGTTGCAACCGTTGCCGACCTGAGGAGCTTCCTCGGTATCTAGCGGCCAAGCCGGAAAAGAGCAAGTCGGCCCGAGTTGAGGACGACGAACACCGACGAAAACGCCATGGCAAGACCCGCAATTGCCGGTCCGACGACACCGAGCATGGCGACCGGAATTGCCAGCGCGTTGTAGCCGAACGCCCACCACAGGTTGCCCTTGATGGTGCCGAGGGTGGATCGCGACAGCCGAATGGCGTCGGCGACTCGTCGGATATCGGCAGAGACGATGACAATATCGCTGGCCTCGATTGCCACGTCCGTCCCGCCGCCCATTGCGATTCCACAATCGGCTTGTGCCAGAGCAGCGGCGTCATTGATTCCATCACCGACCATCGCAACAATTCGACCCTGATTCTGAAGCTCCGCGATGAGGTCGCGCTTGTCGGCGGGAGTCATGGGGGCGTGAATTTCGTCGACACCGACCTGCCCTCCGATTCGGCGCGCAACGACCTCCGCGTCTCCCGAAGCCAGAATCGTTCGAAGCCCGAGCTTCTCCAATGCCTCGACCGCCGCCTGCGAGGACGGTCGAATCGGGTCGCTGACGGCGATAGCGCCCACGACTCGGTCATCGTGCGAAAGAACTGAAACGGTGTGGCCATCGCTCGCCCAACCCGCAATAGTGGCGCGGAGCTTCTCGCTGATGGTCGAGCCCTCGGCAATCAACCACTTTTCGGTTCCGACCCTGACCCGGGTGCTGCCCAAATTACCCACGACTCCGTCGCCGGGAACTGCGGTGATGTCCGAACCCGCTGGAATATCGAGCCCTCGGGCGGTGGCCTCGGCGACAATGGCGCGGGCGATGGGGTGATCGGTTCCGATATCGATGCGCGCAGCGTCGGTCACGACCATTTCGTCGGTGATGCCGTCCCCCGCGACACCAACGACGGCCGGTCGACCGGCAGTCAGTGTTCCCGTCTTGTCAAAAATGATCGTGTCGATGCGGCGCGTGCTTTCGAGCACATCCGTGCCACGAATGATAATTCCACTGCGTGCTCCTCGGCCCGTTCCCACGAGAAGCGCCATCGGTGTGGCGAGCCCCAGCGCACACGGGCATGCGACCACCAGGGTGGCAACCGCCACCGATACCGCACGGGTCAGATCCCCCTCCTGGAGGTACCACCACACTCCGGCGCCAAAAGCAAGAACGATCACGACGGGAACGAAAATCGCAGAGACCCGATCGACAAGTTTCTGAACGGGCGCCTTCCCCGCTTGCGCCTCTTCCACCATTCGGGTGAGGCGAGCGAGTTCGGTCGCCGACCCAACCGCCGTGGCTTCGACGACCAGTCGACCGCCCGCGTTAATGATTCCGCCCGTCACCCGTGTTCCCGGGCCAACGGCAACCGGCATGCTTTCACCCGTCACCGAACTCGCGTCCACGCTGGAGGACCCTTCGACGATGACTCCGTCCGTCGCAACAATTCCGCCGGCGAGAACGACGAACAGGTCACCGACCTGAATCGCCCCCGCGGGCACCGTGACTTCGCGCCCGTCGATCAGCAGGATGGCATGTTTTGCGGCCAAATCGAGCAGGGACGTCAAGGACTGGCGAGCCGTTCGCTTCGCATTTGCTTCGAGGTATCTCCCGAGCAAAACAAACACCGTGACCACTGTGGCCGATTCAAAATACAGCGCGTGGGCGGTGTCGCCAAAAAGTGAGAACGTCATTTTCATGCCGATCATCCCCGCGTGCGTGAACGCCACGGCGTACACCGACCACAGAAAGGCGACAAGCACGCCGAGTGAGACGAGGGTATCCATCGTCGTCGCACCGTGACGCAAATTCATCCAGGCCGCGCGGTGGAACGGCCACGCCACCCAGGTTGCAATCGGCGTGGTCAGCACCGCGAGCGCCCACTGGTATCCGTCAAACTGCAGGACGGGGATCATCGAGATTACAAGGACCGGAATCGCCAGGGCGCTGCCCACCAAAACGCGCCACAGAAGCAAACGGTCGACCGGTGTCACGGGTTGGCGTTCGGCGTTCGGGTCAATCGCGCGAGCGCCGTAACCCACCTTCTCCACCGCGGCGATGAGTGCCGTTGCTTCGACAACGCCCTCGACATCAACAGACGCACGTTCCGTTGCGAAGTTAACCGTCGCCGTCACACCGGGAACGGTGCTCAGCGCGCCCTCGATCCGACCCGCACAGGTCGCGCACGTCATCCCCTCGAGGGCAAGATCAACGTGGGTGGTGGTCACTAGCGAACGACGTGGTAGCCAGCCGCTTCGACTGCTGTTTCAACAGCAGTTGCGTCGACCGCCTCGCCGGACTCAACGTGAAGAGTCGATTCCCCGTTCGCGACGAGGTCAATGCTGACCCCGGCGACTCCCGGAACGATCGCGACGGCCCGGGATACGGTCATCACGCAGTGGTTGCACGTCAATCCAGTGACAGTGTAATCAGTAGTGCTCATAGGTTCATCCTCTCACTGATTACCAATTGACCAGCGAGGGACTTATTCCCGAGATTGTGGTGCGCAAGAGGGGACTTGAACCCCTACGCCCTTACGGGCACTGGCACCTGAAGCCAGCGCGTCTGCCATTCCGCCACTTGCGCCCGTCGTTTAACGAACGTGACAACGCTATCACGCAGAAAACAGGCGCTGAAGCCCTGTCGCGACCAGCTTGGGCTAGTCCAAAGAATAGACTTGACGCAACGCCGTAGGGGGTCTTTCGATGGGTTTGCTCGACAACGTTGAACGTGGTCTGGAGAAGTTCGTCGGTGGCGCGTTCGCAAAGTCTTTTCGAGGAGGAGTTCAACCCATTGAGATTGTCGCCGCACTCAAGCGCGAACTCGACTCGCGCGCTGTCGTAGTCCAGCGCGACCGCATTCTCGCCCCACACTCCTTCACGGTGGGACTCTCGGCGCAGGACTTCAGTCAACTTAACGCTCACGGGGCTGTTCTCATCGCGGAACTCGTTGATGCTGTGCGGGACTACGCAAACCGCCAGCACTATTCGTTTGCAGCCCCGGTCACGGTCGACCTCGCTGCGGCCGTTGACATTCCCAACGGAGTCGTCCGCGTGATGTCACAGTCTCTCGACGCCGTCAACCAATGGCAGCCAGCTCTGGAAGTGAATGGCGAGACGGTGTATCTGACCGAAACGGAATCCATAATCGGCCGCGGGGCAACAGCCACAATCGTCATCCCCGACGGAGGAGCTTCGCGCAACCACGCCCGAATCGTATGGAACGGTAAATCCGCCGGTCTCGAAGATCTGCAATCGACCAACGGAACGCTCCTCAACGGGCGGCGCGTGACCAGCTCACCGCTCGAACAGGGTGACGTGATAGAAATCGGGGCGACCCGAATCGTTTTCCGAATCGTGCCGGGGGCCGCCGCATGAGTGAGCTGACACTCTTCATACTCCGCTTCGGATTCCTCGCCATCCTGTGGATTTTCGTCTTCGCCGTTGTCTTCGCCCTTCGCAGCGACCTGTTTGGTCACTACACCCGCCGCAGCGACCGAGCAGTTCCCGACATCACCGTCAACCCTGCAGCGCAGGCCCCGACGTTTATCCCGCCGCTGGACGCCCCGGTGAACGCTGATCCTGCACGGACTCTGACAATCACCGCCGGAGCTCGCGAAGGACTCGAGATTCCGCTCGATGCCGACCAACTCACGATTGGCCGCAGCGCACAGTCGGGACTCGTGATTCGTGATGAATACACGTCGACCCATCACGCACGATTGCAGTTGTGGAACGGGGACTGGGTCATTCAAGACCTCAGCTCGACGAACGGCACATTCGTCAACAACCAGCGCGTCAGCGTTCCGACCCCGGTTCCGCTCTATACGCCTGTATCAATCGGCTCAACGATCTTCGAACTGAGACCATAATGGACGCGCGCGTTCTCACGGCGGCGGTGAGCCACGTCGGGCTTATCCGAGCCAGCAATCAGGACTCGGGTTACGCGGGAACGCACCTGTTTATGGTTGCCGACGGGATGGGTGGTCACGCTGGGGGTGATGTCGCCAGTTCCCTCGCTACTCAAGCTGTCACCGCCGTCGCAGACGAACGATTTGATTCGATTACCGTCGCGCAAGAAACCCTCGTCGAGGCGGTCAAGAACAGTGCGCAAGAACTATCCGACGCGGTCCGCAGTCACCCCGATCTGCAGGGCATGGGAACTACCGTCAGTGCGCTGATCCGTTACGACGACAAGGTCGTGATTGCTCACATCGGTGATTCGCGCATCTATTTGTTCCGCAAAAAGAAACTGGAACAGATCACCACCGACCACACCTTCGTGCAGAAACTCGTCGAAACCGGTCGCATCACGGCGGAAGAGGCGATCGTGCATCCTCGACGCAACGTCCTGATGCGCGTGCTCGGTGACTTCGATACCAACCCCGACGTGGACACGGTGATCCTGGAGACCGAGCCGGGGGACCGTTGGGTTTTGTGTTCGGACGGTCTGTGCGGATACGTTTCGGATGATGCTGTTTCGCAAATTCTGCGTGAAACAACCGATGCCGCGGAGGCGAGCGCCCTGCTGGTTGAGGCCGCGTTGGATCGGGGAGCACCCGACAACGTGACCGTCGTCATTGCCGGCGTCAATGAAACCAACGTCAGCGCGGCGTCCCGCCCGATTCTCGTCGGCGCGGCCGCGGAACCGCTCATCTTCGACACCGTCACCAAACGGATCCCCGCAATCGGGGGCCGCTTTGGCTCCGGAACAGGTCTCGGGGAAGCGGAAACCTTTGCCACCCCCGACTTTCTTGAAACGATCATTGCTGAGGATAAAGAACGCGCCTCCCGGCGACGGCGACGCTGGGCGGCGTATCTTGCTATTCCCATAACCCTCATCGCGGGATTCGCACTGTGGGGATATTTCTGGACACAATCCCAGTTTTACGTCGGCTCAGACGGAAACACTGTTGTCATTTACCGCGGTGTGGCCGGTGAAGTCGCCGGCTTGAACCTCAACTCGGTCGAGCAAGACACGGATATTCGTGTCACGCAACTGCCGCAATATCTGCAGCACGCGGTAGAAAATAACATTCCCGTTGGGAGTTACAACGCGGCTCTCGAGGTCGTGTCAAGGATTCGAAATGTCAGCGCCACTCAGTAACCTCGAAAACACAACAATCACCGAACAGTTGCTGCTTCGGTTGAAAATTCCGACCAAACTTCGCAACCTCGAAGCTGTCTTGATTCTCTTCGCGATGGTCATCACGTCGTTCGCTCTCGCGCTCGTGGATTTGGGCGCAACGGGGAAACTCAACGTCGCGATCATCGGGCTTTCTCTCGGGCTCGGAGTAATCGTTCTCGCACTGCACCTCGCCTTGCGTTTCGTCGCGCGCGACGCCGACCCGCTCATCCTCCCGATCGTCACGTTGCTGAACGGACTCGGAATCGCCATGATTCACCGCCTGGACATAGCAAACGGACTCACGGGTTGGCAATCACAGGCCACGCGCCAAATGGTGTGGACTGCCATCGCCATCGTCGTCGCGATCGCGGTCATCGTCATTGTTCGCAATCACCGCGTCCTGCAGCGCTACCGGTATCTGTGGATGGCGGCCGGCATATTCCTGCTCCTACTCCCGTTGGTTCCGTTCATCGGTGTAACAATCAACGGTGCCCGGCTATGGGTCAACCTTGGAATCGTGTCGTTTCAGCCCGGTGAAATCGGAAAAATAGCTCTCGCACTCTTCTTCGCCGGGTATCTCGTCACTGCGCGCGATTCTCTGTCGATGGTCGGGAAAAAGTTCCTGGGCGTTCGGTGGCCTCAGCTCAAGGACCTCGGACCGATATTCGTCGTCTGGATGGTGGCGATGATGGTGCTCATTTTCCAGCGAGATATGGGCACCTCGCTTCTTTACTTCGGGCTTTTCCTCGTTCTCATGTACGTCGCGACGGGGCGAGCGATCTGGTTTGTTGTCGGCGGTGGACTGTTCGGCGCTGGCGCGTTCGTCGCCAGCCGATTCCTCACGTATGTCGAAGGGCGATTTACCGCGTGGCTGGACTCTTTCAACCCCGCTGTGTACGAAGCGATCGGTGGCTCCTATCAGCTTGTCCAGGGATTGTTTGGTTTTGCTTCGGGCGGTGTTATCGGTACAGGATTCGGGGCCGGACACCCCGGTATCGTCCCACTCGCCGAATCGGACTACATCGTTGCCAGCCTCGGAGAAGAGCTCGGGCTTGTCGGAATTTTTGCCATCCTCAGCCTCTACCTACTCTTCATATCGCGCGGAATGCGGATCGGAATCAACGGTGCCGATGACTTTGGCAGGCTCCTCGCCGTCGGGCTCACGTTTGTCATCGCCCTCCAGGTCTTCATCGTGATTGGTGGCGTCACCCGAGTTATCCCGGTCACTGGGCTGACCACCCCATTCCTCGCGGCTGGTGGCTCCTCGCTCGTTGCAAACTGGATAATTGTCGCTCTGCTGCTGCGCCTCAGTGACACGGTCCGTCACCAACGCGACGGAGGTGATGCCGCGTGATGAAGGAACTTCGCCGGGTCAGCCTCGGCATCCTTGTCCTTTTTGGAACACTCTTTGCATCCACAACCGTGATTCAGGTTTTTCAAGTCGATAATTTGCGCGTCGACCCACGAAACGTTCGGACCCTGTATGACAGCTACTCAGCCGAACGCGGGTCGATTATTGTCGGAACAACCAGCATCGCGGAATCACTCCCTTCGGACGATGTGTACACCTACCAGCGTTCATATCTCGGTGGCGGACTGTACGCCCCCGTCACCGGTTTTTACTCCATCAACCACGGACTGAGTGGCCTCGAGTCGGCAATGAACGACCAACTCAGCGGTCAGTCAAACGCCCAGTTCTTTGACCAAGTTCTTGCTCTCGTCACCGGCACAAACCCGCGCGGCGCGTCAATCAAATTGACGGTCAATGCGGCAATCCAGCAGGCAGCGCGCGACGCCTTAGGGGATCTCACCGGAGCGGCAATCGCCCTCGACCCGAAGACGGGGAGAATCCTTGCCTTGGTCAGCACTCCGTCCTATGACCCGAACGACCTGGCCTCGCACGACGCCGATGCAACAGCAGCGACCTATCAGAGCCTGCTCGACTCAAGCAATTCACCGCTCGATAATCGCGCTATCGCGTCGACCCTGTACCACCCCGGATCGGTCTTCAAGCTGGTGGTGGCTGCGGCTGCGCTGGACTCCGGCGCGATGACGGTGAACACAATCGTCCCTAATCCCGCAAAGTTGCTCTTGCCTCAAAGCGCGTCGAGTATCAGCAACTCGGGCGGGGGTAAATGCGGGAAGGGGGACACCGTCACTCTTGCCGAGGCCTTGCAGCGCTCGTGCAACATTCCCTTTGCGGAAATTGGCCTTCAACTGGGTGAAAGCACAATCCGTGACTACGCCGAGAAGTTTGGGTTCGGCGCAACCGTTGAGATCCCGATGGCCGCCACCCCCTCGGTGTATCCGTCAGGAATGGATGACGCTCAGTTGATGTTGTCGTCGTTTGGGCAGTTTGATGTCCGCGTTTCGCCGTTGCAAATTGCCATGGTCACCTCGGCGATTGCAAACGGCGGGAAGTTAATGAAGCCGACCGTAATCGACTCTGTCCTCGCGCCCGATCTATCACCATTGACAACGTTCGAGGCCTCGGAATACAGCGTTCCCATCAGCGCCGAGACGGCGCAAGCGATGGTGCAGATGATGGTTAACAATGTGAAGTCCGGTGTCGCATCCAACGCGGCCATCCGCGGAGTCGCCGTCGCGGGTAAAACAGGGACGGCCGAAAACGGGGACGGTCAGCCATACACGCTCTGGTTCACCGGGTTTGCCCCCGCCGAGGACCCACGAGTCGTCGTCGTCGTCGTGGTCGAAAATGGTGGCGGGTTGGGGCTGCGAGGGACCGGAAATGGAGTCGCGGCGCCGATCGCGCGCACAATCATGAAGGCGGTGTTGTCACAATGAGGCCTGCGGTCGGACAAACTTTCGGTGGTCGATACGAACTCAAGAGTCGACTCGCGATTGGTGGCATGGGTGAGGTGTGGCACGCCGTCGACACCGTGATCGACCGCAGCGTCGCAATCAAAATCTTGAAGGAAGAGTACGTTGCCGACAAAGCCTTCCGCGAACGATTCCGTGCCGAAGCGCGCCACGCAGCACTCGTCAACCACGAAGGCATCGCGGGAATCTACGACTTTGGTGAGGAAGAGGGAAGCGCCTACCTCGTCATGGAGCTCGTTCCCGGTGAAGCTCTCTCCGTTATTTTGGAGCGAGAGCGAATACTATCCGCCGATCGTGTTCTTGACATTGTTGCCCAGACTGCGGCGGCTCTACACGCCGCGCACGGGGCAGGACTCGTGCACCGCGACATTAAACCAGGGAACCTGCTCATCACTCCCGACGGGCGCGTAAAAATTACGGACTTTGGAATCGCGCGTGCCGCCGACCAGGTTCCCCTCACCGCGACCGGACAGGTGATGGGAACCGTTCAGTACCTGTCCCCCGAGCAAGCATCCGGGAAGACCGCGAGTCCGCAAACGGACATCTACTCTCTGGGAATTGTTGCCTACGAAGCACTTGCTGGTCGTCGACCATTTACGGGCGAATCACAAGTATCGATTGCGATGGCCCACATCAAGAACGCTCCACCACCGCTACCTGAGAGCATCCCGCTTCCTGTCCGCAACTTGGTGCTCAGTTGCATCGCCAAAAAGCCGGACCTTCGTCCCGCGTCGGCTCAACACCTCGCGCGCGCCGCAATTGCAATTTCACGGGGTCGGTTTGGCGAAGCACTTGCTCTCGTCCCCACCGTCGATCGCAACGCTGACATCGTCGACGATAACGACACCGATATGACGACACGTGTCATTCCCGTGACGATTGCGCCGGAAGATATGCCGAGGCCAATTCGCGCAGCGCGACGAAAGATTCCGTGGCAAGTCATCGCCCTGACCGCGGTGCTTGGTCTCGTCATCGTCGGAACGGCAATCGGACTGATCGGGCGGCTCGTACTCCAGCCGTCACCGTCCGCAACCCCGTCAGTGAGCACATCCGTGGTGGCTCCGAGCGAAACGCCCACCACCAACGACCGTGTCACGGTGGTCGAGGCCGATTTCCTCGGATTGACCGAGAACCAGGTCCGTGATGTGCTCGACAGCCAGGGCCTGCGCCTCGATGCCGTCATCGGAACCATTCCCGAATCCGCCGAGCTCGTCGGTACTGCTTATCGAGTGAATCCAACGGGCTCACTACCGCTCAACACCCTCGTCGCAGTGTATTTCTATGACTCCATCCCCACACCCCCCGCTCCCGGTGCCCTCACGGTCAGCACCGGTCCCTACACGGGCGATTCCACAATTACGGTCACCTGGCCGAGCTATGCTCAGTGCCCTACTGGGTTTGAGTTGAAGAACTACGTCATCACCGCAACCGGCGGTACAGTCTCGGACGGCGGTGTTTTCGAACCCGCTGCGACGAGCGCGTCGATCGTCATTGACATCAACACTAGCGAAGTGCGAGTTTCGTATGTCGTCAAGTGTGGATCGTTGTCATCAAACCCTTCCGAAGATTTGGTAGTTCCCATTGACTGATAATCCAACTCCGTCCCGCAGCGGTCTCGATAGTGTTCTCACATCGGGTTTCCAGTTCGCTGGGCGTTATCGCCCGGAACATCTCATCGGCCGTGGCGGAATGGCGAACGTTTATCTGGGCACCGACACTCGACTTCAACGGCGCGTCGCCATCAAGGCTCTTCGCCCTGAGGTGGCAATCGACAAGGAGTCCCGCAAGAGGTTTCAACGAGAAGCGCACGCCGTCAGCACAATGGGACACCCGAGCATCGTCCGTGTCTATGACACCGGCGAAGAGTTGATTCCTGCCGCGTCGACGGAGACGCCGATCCCATTCATCGTGATGGAGTACATCGATGGAAAGGTTCTCCGCAAGCTCATGGACAACGGACCTTTTGAGCCCAAGGTCGCCGTGCACATCACACTCGGAATTCTCGACGCACTCGACGAATCACACCGTGCGGGGATTATTCATCGAGATATCAAGCCCGGAAATGTCATGGTCACTCCCACGGGGCTCGTCAAGGTTTGCGACTTCGGAATTGCCCAAGCAATCGAAGACCCGACCAACGACCCCAGTGCAATCGTCGGAACCGCGCAGTATTTCTCGCCGGAGCAAGCGAAGGGCGAACTCATCGACGGCCGCAGTGATCTGTATTCGACTGCCGTCGTCCTCTTCGAAATGGTCACGGGATCGCCCGTGTTCACGGGGGATAGTTCGGTCGCGGTTGCTTTTCAGCACGTCACACAAACAGCACCCCGGGCGCGAAGCCGACGTCCGGAACTTTCGCCCGAACTGGATTTCGTCATCGCGAAAGCCTTGGAAAAGGATCGGACGCTGCGATTCGGGTCTGCGTCGGAGTTCGCTGTCGCGTTGCGATCAATCACCACTCTCTGGGCGGATGCGTCAACGCCGCGACGTGAGGCGACCTCGGAAAGCCTAGAATTGCAATTGGAACGCTCCGCGATTTCTGCTTCTGAATCCCACTACGAACAAGAAAAGTCCCCGTCCATGGATTTGTCCGAACTCCGAGACTCACTCAATAGCGACACCCCGCCGAAATCAAAAACAATCAAGTGGGTTGTATTGGCGTCGGCCGCTATTGCGGTTGTCGCGAGTGTTGTGGCTGGAATGATGATCTGGGTGCTCACACTCGGTGGCTCACCCGGTGTGACGAGCTTGGCGGTCGAAATTCCCGCGGTAGCGCTGAAACAGTATTCCGAGGCGGAGACAATAATGGTCGATCTCGGGCTGGTTGTGAAACGAACCCGCGCATCGAGCGACAGTGTTCCCGCCGGGCTCGTTATCTCAACATCGCCCGAACCGGGAATACGCGTAGCGACGGGTGAAGTCGTCACCGTCGTCGAATCCACGGGACCCGTGCTGAAGGTAGTCCCCGACCTCAATCTCACGACCCTCGCCAAGGCGACGGCCCTCATCGAGGATGCCGGGTTCGTACTCGGCAAAGTGACAAAGGATTATTCGGCGACCGTTTCCAAAAACTCAATCATCGCGGCAACACCCACTTCCGGAACTCCACTGGTAGCGGGCCAACCCGTTGATCTGATCATCTCAACCGGATTAGTCAAGGTTCCGAACGTCGTCGGCAGTTCTATTCAAAAAGCGAAGGCAATGCTGGAGGCCGTGACCGTTCAATACGGGGTTGTCGTAACGACCGACCTTTCGTGCACAGGTTCCGTCGTAAAGTCTCAGTCGATTCGTGCGGGGGACGGTCCGCAGAACCAGACCATCACGCTCGTCTACTGCGCGGGCTAATCCAACGCGACAAGCGGACTGAGGGTTCGAGCAATCGCGCTGATACCGACCATTCCCGTCGTTTCAAGCCAATTGCCCAACATCGTGTACCCGCCTTCGGTGAGGACCGATTCCGGGTGGAACTGGACACCCCACAGGGGTTCCGAGACATGCTCGAGTGCCATAATCACACCACCCTCGGTGCGCGCAGTGATTCGAAGTTCCTCGGGAACCGTTCCGTCCACGACGGCTAGTGAATGGTACCTCGTGGCAGTAAAGGGATTGGGAACTCCGTCAAACAGTGGGGAATCGACGTGAGTCACCCGACTCGTCTTTCCGTGCATGAGTTCCTCGGCGTGCGTGACGATTCCGCCCAAAGCCTCGGCGATTGCCTGATGACCGAGACAAACTCCAATCAGCGGAATTGTGTGCGCCCGCGCATGATGAATCAACGGTATTGAGAGGCCTGCTTGGCGCGGGTTTCCCGGCCCCGGTGAGATGAGAATGCCGTCATACCCGTCCACGTTGGCCGCAATACCCGATTCGGGGAAAGCATCATTGCGAGCTACGTCGACTTCGGCACCGAGCTGCCGGAGATACCCGACCAGTGTGTAGACAAATGAGTCGTAATTGTCGAGGACAAAGATTCGAGTCACGGCTCGACTGAAGTTTCGGGTTGAATGAAGGTCGCAGCGACCCAGGGGAACACCCATTCCACTGCGACGGACAAAATCACCCCAGCAAGAACAACAATCTGAATGATCTTGATCCATCGGGCCCCCGGAAGGATTCGCCACAGTGCTGCGTACATCCGCTAACCCGCTGCCTTGATTGCCGCTACTTCGGCTGGAGCGCCGCGGTCGCGGGGGACGAACGTTTCAAAAACCGAATACGCGATGATGCGTTCGGCCGATGAAAGCTTGGGGTGGCAACTTGTCAGGGTCAGAATTCGCCCCTTCGCTTTTGCCGATGACTCGGGAACGCGCTTGAGTACCGAGGTGTTGTTGGGCCACACATACTCGAGGTTGCGAAAACGATAGACATACCATCCGGCATTGGTCTCGATATAGAGGCGGTCCCCCACTCGAAGTTCAGCGATGTTTCCGAACGGAGCCCCGTAGGTCGTTCTGTGTCCGGCGACGGCAAAGTTTCCGATTTCACCGAGATCGTCCGTCTGCGAATAGTGGCCGATTCCCGCGCTGCGATCATTGAGAACCGTCTCAGGGTCGATTCCCCCAGCGATTGCACGCTCAAAAGTCGCTCCAAAACGTGGGACCAGCATGGTGGCGAAACGCTCACCGGCAGCACCTGACCGCGTAACCGGGGGCTCGGGCGAGTTGGCTACGCCGCTCGATGTTCCCTCGGATCGGTCGAACTCCGGGACTGTAATGGGAACGGTGTTCCATTCCTCAGTCAGCGCGGCTCCGGCATTATCCTGTGCAATTCCCGAAATTATGTCGTTGTACCAGACGTGCCACCCCAAGAACAACAAGACAAAGACTCCCGCGGTCATTAGTAATTCACCTGTGACACCTATGACGTTGTCAACGGCACGGCGAGTGAAGCCAAATTGGCTATTCTTTGCGAAGAACTTTCGAAACCTGATGTTCAGCGGCACACGGTTGCCTCGAGCCCCTTTACGAGGTGCTCGGAATCGAGGAAGTTTGTTGCGAACAGGCACGACCTCGATTGTACCGAGAGTTTCTGTGGGGCACCGACCATCGGTATGCTGGGCAACATGGCAAAAAAGGACCGCGATACCCGTGCATCGCTCGGCGATGCTGAAACCAACCGTAACGACAGTCCGAACCCCGTGTGGTTTAAGCCCATCATGTTCGGATTCATGCTCATCGGACTCTTGTGGATCATCACGTTCTACGTCAGCGCGTCCGCCTTCCCGATTCCGGGCATCGGAGCCTCAAACATCCTCATCGGGTTCGGCCTGATGTTTGTAGGGTTTCTGATGACGACTCGCTGGCGATAAACAGACTTACAATATTGTAATTATCCACGCCTGTGGATAATTAGGTGCATAAGTCTGTTACGAACGGAAACGTTGCAACAGCGTCGTTACGGCAAACCCGGCGACTAGGCCGCCCACGTGAGCTTCCCAAGCGACATTGGGCACGATAAAGCCCAGTGCAAGGTTGATGCCAATGATCACCAGAAGTGAAACATTGTTTCCGCCGAATCCTCGGTTGACGACGAAAAGGGCCGCAAAAAGCCCAAAAATGCCGCCGGATGCGCCGACGACAAAGCTCGATGATCCGAGTAGCAGAACGGCCAAACTGCCCGCGATCGAGGACGCGAAAAAGACGGTAAGGAATCGTGCCGAACCAAGCCCACGCTCCAAAAGATTCCCCATGACCCAGAGCGAATAGCCGTTAAACAGGATGTGCATAAGTCCGCCGTGGACGAACGCCGTGGTGACGAGTCGCCACGGTTCGCTCCAGGTCATTTCGGGAATGTACGCAAGGAAATACGTAATGTAATCCTGCGACAGAAATTGCCCGACGTAGGTCAGCACCATCACGGCGAGCAAAGCGATGGTGGCGGGAGTCCTCCCGCGGACCACGCTGCGCAGTCTGGAACCGCTGACAATCTTTGCCGTCGCCGGGGCGGCACTCTTCACGCAATCGGGGCAGTGAAAACCAACCGCTGCGGTTCGTTGGCAATCACCGCAGATCGTGTTTCCGCACCGTTGGCACAAGACCCACGACTCGCGGTCGCGGTGTCGATAACAGACGTTGGCGGGTGTCGTCATTCGATCGTGATGGACGAGATGACGACGGGCTCGACGGGTCGGTCCTGCGCCCCGGTCGGGACACCCTCAATCGCGCGGACAACCGTTTGCGATGCGTCATCAGCGACCTCGCCGAAAATTGTGTGGCGGCCCTGCAGGTGCGGCGTCTCTACGGTGGTGATAAAAAACTGCGACCCGTTTGTTCCCGGTCCGGCATTCGCCATCGCAAGCAGGAAGGGCTTCGTAAACGCGAGTTCTGGGTGAATTTCATCGCCAAATTGATAGCCAGGGCCGCCGTAACCCATTCCCAGCGGGTCGCCGCCTTGAATCATAAAATTCGGGATGATGCGGTGGAAGACTACGTCCGTGTAGAGGGGCGTAGAGAGTTTCTCCCCCGTGTTCGGATGAGTCCATTCCTTTGCGCCGGTTGCGAGGCCAATGAAGTTCTCGACGGTCACAGGAGCGTGGTTCCCAAAAAGGTTCACCCGGATATTTCCGTGGTTTGTGTGGATGGTTGCAACGTTGGTATGAATCGACATGGTTCCATTCTCCCACTTCTCAAGTTGTATCCGAACCGTGAACGGGGCGATAATGAAACCCTAAGGAGACGTCATGGCTAAGAAGTATTCGCGTGAACTCGCCGAGCTGGGCTCGGCCGGTGGAGACGCATTGAACAACGCGGGTCGAATCCTCGCGGACGCCGCGCGCCTTGCAGCGCGGTACTCGCGTGACGAGATTGCACCGAGAGCCCGTAGCGAATACGCCGAACACCTCGCGCCATTACTCGCAACGGGCCTTGCCGCTGGTCGCCGCTATCTTCGGAACACTCCTCTTCCGGTGGTCAAAAAGAAGTCCGGGCTTGGATCGTTCATTGCCGCAGGATTTGCCATCGCACTTGTTGCTGGTGTTGCCTATGTTGCGTGGCAGACACTTCGCACCGACGATGAGGCGTGGGTAGACGACGAGACCGACGTCGACTAAGCGTCGACTGTTAGTTCTGCAGATACTGCTCGGGATACGCACGGGTAGAACACGTGCATTTCGTCCTTGAGCGCATCGGGCATGACACTGTCGAGGTGAGCGGGCTGCCCTTCGAGGACTCGTACCTCGCACGTGCCACAAACCCCTCGACCACACGATGAATCGATTCGGACGCCCGCCTGCTCGAGAGCGTCGAGCGCGCTTTGGTTTGCGGCCACCGGAATCGCTGTGCCGGTCGACGCGAGCCGGATAACAAACGGCCGTGCCCCGCCCTCGATGTCGCGAGTGACGGGACTGAAGCGCTCGACGTGCGCATTCGGGCTGGCGACAGTTTCTTCAATCTCGTTCATCAGGCTTTCAGGGCCACAACAGAAAACGTCAGCAGTGGTTTTCGTCAGAACCGGTTTCAGGTCAAATCGTCCTGAGACGTCCGACTCGTGGACCGTGACGCGCTTGGGGTGCATTCGAGCAAGCTCCGAAACGTAGCCCATTCCCTCCTTGTTTTTGCCCAGATAGATCAGTGACCACGGCCGGTTTGTGGGGACGGATTCGATCATCGCGCGGATGGGAGTGATCCCGATACCGCCTGCAATAAAGAGGTATTCGCGCGACGGAACGAGCGGGAAGTGGTTTCGAGGCCCGCTAACGGTGATGACCATTCCGGCGCGAACGTTGGCGTGAATCCACGATGAAGCTGCGGCCGCGCCGTGAGTATCAAGCACGGCGATATCGTAGCCGCGGCGATCGGTGGGGTCTCCGCACAGTGAGTACTGCCGTTCACGGCCGTCGGGTAAGTGAAGAGTGATGTGGGACCCTGCATCCCACCAGGCAACGCGACCACCACCAACTGGAATCAGGCGAATCGCCATCACATCGTTGGCGATGACTGTGGCGGTGTGGACGACCATCGCTCGCTTTTCGCGACTGTCCTCATCGGCGGTGACGAGCACGGTTGCGTCACGTTCCGCGTCTCGCACCATCTTCGCGGCTTTGACTTCAGCGTCACGTTCCGCGCGGCGACCGGCAAGGGCTACGACCGTGAGTCGAATGATGAGGGCGAGCATGCCCAAGACGATGACGGAAATGCTAATCGCGCCGTACCACCATGTGCCGACATCGGTGCCCGAGAACGCCGCGTGCACTCCCACGGCAAAGAAAATGCCGTAGGCGAGGTAGTGGATGGACTTCCACAGCCAGCGCGGAAGCTTATCCATGAACATGCTGGTGACATAGACAACGCTTAGCGCCCAAAATGTGATGACACCAATAGCGAGTGATATCTCCATCAAGGGGGTTGCGCCTTCATAGGTCGCGAGACCGGGCACAACAAGATCAAGAGCGGTGAATTGCACGTAAGGGTCGAGCATGAGTGCACCAGTATGAATTGACGCCATCACCACAGTCAGGGTGCTCATGTATTTGTGGAGGTCCTTGAGCCAGCTCGGGTTGTCAAGTCCGCGAAAAACGCGCGACGAGAGGAGCACGCCCCACACCATCGAAAAAGCCATCAGCCCCCACGCGACCATCGCACTAATGCGGGAGAGGTACCACCAAACGTGCGGATCGTTCACGCGTAATCCTTCCAATTGTCGGATTCGGACATCGAGCCGTCGCGATGAACAACTAGGGCCGCAGTTCCGAGACTAGGTGCCCATTCGAGAAAATCGGTGCGCAGGAAGCCACATTTCGCCACGACTTCTGCGATTGCCGCCGACACGGCAATGACCGAAACGGAAACAACATCGGATTGCATGGGGATCCCGGTTTCTGCATCAATGAGATGGTGCCGAGTTTCACCGTCGTGCTCCCAGGTCCTCGTGAGAGTTGATGATGTCGCGACAGCCCCATCCACAAGATTCACGCGAGCACAGTGCTGTCCGGGATTGTGTGGGTCCTCAATACCGATGTGCCACGTCGTTCCGTCGGGCGCAGTGCCCGAAATCCGAAGGTCGCCACCAATCTCAACGAGGGCGCCCAGGGCGCCCAACTCCAGTGCCCGTGTCACCAGAATGTCGGCCGCGAACCCTTTACCGATGCCGCCCGGATCCAGCGTCATTCCGCGCGGGAGCGTTACGGTGTTCCCCATCACCGTTGTTCCCGCGGTGTCGATCGGCCAGCGCGCGGACTGGGGAAGTGTGGTGATCAGCTGTTGATCGACGCGCGAACGGTCATATCCTTCGGCGATGAGTCGGGGAAGAATTGTCGGATCGTATTGCCCGTCAGTCAACCGGCGTGCAGCCAACATTTCCATGACCAGCGGGACAGTAACGGGATCAACTTCGACGGGATCCCCTTCGGCAGAGTTCAATCGGGAGATGTCACTGGTGTGAAGGAATCGGCTCCACTTGTCGTTGAGAAACTGCGCCGAATCGCCGAGGTCATCAAGCATGGCAGAGGTGCCGGCGACGAGCACAATATGTGCCGTTGTGCCCATGACCTTAAACTCGCGCGTGACGACAACGCTGCCGCCAGGGGTGTGAGCTGCTCGAAGCGCGTCGGCGGCGATGTTCGATGCCCAACTGTTATCGGGAACCACTCGACGTTCCGTTGGAGGTCGAGGAAGAACTCGAACTCGAACTCGAGGATGAGGATGAGGATGAGCTCGAACTGGATGAACGGGAAGGCTTCGACGTTGCGGAGGGTGCCCGTGATGACGACGCTTTGGCCTTGGCTTTGGCTTTAGCAGCTTTCGCTGCGGCTTTAGCCGCTGCCGCGGAAGCAGCATCCGATGCCGCTTTAGCAGCAGCAGCAGCCTGTGCGTCTGCTATTGCTTGCGCTTCAGCTTCCGCCTTGGCAATTTCTGCTGCGGCAACAGCTGCTTGGTGGGCTTCCTCAGCTGCTTGTGCTTGCATCGACGCAACCCCGCCGACGAGTGCGGCTACAGTCACGACAGTAGTGAAGATGCGCGCCTTAGGCGCAATGAAAATTCCCATGATTAGTCATCCTCTTCGTCTTCGTCTTCGTCTTCGTCTTCATCTTCATCTTCATCTTCATCTTCATCTTCATCTTCATCTTCATCTTCGTCTTCATCTTCGTCTTCGTCTTCATCTTCGTCTTCATCTTCGTCTTCATAGTCTCCCGATGATGTTCCGCCCGAAGCTGATCCACCACTCGTACCGTGTGTAGTCGTCGTTGTACTTGTTCCCGTCGTGTTCGAAGCGGAAGTTCCTCGTGACGAGCTGGCCGAATCTTCCGAACCTGTCTCTGCCCCCGATGTGGCAGTGTCGCCCGGTGTTGTCGGAGTCGGCGCCGGGGCGCCGGGTGCCTCTGGTACTTCGGGTGCCACGAGAACAGGGACCTGAATGTCGACCGGGGTTTGGACAGTGGTCGAGACGCCACTAGTCAGCGCGTTGAGGTCGTCGATGGTGAAACCACCGGTGTTGGCAGCAATTGTCCCGACGCCCGCGCCTGTAGTGGCGGTGATGCCGATGATGAGAAGCGGTACTTGTATGTTCATGTTTTCAGTGTGACCTACCTCACCACCGCCCCACAACGAGGTTTGTCCAAGAAACGTCAAAGAAAACTTGTCGACCTATTCCGCAGGGATGCGTGAGGGGTGCATTCATGGCACAGTCATAACATGACCATTTTGCTTGTCGAAGACGATCGCGCGATCGCTGATGCGCTGCTCGACGGATTGCGCGACAACGGCTACATTGTCGACCATGTCGTTTCCGGTGCCGAAGCGGTCGCAAAGGTTAAGCGTGGCGGAATCACGACGGTCATCCTGGATCTTGGACTTCCCGACCTTGACGGGACCGAGGTGTGCCGTCGGATTCGAGCGTTTTCCCACGTGCCGATCATTGTGGCGAGCGCCCGAGAAACAGAGATGGATCGCGTTACGGTGCTGGAAATCGGGGCGGACGACTATCTCGTTAAGCCCTTTGGAATAAAGGAGCTTGTCGCACGAATCAACGCGGTCATGCGTCGTGCTCTCGGCACAACTTCACCCATCACGCATTTCGCCGTCGGATCACTCGTAATTGACTCGAAGACTCGAACCGTCTCACTCGATGGACTGGATATCGCCTTCACGCCCAAAGAGTTCGATTTTCTCGAGTATCTGGCACACGAACCGGGGACAGTCTTTCGTCGTGCGGACATCCTTCGCGATGTGTGGAAAACGACCTGGTACGGAACCACCAAAACTCTCGACGCGCACGTCGCGTCTATCCGCAAAAAGCTGGGAAGTCCCGACTGGGTCGAATCGGTTCGAGGCGTTGGGTTCGCTCTGCGGCAGGTTCGATGAGAAAGCTCTTTCTCGCCTCACTCCTGGGCCTTAGCGCGACTATTGCGCTGGGGCAGGGGTTTGTGACATATGACTACGTGGTAAACACTGAGCAGCGAAACGTGATCACCGAGTTCGAGCGTGATGCTTTCGTATTGGGTGGCCGCGTGGAAGAATTCCTCTCCGATCCGGCACCGCTTGACTCGGCCAGAACGGCGCTGACTACGTTGATTACAAAATACGCGGACTCAAAGGAAACAGAGGTCATCATCACTGATGCCCAGGGGATCGCGGTGTTGACCAGCAACGCGGTCGAACTGGCTGTCGGCGACGATTTCACCAATCGCCCGGAGATTGCCGCCGCTCTCGTCGGTAATGTTTCCTCCGGTGAACGGTGGTCCGACACTCTGCAATCTAACCTCGTCTATGTGGCGGTCCCCATCATCAGTGGGTCCAGTGTTTACGGGGCGGTTCGACTGAGCTTTCCCCACGGAGGGATCGACGCTGCCGTGGCCGCGCAGACACAGTTTTTGTGGTGGGTTGCGGGCGCCGCAATCGTTCTATCGCTCATCGTTTCATGGCTGTTGTCGGGCGTGGTTATTCGACCACTGCGCCGAATCGAGCAGCAGACGAATGCTCTCGCGGCGGGCGATTTTTCCGCGCGCCTGCCTGACACCAAGGGAACCACGGAAATCGCCACACTCACCGCCGCGTTCAACGGGATGGCGGACAAGCTGCAGTCGTTGATTCGTCAGCAACGCGCATTCGCATCCGACGCCTCCCATCAACTCCGGACACCGTTGACGGCGCTGTTGTTACGTCTCGAGCGAGCGCGTGACGCCCTGCCGAAAACGGCATCGGTGGCGCGTGAGCGGATCGCCGACGCGGAATCGGAAGTAGAGCGATTGAACTCGATTGTTGAAGGGCTTCTTGCGATTGCTCGATCCGAGGGACGTGCCGGCACAATCGAGCCGGTCGATGTTGCGGTCGTTGCGCGCGATCGAGTGGAATCCTGGCGCCCACTCGCCGAGGAACGGGGAATCACGATGGCGTTTGACGGTTTGGAATCGGCGGTTGCTCGTGCAATTCCCTCTGCCCCTGAACACATCATCGACAACTACATCGACAACGCTCTCGCTCACAGCCCCTCGGGAACCGCCGTGCTCGTTCGTGTTCGACGCACCGGGTCCGACGTCATCGTCGAGGTTATCGACGCGGGCTCCGGACTCACGGCGGAGCAGTGCGAACGCGCGTTTGACCGCTTCTGGCGTGCGGATTCGACGACAGAGGGAACGGGTTTGGGTTTGGCCATCGTCAAACACCTCGCCGAACTCGGTGGGGCGACCGTGTCTCTCGCGCCGCGTTCGCGTGACAGCGGAGTCGTCGCCTCGGTGAGTTTCCCCTCCGCGACCTAGTCGATTATGGCCGGCTCGATCGGCATTGGCTCGGGTAGTTCGATGATTCCCTCGATTAGCGAAATGACCGCCATCGGCCAACCCTCACTCCCCGACATCACAAAACCGGGAACCAACCACACGCCGCCCGATTTGTCCCACACAATCAACAATTGGGGCTTCGCCTTGTTGATGATCAGGTCCATGACTGTCGGGGTGGGAAGCGGTTCGGGCGTCAGCCCTGGATCAAAAGTTTCCGTTGGCATCGGTTCACTAGTGACATCGGGTGCGGGTTCTGCCGTCGGGTCCACCGAGGGCTCGGAGGTCGGTTCAACAGCCGGCTCTGATTCCGTGGCGGCGACGGCATCGCCTTCGACACCGTACGAGCGAGACGACATCCACGGCATCCCGTCCATTGGCGCTGAACCGTACCAGCGCCAATCACTCATTCGGGCAACCGCGTCGACAGCCGACACGGTGGGGAAATTTCCCGCCGCCGCGGCCCGCGCCGAGTGGCCCGACATGTAGGCAATTTCGCCATCTCCGCTCCACGAAATTGACCAATCGACTGCTACTCGCTGGCCCGCAACGGACTGCGCTGCAGTAACGGTGGTTCCCCATTCGTCGCGATATGTCGTCAGTGAATCCGCCGAGCCGTCGAACCCGAGTGCAGAGAAGATCGCAAGGGCGGTGTCTTCCGCCTCTGATTGCGAAGGGTTCTTTCCCGAGGGGGGAGCGGCGTATTCGTTGCACGTCTCGGGTGTATCGCTCCCTGATTGCGCGGGGTCGATGCACTCTTGCGCCGGATAGGCCGCGGGGTTGTTGTACCACCACGATCCCGTTCCAGACCAATAGACCGTGAGGTTCGCTGCTGACCCGTCCTCGGGGCCAACCACCCAGCTGGGGTAATTCTTATCGAAATACGAGGACTTGGTGACGGTTCCATCGAGCCCGAGTTCGTCCGCGATTGCCCTGGCGCGCGATTGCACGTCGCCAACGAGTTCGAAGCGATAAACGGTTCCCGAACCGGCGGCGGTCGAGAGGTCGGCACCCGCAATGTAGTTGTAGGTGATGAACGGCATCATCATCTTGGAATCACTCGTGGACAGCCCCTCGGCATCTCCCACCGCAGAGGCATTCGGTGCCCCCTCGGCAAGAGAGAACAGCGCCTGTTGCGACGGGAAGAGCATGGGAACGGCGATCGCGAGTGCGGCCGCACCCGCGACGGTACCGATAGCGTTGCGGCGCGTGGCCGGGCTGCTCGTGCTCATCAAGTCCCGGATGGGGCGGCGTCGCGCGTGAACTGCACGATTGAGAACGTCGGGCGAGGCCGAAACATCTGGGGTGTGCGACGCGGACCGGAGCCGGGCGTCGAGTTCATCATTGTTCATATCTTGTTTATGTCCTCTCGACCACGAATCTTTCAGTTCTGTTTGGCTAATTCACCACTCAGTTGCGTTCGAGCCCGGTTGAGGCGAACACTCACGGCATTGGGGGTGATTCCCAGCGTCAACGCAGTTTCCGTAACGGACAGTCCGTCAATGGCCGTCAACGCGAGGATCTCGCGATACGACGGCGACAATTGTGACCACGCCGCCGCCAACGACATGTCGGCGATCGCGATTGATTCAGCGGACGGTGCCGAATCGCGGACGACGAGAGAGGCGATGAGTCGTGATTGTCGGGAAACCGTCCGGCGGTGGTTGGCGATGACATTAGTGCCGATTCGATATAGCCACGGCAGTTCTTCGCCCTCGGTTACGGTCGAATGCTTGCGCCACGCGACAGAGAAAATGTCTGCGACCACATCGTCCACTTCGCTTCGCTCGACGCGGCGGCCAACGAATCGTGTTATGGGCGCGACGAACTCCGCGTAGCGCGTGCTGAACTCGTTGGGGCTCATCATGGTTCCTGCCTCTTCACAATGATTATGTCTACTCGCGGGCGAATCTTTCATCTCAAACTACGCTGAAGTTATGCCAACCGTTTCTCTCCGCGTCGATGTCCCTCTCGGGGCCCCAGAAATGTGGTCAGCGGTTACCTCCCCCGCAGGATTCCGATTCGTTTCTCGGTGGCTCATTCGGTGGCCCATCGTCGCACACCGCGTCGAGCGCTGGCGCGAAGGCGAAACAGTAACGGGCTGGATGTTTCTTCTCGGTTTCCTCCCCATGTCGCACCATTCGCTGACGTTTCAGCGGCTGGACGCGGTCACGCGGGAATTTTCAACGAACGAGCACGGTGGGCCCATTCGGAGCTGGAATCACCGAATCACAGTGACGCCCATATCCGACATGGCCTCTCACATCCACGACCGCGTCACGTTCGATGGTGGCGCGCTCACTCCCGCGCTGTGGGTTTTGGTGCGCCTGTTTTATCTAATTCGGCGACCGCGGTGGATCGCACTCGCTCGTGCTGTCGGGAGCGGCAAACTCGTCGTCTAGGTTCGTGCGTACAGATGGAACTCGGACAGGGTTCTGAACCCGACGCGTTCGTAAAGGGCGAGTGCGCCCGATTCGTTCCCGGTGTCAACGGTGAGGTCCACATCGGTGAAGCCGCGTCCCGCGCAATACGCGAAAGCCCACCGCAATAGAAGCTCACCATACCCTTTGCCTTGATACTCATGCCGAACTCCCAAGACATCGACGAACCCGCCGTTTTCATGTTCGTTGTCGTTGGTGCATGAAACGAATCCCGCAACGACACCGTCAACGCGTAACAAAAAACGTCCGTTCGGATCGGCTCCGTCGTACTCCTTGAAGTGCGGTATCCACTTGTCGGCGGGCCGAGGTGTAAAGCCGAAGTGTTGTGAAAAAGCGTCTTGATGTGCTGCGTGCCATTCGACAAAATCGTCATCGCTGGAGATCAACTCCACCGCGGCCCCGTCGGGTAATGCTGGGTACTCCATTTCCTGAAGCGGTCTCGTCACAATGTGGTACTTCCGCAGCAGGGAAAAACCGGTCTCGCGAAAGATTGTCGCGATTTCCTCGTCACGGAAGTTACTGGTTGGCCACAGTGTCCAGCCCGTGAAATCCTCTTTACCCGTGACCAGGCACCAATCCCAGACTTCTCGAAGCTTCGGGAATCCCGGGGCACGAAAGAACTCTATTTCCACACGGTGGCGGTGTTCATCCGGTTGCATGCTTGCCCAGGCATGTATCGTGCCAGAATCATCAACCCACACCAAATTTCGTGGTGAATCATTGTGGCCACGGAGCAGCTCAATAGGCCATGATTCGCTCGCCGGTTTGTGGTTGGGGTCTAGGTTGCTTTCTTGCGCGTCAATGAGTCCGCGCAGTTCTGTGCAATCTGCCTCGGTGGGAATGCGTGTCGACCAGTTCACGCGACAATTCTGTCACGCTTGCGCACGTAAGCGTCTCGGTCACGACCCGCCAGATAAGAGCCAACCACAATCAGCGGCAATCCCACCAGAATCCCCGGTGTGATTGGCTCGGCCAGGAACAAAACCCCCAGTAACGCGGCGACGAGCAAGTTGAGGTACGTGATGAGGGTTGACCGTCGCGGTCCCACCTCCTTGATCAGCGCAAAGTAGAGGACGAAAGCTAGGGCGGAACAGACGATTCCGAGCACCAGGATGGACGCCCACGATTCGACGCTCGGGCCGGCGGCGATGTCCGCGGGAAGGCTTGTGATTACGAACGGTGTGTAGATGACCGCGACCATAGCCATTGAAACAGCAATGACTCCCAGGGTTGACGTCGTCGGCATTTTGCGGTTCGCGACGATTGGCGCGATCGAGTAACACACGGCGGTCGCGACCAGAAGCAGCGTAGGGCCGACTTCGATGTGCCCGCTCAGTGCGTCAATTCCAATTAGCGAAATGACACCGGCAAAACCGACAACCAGTCCCACGATGGTGACCGGGTGCCCTGCGGCTTTGTCCCCCAAGAAAACTCCCATGATGGCCGCCGAGATGAAGGGGATGGTCGTCATCATCAGGCCAACGAGACTCGTCGAAACATAGCGCTCGGCTTCCGTAATGAAGTACCACGGACCGACCATCTCGACGACCGCGAAAAATAGCACCCATGGCCAGTTCTTCAGTGTTTCGCGCAACACCCCCCGCTTAATCGCAAGGGGTAAAAGGAACAGCGTCCCGATAACGACTCTCATCCACACAACGGACGGAGTCGAAAAGCTTTGGGAGGCAATGGCGATAAAGAAATAGGGAATTCCCCACACTATGCCGACAGCGGCATATAAGAATAGACTTCGTCGGGTCACAGGGTGCGCTTACTTGCTTCCGCGAGCGTGTAGCTCGCGCAAAATTTCTTGCGTCTCCCGGTGTGCGGCCATGACCGCGCTATGCGTTTCGTTGTCCCGTCGCTCCGTTTGACGACTGTGAACATTTTGCCCAACCATAATGATGGGCAGCAAGACTAGTTGCAGGAACGTTTGCGCGATCCACGCGACGATAACGACAACATTTCCGGAGGCAAGCGCACCGGGAAGTGAAATCAGCGCAAGGAGCGCGAAAGCAATTGCCGTCCACATCGTGCCGACGGCCGACGTTATGCTTTCTCCCCAACGCTCTAGGGTGCGGCTGCAACGGTTTGCGATACTTGGTTTTGTTGTGTCTTTCACGGTTGAAGTCTATGGCGCGAGCCCCCGAAAAAGTTTGGGGCGACCGCTAGATGTCTCTCTCGCGCCAGGCCAGAATCATCGACGGTGCTGACGCGAACGCGAAGAGCGCTGCAATCATCAGATAACTTCCGTCGTTTCCCTCCGGTTGGAACAACTCAAGTTCCGGCCCGAAGAACATGAGAATGAGCAGCGCGATCACCAGGTACCCCATCGCCAGATAGGCAAATCTAAAGGATGTGTCCCGTATTGTGATCTGTCGCTCATCCAGCAATTCATCCGGGGCATCCGCGATCCCTCGAACTGAAATCCGCAAGAGTGAGTAGGCAACAAGTGTCAGCAGAATCACCAAAATCGCCGTCACGGAGTAAATGATGATGTCAGCCTCTCGTGAAAGTTGAAAGCCGCCAATTGTCAACGTCGGGAGGTAGCTACCCGACGCGATGAGCGCAATTCCCAGCAACTCGAGCAACACCACCACTCGCCGGTTTCGCTGCGATCGGAGCCACGCGAATTTTGAATTCTCATCCGTCAGGAGTGCTCTTGTGCCCTTCTCGGTCACACCAAGCGACCAATATATTTTGTTCTTCTGCGACATTATTTTTCTCCTTCTTTTGGTTGGGTAAGCGAAAACAGTTCCGAAACTTCCTTGCCCAGTGCGCTTGCTATGCGGAGTGCGAGGACGAGAGAGGGACTGTATTCGCCTCGCTCGAGGTACCCAATCGTTTGGTAGTGGACTCCCACCAGATCGGCCAGTTGTTGTCTACTCAGCCCCGCCGTCGCGCGGGCTTCTTCTATCCGGTTGAATACGGGTTCTTCGGGGTTTCTGCTCATGTTTGTAGTATAGATACTACATAGCATTAATGCAACAATAGTCTCCAAATGTCGACAGGGTCCGATTGGTTGCCGCTGATCGACTCGGGGGAAACAAAAAACTCCCCCTATTTCTAGAGGGAGTTTTCGTGTTGTGGAGGCTAGGGGAATCGAACCCCTGACCTCCTGCTTGCAAAGCAGGCGCTCTACCAATTGAGCTAAGCCCCCAACATACGATTCCAACGGAATCGAGTGGGGCTACCAGGACTTGAACCTGGGACCTCTTCGTTATCAGCGAAGCGCTCTAACCGCCTGAGCTATAGCCCCGAAACCTCACCGAGCCTATCAAAGATTGGTCGGTGCGAAAAATCGCGCCTTAATCGTTGGTGAACGCCACGCGTAAACCGCCGGTGATGCGGGCGATGAAGTTGAAGGCGATGGCGCCGAGCGCACCAAGCGCGGTTCCGCAGATGATGTTGACGACGGCGGTCAAAAGGGTGAACACCATCATCGACGGGAATGACATGAGGTCGGTCAGGCCGAGGAAGTCGACGCCGATGATGTCGCTGATCGTGCTGTTGACGATGTCAACGACACCGAGAACGGTGAGAAGTAACCACGCGAGCAAGTTGAAGACGAGCAAAATGAGGGAGAGGGAGAGTGCGACCACGAAAGAGTTTCGCACCGCCGACCAGAAGTCGATGTGGACGAGGCGCAGGCGGACCTGTTTTGCGGGAGGCGTCTTAGTCATTGGCGGGAGTTTCCGTTTCTGTGATTGCATCGTCCCCCTCGGGGGCTTCTGCGTCGTCTTCGTCTGACGATGAGTCTAGATTACGCTCCGAATTGCGCGCGATGGCAAGAATCTTGTCACCTTCGTCTGGTCGGGCAAAAACGACGCCCATGGTGTCGCGGCCTTTGGCGGGAACGCCGTCGACATTCGAACGAACAACCTTGCCGCCCTCCATGATGACAAGCACTTCGTCGCCGTCGTCAACGATGAGTCCGCCGGTCAAACCACCGCGCTCGTCGGTGAGTTTGGCCACCTTGATTCCGATTCCGCCACGGTTCTGAACGCGGTACTGACTGACGTCGGTTCGCTTCGCGTATCCGCTCTCGGTGACGACAAAAACGTACCCGGTGTCAGAGACGACGGCTGCGGAAAGAAGCTCGTCTCCGGCCCGCAGGGCAATTCCTTTTACTCCACCGGTCTTTCGCCCCATGGGCCTCAGCGTGGTGTCGTCGGCGGCGAATCTGATGGACATTCCCGCCTTAGACACAAGCAGGATCTCGGAGTCTTTGTTGACGAGCATCGCCGAAACAACGGTATCCAGATAGTTGGGCTGCCCTGTTTCGTCCAACACGGGTTTGCCGTCCTTGCCCTTTTCGACGGCAAGGTCAATGGCGAATACGCCGCCCGTGCGGTTGGTGTTGTATTCCTGCAATTTCGACTTTTTGATGATTCCCTTGCGCGTCGCGAGAACGAGGTACTCGGCGACGTCGTAGTTGGGAATGTCAACGATTTGTTCAACGGATTCGCCCGGCAAGAGGGCGAGAAGGTTGGCGATGTGCTGGCCTTTCGCGTCGCGCGCGGACTCCATGACCTGGTGGGTCTTCGTGCGATAGACACGGCCCTTGTCGGTAAAGAAGAGCAACCAGTGGTGCGTCGTGGTGACGAAGAAGTGCTGCACGACATCGTCGGCGCGAAGTGTCGCCCCCCTGATTCCCTTTCCGCCTCGCTTTTGCGAACGGTAGTTGTCACTGCGCGTGCGCTTGATGTACCCGCCACGAGTGACGGTGACGACCATTTCCTCCACCGGAATCAGGTCCTCGTTGGTCAGGTCGCCTTCGCTGGGGACAATCGCGGTTCGACGGTCATCGCCAAACTTGTCGACAATGTCCGTGAGTTCGGTTGATACGATTTCGCGCTGGAGGTCGGGGCTGGAAAGAATCTTCTTGAACCCTGCGATGAGTTTTTCGATTTCCGCTGCCTGGTCGAGAATCTTTTGACGTTCGAGTGCCGCGAGGCGTCGCAACTGCAGATTGAGGATTGCAGTTGCTTGAATCTCGTCAATCTTCAACAACTTGATCAAGCCGTCTCGGGCGTCCTCAACGGTTGGGGACTTGCGGATAAGAGCAATGACGGCGTCGAGTGCATCAAGCGCCTTCAGGTACCCGCGCAAAATGTGAGCGTCGGCCTCGGCCTTATTGAGTCGGAACTGTGTACGGCGAACGATGACTTCAATCTGGTGCGCCACCCAGTAGGTGATGAACTGGTCGATCGTGAGGTTGCGCGGCACGCCGTCGACGATCGCGAGCATGTTGGCGCCGAAGTTTTCCTGCAGCTGGGTTTGGCGGTACAGGTTATTGAGTACGACCTTGGCGACGGCGTCACGCTTGAGGACGATGACGAGTCGCTGACCGGTTCGGCCGGATGATTCATCGCGGATGTCGGCGATCCCTTGAATCTTGCCTTCCTTGACAAGATCGGCGATGCGAATAGCAAGGTTGTCGGGGTTGACCTGGTAGGGCAATTGACTGACGACGAGGCACGTGCGGTCGTGAATCTCTTCGGTTTCGACGACGGCACGCATGGTGATGCTGCCGTGTCCCGTCCGATAAGCGTCTTGGATTCCGCGCGTTCCCAGAATCTGGGCACCGGTAGGGAAATCGGGTCCCTTGACGTGTTCCAGAATTGCGTTGAGAAGTTCTTCGCCGGCCACAGTGGGGTTGGCGAGATGCCACAGGGCTGCCGCCGATACCTCGCGAAGGTTGTGCGGCGGGATGTTCGTCGCCATTCCCACGGCAATACCAACGGATCCGTTGACGAGGAGGTTGGGGAAACGGCTGGGCAGAATGGACGGTTCCTGCGTGCGTCCGTCATAGTTGTCCTGGAAATCGACGGTGTCTTCGTCGATGTCGCGCACCATCTCCATCGCAAGCTGGGACATACGCGTTTCGGTGTATCGGGGGGCGGCGGCGCCATCGTTGCCGGGTGAACCAAAGTTCCCCTGTCCAGAGGCCAGCGGGTACCTGAGGCTCCAGGGCTGAACAAGTCGAACGAGCGCGTCGTAGATTGCCGAGTCGCCGTGCGGGTGGAATTGCCCCATGACGTCGCCGACAACGCGGGAACATTTTGAGAAGGCTTTGTCGGGACGATATCCGCCGTCAAACATTGCGTAAATCACGCGGCGGTGGACGGGCTTCAGCCCGTCTCGAACATCCGGAAGTGCTCGTCCAACGATGACGCTCATTGCGTAGTCGAGGTAGGACCGCTGCATCTCCATCTGGAGATCGACGGGTTGAATTCGGTCTGTCTGGTCGCTCATAGTGTTGTTCCCGCCCGTCGACTAGATGTCGAGGAAGCGCACGTCCTTTGCGTTCTGTTGGATGAATGTGCGGCGCGCACTCACGTCCTCGCCCATGAGTGTGGAGAAGACCCCGTCGGCGATCGCGGCATCGGTGAGAGTCACCTGCAACAGCGTTCGTGTATCGGGGTTCATCGTGGTGTCCCACAATTCTTGGTGGTTCATTTCGCCAAGTCCCTTGTAGCGCTGGATGCCATTGTCTTTGGGAACCTTTTTGCCTTCCGCGACTCCCGACTCGAGCAGGGCATCACGCTCGCGGTCGGAATAGACGTACTGGTGCTCGGAATTTGTCCACTTGATTCGGTAGAGCGGTGGTTGCGCAAGATAAACAAAACCGGCGTCAATGAGTGGGCGCATGTAGCGGAACAACAGCGTCAAGAGCAGCGTCGTGATGTGCTGTCCGTCCACGTCCGCATCGGCCATGAGCACGATCTTGTGGTACCGGGCCTTTTCGATGTTGAATTCTTCGGCGATTCCGCAACCAAACGCGGTGATCATTCCTTGAATTTCCGTGTTGGCCAGAGCACGGTCAAGTCGAGTCTTTTCGACGTTGAGGATTTTGCCGCGAAGCGGCAAAATGGCCTGCGTTTCAGGGTTACGTCCCTGAACCGCCGAGCCGCCGGCTGAGTCACCTTCGACGAGGAAGACTTCTGAGATGCTCGGGTCTTTCGACTGGCAATCCTTGAGTTTTCCCGGCATGCTGTTCGACTCGAGTAATCCCTTACGGCGCGTGCTTTCGCGCGCTTTGCGGGCGGCGATGCGGGCGGCCGAGGCTTGGATTGCCTTGCGAATGATGTCTTTCGCTTCTCCGGGGTGGCTGTCAAACCAATCGCCGAGCTTGTCGCCGACCGCTTTCTGTACAAAAGATTTCGCCTCGGTGTTGCCCAGTTTGGTCTTCGTCTGCCCCTCGAACTGTGGTTCGGCCAGCTTGACGGAGATCACCGCCGTGAGTCCCTCGCGCACGTCGTCACCGGTGAGGTTCTCGTCCTTTTCCTTGAGGAGCCCCTTGTCGCGCGCGTAACGGTTGATCAGTGAGGTTAGTGCCGCGCGAAAACCCTCTTCGTGGGTTCCACCCTCGTGAGTGTTGATCGTGTTGGCGTAGGTGTGAATGCTTTCCGAATATGCCGTGGTCCACTGCATCGCAAGTTCCAGAGAAATTGTACGGTTCTTGTCTTCGGACTCGAGCGAAATGATTTCGGGGTGGATGACCTCGATTTTTTTTGCTGAGTTGAGAAATTCGACATAGTCCTCGAGGCCGCGCTCGTATCGGAACGTGTCGCGCCTGCCCTCGCTTCGCTCGTCGATGAAGTCGATTTGTAGGCCCTTGTTGAGGAAAGCCATTTGCTGGAAGCGCGTGCGCAGCGTCTCGTAGTCGAAGTCGGTTGTCTCAAAGATTTCGGCGTTGGGCCAGAACGTAATTGTGGTTCCGGTTTCATCTGTTGCTGCGCCCTTGGCCAGTGGCTTTACGGGGACTCCGTCGGCGAAAGACATCGAGTACGCGTTCCCCTGGCGCTTCACCTCGACATCGAGCCGGGTGGAGAGCGCGTTGACGACCGATGAGCCGACACCGTGGAGCCCACCGGAAACGGCGTAACCACCGCCACCGAACTTTCCGCCGGCGTGAAGGATGGTAAGAACAACCTCGACAGTTGACTTTTTCTCGGTCGGGTGCGTGTCAACGGGAATTCCGCGGCCGTTATCGACGCAACGAAGGGCGCCGTCTTTCATGATCGTGACATCAATCAGGGAGCAGTGACCGGCAAGGTGCTCATCAACCGCGTTGTCGACGATTTCATAGACAAGATGGTGGAGCCCGCGCTCACCCGTGGACCCAATGTACATTCCGGGCCGCTTACGAACGGCCTCGAGTCCTTCGAGGACTTGGATGTTATCGGCACCGTATTCATCCGAATTTTCTTTCGGTTTCGAACTCGCCATATGAACTCCTCGTCGATGCCCCGAAAGGTCGTGCCTGATACCTCTTATTCTACCGTTGGCGGGGGTCGGAAAACCTGTTATTTCCGCTTCTGCGCGCCTTATTTCCGGTCTGCGACCAAAACAGGCGTTCTATCCGTAAGTATCGCGAGGACCGCGCCATTTCACGCTACGAGGACCGCGAATTACCGGGGGTACACCCGGCCCCAAAACCTCAACTCGGTCGATCCCGTTGTCGGGGAAGCGAACCTCGATCTCACGCAGGATGTCGTGGCGCAACATTCGCAGCTGCGTTGCCCACGCCGAGGAGTCACACGAGACCACCAGTGTGTCGTCAACCAGTTCGGCGTTGGTGTGCCCCGCGACATCAGCGCCGACGATGTCCTCCCACTGGGCGAGGACGGACGCGCGCGCAAGAAACGGGGTCCAACCCCTGTCTTCGATACTCGCCCCGACTATCGCGGCGATGCTGCGGGGGTCCCGGCCGGGCTCGAAGGGGAGGGACTGGTCGAGGTCTAATTCCCGAGCTTTCCTTCTCCGTTTCGCTCCGGAAAAAACCCCGACAATGTGCTCGAAGAATCGAAGGGCCTCTGCGTGACTACCCATCGATCGCTCCCCCCGTCACCGTAAAGCGTTCGCCCGCCAGCGCCTCTGGGATGGTGGTTTCGTCCGCAGCGGTGATGATGAGGTGTTCAATTCCCGTGAGGTGTGCCGCGAGCCGTGTTCGTCGACCCTCGTCCAGTTCGGAAAAAACGTCGTCGAGAATGACCACCGGGTCACCGACGGTTGACTGTTGAGTGACGACATCGACCATCGCCAAGCGCAAACTCAGGGCGGTCGACCACGCTTCCCCTTGGCTTGAGTGCGTGCGCGCAGGAAGGGTGTTCAGCTCAATCAACAGATCATCTCTATGAGGGCCGACCAGTGTGGACCCTCGCTCAATTTCGTCCCGATGTTTCACGTGAAACTTTTCACGAAGGGCCTGGCCAACTTCGTGATCAGGTACGTCCTCGCCCACGGTTTCTGTGAGCGCAATTGTTGCGGTGTTCCCTGCACCGGCGATAGCGGAATAGTGCTCCGAAAATCTGGGTGACAGGGTGGCGACGGCCCGTCGGCGCGAGACGATAATGCGCGCGGCGACATCAATGAGTGACTCCGTCCAGGTAGCCAGTGTGGCGGCTTCCGATTCACCGGCTCGGTTCGACATGGATTTAAGTAGGGTGTTTCGCTGGCGGAGGATTCGTTCAAAATCAACCCGGTCCGCCTCCGCTCCGTTGACCGTCTCTGCAAGGACTTCGTCAATGAACGTTCGCCGCACCTCGGGTTCGCCGCGAACAAGGCCCATGTCCTCCGGCGCAAATATGACGAGGGGGAGCAGCCGCGCTAACTCGCGGCGCTTCGTCGGATTACCATTTACCCGAACCGTGTTGGTGCCTGTTGCCGTTACCGCGATGTCGACATCGATAGATCGAGCCCCGTGCTCGACTCGCATTCGAATTACTGCTTGCTGGTCACCCGCGCGGACAAGGGTCGCGTCCGATCGCGTTCGGTGTGAACGCCCCAGCGCCGCATAGACGATGGCCTCAACGAAGTTGGTCTTCCCCTGGCCGTTTTCCCCCACCAACACCGTCGGGGATAAAACCATGTCGAGGCGTTGCCCCGGATAATTCCTCCACGCAGTGAGTTCGATCGAGGCGATCCTCATGAACTACCGTGCGAGGAAGTTCGGCTGCATGAGGTAGCGGTAATCCTTCTGTACGTCGGTCGAATCCTTGGACGAGTGAGCCGTGAAGAGAACGGGTCCCGCTTTTCCCACCTCAGACGAGGACGTAAACCCGAGCCGGATGAATTGGCTGTGTGCTCCGGTGATTCCGTCGATGACGAGTTTTGGCTTGAGCCAGACAACGACCTCATCGCCAACCAGGTGGGAGTCGACCGTTTCAGAAGCGGATGCGCTCTCTCCCGTTTGAGTTTCAAGCATGATTCCCTCGCTGGAGAACGTGTATTTCAAGACCGATTCGCGTTCAACAACCAGTGACACGCGACGGGTTGCGTCGATCAAGTCGGATGCGAGGACGATGGCATATCCGTCTCCGGCCCCCTTGTCATCGAGCAACGCGCGAACGCGGGGGAACTGCCCCTTGGCGAGCGATGAGGTTACGACGCGTGTGCCGACGGAAAGAGCGAGAATTTCCCTCTCGCCGCCGTTAAGGAGGGACAGCTCGACTTTGTCAGAGGTCTGAAACATCTTGCCGGCCTCCATCAGGACTCGGGCAGGAACCAAGACCTGAATCACATCGCTAACGTTGTTCGCTTTCCACGCGATGTCCCTGGAGGCAATGCGGTAGCGGTCGGTGGCGGTGAACGACACAGAGTCGCCGGTGATCTCGACGGAAATATTCATCATGGCGGGCAACCCATCGTCACGAAGTGCAGCGACTCCGACTTGCGCGATGGCCTCGGCAAAAATCTCCCCGTCGAATGATCCGATGGTGGGGGGAATTTCGGGAAGGTTGGGATATTCATTAATTGCCATGAGGCTGAGTTGAAACTTTGACGAGCCCGACATGACGACCAGCTTCGAATCCTGGACAGCTACTGTCACACTGTCTCCGGGGAGGCGGGTAACAATTTCTGACAACAAGCGTCCTGAAACCAACACCGATCCTGGTTCCGCTACATCGACGGAGATTGTGGTTCGCGTTGAAACGTCGTGATCGTAGGAAGCAAACGTGACTCCGGCCGCATCGGCGTCAATGCGGACGCCCGAGAGTGCAGCAGTAGCGGGCTTCGCTGCGAGAAGTTTGGTGACAAAGATGACTGCCTGTGACAACACGTCTTTGTTGGACTGGAATTTCACGATAAACCTTCCACTTTCGTGCGGTCTCTCATTGTGTCACAATCGTTCCGCGTTTGCTCAATGGGTTTCGTTAACGAAATCTAGTCATCATCTTCATATAGCTCAGTAATCGCATTAACCGTTGTGGATATGTGGATAACCCTGTGGCAACGCCACGAACAGTGAAAACTACAACCGTGAAAGTTGTGAACAGCCTGTGCAGGAGCGGAGAAAACAAGGGAGCCGGCCGATCTAATTTAAACGTTGTGCACAACCAGGACATATTTCGAACAAGTAATCCACAAGAAAAGAACCCTAATTGTGCATAAATAGCGACTACTTATTGAGAACCTTTTTTGATGATTTGGGTGAGGTCCGTGACCTGATTGTAGATTGACCGGCGTTCCTTCATTAAGTCAGCAATCTTTTTGTTCGCGTACATCACGGTCGTGTGATCTCGGCCGAGCAGTTGTCCAATTTTAGGAAGGGACATAGACGTGAGTTCCCTGCACAGGTACATTGCAATTTGTCGGGCGGTAGCGATTGACGCAGCTCGTGATGTGCCGTACAGGTCGTCGAGTGAGAGCTCAAAGTATCGGGCAACCTGTTCGATGATGTCCGAGGGCGAGACGTCTCCGTCTTCGAGCGTGATCATGTCTTTCAGAATTGTCTGAACGAGCGCAAGTTCGACCGGGACACGGTTGAGACTCGCAAAAGCGGTCACGCGAATTAGGGTTCCCTCGAGCTCCCGGATATTGGACGCGACTTTCGAGGCAATGTATTCCAAGACATCATCGTCAATACCAAGACTTTCGGCCGCCGCCTTTTTCCGCAGGATTGCGATTCGCGTCTCGAGATCCGGAATTTGAATATCGGTGATGAGACCCCAACCGAACCTGCTGCGCATTCGTTCTTCGAACCCCACCAATTGCTTGGGGGGAACATCGGACGTGATGACAACCTGTTTGCCGTGTTCGTGCAGGGTGTTAAAGGTATGGAAGAACGTGTCCTGGGTCGCATCTTTGCCGCCGAGGAATTGGATGTCGTCAATGAGGAGAACATCGACTTCACGGTAACGCTGGTTGAACGACACGATTTGGTTCGTGGCCAGGGAGTTGATGTAGTCATTCGTGAATTCTTCACTCGAGACGTAGCGGACTTTGACCCCGGGAAAAAGTCCCTGTGCGTAGTGGCCGATTGCGTGAAGAAGGTGGGTCTTGCCGAGTCCCGAACCCCCGTAAATGAAGAGCGGGTTGTAGGCCTTCGCGGGTGATTCGCCCACCGCGAGCGCGGCGGCGTGGGCAAAGCGATTCGAGGGTCCGATAACGAAGTTGTCGAATGTGTACTTCGGATTGAGTCGCGCTTCCCCGGCAGTAATTGCCATTGCGACGGGGTTAGGGGGGAGGGTGGGAATGTCGGCGGTGATGTTGTCAATATCGTCAGCGTCTCGAAGTGCGGGGTTGACGACGATCGAAAAGTTCGAAATTGGTTCGTCGGAAAGCCTCACCAAGGCTGACACGATGTTGTCGCGAGCTCGTTGCTCAATCATGTCGCGCGCAAAGTCAGATTCGACCTCCACATACAGCGTCTCTTGCATGATCCCTTGAGGAACCGCCATTTCAATGACAGCCACGAGCCGGGGAGTCATCTGCGCGTCACCGGAAACCTCGTTGACGACTTTGTTCCAGAGGGACTCGAGTGGGTTGGCCATGAGACTTTCACTTTGGGGGCTTGTAGATAAATCACTATCTTATCCATAATTCGTTTTCCACAACAAAGGACCGCCTCCCTGTGGAAAACCCCTGAAGTACCAACGGGCCCAGTTTGACTCGGTCCACCATTTCGCTTATTCTTGTGAGGTTGCGCTCTGGGCGCAGCACCAACCAAGCGTCCGGCTCACAGCCGAGGAGATTCCATGTCAAAGCGTACTTTCCAGCCGAACAACCGTCGCCGTGCGAAGGTTCACGGTTTCCGTCTTCGTATGCGTACCCGCGCCGGCCGCTCCATCCTCGCCGCCCGCCGTCGCAAGGGTCGCACCGAACTCAGCGTCTAACCAGGCGTAGTGCTCCCTCGCCGCAACAGGCTTGTTGAACCAGCGGACTTCCGCTCGGTCGTTCGTCGAGGAGATAAGTGTGTAACCGCGCACCTGATCGGTTATCGTCTCCCCGCGGGGGAAGCTCGAGTGGGCATCATCGTGACCGTGAAAACGGGAAACGCTATCGTCCGCAACACGGTTCGGCGCAGAACCCGCGCCATCGCGCGCGAACTCATCAGCGCCGGTCGGCTGGACGGCGATATTGTCTTTCGACTCCGAGGCGAGGGAGCCGTTCCGGGGTTTACCGAACTCGAGTCCGAACTCAGTGAGTGCGCAACGCAGTGGTCACGCAATGTGTGACCACCTGTTTCTCGTTCCACGGAACCTCTTCGTCGGCTTCATTCTGGGGTGGCGCAGGGCAATCTCTCCGATCTACGGAAACGTGTGTCGGTATTACCCGAGCTGCTCCGCCTACGGGCTCGGAGCGGTGCAACAGTTCGGAGTGCTGCGTGGCGGTGTCATGACCGGATGGCGCATCATCCGGTGCAATCCGTGGGCGCGTGGCGGAATCGACGATGTACCTGCGAGAATGGACGGTAACTTCCCTCTCTCTCGTCACGGCTTTGTCCTACCCAAGAAGAAAGAACACTAATGCCCGATATTCTCGGAATCATCCTTTGGCCCTTCCGCTGGGTCATCGAGGCGCTACTCGTCGGTTTTCACACGGCCCTTACTGCACTGGGAATGAATCCCGGCGACGGGTGGACCTGGGTCCTGTCGATCGTGGGGCTCGTGCTCGTAGTGCGCGCGGCGCTCATTCCCATCTTCGTTCGCCAGATCAAGTCGCAGCGCAAGATGCTTGAGGTCGCACCCGAGCTGCAACGAATTCAAGCGAAATACAAGGGCAAGCGCGACCAGTTTTCCCGAGAGGCGATGACCCGGGAGACGATGGCGTTATACGGCAAGCACGGAACATCGCCGTTCTCGTCGTGCATCCCCCTCATCGCACAGATGCCCGTCTTCTTTGGATTGTTCACCACGTTGTCGAACGCCGCGATGGGTCTCAAGGGAATCGGACTCATGGACCTCGATCTCGCGACTAACTTCGGTAAGGCGACCATCTTCGGATCAGCCCCGCTCCACTCAGCCATGTCGACCGCCAACGGGAACATGGCCGTCATTTGGGTCGCCGGTGTCATGGTTGTCGCGATGACCGCATCCCAGTTCTTCACCCAGCGCCAGATCATGGCCAAGAACATCTCGCAAGCCACGAAAGAGAGCGCGACCTACCGTCAGCAGCAAGTGCTGTTGTACATCCTTCCGCTCGTCTTCCTTTTCTCAGGTTTCGCGTTCCCACTCGGAGTCATGATGTACTGGTTGGTGTCGAACTTCTGGACAATGGGGCAGCAGTTCGTCGTCATTCGCAACATGCCCACGCCGGGCTCTGAGGCCTACGCCGCCTGGGAAGCCCGTCAACTCAAGCGCAACGAGCGCAAGGGGATCTCCGCTCCCGTGGTTGAGGAAGCTCCCGAAGAACCAAAACAAGCTCAGCGCCAGCAGCCCGTTGGGAAAAACCGCGCGAAGCGCGGAAAGGGAAAGAAATAATGACTGAAACCACCAAGGACCCAGCGGACATTGCCGCGGATTTCATCGAGAGGTTTCTCGACATCGCCGATCTCGACGGTGACCTTGAGATTTCTCAGGCGAACGGCCGTGACTACGTCTCGATCGTGGCCGGCGAAAATGACGACCTCGGTGTTCTCTCAAAGTCCGACTCTGTCGCGGCACTTCAGGAACTCACTCGGCTTTCCGTTCACACAGCAACGGGGGAGTTTTCTCGGTTGATTCTCGATGTCGCCGGTTCGCGCGACGCGCGCTCGAAAGAACTCGAGCGTCTCGTCGATCGAGCGGTAGAGCGTATCGAGGGTGGCGCTCAGTCGGCCGCCCTCCCTCCCATGTCGTCCTACGAGCGCAAGTTGGTTCACGACTTTGTCTCCGAGCGCGGCTTTTCATCGCACTCTGAGGGCGAAGGCGCAGACCGCCACACGGTTATCAGCCGCGCATAGTTTCACGTGAAACATTCCGCCATCGAACCGGAGCCACCCGAAGCTGTTGCGCTGTGTGGCACCGGAATCGACCTGGTGCGACGTTTTGCCCAGAACCTCGGGGAGCACGGCGAGGAATGGGGTCTGATTGGGCCGGACGAAGCGGCACGGTTGTGGAGCCGGCACATCGTGAATTGCGCGTTGCTTGCTACCGAGCTTGACCGCGACACCAGCCACTCCCCCCCGACGAGGCTCCGTGTTGCCGACGTTGGCAGTGGCGCCGGACTACCCGGGCTTGTCCTGGCGATGATCCGCCCCGACTGCGATTTTGTGCTCATCGAAGCACTTGAACGTCGTGCACGGTGGTTGCACGAACAGGTCACCGCATTGGGGCTAACCAACGTCGACGTATTCACGGGACGAGCCGAAGAGTATCCCGCAAAACGCTCGTTTGATGTTGTGACGGCCCGCGCCGTGAAGTCACTCAAGGGACTAATACCCTGGGTCGAACCGCTCGTCGTGAATGGCGGTCGCGTCCTGTTGCTGAAGGGTCAGCGCGTAGACGACGAGATTAGCGAAGCGCGCACAATCCTCGTCAAACACAAGATGGTGAACGCTCATTCGGAGACTCTCGGACTGGGGATTGTGGAGGAACCGACCCGACTTTTCGCCGCTACAGTAGAACGGTGATGCGCTAATTGTTTCACGTGAAACATTCCGTCATGCAGCCCATGCTGCAAATCAATTCATTTCTAGTTCCGAGGAGGTGCGAGTGACCGACAACCTCGACCCGTCCCCGCTCGCATCAGAGTTGATGGACCTCTCTCGCCGCCGAGCAGCACTCGAAACGGCAACTGTCCCGCTTCCACCGGACACTCGAATCGTCGCGGTCTCTAACCAAAAAGGCGGGGTCGGCAAGACCACGACGACGGTTAACCTGGCCGCCGCACTCGCCCATACGGGAGCCCGAGTTCTCGTTATCGACCTCGATCCCCAAGGCAATGCGTCGACGGCGTTGGGTATCGAACATCACGCGAAGGTGCACGGAACCTACGAAGTTCTGCTCGGCGAGGAACCTCTTTCATCAATAGTTCAGGTGAGCCCGGAAAGCCTCAACCTCTGGTGTGCTCCCGCAACCATCAACCTCGCTGGAGCAGAAATCGAGCTCGTCTCGGCGTCGGCTCGTGAAGGCCGACTCAAGCGCGCCATCGAAGGATACCTTGGGTCGATTGAGAACAAACCCCACTACATCCTCATTGATTGCCCCCCTTCGCTCGGGCTTCTCACCATCAACGCACTCACCGCAGCGAATGAAGTTTTTGTTCCCATTCAGGCCGAGTACTACGCGCTGGAGGGTGTGACGATGCTCTGGGACAACATTGCGATGGTTCGGCAGTACCTCAACCCCCGCGTGAGCATCACGGGAGTATTGCTCACGATGTACGACTACCGCACCAACCTGTCGAAAGATGTCGCGGACGAAGTCCGACGCCACTTCCCCGACCTAGTCTTTTCATCGGTCATCCCACGCTCGGTGCGGGTGTCCGAAGCCCCGAGTTTCCACAAGACCGTGATTGATTATGACCGAAACTCGGTCGGGGCCATCGCTTATCGCGAAGCCGCGCTCGAATTCGCTGAACGAGGAGTTTACTGAAATGGCAGAAAAGCGAACCGGTTTAGGTCGAGGCATCGGCGCACTCATCCCTACTCAGGGGGGTGAAGTCACCGAACGGGGTATCGACGTATTCTTCCCGCAGGACGGATCCCAAGGGGGTCGCGACGTCCCGGGCGCTCGACTGCAACTCATTGACCCCAACAAGGTTGTCCCGAACGCCCAACAACCGCGAACCGAGTTTAAGCCGGAAGAGTTGGCGGAGCTCGAGCACTCAATCCGCGAATTCGGTGTGCTTCAACCGATCGTGGTCCGACCACTGGCCGGCAAGGGCGCTGACGCGACGTTTGAGCTGGTAATGGGAGAACGGCGACTGCGCGCTGCCAAGGCCGTCGGGCTGGCAGCAATTCCCGCGGTTGTTCGCGATACCAAGGATGCGGACATGCTCCGCGATGCCCTGGTCGAGAACATCCATCGTGCACAACTCAATGCGCTCGAAGAGGCGTCGGCGTATCAGCAACTCATCTCTGATTTCGGAATCACCCAGGACGAACTTGCTAAGCGCATTGGGCGTTCGCGTCCCCAAGTGACCAATACACTGCGATTGCTCAAACTGCCGATGAAGGTTCAGCAACGAGTGGCAGCAGGGGTTCTCTCCGCCGGGCACGCCCGTGCGATCCTCTCCGTTGCCACCGCCGAGATGCAAGAGAAGCTCGCGGACAAAATCATCAACGAGGACCTCTCTGTCCGAGCGGCCGAGGCGGTTGCCGGGACAATGGGCGGAACCTCCGGCACGTCGACGAAGAAGGCGAAGGCGAAAGCAGGCAGCCGCTCCGAACACTTCACGGCAATTGCGGCAAAGCTCGGCGACAAACTGAACACACGAGTGACGGTGGCGATTGGAAAATCCAAGGGGTCAATCACCATCGACTTCGCCACGATCGGCGACCTCAACAGAATTGCCGCAGAGCTCGGCGTTGGCGCTGACGACTAGAGCCTTACTCGCGACCGTTTCCCACGCCACTGAGGGCGGTCGAGAAAGCGATGACGCGATTTAGCCGAGGAACTCGGCGAGGTCTTGCTCGAGTGCTGGGCGTGGTTTGGCGCCGACCACAGTTTTGACGACCACTCCGCCCTTGAAAACCTTCATCGCGGGAATGTTGAGAATGTTGTACTCAGCAGCAAGGTCGGGGTACTCGTCGACGTTGACCTTGACGATGTCGAGCTTGTCTGCGTGGGCCTCGGCGATCGCGTCGAGAATCGGCGAGACAGCTCGACACGGGCCACACCACGGAGCCCAAAAGTCAACCATGACGGTTTTATCGTTGTTGAGAACCTCGGCGGCGAAAGTTGCGTCGGTTACGTCGCGGGCGGCGCTCATGGTTGTCCTCTCAACAGCATTAATTGCGATTCTATCGTGACTCAGTGTGTGTTGGACTCAAGGTAGTGCTGAGCGTCGAGAGCGGCGACCGCCCCCGAACCCGCGGCGACAACAGCCTGTCGATACGTGGGGTCGATGATGTCACCGGCGGCAAACACTCCAGGAATCGACGTCACGGATGACCGTCCCGCGACGGCGATGTTACCTTCAGGTGTCAATTCCACCTGGTCGGCAACGAGCGACGTGCGGGGGTCCGACCCGATCGCGATGAACAATCCTTCGATGTCGAGGACGCGCGTGGAGCCATCCGTATTCGTCAGAGAGATCCCGGCGACTGTTTCTGCGCCGAGGATTCCATCAACCACGGCCCCCGTTATGAATTGAATCTTGGGGTCTGCTTTTGCGCGGGAGAGCATCGCGGCGGATGCACGGAACTGATCAGAGCGGTGGACGATATAAACGGTCTCGGCGAAGCGAGTGAGGAAGGTCGCTTCCTCCATGGCGGAGTCACCGCCGCCGATAACGGCAACCGCGCGGTTTCGGAAAAAGGCGCCGTCGCACGTAGCGCACCAGGAAACCCCGAAACCGGAGAGTCGCGTCTCGTCCTCGAGGCCCAACTTCCGATATTCACTGCCCATCGAAAGCACGACCGTCTTTGCCTCAATTACGTCGCCGTTTCCCACGGTAATTCTCTTGACGGGACCGCTCAGCTCAAGCTTGGTTGCGTCGTCGAAAAGGAGCTCGGCGCCGAAGCGTTCTGCTTGCGCCTGCATCCCCATCATGAGGTCCGGCCCCATAACACCCTCCGGAAAACCGGGGAAGTTGTCCACGTCGGTGGTCGTCATGAGGTCGCCCCCCATTGCCACACTCGATGCGATGACGAGCGGCTTGAGATCCGCGCGGGCACCGTATATCGCGGCGGTGTAACCGGCTGGTCCTGAACCGATGATGACAAGGTCGCGCACGGTGAATCCTTCCACAGACGGTTAGGGCTTCAGTCTACGCGCGGTTACCGCCGCGATTTCGGAAGGGCGCGAGGACCTTCGCGGCGGTGTCGTTCCGAAGCACCAACAGACCGGCGAAATAGGTGACGCTCATGACTACCGCGACAAAAACCGCACTCACGAGCGACTCAAGAATGCCGGGTCCCCACTGGTTGAGTAGTGCACCGTGGGCGAAGGAAGCCACGAATAAGCCGAGGGCGATTGACGGTACGACGGCAAGGACGAAAGCACCGAACGAGCTTATCTCCGTCCTGTCGAAGGTTTTTCCGAGACGGCGGTGGAGGCTCACACCCATGACCACCGCCTGAACCCAGGTCGAAACGCTCAGCGCGGTAGCGAGCCCGGTGGCGACATTTTCGGTGCCACCCGTTCCGACCCACAGAGCTAATCCGGAGAAAACTCCCGCTTGGACAAGTTGAATGACGAACGGCGTTCGCGTATCTCCCAGCGCGTAAAACACCCGCTGAAGCACAAAGACGACCCCGAACGGCACAAGCCCCACGGCATAGAGCGAGATCACCGGCGCCAGTCCGCTGGAGGCGGATCCATCGAACACCTGAGCGACGAAGGGCGCCGTAACCCACAGACCAGCACTCGCAAGAACCATAAACAGACCCACGCGGGCAAGCGATTCTCGGATGTCGTGCGAGAGTGCCGAGCGGTTTTCGTCCCGGACGTACGTGCTCATCCTGGTGAAATAAGCGGTTGCGAGGGAGACGGTGACAACGGAATGCGGGAGCATGAAGACCAGCCAGCCGAATCTCAAAACGGCCAACCCCGGGTCACCATTCGTTGTTGCAAGTGATGCAATGTTGCTCTGCAGAATTCCCGCGACCTGCGTCACGAGTATCATCCCCAACGTCCACGCAGCGACCCTGCTCGTCTCACCCAGACCAACACCACGGAAGCGGAAGTCGGGGCGAAAACGAATGCCCGCCCGACCCAGGAACACGAAAAGAATGAGGGCTTGTGCCGCTACTCCCGCCGTGGCCGAACCCGCAAGGATAGCGATTTCACCGCCCGACCAATCCGTTGCGAGCGAAACGGAACCGGAGAAAACCGCACCGAGCCAGACCATCCCGGAGATCGCGACGATGTTATTGAGAACTGGAGCCCACGTGAACGGACCAAAGAGTCCTTTCGCGTTGAGTACCTCGCCAAGCAGACTGTAAACCGCATAGAAGAATACTTGTGGCAAACACCACCACGCAAAGGCAATCGCAAGGCTGATATCGGCGGCGCTGAAACCGAGGTCACCAGCGCCTGCACTCTGTTGGGCGTAGAGACCGACAAAGAGCGGCGCGGCGATGGTCGCAAGAATGGCCACCACAGCAAAGACGGCGATTCCGAGGGTGAGGAGTTTGTTGATGTAGTTCGCACCACCATCCGAGTCGAGACCCGACTTAACGATGTGCGGGACGAGGACAGCGGAAAGCACTCCGCCCGCGACGATGGCATAAATGTTGTTGGGCAATTGATTAGCAAGCGCGAAGGCGTCTGCACCGGATCCGACAAGACCGAGCGTGCGGGCCAGGACCACAGCATTGATGAAACCAAGAATGCGCGAGACGACCGTGCCGGAAGCGAGGAGCAGACTCGACCTGCCCACGCTCATGCGACTGCCCGGCGTCGACGAATCGTGCGCATAATTCCGATGGTCATGATGACGATGACGCTACCGAAGAAGACGACCACGGTCAGGATTTCCCACTGTGCCTGGACTTCGATGGGGAACGAAACCGGTGCGCCGATGGTCTCACCAGTGGGGTCAAGGAGTGTCGCAATGAGGGCGGTCCGTCCGTTTGCCACCGCGGTCATGGGTACCGTGATTCGGACGTTCGACCGCGGTTCTATCGTTACCGATTGACCACTGTCGTTGACCTGCACGATGCCGGACGTCGAACGGACCGCGACGGTAACTGTGACCGTTGCGTCGGAGGAATTGCTGATGCTTATCGGGATGTCCGCCGTGTTGGATAGGACCGTGTATTCCGTCGCCAGCGCAATGGAAACGAGGTCCGTGAGCCAGTGTGTGTCGCTCATAAACACCCGGGCCGACGGTTCGAAAATGTCGGGGTTGAGGTTTCGGGTAACAACGGCCAGAGTGCGAATTCGATTGGCGATGAGTGAAACCGGGTCGTCGGTCAGGGTTGATGCCCGTTCCTCGTCGTGCGCCACGGCGTCAAGAACCTCACCGAGGAGGTCGGGCCCGGCCGCCGTGATTCGAGGCACGCGTGCCGTATTTGTGGACAGCGGCACGACATTCGTCGTCTCGAGTTCGGAACCGATGACAAGGTCGAGCACGGCAACGGCGGCAGACGCGTCTAACTCACTTGGTTCCGCGGGCAGAACAATCGTCGATCGAGTGCCCAGCGCGAGCCGAACAGTCCGCGCTGCGTCCTCGGCGGACAGTGCCGAATCGGGTGCCACGGCCGCTGCGAGCGCGGCACTTGCGGTGGAGTTGAAGCCACCCGCAAACACTGCATCACCGACGATCATGTTCGTGAAACCCCGCACCGCCGAATCAGCGACGGAATCCTTAGTGATTACATCACCGCTCGGCCACAGAACGAGTGACTGAGGGTTCACCGAGGCCAGGGATGCAAAGTTTTCGGCGGTGAACGGGTTTGTTGCCCCGGGCTCCAACGCCCACAGATCGGCGTTTCCCCAGGGAAGCAAAATCGGATCGAGCGCGGTTACGTCGGCAAGCCACTGAGTCGCGGAGACGGGGGCGTCGGCGCCGAGCGCGTCGATGCTCGCACTGATGCGGGTGTCTAGCGCTACGGTTAGCCCGTGTCTTTTCGCGACATCGAGGAGAATCGACCAGTCGCCGGTCGGCCCGGTTTCCGCAGAAAGAGCCGGCGCATCAAGAAACAAACCGTCTCCCGCATCGGCGACGAAGGGAACGAGCACTGCGATTGACCGCGGGGGTGTGGCGCTCGATCCGGTTCCACCCGCAAGTGCAACGACCACGGACGCCAGTCCCGCACCGAGAATTCGCAGCGCGAGCGCGCGCAGTTTCTCGGGCGACGACATGCCCCTCAGTCTAGACTTTGTACTCATGGAGAGCGTGGTGGAGGCCATGGCAAGACTCACGGCTCTGGCCGCGAGTCCCGCAGTCAACCGCTTGTCCGCCGCATTCGACGCGGTCGGCAAAGAGTTGGCCCTTGTCGGCGGTCCTGTTCGGGACGCATTCCTTGGCAGACCGGTGAACGACCTCGATTTCACAACCAACGCCACCCCCGACGAGATGCTGACAATTTGCGCACCCATCGCGACAGCGACCTGGGATGTCGGTCGCGATTTTGGAACCATCGGGGCGATGGTCGACGGCGAGCGGGTAGAGATTACGACCTATCGCGCGGACAAATACGACCGTGAGTCGCGCAAGCCAACGGTGGCATTCGGGGAGCGCATCGAAGACGACCTGATCCGACGCGACTTCACGGTAAACGCAATGGCATTGACCCTGCCGGGCCTTCAACTTATTGATCCGAGTAACGGTTTTGCGGATTTGACGGCAGGGATTTTGCGAACACCGAGTGCGCCCGAGGTGTCCTTTGCAGACGACCCGTTGCGCATGATGCGCGCGGCACGATTTGTCGCGCAGTTGGGCATGGCGCTCGCGCCCGAAGTCGAGTCGGCTCTGCGAGCGTCCGTTGAGTCCATTCGCATGATTTCTGCCGAACGAGTTCGTGACGAGTTCGTGAAGACCCTGTCCGCCGATGACCCAATTCCCGGGATTCGACTACTCGTGGAGTCGGGGCTGTGCGACATCGTTATTCCGGAGCTTCCCGCGCTGGTTCGTGAACATGACGAGCACGGTCGACACAAGGACGTGTACGAACACTCCCTCAAGGTATTGACTCAGTCCATTGCCTTGGAAAAGGATCGTTCTCCCGGCGCAGAACCGGATCTCATCGGACGCCTCGCGGCGCTGCTGCACGACATTGGTAAGCCAGCGACGCGTTCGTTCGACAAGCCATCGAAGGCGGTCACCTTTTATGGGCATGACATGGTCGGTGCGCGAATGGCGAAAAAGAGGTTGACGGAACTGCGATTCGATAACGAGACAGTCGCGCGCACCTCAAACCTCATCAGGCTTCACTTGAGGTTTTTTGGGTATAGCGAAGGCGCATGGACTGACTCGGCGATTCGACGGTATGTCAGGGATGCCGGCGAGGAATTGCAGCGACTTCACATCCTCGTCCGCAGTGATGTGACTACGCGAAACGAACGCCGTCTTGCCGCGATGGGCAACGCGTACGACGATCTCGAGCGGCGCATTGACGAGATTCGCGAGCGGGAAGAGATTGACTCGATTCGACCCGATCTTGATGGTGAACAGATCATGGAATTGCTCGGCATCGGCCCGAGCCGTGTGGTTGGTGAAGCGTGGAGTTTTCTGCTCGAGCTGAGACTTGATGAGGGACCGCTTGGCGAAGCCGAGGCCGAGAAGCGTCTTCGCGCCTGGGCGCAGTCCCGCGACTTGGCTTAACCGCACTCCTGGGCTATTCTTGACAGGTTGCCCTCGTGGCAACGAACGGAAGCAATACCCTCCTGCTGCAGAAAGTCTGTAGCCGCTGAGTCCAGAGGAGGTGGGTTATTTATGCATCCTTATGAACTGATGGTGATCCTCAACCCCGAGGTTGAAGACCGCACTGTTCAACCGACGCTCGACAAGTTCCTTGGCGTCGTTACCGCAAACGGCGGAAAGATCGACAACGTTGATATTTGGGGACGTCGTCGTCTGGCCTACGAAATTCAGAAGAAGAGCGAAGGCGTCTACGCCGTCGTCAACTTCACCGCGGAGCCCGCGACCACCGTTGAGCTGGAGCGTCAGCTCCGTCTTTCGGAATCGGTCATGCGAACCAAGGTTCTTCGCGCCGATGAAGCAGTCGCGCGCATCGAGAAGGCTGCCGAGTAGTCAACATGGCTAACGACACGATCATCACGGTAGTCGGCAACCTCACCGCTGACCCCGAACTGCGCTTCACGCAGAACGGTGTTGCCGTTGCGAACTTCACGATCGCTTCGACCCCACGTACCTTCGACCGCGCGTCGAACGAATGGAAGGACGGCGAAGCGCTGTTCCTTCGTGCAAGTGTGTGGCGTGAATTCGCCGAACACGTTGCCGGGTCCTTGACGAAAGGCGCCCGCGTCGTTGCGACCGGACGTCTTCGCCAGCGCTCCTACGAGACGAAAGAGGGCGAAAAGCGCACCTCGATCGAACTCGAAGTAGACGAGATCGGCCCATCGCTTCGGTATGCGACCGCATCCATCACGCGAGCCGCAGGGGGAAGCAGCGCCAGCGCTGGTTCGTCCAGCTCAGACTGGTCTCAGCCAACCGGTGGTGACCAGTGGGCAGCTCCCGCAACGGAGAAGGACCCCTGGGGACAGACCGAACCTCCCGCGGACGAAACTCCGTTCTAACCACCACTCTTAAACCTAAGGACAACAAAAATGGCAGGTAAGGCAACCGGCGATCGCCGTAAGCCCCGCGTCGGCAAGGGCGCCAAGGCGCTTCCCCCCGCAAAAGCAATCAGGGTCGATGTCATCGACTACAAGGACGTTGCGACTCTTCGCAAGTTCGTCTCAGAGCGCGGCAAGATTCGCTCACGCCGCATCACGGGCGTTTCGGTTCAGGAGCAGCGGCTCATCGCTCGTGCGGTTAAGAACGCACGCGAGATGGCCCTTCTCCCCTATGCCGGCGCAGGCCGTTAGGAGATATTCAGATGGCTAAGCTCATTCTCACTCACGAGGTCTCCGGCCTCGGTACCGCTGGCGACATCGTTGATGTCAAGAACGGTTACGCACGCAACTATCTCGTCCCCCAGGGACTCGCAATCGTGTGGACGCGCGGTGGCGAAAAGCAGGTGACCGACATCAAGTCGGCTCGTGCCGCTCGCGCACTGGCTTCGCACGAGGACGCCGTTGCTCTCAAGACCAAACTCGAAAGTGTAACCATCACGGTTCCTGCTTCGGCTGGGGCAGAAGGTCGCCTCTTTGGTTCGATCAAGACCGCCGACATCGCAGCGGCCGTCGAGGCTGCTGGTCTCGGTCAGATCGACAAGCGTTCGATTCAACTGCAGGCCGCAATCAAGGCAACCGGCGCTTATTCAGCGACGGTCAAGCTGCACGATGGCGTTGTGGCAACACTCGCACTGAAGGTCGTTTCCGCAAAGTAACCGACCGTTCTATGCTCGAAAGCGCCCCCAAAACAGTGGTTTTGGGGGCGCTTTTATGTCCCTCGGCCGCTCACGATGTTGTGGAAAGGTTAAAGGTTCAACCTGAACTCTAAACAACTTTCCCCACAGCCACATTTTCATCAAAACATCGGGTCAGGGGCTGTTTTGAGGAAATCGCCGAGTGTTTTATCCACAGTTCTCCACAGCCTGTCCACACCTTTATTCGGCGTGTTTCACAATTTCCCCACAGACTTATACACAGGGTGGTTTGCATTGTTTCACGGCCTTCCCTAGCGTTCAGTAGTCAGTGATGGGCGTGGCGGTGAGAAATGTCCCAGCTCACGCTCATACTGAAAACCCGAACCCATCCGACGACAGCAAAGGAGGCGTGATCATGGCCGGACCGCAGCTCGAATTAGTTCCCGAAGGCACCGGTGAAAATCGCGTTCCGCCGAACGACGTCGCCGCCGAAAAGTCCACTCTGGGCGGAATGCTTCTGTCCAAGGACATCATCGGTGAGGTCTCGGAAGTCGTCAAGGGACGAGATTTTTACCTGCCCAAGCACGAGATCATTTTCGACGCAATCATTTCACTCTTCGCTAAAGGCGACCCCGCCGACACGATCTCGTTGGGTGACCACCTCGCCAAGCAGGGCGATCTCCAGAAAATCGGTGGGGCCTCCTACCTGCACGAACTCGCGAGCTTCGTTCCGACCGCTGCGAACGCAACGTACTACGCGTCGATTGTCGCGGACAAGTCAATTCTGCGTGGACTCGTCACGACGGGAACTCGAATCACGCAACTCGGGTTTGCGGCCGAGGGTGAACCCATGGATCTCGTCAACGAGGCTCAAGCAGAGGTCTTCTCGATCGGGCGCAGTGCCCGAGCCGACGAGGCCGTTCAAGTTTCAGACGCGCTCGTCGCCGCGATAGACGAAATGGAAGCAATTGCCGGGCGCAACGGTGCGCACATCGAAATCCCCACCGGCTTCCGCGAACTCGACACTCTCACCAACGGACTTCACCCGGGGCAACTAGTCCTTATCGCCGCACGACCGGCACTGGGAAAGTCGACCCTCGCTCTCGACATCGCCCGCAGCGCGGCAATCAAGTCGAACCAGCCCACCGTGTTCTTTTCACTCGAAATGTCTCGGTCGGAAATCGCGATGCGACTTCTCTCGGCGGAAACCAGCATTTTCCTGCACAAAATGCGCAACGGAACGATTGACAGCCAAGGCTGGAAGCGAATCTCCCAGAAGCAGGCCGATCTCGCGAACGCACCGTTGTACATCGACGACAGCCCGAACCTCACGCTCGTCGAAATTCGCGCCAAGTGCCGCAGAATGAAGCAGCAGCACGGTCTCAAGCTCATTGTTATTGACTACCTACAACTCATGTCGTCCGGCAAGCGTGTGGAAAACCGCCAGCAAGAAGTCTCCGAGTTTTCCCGTTCACTCAAGCTTCTGGCCAAGGAATTGGGAGTTCCCATCATCGCCCTGTCGCAGCTCAACCGAGGACCGGAACAGCGCCAAGACAAGCGGCCGATGCTGTCTGACCTTCGCGAATCGGGCTCACTCGAACAAGACGCCGACATCGTGGTGCTCCTTCACCGCGAACGCTATGCCGAAGACGGGGATGCCAAGAACGACGCCGAACTGATCGTCGCCAAGCATCGAAACGGTGCGACCGCGACCATCACCGTGCTCTTCGAGGGTGGCTTCTCTCGGTTCAGCGACATGGCGCCGGTGTAGTGAACCGGGCCAACACCCTCGCGCCGTAGGCTAGGGGCGTGCAGCTTCTTCGCTCTTTCGGACGTCCCGCTGTCCTGCTTGTCATCGGATTGATTATTCCGTTCATCGCCACCCACGGAAACGTCGTTGGTTTGCAGTGGCTGACGGCCATATCGGTAGTGTCACTCGCTCTGTGTGACGACCGCTCCACGAACATCACCGCTGCGGTGTGGTGGATCAACGTGCTCTTCACCGGTGTGACAGTGCTGGGTCTCTTGCTGGGCACAATCGGATCCGTGTCCGCTCTCTCGCTTGCCATTCCGCTCGTGCTTTTCGAATGCGCGCGCGCGTTCATCCGGTCCGAGCAGTTTGCCGGATGGGGGTCTGCCCTTCTCGCACTCACCCTGGCTGTCCTCGTCTTTTCCAAAACAGAAGACTCCACCATTGCGACCGGAGCAATTGGCGCTTGGGCCGTCGTTCTGGGCGTCTTCGGCGCTATTCGACAATCCGAGACCGTCATGGCCTCGGGTAGAAAGCTGGTGAACCGTGTCACAAAACGATAAGACAAAGCCGTTTCAGATTGTCGGGTTCTCCCTCGGGGCGGGTGTTTTCCTCGGGGGCATTGTCCTCATGGTTACCCGCGACTTTCGCATGGCCGGGATCTTCGCGGGGGGTGCTTTTGTCGTCACAATCCTCATGCTCGCGATGATCGTGTTGGCAATGAGTCCGCAGTTACCGAAACGCGATAACAACCCTCACGACATTTAGCGGAGAAAATCGACGAGGCCCGATGCCAGACCGGTGTAGGTCGCTGGCGTCAGGGCGAGGAGTCGCTGTTTTCCCTCGTCGGACATGTCGAGTTCCTCGATGAAGGCGCGAAGCGCATCAACCGTCAACTTCTTGCCGCGCGTGAGTTCCTTCAGCAGTTCGTAGGGGTTGTCGATTGAGGTTGTTCCGGCCGCTCGTTCGGCGCGCAGCACCGTCTGAATCGCTTCACCCAACACCTCGAGATTGTTGCCGAGATCATCGAGGAGCGCCTGGCGATTGACCGAAATCTCGCCCAGCCCCGCGATGATGTTGTGAATTGCGAGCAGGGAGTGTCCCAGCGCAACACCGAAGTTGCGCTGCGTCGTCGAGTCTGTTAGGTCCCGCTGCATGCGCGACGTGACGAGAGTTGCCGCGAGCGCATCGCCCAACGCGGATGCAATCTCGAGGTTCGCTTCAGCATTTTCGAACCGAATCGGGTTCACCTTGTGGGGCATGGTGGATGACCCGGTCGCTCCCTTGACCGGAATCTGGGTGATAAATCCGTGAGAAATGTATGTCCACACATCGGTGCAGAGGTTGTGCAGGATTCGGTTCACGTGACTAATTCGTGAGAGCAGAACGGCCTGGGTATCGTGAGACTCAATCTGTGTGGTCAACGGGTTCCACTCAAGCCCGAGCGATTCGACGAAGTCGCGCGAGATCCGCAGCCAGTCCACGTCGGGTGCGGCCACGATGTGAGCCGAATATGTCCCGGTCGCTCCCGAGAATTTTCCCGTGAGTTGCAACGCGTCGATTTCCGTGACGATCCGCCCGAGGCGATGAGCGAATACCGCTATTTCCTTCCCGAAAGTTGTCGGGGTCGCGGGCTGCCCGTGCGTGCGCGCAAGCATCGGAGTATCTCGTTCTGCTGTCGCGAGAGCGGTCAGCGCAGCAAGCAGCGTGTGGACAGCCGGGCTCCAGACATCGCGGATCGCCGTGGTGAGGGTGATTCCATAGGAAAGATTGTTGATGTCTTCGCTCGTGCACGCGAAATGGGTGAGTTCCGCGATGCGACTTAACCCCAGTCGCTCGAGGTGCTCGCGGACGAGGTATTCAATCGCTTTGACATCGTGGCGCGTCGTGGCTTCTAGTTCCGCGATGCGAGCCACGTCGGAATCGCTGAAGCTTGCGGCAACATCCCGCAGGGACGCTATTTCGCGTCCAGAAAGGTGTGCTCCGAAAAGCCCCTCTTCGGCGAGGCGAATGAGCCATTCGATTTCAACATGAACCCGGGCACGGTTGAGACCGGCTTCGGAGAGGTGCAGGCTGAGCTCCGATACCGTTGCCGCATATCGCCCGTCGAGCGGGCTGAGCGGTTGCGGTGAAAGCGCCATACTTCCATTCTCCCAGATTTTCTCTCCACCGCCTTGAAAATCGCTGCTCCGTCAACAATTCCGAACCACGCGACCCGACAATCTCGAGAGGTCACGGACACTCATCCAGTGGCTTTCCCCTCGTTTCCTGATCCGGCCGACGAACTTGATGCGGTCGCCGCCGCACTCGAATGGACACTTCATCGCGATGACTGGTGGGGACCGGCACGGCGGGCTTACGACGCCGAGCTCACAATTCTTCGCGACGACGCGCGACAGATTGCTGATGAATTGAGAACGACATAGTGACTCTTGCTTTTCCCGTTCGTGACATCACCTACTCGGGCGATGCGCTGCGCGGCCGACTCGACGACCTCACCGCAGCGCTGGGGCATGGAACTACCGCCGCTGTGTCCGCCGCCACCTGGGCCCAGGGCGGTGTGCACCGCGCCATTCTTGCGGCGCGGGTTCGCAGGTTAGTGAGTGAGATCGCCCGTGTTCGGGATGCCGTCGAGTCCGTTCTGCATACGGTACCGACGACCGAGAGCGCGAGGGTCACGACACTGGAAGGTGCCATCTGCGCGGTTGCCCCCGCCCTGTTGTTCGGCCCGGTTTCCGTGCTCGCAACGGCCTGGACCGGAGAACTGTGGGCAACGCTTCGCCCACTGTTTACGTACGCGCGCGAATTTGCGCCACAGCGCCCCGCCACCAGGGACGACGTGTCCGTCACCGCACTGCCACCCAGCACGTCGCGCCCACCGCACACACTCCGCGATCGAATTGCGCGCATCCCGCGCGGTGACACGCACATCCACATCGAGCGCTTCGACAGTTCCGAAGGTTATCGATTCGAGGTCTTCCTGTCGGGTACGAACTTCTCGGGCGGCCCGGACGATCCGTGGAATGCGTCATCGAACATTGACCTCGCGGTGACCGGTTCGTCGCCCGCTTTACAGGCGGTTCGATCCGCCATGGATGCCGCGGGCGTGACTCGACACACCCCGGTCGTGTTGACCGGCCACTCACAGGGCGGGCTCATCGCGCTGGCTCTCGCCGAGTCGGGGGATTTCACCGTCGACGCAGTGATCACCGTCGGCACTCCGGTTGGTGTTGTACCCGACGCGACCACCATTCCGACCGTCCACATCGTCCATCCCGAAGACCCGATTCCCGTCCTGGGAGGAGTCATCGAACGGGAATCCTCGACGTGGGTCGTTCCCGTGTCGAATGGCGAACGCTGGTTCGATGCGCATCACCGTGAGTCGTACCTTCCCAGTGCGGCCGCTCTCGACGCCATCGAGGACCCACGGCTCACGGCGTTGCGCGCCACGATTCAATCAACAGGATCGGGTGTTGCGCGAGACTACCGGGCGATTACGCTGGGCGACCCGCCATGAGGAACGGGCGCAAGATTATGCCCAGCAGCCAGTTGCTCATCGACATCACGATTGCACCGAGAACACCCCACCAGAAACCGTCGACGACGAGTCCGAAGCCGAGTTGTTGGGTCACGGACGCGACGAGCATGAACAGCGCGCCGTTGACAACCAGGGCGACCAGTCCGAGCGTGAGCAGATAGATGGGGAACGCGACGATGCGAATGAAGTTACCGATGACGGCGTTGATGACCCCGAAGACCGCGGCCACAGAGACATACGACAACACGAGGTTGGCGTCGCCGTCAGCGAAGGGGATGAGGTGGATGCCGTCGACGAAGAAGTCGGACATCCAGAGTGCGACTGCGTTGGTCAGAAGACCTAAAACCAAACGAACCATGTCGCCAGCCTACGCCGACCAGCAGCCCTAGGCTAGAAGGGTGAACCTTTTCGAGTCTGAACCGGCGATTCACATTCGCGAGGAAATCCGAACCCTGCCCGCTTACAAGCAGGGCCGCCCGGCTCCAGCAGACGCTTTCAAACTGTCGTCGAACGAAAACCCCTATCCGACGCCCGACTGGGTGACAGAGGCAATTTCTGAGGCGTCGGTTGTGAGATATCCCGAATCGACGTCGCGTGTTGTCCGCGACGCACTCGCACGCCAATGGGGATGCGACACTGACGAGGTCATTGTGGGTGCCGGTTCCGTTTCCATCCTTTACCAACTCATTCAAGCGACGAGCGGCCCGGGTGACAATGTCGTTTTCGCGTGGCGCTCGTTCGAGGCGTATCCGTGGATTACCACCGTCGCTGGCGCCGAAGCGCGGCGAATCCCGAACTTGCCCGACCATCGACATGACCTTGAGGCAATGCTGCGGGCGATTGACGACCGCACCCGGGTCGTCATCCTGTGCACCCCGAACAACCCGACCGGGGCGGCGATCACCACGGTTGAGTTCGAATCGTTCATGGAGCGCGTTCCAGCGGGTGTGCTCGTCATTCTTGACGAGGCGTACGCCGAATTTTCGAACGACCCCGACATCGTCTGTGGAAAAAAACAGAAGGGCAAGTATCCACAGGTCGTGACCCTGCGCACGTTCAGCAAGGCATATGGCCTCGCGGGACTGCGCATCGGATATGGGATCGGACATCACGCCATATTCCAGGCCGCCACCGCAACCGCCATCCCCATGGTTGTCACGGAACAAGCGCAACGCGCGGCGCTCGCGGTGCTTGCGCGCAACGACGAGGCAATGGAAATCGTGCGCGAAATCTGCGATCGTCGAGACCGCGTGTGGGCCGCCTTGGTCGAGCAGGGTTGGGATGTACCAAAGCCACACGGGAACTTCGTGTGGTTGCCGACCGGGGACCACACCGCCGCCGCCGATGCAATCCTCGACGAGGGCGGTGTCATCGCGCGGGTCTTCGCACATGAAGGTATTCGAGTGACCATCGCGGAGGAGGATTCGGTTTCTCCGCTTCTAGCCGCGACCTCTCGAATAGTCGCCGCCAACCTGCACCGACCCGCGTCGGACGGCTAGTCTGGAACCATGCCGTACACCGAGGCGACCCTCCAGTTGTTGTCCACCGATGGGACTCTCGTCGAATCGGACCGCACCGCTGAGTATCGTGCGGTCGTCGACCGTTTGACGGACGATCACCTGCAACTGTTTTATCGCGAGATGTCGACAACGCGCCGTTTTGACATCGAAGCGGGTAATTTACAGCGTCAGGGACAGCTTGCACTCTGGGTTCCAAGCCTCGGCCAAGAGGCCGCACAGGTGGGGTCGGCGTTCGGAACGCGGCCGCAAGACACCATTTTCCCCTCCTATCGAGAGCACGCCGTTGCCCGAATCCGCGGAATCGACCCGATTCATATCGTTGAACTTCTCCGCGGAGTGACAAACGGTGGCTGGAACCCGAACGAATCGAAGTTTCGCCTTTATACGCTGGTCCTCGCGACCCAGACGCTCCATGCGACGGGCTACGCAATGGGTATCCAGTTCGATGGTTCATTCGCGAAGGGCGACCCGTCGACGGACGAGGCATGTCTGGTGTATTTCGGGGACGGGTCAACATCAGAAGGTGACCTCAATGAAGCCCTCGTCTTCGCTCAGTCCTACCAGACGCCCCAGGTGTTCTTCCTGCAGAACAACCAATACGCAATCTCGGTACCCGTGGTGCGCCAGTCCCGCAGCCCCCTTTATTTGCGCGGTGAAGGTTTCGGAATCGAGTCGTACCAGATCGACGGAAACGATGTCCTCATCTCTTATGCAGCTACTCGACTAGCGATGGATGCTGCCCGGGCAGGTGAAGGTCCCCGGTTCATTGAGGCACAGACATACCGACTCGGCGCACACACGACCAGCGATGACCCGACCAAGTACCGCGAGAGTTCGGAGGAGGAAGCGTGGAAGCTGCGCGACCCCATCTCGCGTTTTGAGAAATTCCTTCGCGCGCGAGGCCAATCGGATTCGTTCTTCGAGCAGGTTCGTCAGGAGGGTGAAGACCTCGCCTCCGACATTCGTCGTCGGACCCTCGAACTCGCCCCGCCCCCCATGGACGTGATGTTCGACCACGTGTACACCGATGACCACCCCGTCATTGACGCCCAAAAGAAGTGGCTCCAGGACTACGAGGCATCGTTTGGTGGTGATCACGCGTGAGTGAAAACCTCTCGTTGGCCAAGGCCATCAACCTCGGGCTGCAGCGTGCAATGCAGGAAGACCCGAAGGTCATGTTGATGGGCGAAGACATTGGAACGCTCGGTGGAGTCTTCCGCGTGACGGAAGGCCTCAAGAACGAATTTGGGGAGGACCGCGTGCTGGACACCCCGCTCGCGGAATCCGGAATTGTCGGAACGGCGATTGGCTTGGCGATGCGCGGCTACCGTCCGGTCTGTGAAATTCAGTTCGACGGTTTCGTGTTCCCCGCTTTCGACCAGATCATGTCGCAACTGGCGAAGCTGACTTCGCGGCACCAGGGGACCCAATCATTCCCCGTCGTGATCCGCATCCCCTACGGCGGACACATCGGCGCAGTCGAACACCACCAGGAAAGCCCCGAGGCGTACTTCGCACACACCCCTGGTTTGCGCGTGCTTTCGCCCGCAACTCCAAGCGACGGATACCACATGATTCGACAGGCGATCCAGTCGAACGACCCGGTGATTTTCCTCGAACCCAAGGCCCGTTACTGGCCGAAGGGCGATGTCGACTTTGACGCCACCCCGGCACCCGCCCACCAGTCCCGCGTGATTCGCACGGGAACGGACGTCACCGTTGTGGGTCACGGAGCAATGGTCGCGATGTTGCTCGACGCCGCGGAAGTTGCCGCACGCGAGGGAATCAGCCTCGAGGTCATCGACTTGCGTTCGCTATCTCCCATCGATTACACGCCGATCATTGCGAGTGTGGAAAAGACGGGTCGTCTCGTGGTCGCTCAGGAGGCACCCGGCCAGGTGTCGGTCGGTTCCGAAATCGCGGCGACCGTCGCGGAGCGCGCGTACTACTTCCTCGAAGCCCCCGTTCTTCGCGTCAGCGGTTTCGACACCCCTTTCCCCCCGGCAAACCTGGAGGGGTCGTACCTTCCGGATGTTGACCGTATTCTCGACGCCGTCGATCGAGCGAGAGGTTTCTAGCTCATGTCCGTAGTCAACTTCCCACTCCCGGACGTCGGAGAAGGCCTCACCGAGGCCGAAATCGTCCAGTGGCGCGTCGCGGTGGGCGACACCGTCGGAATCAACGACATCCTCGTCGAAATCGAAACGGCGAAGTCGCTCGTCGAACTCCCCAGCCCGTTTGCGGGAACAATCGTTGCGCTTCTCGCCGGCGAGGGGGACACGGTCCCCGTTGGCACGCCAATCATCCAGGTGGATTCGGAGGGCGGTGTTCCGGCTCCGCTCCACCCAGCCCCTGCACCCGCGGCCGCGCCGGCGCCAGTATCCAAGACCGAACAGGCCGCCGAGCCGGTTCTGGTCGGATACGGAAGTTCGGGAAATGTGACATCGCGGCGCGGTAACCGAGTGACGACAGCCCCTGCTGCTTCGGTGAGTGCAGACTCAAGCGCTGCCGCGGGTGCTAGCGCGACCGAGAACCCCGCCGCCGCACTACTGAATACGGGTGCTCCAGTCCTCGCAAAGCCGCCGATTCGCAAGATGGCGAAGGAACTCGGCGTCGACCTCGCGAAAGTTATCGCAACTGGCGTGAACGGTGAAATCACCCGCGATGACGTGGTCCGACAATCCGAAGTCAAAACGGTTTTCCGCAACATTCAAACCCCGGAGTGGCCGAGTGATCGCGAGGAGTACATCCCCGTCAAGGGCATTCGCAAGGCGATCGCCAGCGCGATGGTTCGATCCAAGTTCGAAGCGCCCCACGTGTCGGTGTTTGTTGACGTTGACGCAACGCGAACGATGGATTTCGTCAAACGACTCAAGGCGTCACCGGACTTCCAGGGCATTCGCATTTCGCCCCTCCTCCTCATGGCGCGAGCGGTCATCTGGGCGGTTCAGCGAAACCCCACCGTCAACTCATCGTGGACGGACAAGGACATCATCGTTCACCACTATGTGAACCTCGGAATTGCGGCGGCGACACCGCGCGGGCTGATTGTTCCCAACGTCAAAGAGGCGCACACGCTCAACATGAAGCAGCTCGCAATGGCACTCGAGGGCCTCACTGTCACTGCGCGTGATGGCAAAACAACCCCCGAAGACATGTCAAATGGAACGATCACCATCACGAACCTCGGGTCGTTCGGTGTGGATACGGGAACCCCGATCATCAACCCGGGCGAGGTCAGCATCGTCGCGCTCGGAACCATCAAGCAAAAGCCCTGGGTCGTCGACGGTCAGGTTGAGGTTCGCTACGTCACGACGATTGGCGCCTCGTTTGACCACCGTGTCGTCGACGGGGATGTTGCGAGCCGATTCCTCGCGGACATCGCGAGCATTATCGAGGAGCCCGCGCTTCTCCTCGACTAATTATTGAGAAACGTTCTCATTAGTGCTAGAGTGTGAGAATGATTATCAATAAGCTCGCCGAAACCGGCCACGACCACGCAGACGAATCGATGTCCTTCTGGGATGAAGTCGTCTCCATCACCTTCGACCCGGCGCACATCGTCGGCGAAGTGTTCTGGCAACTCGTCTTCGATGTCGTCCTCGTCGCATTCCTTTACGGTGTCGTATTCAAGAAGTGGTTGTTGCCGAAACTGCGGAAGCAGATTCACACCGAACTCGACAACGAACACGGCATCGAACACCACGACGACCACATCCACATCAAGGGCGCCAAAGACCACGACTAGGCTCGGGGTGTGAAACGCACCACGAAGCAAAGGACGGCCGTCGCGGCTGCGTTGTCGGCATCCACAGACTTCGTCTCTGCCCAGCAACTGCACGTTTCACTGGGTAGCGATGCCCCTGCGCTCGCCACGGTCTATCGGACTCTGCAATCGCTCGTTGACGAGGGCACGGCCGATACGGTTTCCCGCGGCGGTGAGCAGGTGTACCGCGCGTGTGGCCCGGCACACCACCACCACCTCGTGTGCACGGAGTGTGCCGCGACGGTTGAGGTAGACGGCGGTGAAATCGAGGAGTGGGCGGCCCGGACCGCTCGCGAACACGGATTCGTGACAGACACCCACATCGCCGACATTTACGGTCGATGCGCGGCCTGCACCGCCTGAGTTTGTGCGCTGCGAGTTAATCGCGTACCCTTGAGAGGTTGCGCGTTAACGCGTGCACACCGTGACCGTTTCACCCGATTCGGTTGCAGACAAGTGATCTTGGGTGAGGGCTTGTACCTCACGGTAACTACAAGGAGAAAACCATGGCAGCAGTGTGCCAGGTGACTGGAGCCATTCCCGGCTTCGGACACACCATTTCGCACTCGCACCGTCGCAACAAGCGCCGGTTCGACCCGAACATCCAGAAGAAGACCTACTACGTGCCGTCCCTCGGTCGCAAGGTGACTCTCACCCTGTCGGCTAAAGGCATCAAGGTCATTGACGCTCGCGGAATCGACGCCGTCGTTCGCGAGATGACCACTCGTGGGGTGAAGTTCTAATGGCGAAGAAGTCACAGGACGTCCGTCCCATCATCAAGCTCCGCTCGACGGCAGGAACCGGGTTCACCTATGTGACCCGCAAGAACCGTCGTAACACCCCCGACCGTCTCGTCCTGTCAAAGTACGACCCGGTAGTCCGCAAGCACGTCGAATTCCGTGAGGAGCGTTAAACCATGGCGAAGAAGAGCAAAATTGCGCGCAACGAACAGCGCAAGGTAATCGTCGCCCGCTACGCGACCAAGCGTCTCGAGCTCAAGAAGGCACTCGTTGACCCCAAGTCGACGGCCGACGAGCGCGAAGCGGCCCGCCTTGGACTGCAGAAGCTTCCTCGTGACGCATCGCCGATCCGTGTTCGCGGTCGCGACGCAATCGACGGCCGTCCCCGCGGTTTCCTCTCGAAATTCGGCATTTCGCGTGTCCGATTCCGTGAAATGGCGCACCGGGGCGAATTGCCGGGCGTAAAGAAGTCTTCTTGGTAGTGTGAAGTGCGGTTGACGTAGGAAACTACTGACACCGCACCCCGTATCACGTCACTACAGGAGGACTCGAATGAACCGATCCGAGCTTGTTGCAGCAATTGCTGCCACGACCGGTCAGACCCAGACTGGCGTCAACGCCGTTCTGGACGCCCTTTTCACCACAGTTGCTGGCGAAGTTGCCAAGGGCAACAAGGTGAGTATCCCCGGTTGGGTCGCGTTCGATCGCACCAACCGTGCCGCTCGTCAGGGTCGTAACCCTCAGACGGGTGCCACCATCCAGATCGCCGCTTCCAAGGGTGTCAAGGTTTCGGCTGGCTCGAAGCTCAAGGCTGCTGTCAAGTAGTTTTAATCTTCTCGAGAAGGGGCGGAGGAAACTCCGCCCCTTTTCTGTTGCCTCTTTTCGCTCGATAGGCTCGATGCGTGAGCAGGCAACGAATTCTGGCGGTCGTCGCGCTCGTCATTGTCGGTTTGCTGGGACTCGGTTTTGCCCTGGAGTTGGGCGGGGCTGCTCACGAAGCGCTACTCGATGATCCCGGCGTTGTTGTCCGTTGGGGCACCCCCGTGGCGAAATTCTTTGTGTCAACCTCAATGGCACTCGTTATCGGCGGACTTGCCCTGCGCCTGTTTGCATTGCCGGCTGGCGCGGCCACCGATCGCGTGACCGCACTGATGATCGGGGCGGCGTTCACCTGGTCACTATCGATGGTCGTTTACGGGTTTTTCACCTTTCTGTCCGTTTATGGCGCGGCCCCCACCTTCGATGCGGGGTTTGACTCGAGTTTTCAGTACTTCCTCACGGAAACTAACCTCGGCAGGCTACTCATGGTGATTACCGCGATGACGGCGATAGTCACGGTCCTGCTCGTCGTCACTCGATCCTGGTTTTGGGCCGCCATTGCCTTTTTGCTGGCGGTTGCAACGGCGGGGCCGTTTGCCGAACTCAGCCATTCGGGGGGGAACGCCAATCACGGAATCGCTGTCAGTGCGCTTGTGCTGCACATCGTTTTCGTGTCGATGTGGACGGGCGGACTTGTCGCTACGGTGGTCGCCATTGCTGCCGGAGCCAATCGCGCCACCGTCCTGAGCCGTTATTCATCGATCGCACTGCTGTCCATCGCCATCGTCGCCATCACCGGTGTCGCCAGCGCGGTCATTCGAATCGGTTCATGGGACAAACTCGTCTCGGCCTACGGAATCATTGTTCTGCTCAAGGTTGTCGTCACCGTCCTGCTCGCACTCCTCGGAGTCCGTTGGCGTCGCTCCGTTTTGCCCGCGCTTGATGCCACGCGCGGAGTTGTAGCCTTTGCGCTGTTCGAAACAGCACTTCTCCTGTTCGTCATCGGATTGGCGACGGGGCTGGCTCGCACGGCGACACCGGTTTCGACCGAACTCACGGGTGAACTTACCGCGGCCGAGATTCTCACGGGCCGCCCTGTTCCCGACCCGTGGACGTGGATCACGGCGTTCACGGAGTGGCGCATCGACCTCATCTGGGGACTTTTCGCAGTCTTCACCACCGTCTTCTACCTCTGGGGCGCGATTCGACTTCGCCGCCGAGGCGATTCCTGGCCCCTTTCGCGCAGCATCCACTGGGTGTGGGCGATGGCTGTGCTGGTCTATGCAACCAGCGGTGGCGTCGCGGTGTACGGCGAATACCTGTTCAGTGCCCACATGATCGAACACATGCTGCTGACCATGTTGGTGCCCGTCGGAATAGTTCTGTCTGCTCCCGTGACCCTCGTCGCACGCGCCATCGAGGTTCGCAAGGACGGTTCCCGCGGAATGCGCGAGTGGTTCCTGGGAATCGTGCACTCGAAGTGGATCGGGTTGGTCGGGCACCCGCTCATCTCCACCGTCGTTTTCGCCCTGTCGCTGATGGTCTTCTACTATTCACCGCTGTTGGCCTGGGCGACCACCACCCACCTCGGGCACCAGTGGATGGTTCTGCACTTCCTCACGGCGGGGTACTTGTTTGTGCAGGCGCTCGTCGGTGTCGACCCCAGCCCCCACCGCACCGGTTATCCGATTCGCATGATTCTGTTGATGGCGACGATGGGTTTCCACGCCTTTTTCGGCCTCTCGCTGATGACAGCGACGGGACTGTTGTTGCCCGAATGGTTTGGCGCAATGGGTCGCACGTGGGGGGACAGCCCACTGATTGATCAGCAGATCGGAGGCGGCATCGCGTGGGGAATCGGCGAACTGCCAACGCTTATTCTTTCTGGACTGGTCATTCTTTCGTGGATCCGGTCCGACGAACGAGACGCAAAGCGCCTCGACCGTCAGGCAGGGCGCGACGGCGACGCGGAACTCGTGGCCTACAACGCAATGTTGGGCAAAATCGCGAAGCGTGACTAACGTCGGACGGTGTTGGTCACGACAAGTTTCGGGTTGGCGCCGTCAAGACCGGCGATAGTTCCCTCAATCGTGTACGGAATCACTTCGCTGTACTTCACAGTCTTCTCGGTGGCGAAATCGACCAGCGAAACAGACAGTTCAGCGGTTCCCTTGCCCGACACGAACCATTGCCCGTCTTTTACGGCAATCGACGGTGTTGGATACGTGGAAATCGACCACACGGGCCCAGCGGCAATTGCCTCGGAGGTGAACCCCGCAAACGGACACTTCTTCGGGACAAGCGTCTTTTGCGCGGCACACGCGTCGAGATAGTCGCGAACGGCAGCGCTCATGTCATCGATGAGTCGTGGGGAAGGCGTCAGGTCGAGGGCAACGGAATAGTCACGACTGAGAGAGTCGAGCACGATCTTTTGTGGCTCGGCGTCAAACCAGCGCGACGGTGCGCCGACTGTCGCAATTGAGGGCACGTAGGCGAATCCCTCCTCGTTTGCACGACTGCCGTTGACGGTAGCCCCGGAATCCAGTGTGGACTCAACCCTGATCGTCGCAATCGGTGGGTCGACGAAGCGCCAGTTCGCGAGCGGTAACCACGACGCGTCACGTTCAACCGCTAACTGCGACTCGACCGCGCGACCGTCGAGAACGACACGAACAGTCACGACGACCAACCCTGCGGTTTGGTAGGTGTCGACTATTTCGGGATCGCGGGGCCGGTCGGCAGCGTCCGTCGGCAGTCTGATGTCGTAGATCAACGAGCCATAGGAACCCCACACAATCGATTCGACGTCGGCCCGGCGACCATCCTCCAGAGCCGAGAGGTAGCGCATGACCGCCGCCTCGGGGGTGTACACCGTGGCATTCAGGATGGCGATGACCACCGCAAAAAACAGGAAGCCAATTACTCCCAGGATTCGCACATCGCGAAACTTTCGCCACATGGGTATCAGCCTATGGAGTCCTTGGACCGCTTGTTTCGGAGCGGCACATGTGTTCAGATAGAGGGTGGCCAAAAAATCGAGAAAGTCACGCATAAGTTTGATTGCCCTGACAGCTTCACTGATTGGTGTTGTCTCAAACATCGGCCCGATTGGTGCGCAACGAGCAACCGCTGAAAACATAACGCACGAGGGAAAAATATCTGTGACGTGGGAGCCCACTGTAACAACCATCGCGTGGACAGTTTCCAATGAGTATGACAACGTGCAAGTTTACGATGACGGTCAACTACTGGCCTCGCAAAGTCACAGCGGCGAGATTCAACTTCGCGACGTCGACAGCGAAGAACATCAATACAAGGACTCAGATGCGACTGCGTGGAAACTTGTTTTTGGCGCAAGTCCATTAGCCTTCCCTGAATGTCTAACCCCCGGTTACTCATCGCTGCTTGGGTGCGAAAAGACACAAACTGCCGGCGGAACGCGGTAGAGATCAACGGTGCAGAAATTAGATTTCGGTTCTCAATTTGCACGACTTTTTATCGCAGCGCTCAGTACTTTTGCGACTCAGTGGCTCGTGGTCGCTACAGCTTCGATTCTGAGCGGCCGGGTTCCACAGCAAATCTTTGACTTCGGCTATCTCACCCTCGTTTATCCGACTATGTATCAGGTCGCACTCATCAGAACGCCCGAACTAATCCTGGTTGCAGTGGTCTGGATTGGGTGTCATATCTGCCTCCCCCGCCGCTTCCGATTAACTCGATTTAGATTGTGGATGCTCTTTGTGTGTGCGGTTGCGGTTTGCGTCGTCGCTATTCGGTCCACTGCTGTTGTGCCAGACCTGCTTTTTTCCTTCTGGCTTCTAGGAATCGGCATGTTGTGCGCAAGGTTGGCACGAGATCTTACAAATCGAATTGGGCACAGACCGAGCCAATAGTCATCCAGCGCTGGTGCCGACGGGTACTCTGGAAAACCCGACCGAGAGTAGAACGATGACCATTGACCTGACGCCGGAACAGGCGCACGTCATGGACGTCATCGACTCGACCAGGGAACACGTTTTTGTCACGGGTCGTGCCGGCACGGGGAAATCAACGCTTCTGCAAGAGTTCGTGCGCCGAACCGAGAAGTCTCTGGTCATTGCCGCACCGACCGGTGTCGCGGCGCTCGCGGTGGGCGGGCAAACCATCCACTCACTCTTTCGGCTGCCGATTGGGCTGGTGACACCGAATACCAAGATGTATCCGTTGACCGATGACGCCCGCACACTCATGCGCAAAATCGACACTCTCGTCATCGACGAAGTTTCGATGGTTCGGTGTGATCTGCTCGACGCGATTGATCGCAGGCTGCGCGCAACCCGTGGTCGTCGCTCGGAACCGTTTGGCGGCATTCAGGTCGTTATGTTCGGTGACCCGTATCAACTGCCCCCCGTCCTCAAGGAGGGTGTGGAAAAGCAGTACCTCGTCGATAATTACCCGTCGCCGTGGTTCTTTGACGCCAAGGTGTGGCACGAAGCACAACCGCGCGTGGTTGAACTGACCGATGTGCTGCGCCAGTCCGAGGACGACTTCCGTGACGTGCTCGACCGTATGCGCATGGGAAACATGACGGCCGACGATGGTGCGATGCTCAACGAGGTCGGTGCGCGGCGACCGCTGCCCGCTGACGTCATCACACTGGCGGCAACCAACCACACCGCGAACACCATCAACGCCAAGGCACTCGCTGAACTCCCCGGCAAAGTGAAAATCGCCAAAGCACACGTCGACGGAGAGTTTGGCGGGCAGCTTCCGGCGGAAGAGGAACTGGAATTGAAGCCCGGTGCCCGCGTTATGTTTCTGCGGAACGATTCGGCAATGGACGGCGGCCGCTGGGTCAACGGAACGTTGGGCACTGTCATCAAAGTCGACGGGGTCGTGCACGTTGCGACCGATGACTTGCCTGATGAGCCCGTCGAGGTCAAACCCGTCGTGTGGGAGAAGATTCAGTACACCTACGACGCCGACAAAAACGTCGTCGAGGCAGACATTCAGGCAACCTTCGAGCAATTCCCGCTTCGCCTCGCGTGGGCGGTAACGATTCACAAGTCACAGGGCCAAACCCTCGACAGTGCAATCCTCGATTTTGGCCGCGGAACCTTTGCTGACGGCCAGGCGTATGTCGCGTTTTCGCGCATCCGCACGCTGGACGGCATCTATCTGTCGCGCGAACTCAAACCATCCGACATCCGTGTTGACGCCAGAGTCGTGTCCTTCATGAAGACGGCGAAGGACAACGATCGTTTGATCGACTAGGCCTTGCGGCAGCGCGTGCGCTCGTTAGGTGTTGACAAAACACGCCCCGTAGTATCAATATTGATACTGTTCCTCGGTGACAAAGTTTGAGAAAACACTCTTCGCACTGCGGAATAACCCCGAAAACTCAAAATTTGCCGATCTTGCATTTGTGTGTGAACGACTTTTTGGAAAGCCAACAATGACCGGCGGTTCGCATCGCGTCTATCGAACTGGCTGGGCAGATAACCCGAGGATTGTGATTCAGTCTCGCGGCACACAAGCCAAGGCGTATCAGGTGAGGCAGGTTCTGTTGGTAGTTGACCGCAAACAATTTGAGGAGGAAGCCGATGACTAATCCGACGCACTATCGATTTAGCGTGCAGTGGAGCCCTCGCGATGAGGAATACGTGGGGACTGTCACGGAATTCCCTTCACTGTCGTGGTTGGACGCGAACGAATCAGATGCGTTCGCGGGCATCAGACAACTCACGGCCGATGTCGTTGTCGACATGCTCGCAGCGGGCGAGACGCCACCGCAGCCACTGTCGGACCGAGACTTCTCGGGAAAACTACTTGTTCGAATCACTCCGGAGTTGCACAAGAAACTCGCAACAGAGGCTGCAGACAGCAATGTTTCATTGAATCGCCTGATTTCAGCGCGCCTTGCCCGCAGCGCATAACGAAGAGGAGCGTCTCGTCAATCTCACGAGTCGAACGGTAGGCTCAAGCCATGCTTCTCAGTGATCGCGACATCCGTGCCGAGCTCGAATCGGGCCGTGTTCAGCTCGATCCGCTCGACCTGAACATGATCCAGCCGTCCAGCATTGACGTGCGGTTGGACAAGTTCTTTCGGCTGTTCGACAACCACAAGTACCCGTTCATTGACCCGGCCGAGGAACAACCCGACCTGACACGAGCGGTTGAGGTTGCCGGTGACGAAGCGTTCATCTTGCACCCGGGTGAATTCGTTCTCGGCAGCACGTTTGAACTGGTCACACTGCCCGACGACATCGCGGCCCGCCTCGAGGGTAAGTCGTCACTCGGTCGGCTCGGCCTGCTCACGCACTCGACCGCCGGTTTCGTTGACCCCGGTTTTTCGGGGCACGTCACGCTGGAACTGTCGAATGTTGCGACCCTGCCCATCAAGCTGTGGCCGGGCATGAAAATTGGCCAGTTGTGTTTCTTCCGACTGACGTCAGCCAGTGAACATCCTTACGGCAGCGAAAAGTACGGTAGCCGATATCAGGGACAGCGCGGACCGACGGCGTCGCGTTCGTTCAAGAACTTCCACAAGTCCGCGCTTTAGGCGGCAACGCGTTTCGCGACGACAAACGACGCGACGGCGCCGATGACGGACGCAACCACAACCGCCGCGGTTCCCACGGCGCCGGACGACGAGTCTCCCAGAGCCAATTCGTTGATGAGCAGCGCGACGGTGAAGCCGATCGACGAAATCGTTCCGATCAGCCACATGTCACCCTGATTGAGCGACGGGTCGCGGCGTCCGCCAAAGACGCGTTCGGCAATCCACACGAACAACACGATTCCTAGAGGCTTTCCCACCAACAAGCCGACGACGATTCCGGCAAACACCGGCGATGTGGTGGCCGAGGCACCGATGACAGCGAGGTCGACTCCGGCGGAAACCAAGACGAACAGGGGAATCGCGAGATAAGAGGAAACGGGCAGGAAAACCGCCAGAGCCCGGTCGGCGAGCGACTTTTTTCGCGACGATGCGCGTGTTGCAAGCAGCAGGCCGAGAGCAACCCCGGCGACCGTTGCGTGGACACCGGATTGGAAGACCAACCACCAGATTCCGAGGCCGACGGCCACGAGCACAACGGGGTGACCGAATCGGGTTTTCTGCAGAACAGCGAACAAGCCCAGCGCGAGCAGCGCTCCGACGAAATACAGGGGTTGCAGGCTCGGGGTGTAGAACAGCGCAATGACGAGGATTGCACCGAGGTCGTCAACGACGGCCAACGCAAGAAGGAATACGCGCAGAGCTGGATTCGACTTCGGCGCAACGAGCGCCAGAACCGCCAGGGCAAATGCGATGTCCGTCGCCATCGGAATTCCCCACCCGACAGCAGTCGCCTGACCGGCGTTGAAGGCCACATAGATGAGGGCGGGCAGCACCATGCCACCGATGGCGGCCGCAACAGGAACCAGCGCTTTGCGCGGGGAATTCAGCGAGCCAACCGTGAATTCGTGACGCAGTTCGATACCGATGACGAAGAAGAAGAAGGCGAGCAGGAAATCGGCTGCCCACGCATGCACGTCGAGAGTGAGCCCGGGGAACCCGAATTTCCAGTGGATGAGGGCATCGTACGACCAGGCAAAAGGAGAATTCACCCACACAATGGCGACGATAGCCACGGCGATGGTGATGATTCCCGTGCGCGTCTCGGCGGACAGAACAGCCCTCAACCAGTTGGAAATCCTGGCGCGAACCATTAGCTCAGTTTCGACTCGACGAGCTGTTCGTGCTGCCAGACAAGCCAGGGACTGAAAGCAAAAGGGGCGCCTTCGATTGCAGCGCGCAAACTGTCGGGCGACACCCATCGCCATTCGGCGACCTCGTCCGGGGAAGGATTCGGGTCGGTCACCGCGAGCGCACCGAAAACGGGGCAGATTTCGTTTTCGACGATTCCCGAAGCGTCGACGGCACGATAGCGAAAGTCGGGAAGCACCGAATGAATGGTCGTGATTTCCATCCCCAGTTCCTGTCGAGCACGTCTGTGAATCGCGTCCTCGATCGCCTCGTCTGGAGCGGGGTGACCGCAAAACGAGTTCGTCCAGACCCCGGGCCACGTCGCTTTAGTCAGGGCGCGACGGGTCACCAGTATCTCGCCGGCCGCGTTCGTGACGTGGCACGAGAACGCGAAATGCAAGGGAGTTTCTGTCGTGTGCACGCCTGATTTGGGCGCAGTCCCCACAGGCGCGCCCATTTCGTCAACCAGGACGACCAACTCTTCGACACTCACCTACTCAGGCTATCCTGAGAGGGTGCTTTGGGTAAATATCTGCGTGGAGGAGTGGGAATGAGTCGGTTAGATCTCTACACCACGGTCGCGCAAAAAACGGCGTCACTCGTCATTCGCGACTATTCAACGTCGTTTGGCCTGGCGTCGCGAATCCTTGCCCATGATTCGCGCCAGCACATCGACAACGTCTATGCGCTCGTTCGATTGGCCGACGAGGTTGTCGACGGCGTTGCGGTCGAAGCCGGACTCGCTAGTTCTAAAGTTCGACTGTCTCTGGACGAACTTGAACGCGACACATATAGCGCGATGGAGTCGGGGTATTCAACGAACCTTATTGTTCACGCCTTTGCCCATACCGCTCGTGAAGTGGGAATAGCCCACGACATTGTTGAACCCTTTTTCACCTCTATGCGGATGGACCTTTCCGACCGCACGTACACCCAGAAATCGTTCGACACCTATGTCTATGGTTCGGCGGAGGTCGTTGGGCTGATGTGCCTCGCCGTTTTCATCCGTGGAAACAAGCCGACGCCCGCCGAGTCCACAATCCTTGTTGCCGGTGCTCGCTCATTGGGTGCCGCGTTTCAAAAGGTGAACTTTTTGCGCGACCTTTCGGCGGATGTTGATGGTTTGGGACGCTCGTATTTCCCCGGCGTGCAAATTGATACGTTCAGTGAATCCGACAAAACACGCATCTGCGACGACATCGACAATGACCTTGAGCGCGCCGCCGCGACCATGCCCCTGCTCCCCGCCGATGCCCGCCGTGCGGTTGGCTTGGCGCACGGATTGTTCGCGTCACTCAACGCGAAGATTCGCCGCACCCCGGCTGAAATTCTCAAGACGAGCCGCATCCGCGTCAGTGATCCCGAGAAATTCCTGATCGCTGCGCGAGTAATGATCGGAGGAACCACATGACCCAGAAACGTGTTGTCATCATTGGCGGAGGAATGGGCGGCCTGTCCGCATCGGGGCTGTTGGCTCGTGACGGCTACGACGTCACCCTGCTCGAGGCGTTGCCGAACATCGGTGGTCGAGCGGGTTCGTGGTCTAAAGACGGATTCCGTTTTGACACCGGGCCGTCGTGGTATCTGATGCCGGAGGTTTTTGACCACTGGTACCGATTGATGGGAACCAGCGCGAAAGAACAACTCGACTTGCACGTCCTCGATCCCGGATATCGCGTCTTCTTTGAACCAAAGGGGAACGGTTCGGCCGAGCACATTGATGTTGAGGTTGGCCGTGAAGAGAACCTTGACCTGTTCGAACAGATCGAACCGGGGTCGCGCGCAGCGATGTCGAAGTACCTTGACTCGGCGACCGAAACCTACGAATTCGCGAAGAGGTATTTCTTGTACACCGCGTTCGTCAAGTTGGGGCCGTTGCTCAAGCGCGAGGTGCTGGTTCGAGCAGGAACCCTAGCGCGACTCCTCTTGACCAAGATTTGGGGTTTCGCCGGCCGTTCGGTGAAGACCCTTCGCGCCAAGCAAATCCTGGGTTATCCCGCGGTTTTCCTCGGCACCAGCCCTTTCGACGCACCCGCGATGTTCCACCTCATGAGCCACCTCGACCTGGTTGACGGTGTTCTCTATGCTCAGGGCGGATTCACCCGAGTGATGGAGTCCATCCGCGACCTTTCCATTGCCGCCGGTGCTGAAGTTCGCACGAATGCCCGCGTGACCCGCATCAACGTCGATTCGTTCGGCAACGCAACCGGAGTCACCTACACGGACAAGGTTGGTGCATCGCACACGATCGATGCCGACATCGTGGTGTCCGGGGCCGACCTGCACCACACGGAAACCACGATGCTGCCACTCGAGCAGCAGACGTTCCCCGAAACATGGTGGGAAAACAAGAAGCCCAGTCCTGGCGCGATTCTGTTGTACCTGGGCATCAAGGGCGACCTGCCGAACCTTTTGCACCACAGCCTCTTCTTCACCGAGGACTGGGATGCAAACTTCAGCCAGATCTTCACCGACAAGCCGACGATGCCGAATCCTGCGTCGTTCTACGTTTGCACGCCCTCCAAGTCCGACAACGAGGTTGCGCCCGCCGGACACTCGAATGTTTTCGTACTCGTCCCGTGCCCGGCCGATGTTTCTCTCGGCAAGGGAGGGCTCGACGGGAAGGGCGACCGCAGCGTCGAAGAGGTCGCCGACCGAACCATCGACGCGATAGCGCACTGGGCGAACATCCCCGACTTCCGTGAGCGAATCGTGTTGCGCCGAACCGTCGGCCCCGCCGATTTCGAAGCAGACCTGGGCGCCTGGAAGGGCAACTCGCTCGGCCCCGCACACACGCTCACCCAGAGTGCGCTGTTCCGCGCGACGAACAAGTCAAAGAAGGTCGAGGGACTTTACTACGTCGGTTCGGGAACAGTGCCCGGAATCGGCCTGCCGATGTGCATGATTTCGGCCGAAGTGCTCCTCAAAAGGTTGCGCGGGGATCACTCCGCCGGACCGCTCCCTGATAAGGCAATCTAATGACAGGCCTGTACCTCGGGCTGCTGTGTGTGTCCCTGGTGGGGACAGTTTTGCTGGACTACCGCAACAAACTCGCTCTGTTCGATGACCCACGACGAACCGTTGTTGTCATCGTTGTGTCCGTCATTTTCTTTGTCGGTTGGGATATGGCAGGCGTCGCCAACGGAGTCTTTTTCAAGGGCGACAGCGACCTGTTGATCGGATGGGACATCGCGACCGAGATCCCAATGGAAGAGGTCCTGTTTCTCACTCTCCTATCGCACACCGCGATTCTTGCTTGGCGATTTCTCGAGAGACGGCGATGAACTTCACCTATCTGTTGATGTCGATTCCGTTCTTGTCGTTGGCGATTGGAACGACAACACTGGCGGCGTGGAAGTTCGGGTTGCACATTCATAGCCTCGTCATTCCGACCGCGGTGCTGCTCGCGACGACGGCGGTGTTCGACAACCTCATCATTGGGGTTGGGCTAGTCGCATATGACGAATCGAGAATCCTCGGTCTGTACATCGGCCTCGCCCCCATCGAGGACTTTCTCTATGCGATGGTTGCGGTGCTGCTCGCCGCGAGCTTGTGGCACATTCTGCGACGCAAGGAATCCCGATGAACCTTTTGCGAAATGTGTTCATGTCCTCCCGACCGCTGTCGTGGGTCAACACCGCCTACCCTTTCGCCGCCGGCTACCTCATCACGACCGGGCGCATCGACCTCACGCTCGTTCTCGGCACACTGTTTTTCTTTGTGCCGTACAACGTCGCAATGTATGGAATCAACGATGTGTTCGATTACGAATCCGACCTTCGCAATCCCCGAAAAGGTGGGGTCGAGGGCGCGGTGTTAAGGCCGGAATACCACCGAGCCATGCTGTGGATCAGCGTGCTCGTGTGCGTGCCCTTCGTCGCCTATCTGCTCGCCGTCGGCACGGTGCTGTCCAACGCAGTACTCGCACTGTCACTCTTCGCGCTCGTCGCGTATTCGGCAAAGGGCTTGAGGTTCAAAGAGCGCCCCTTCCTCGATTCCGTTACCTCGAGCTTCCATTTCGTCAGCCCAGCGCTGTTCGGAATTGTCATGGCGGCGGGAACCATTGATTCCGCCGAATGGTTGATCCTCGGCGCGTTCTTCCTCTGGGGAGTCGGGTCACACGCCTTCGGTGCGGTGCAGGACATCATCGCCGATCGCGAGGGCGGATTGGGGTCCGTAGCAACCGCCATGGGAGCCGCGTGGACGGTCCGATTCGCCGTCGCCTGTTATGTCACGGCAGGCCTCCTGTTGGCCGTCGCCCCGGGGTACGCTCCGTGGGTTGCGCTCGTCGCGGTGATATACATTGCGGCGATTGTCCAGTGGTGGAACGTGTCCGACGCGAACTCCGGTGACGCAAATCGCGGCTGGAAGCGGTTCCTAGCCCTCAACTTCATCTCGGGTGCCGTCGTGACGTTGGCGTTTTTGACAGAGCTCAAGCGCTAACGACTGAGGCCCCGCATCTTTTGACACGGGACCTCAAGCGCGAGAACTAGCGCACGAACTTGGGGCGCAAGGGAAGCATTAGCAACAGACCTGCGCCGAGAACGAGGACGATTCCGAGGATGCCCCAGTAGTCCGCACCTCCCCAGCCGACGAACAGTGCGAAGAACATCGGGGTGAGGAACGAGATGGCGCGACCGGTGGTGGCGTAGAGACCGTAGAGTTCACCTTCGGTACCGACAGGTGCAAGGCGTCCGATGAGTGAACGGCCGGATGCCTGGGCGGGGCCGACGAACAGTGTCAGTAACAGTCCGCCAACCCAGAACACGGTGGGACCGCCCTCGTGCAGCAGGAAGAGAGCCGAGCCGGTGATGACGAGCCCCGCGAGTGACCAGGTGATGACCGTCTTGGACGAGAAGCGGTCGTCGAGGAATCCGGCGGCGAAGACACCGATGCCGGCAACGAGGTTTCCCGCGATGGCGAAGAGGATGACCTCGGTGTCGCCCAGTCCGAATACCTTTCCGGCGAGAATTCCACCAAACGTGAAGACACCCGCGAGCCCGTCGCGGAACACGGCACTGGAGAGAAGGAAGTAGAAGGTTTCGCGGCTGTGCTTGCGCAGCTCGTTGATCTTGCGGAACACCTTGCGATACGAGTCGATGATTCCCTTTCCGGCGTCGGGGTCGACGGCGGTGTTTTCGGGGATCGCGAGCATGATCGGGATGGAGAAGACCGCCGACCACAACGCGGCGAATACCGCGAGCACGCGAATGTTCATGCCGTTTTCGGCCGTCAGCCCGAACCAATAGGGCGGTTCGCCGAGGATGAAACCAATGAGGGCGATGAGCAGCACGATGATTCCGCCGACGTATCCCATTCCCCAACCGAAGCCCGAGATGCGGCCGATGTTAGACGAGTTCGAGATTTGCATGAGCATCGCGTTGTAGTTGACGTTGGCCATCTCGTAGAACACCGTCGCGATGGTCACGAGGACGATTCCGTAGGTGAAGAAGCTCGGCTTTGCTTCAACCGAGAACATCGCCAGAGTCGTCAGAACGACGATGAGCGTGTTGATTCCCAGCCAGCGCTTGCGACGCCCGCCCTGGTCGGTGCGCTGCCCGACGATGGGGGCGATGATCGCGACGACGATTCCACCCACAGCAAGGGCCCAACCGAACTGCGCGGTCAGGCCGGCGCTCGCGGCAATGTAAACAGGGTCCTTGTCGCCTAGGGCGACGATCGCGGGATCAAGGAAGTAGTCCGACACGATGTATCGGGCGAAGATGAACGTCGTGATGATGACGGAGAAGGCGGATGTTCCCCAATCCCACAGCGCCCACGAGAGCTTCTGACGGTAGGGGACTTTGGGAGCAACGGCACTGTTAGCATTCATGCCCCCCACGCTACTAGCGTGAGGGGCATGACGGAAGAGGCTGCCGGGGCGATTATGCCTGGCGGCGACGGAGGGCAATGACGCCACCCGCGGCGAGTGCGGCACCACCAGCGAGTGCAGCGAGGTACAGCGAGCCGCCCACACCAGTCGGCGCGAGTTCATCGCCCGAGGTTTCCTCGAGGATTTGACCGATCCAGATGCGCTGCGAACTCTCGGCTCCATCCTCGGTCCAGGTGTTGATGCTGATCTGCGAGATCGCTGCGGAGGGGCGAACCCAACCCGTTGACCCATCAGTATTCCAGGGCGCGTCACCCATTTGCACGGTTACTGAGTCAAGCGCGTCCACGAGCGGAACATCTTCAGTGTTGCTCAGATCGTCCCAGTTGAAGCCGAGCATGGTTGCCGTTCCGATAATGTCGGCGGCGGCGATGTTGTTGTCGACATCGTCGTACATTTGAATTTCGGTGCGGTCGGAGTCGATATCGCTGATAGCGAGAACCAACTGCCCTGCGGGAACCGGGCTAGCGAATGTGATTTCTGTCCAGACAGCGTCGGCGTTATAAGTGCTGACTTTGAGGAAGTTATCGTCGGTCGATGTTTGGTTTGCACCGACGATCGCACCAACCGGGGCATTCACAGTAAATCCCTCACCCTCGCCGTCGGGCGAATAAAAGCCGTATGTGTTTTCGTTGGAGACCATGATCTCTGCGTCAGGGAAGTTGGGGTTGGTAAATGTCACCGCTCCGTCAAAACCGTTTAAGCTGTCACCGAAAACTCCCCATTCGGCGACGTTTGCTGCAGACGCCGGCAGTGCAACCGAAAAAGTGGTGATGGCGACGAGGCCAAGGATGGCGCCCATTGTGCGTGATGCGAACTTCATTGTGAATCCTTCCGATGGGTATAGAAAGTTTAGCAAATAGGCCGACGCATTTCAAACATTGCCCGCAGGCGGAAACTTGAGCGTTACACGCGCAAGTTTTGCCGTTTCGACTTGACAAAGCGTCCACCGCATGTGAAACTTGACACAACAAGGCTCAACTTGAAGGAGAAAAATCATGGCACGAGCTGTAGGAATTGACCTCGGAACGACAAACTCGGTCGTTGCGGTCCTCGAAGGTGGCGAACCCACGGTTATCGCCAACGCCGAAGGATTCCGCACCACCCCGTCAATCGTGGCGTTCGCGAAGGACGGTGAGGTGCTCGTCGGTGAAACCGCGAAGCGCCAGGCCGTCACCAACGTCGACCGCACCATCGCATCCGTCAAGCGTCACATGGGTACCACCTGGACCCAGGACGTTGATGACAAGAAGTACACCGCGCAAGAGGTGTCTGCTCGAATCCTGGGCAAGCTCAAGCGCGATGCCGAAACGTATCTTGGGGAAAAGGTGACCGATGCGGTCATCACCGTCCCCGCATACTTCAACGACGCCGAGCGTCAGGCGACAAAGGAATCCGGAGAGATCGCGGGACTCAACGTCCTCCGCATCATCAACGAGCCCACCGCTGCCGCACTCGCATACGGTCTCGACCGGGGTAAAGAAGACGAACTCATCCTCGTCTTCGACCTCGGTGGTGGAACATTCGACGTCTCGCTTCTCGAAGTGGGCAAGGACGACGACTTCAGCACCATCCAGGTGCGTTCAACCGCCGGCGACAACCGCCTTGGCGGGGACGACTGGGATGCACGACTCGTCGATTACCTTGCCAAGCAGTTCAAGGAAACGACCGGAGTCGACGTTTCGGGTGACAAGATCGCCAAGCAGCGACTCAAGGAAGCGGCAGAGCAGGCGAAGAAGGAACTCTCGTCATCGATGAGCGCGTCCGTTCAGTTGCCGTACCTGTCGCTGACCGAAAACGGCCCCGCAAATCTCGACGAGACGATCACGCGCGCGAAGTTCGAAGAACTGACCGCTGATTTGCTCGAGCGCACGCGCAAGCCGTTCGAGGACGTCATCAAGGAAGCGAAAATCAAGGTCGCCGACATTGATCACGTGGTTCTCGTTGGTGGATCGACCCGTATGCCCGCCGTCGCCGAACTCGTCAAAAAGCTCGCCGGCAAAGAGGCGAACAAGGGTGTCAACCCCGACGAGGTCGTCGCCGTTGGTGCGTCGCTGCAGGCCGGTGTACTCATGGGCGAGCGCAAGGACGTTCTGCTCATCGACGTCACCCCGCTAAGCCTCGGAATCGAGACGAAAGGCGGAATCATGACCAAGCTCATCGAGCGCAACACGGCCATCCCGACCAAGCGTTCCGAGACGTTCACGACCGCGGACGACAACCAGCCGTCGGTTTCGATCCAGGTGTTCCAGGGCGAGCGTGACTTCACGCGCGACAACAAGTCGCTCGGAAACTTCGAACTGACCGGAATCGCCCCCGCACCGCGTGGTGTTCCCCAGGTTGAGGTCACCTTCGACATCGACGCCAACGGAATCGTTCACGTGTCGGCAAAGGACAAGGGAACGGGCAAGGAACAGTCGATGACCATCACCGGTGGTTCATCTCTGTCAACCGAGGACATCGAGCGTATGATCCGCGAAGCGGAAGAACACGCGAACGACGACCACGCCCGCCGCGAAGCCGCCGAAAAGCGAAACGTCGCCGAGCAGATGGTGTACTCGGTCGACAAAGTTCTCGATGAGAACGCCGACAAGCTCAGCGAGGATCTCATGTCTGAGGTTCGCGGGGATGTCGATGCGCTCAAGACGGCGCTCGCCGGCACCGACGACGCAGCCGTTGATTCGGCGGTCGAACGACTCCAGGCAAGCCAGGGCAAGATCGGCGAAGCAATCTACGCCGCGCAGGACGCCCCCTCGGACGACTCGGCCGCAGCACCGGCAGACGATGAAGACATCATCGACGCCGAGGTTGTGGACGACGAGGACGACAAGAAGTAACGATGGCCGCCAACGACAAGAACAACGAGGACGTTCCCCCGACCGAACCCGAAGAGGGTGAGGCGGGGGAACCGACCTCGACCGAGGACGGCGAACCGTCACTCGCGGACGAAGCCACCGAATCGAACGCCGAGGATCTGCTCGAATCCCTGCTCAGCGACATCGAGCGCAACCTCGTCGAGGAGTACAAGGACCGTGCGGCTCGTGCCGAAGCGGAACTTGCCAACTTCCGCAGCCGCGTCGAACGTGACCGTGCCGCGAATCGCGACGCCGTCATCGCCGAGGTGATTCGCGCGCTTTTGCCGGCGATGGATGATTTGGAACGTGCCGATTCTCACGGCGATCTCACCGGTAGCCCGCTAGAAATCGTCGCACAGAAAATTCGCGGAGGTTTTGACCGCTTCGGGCTGGCCACCGTAGGTGTGGTCGGCGAGGCTTTTGACCCGAACCGTCACGCGGCGATCGCGCAAATTCCCACCGCGGGTGCGACGAGTGAAACCGTCGCCGATGTCATCGAGGTCGGGTACATTTTGGGTGACCGACTGTTGCGACCCGCCAAGGTCGCCGTCGCAGCACCGACCGAGTAACGAGAGGGGCGTCGATGGCTAGTCAAGACTGGTTCGAAAAGGACTTCTACGCCGTTCTCGGTGTGACCAAAGATGTCTCCGACGCCGACCTGAAGAAGGTCTATCGCAAACTCGCACGACAATTTCACCCCGATTCCAATCCGAACGACAAAAAGACGGAAGCGCGGTTCAAGGAAATCTCCGAGGCGTACACCGTTCTTTCGGATGCCGCCTCTCGGCGCGAATACGATCAGGTTCGTGCCATGGGTGGTGGTGCACGGTTCACTCCCGGTGGCCGCGGTGGTCAGGGCGGATTCGAGGACGTATTCGGAAACCTGTTCGGCGGTGGGGGCGGCAGCCGCGTCCGATTCCAGACGTCTCAGGATGACCCGTTTGGCGGCATTTTTGGCGCTGGCGGAAACCCGTTCGGCGGTGCACAGAGGGGGCCCACTGCTCGAAAAGGCGCCGACCTGACCGCCGCCATCACGATTGATTTCCGCACCGCAATGTCCGGCGGTGAGGTGAGTCTCGACACTCGGGGGTCCAAGCCCCTGCACATCGCTATCCCCGCGGGAGTCGCCGACAAACAAAAGATTCGGGTCAGGGGAAAAGGGGAAGCAAGCCTGACGGGCGGCCCGACCGGCGACCTTGTCATCCTGGTTTCGGTCACTGAGCACCCCGTTTTTGCGCGTGACGGCTTGAACATCCGCGTCGACGTCCCTGTCACCATCCCCGAAGCACTCCTGGGCGCCACGGTCGAAGTGCCAACTCTTGACGGCGACCGCGTCAAGGTCAAAGTGCCGGCGAACACCCCCAGCGGGCGGGTTCTCCGAGTTCGTGACCGCGGACTCGCGTCTAAAGGGAAAAAGGGTGACCTGCTGGCGACGATTCTCATCGTCACTCCCGAGGTCCTCAGTGATCAAGCTAAGGCCCTCATTCAGCAGTTCGCCGACCTGACGGACGACACCAACCCGCGCGACGTTTTGTACCGCAAGGCTGACAGCTAAGTCCGCCAATGTTGACCGAAAACGACCCCATCTTTCCAATCGCACAAGCGGCGGAACTTGCCGGCATGCACCCGCAGACGCTGCGTCAGTACGACCGGCTGGGACTTGTCAGACCGACCCGCACGGCGGGGCAGTCACGTCGATATTCGATGCGCGACGTCGTGCAATTGCGCGAGGTTCAGAGGTTGTCCGCCGAGGGACTCAACCTTGAGGGTATCCGCCGAATTCTCGAGTTAGAAACCGCAGTGCGGATGCTCGGTGACCGCGTGCGCGAACTCGAGGGCGTCATCGCCGACGAAGTTCTGTCACGACCGGGTGGCCGAGTTTTTGCGGCCGGGACAGGCGGCGAAGTTATCCCGTTGCGCGCGGGAACGCGCGCGAAGAAGTCGAACCAGGTGGTGCTGTGGCGCCGTTCCTGGTGGAACTAGTTCACCACCAACAGAAAGCAATCATGACCAATCGAGCAACGACCTCTTTCCCCATTCTTGACGTTCTCGCGGAACGTTGGAGTCCCCGCGCATTCGATCAGAGCGCGACTCTGACGATGGCCGACCTCGGCCCCGCGTTCGAAGCCGCTCGATGGTCACCGTCAGCGAACAATCTGCAACCCTGGAGCTTCATCGTCGGTTTCCGAGGTGACGAAACCTTCGACGCGATTGTCGCAACATTGTCCGGCTTCAATGCCTCGTGGGCTCCTCACGCGAGCGCTCTCGTGGTCACCATCACGAATACTCTGACCGCGTCGGGTCGGCAAAACGTTTCCGCGCGCTATGACCTGGGTCAAGCCGTCGCACACTTCTCGATACAGGCCCAGGCCAACGGGCTGTCCGTGCATCAGATGGGCGGATTCGACATCGAGACCCTGACCGATTCCCTCGGAGTGAACGAACCGCTCGAAATTGTCACCGTCCTCGCTGTTGGTCCTGCCGGCGATCCGGCGACACTGTCCGACGAGATGGCCGAGCGCGAACTCGCCCCCCGCGAACGCAAGGATGTCAGCGAGTTCGTTCGCTAACTCCTAGCATGGGGGCGTGGACCAAGTCGCGCAGGGATATGCGGTCATCGCGATTATCGCGGTGGCGGGGTTCTTCTTGCGTCGAACCGGGTTCCTCGACGAAACGGCCGTCACCCTTGTTCATCGGCTGACCTTTTTCATCGCGACCCCCGCGCTGTTCTTCACCGCGCTGTCGACCGCCGACGTCCAAACCCTGTTGTCGACCTATTTCCCGGTGATTGCGATTGTCTCCGTGACGGGGCTCGTCGTCGCGGCAATCCTCGCCCGCGTACTGTTTCGAGAGAAGTTCGCCGAAGCAGTGGCAACGGCGACGAGCGCGTCCTACATGAACGCGAACTTCGTCGGAATCCCACTCGCGACCTACGTTCTGGGTGATGCCACCCTGTCGACTCCTGTCATGCTCTTCCAGTTACTCATCGTCAGTCCGGTCCTTCTCGCCATTTTTGATCACGCCTCCAGTGGCCGAGTCACCGTGAAATCTGTCCTCACGCAGCAGCTGACCAACCCCATCATCATCGCGAGTGTGATCGGCGCGGTCATCGGTCTCGCGGGGTGGGACGTTCCGTTCATCGTCGGTGAACCGCTACGGCTCGTCGGGTCAGCCGCGGTTCCACTCGCGCTGCTGTTGTTGGGAATGACCTTCCACGGCGACTCCGTCTTCGCCCGTGGCAACCGTGGTCCCGTCGTTTTGGCAACCCTTGTCAAGCTCGTGGCGATGCCGGCACTCGGATGGTTTTTCGCCAGCCAGGTGTTTCACCTGGACGCGAACACCGTCTGGGTGGTGACGATTTTGCTGGCGTTGCCGACGGGCTTCAACGCCCAGAATTACACGATGCGATACGGGTTGTCGGATCGAACCGCTCGCGACACCATCGCGCTCACGACCATTTTTGCGTTGCCCGTCATGTTGGTTATCGCGCTACTGCTTGCTCCGATGGGTTAGGCGATCACCAGAACATAGGCCGGTCGTCATCGTCGCCGTTCACTTCGGCGCGCGCGATTTCGACGACAACCGGGACATGATCGGATGGCTGTTCGCCCTTGCGCTGGTCGCGGTCAATGAAGGCGTCCGTCACAGCGTCACGCAGGGCGGCGGTGCCCAGAATGAAGTCGATGCGCAGTCCTTCGTCACGCGGGAACGCCAGATTCTTGTAGTCCCAATAGGTGAAGCCCGTTGGGACGGTCGGCCTTACGACGTCGAACAGGCCCATGGCCTCGAATTCTGCGAACGACGAGCGTTCGACCGGGGAAATGTGAGTCGATTGCCCCGGAATCATGCGCGGGTCACCGCAATCCACGTCGGTCGGGACGATATTGAAGTCACCCATGATGGCCAGTTGCTCGTGGGTGCCCATTTCGCCCGCGGTCGCTGTGCGCAATGCATCCAGCCACCGCAGTTTGTAATCGAAGTGCGGGTCGTCCAGGGAACGACCGTTGGGAACATAGAGGCTCCACAGTCGGATGCCCCCGATGGTCGCACCGATTGCCCGTGCCTCGAGCGGGGGCTCGCCGACCCCATCGTGGTCTTTTGCGAAGCCGGGCATCCCGTCAAACCCAACCTTTATGTCCGAAAAGCCGAGCCGCGAAACAAGGGCAACACCATTCCATTGGCTGAGTCCGTGGTGGGCCACCTCGTACCCGATCGCAGCGAGAGCGTCCTCGGGGAACTGGTCGTCACGGCACTTTGTCTCTTGAAGGGCCAGCACGTCGACGTCCGTCGCCTGCAACCACTCGACGACCCGATCGATGCGGGTCCGAATCGAATTGATGTTCCACGTTGCAATGCGCACAGGTGTGAGTTTAGGCGGTCGGATAGACTGCACGGGTGACTGACGCTCGAACCGAACTGGCCACCCTCATCCGCGAGAAAGCGATTTTTTTCGGCGACTTTACCCTCACCAGCGGCGCACACGCCAGCTATTACATCGATCTTCGCAAGGTTAGCCTCGATCACCGCGTCGCCCCGCTCATCGGCGATGTCATGGTGGAGCTCATCGCGGATATCCCCGATATCGCGGCTGTCGGCGGGCTCACCATGGGGGCCGATCCGATCGCAACAGCCGTTCTTCATCGCGGTGTAATCCTGGGCAAGACATACGACGCTTTCGTGGTTCGCAAGGAAGCCAAGGACCACGGCCGCGGCAAGCAGGTCGAGGGCCCCGACGTCAACGGCAAGCGCGTCATCGTCCTCGAAGACACATCCACGACCGGTGGCAGCCCACTGAAAGCCGCCGAAGCGCTCGAGCGTGAAGGAGCGATTGTTGTTGCCGTCGCGGTAGTGGTTGACCGTGACACTGGCGCTCGTGAAATCATTGAAGGTGCCGGCTATGAATATCGCGCGGCACTGGGACTGGAAGATTTGGGGCTCGCATGACCGAGGACAAAAAGCCGGACGATTCAGACTGGCTCAGTGAAGCCTTCGACCGCGCCCTGCGCGGCGACAACGGAGTCGCTCCCGACGCGGCACGACCAGCCGCGAGGCCGTTCGGCGCAACACCAACTCCACCCGCTCCTAACCGCGACGAGCCGGTGCGGCGTAACGACCTCGACCTCGACTTTGAGACCGAATCGGCCGTTCCCCCACAAGCCTTTCTGCCCGTGGTTGATTTTGGTGACGAGTCCGACGTTGACGAGACCGCACCCGACCCGTTCGCCGTTTTTTCGCACGCGGATTCGGTTCCTCCCACCGAAGCCATGGACGTCATTGATGCTCCGGCGGCAGGGGCCCCCGCCGCCGATTTGCCGCCGACGGCATCTCTGGATGGGCTTGCGTCACTGTTTAGTGAGGACAAGTTCGCGGACTCGACGACCGCGGTGATCTCCGCGCCGACTCCCGCTGATTCGAACAGCTCGAAGCGGAAAACGGTCAAACCGCAGACCGACCCCTCCACTCCTCCCACACACGAAGCAACACCGGCGAAGGCGGTGACCTACGGAATCGCCGCGGGGCTTACCGTTCTGCTGGGAATCGGCGGTTTTGTCCTGGGCACAACACTCGGTGGGGGACCCGCCGCACCCGAACCGACCGAAACTGCCGAGATTGACGCAACCGCGACCCGAGAACCCGGAACGTGGGCGTGGAATCAACTTTTTGGCGGAGAGTGCGTTGACCCCTTCCCCGGGGCATGGGCCGAGTCCTTCGACGTCGTTGATTGTGCCGCGCCGCACGCCGCGCAACTGGTTTCAAAGGGTGATCTTGCCGCCAGCGTTGGTTCTAGCTTCCCCGGCGTCGACGAGGTCGCTGCGTTGACCGAGACGGCCTGTTCAGCTCAGGGAGTTCTTGACCTAGGTGTGGCCGGCGCCTACCCGAACATCCAGGTCAGTGTTTCGTATGCCCCGACCCAGGAACAGTGGGACGCCGGCAACACCGCGTACTACTGCTTCGTCAGCCTCGCCGACGCAACTCCCATCACAGGGTCGCTCGCAAGCAACAGCGCAGAGATTACCGAGTAGTGACGGGCTCGGCCGTGATGCCAAGCCGCTTTTCGATGATCGCAACCGCGTCGGGGGACTCGTCGATCAACACCACCGAGCGGCCCAATTCGAGTGCGGCAGCACCCGTTGTGCCACTTCCCGCAAACGGGTCGAGGACCGGGTCGCCTTCGGCGCTGGACGCCTGGATGATTCGGCGAAGGATCCCGAGCGGCTTTTGTGTCGCGTATCCCGTCTTCTCATTCCCAGTTGGTGAGACGATCGTGTGCCACCAGACATCCGTCGGCAATTTTCCGCGCGCCACCTTTTCGGGCGTGACCAGCCCGGGCGCCATATACGGTTCACGGTCAACCGCCGTCGAATCGAAGAAATACGTCTTCGGATTTTTGACGTAGACAAGAATCGTGTCGTGTTTGGTCGGCCATCGCCTCGTCGACTTCGCGCCGTAGTCATAGGCCCAGATGATCTCATTGAGAAAGCTTGCGCGACCGAATAACGCATCCAGCGCGACTTTCGCATAATGCGCTTCGCGGTAATCGAGATGGACATAAAGCGTTCCCGAATCACGCAGCAACCGATGCGCTTCGATCAGTCTCGGCTCGAGGAACTCCCAGTAGTCCGCGAATTCGTCGTCGTACCCGTACAGAGTGCCTTTCACAGTGTCGTAGGACCGACCCTGGAAACCCGTGCGCGCCCCAGTTTCTGAACGAACCGTCGTGGTCTGCTGACGTTCCTGGCGACGACCGGTGTTGAACGGTGGGTCCATGTACACGAGTTGAAAAGATTCGTCCGGCATTGATCGCATTGCTGCGAGGTTGTCACCGTGCAGAATCTGAGCCGAGGTCATTCCCCTAAGTTAACAGAGTGACCGACGATACGACCGACTCACCCAGCGACGAGCTGAGCACGCACGGAGTTGGACCATGGGTTGGTGAGTGGCCGACGGACGCACGATACGACCGTGACCTTCTCGAACGCGGGGACACCCGCAACGTGACCGACGACTATCGGTATTGGACAATGGAGGCGATTGTCGCGGACCTCGACACCAAGCGTCACGACTTTCACGTCGCCATCGAAAACTGGCAGCACGATCTGAACATCGGGTCGATTGTGCGAACCGCCAACGCGTTCGCCGCGAGAACGGTGCACATTGTCGGTCGCCGACGGTGGAACAAACGCGGTGCGATGGTGACCGATCGCTACCAGCACGTACTGCACCACCCCACGATCGACGACTTCGTTGCATGGTGCAGCGCGGAAAATCTGCCGATTATTGGTGTCGACAACGTGCCCGGTTCTGCGCCGATTGAGTCGGTGGGACTGCCCCGCGCCTGTGTCCTGTTGTTCGGGCAAGAAGGTCCGGGCCTTTCCCCCGAGGCGATTTCCGCCAGCGACCGGGTTGTCGAGATCACACAGTACGGGTCAACTCGGTCGCTCAACGCCTCCGCGGCGGCGGCAATTATCATGCACTCGTGGATTCGGGAGCACGTCACCCCAAAGCGGTAAACTGGTGGAGTTCGCCGTTCAAAGGAAACTTCATGCCCGCCGTCGTGATTATCGGAGCCCAGTGGGGCGATGAGGGTAAGGGCAAGGCGACCGACACGATGTCGGGTCGTATCGACTATGTCGTCAAATTCAACGGCGGAAACAACGCCGGTCACACCGTCGTCATCGGAGACGAGAAATACGCGCTGCATCTTTTGCCGTCGGGCATCCTGACCGAAGGGGTTGTTCCCGTCATCGCGAACGGTGTGGTTATCGACCTCGAAGTCCTCTTCGACGAGATCGACACCCTCGCCTCACGCGGAATCGACGTGTCCAAGTTGCGGGTGTCCTCCAGCGCGCACATCATCACCTCGTATCACCGCACACTCGACAAGGTCAACGAGCGGTTCCTGGGCAAGCGACAGATTGGTACGACCGGCCGCGGAATCGGCCCGACCTACGCCGACAAAATCAACCGCGTCGGAATTCGAGTACAGGACCTGTTTGACGAAAACATCCTTCGCCAGAAAGTTGAGGGTGCCCTCGAGGCCAAAAACCACCTGTTGGTCAAGATTTACAACCGCCGCGCGATTGACGCGGAAGAAATCGTCACCGAGTTGCTGTCGTATGCCGACCGTTTGCGGCCGATGGTCACCGACACCGCACTCGAGCTGCACACCGCTCTGCGCGCGGGCAAGACCGTCCTGTTCGAGGGTGGCCAGGCAACCATGCTGGACGTTGACCACGGCACCTATCCGTTCGTCACGTCGTCCAACTCGACCGCCGGCGGCGCGTCGACCGGGTCAGGAATCGGCCCGGGTGAGTTCTCACGGGTCATCGGAATCGTCAAGGCGTACACAACGCGTGTCGGTTCCGGCCCGTTCCCCACGGAATTGCTCGACGAATCGGGTGAACGACTGCGCAGAGTCGGACACGAATTCGGCACGACAACCGGGCGTCCGCGGCGGTGCGGCTGGTTCGACGCCCCGATTGCGCGCTATTCAGCGCGCATTAACGGCATCACGGACTTCGTCCTCACCAAGCTGGATGTCCTCACCGGCCTTGATGACATCCCCGTCTGTGTCGCCTACGACGTCGACGGCGTTCGAGTGGACGAGGTTCCCGTAAACCAATCCGACTTCCACCACGCCACACCGATTTACGAATCGTTCCCCGGGTGGTCCGAAGACATTTCCGCGGCGCGGACGTTCGACGAGCTTCCCGCTAACGCCAAGAACTACGTCCGTGCGATCGAATCGATGGCGGGGGCCCGATTCTCCGCAATCGGTGTTGGCCCGGCACGAGACGAGATCATCATCCTGCACGATCTGCTCGACTAACCGCGACGTCAAAGGTTCGTCCAAGAAACATCCAAGTCGAGTGCACAACCACGATGGTGTTCGTACGCTTAAGGAACTAACGAAAGGTGTCACATGGGACGACGAACCTCAGCGATCACAATCGCTCTCGCGTGTGTCTTACCGCTCTCTCTTTCCGCCTGCGCCTCGGGCGTGCCGACAGAAACGACCAGCATCATCGAAGGAAACGACATCCTTACTGCTGACCTCGGCGCCACTGTTACGGCGAAAGGGGTCGTCTTGGCGGCCGTTGTGCTTGTCGCCGGAGATGTCGAGAAGGCTTTGGATGAGGGAACAGTGAGCGCAGCGGAAGTCGCAGCGGCGCGCGAAGCCATAGAAGCCGGAAACCTTGATTTATGGCGCCAACGCGCAGAAGCGGATGGTGCCCAGTGAAGCGCATAATCGTTCGATCAGCGATCGCCATCGCCGCGGTCGTTGGTTTGGCAACTCCAGCTGTCGCCGCCGTAGATCTCGATGTCAAGCGCGCAATTGTCGAAGTCGTTCTCGAAAATCTCGGGGTAGA
>CAJAKC010000023.1 GCA_903940225.1 uncultured Microbacteriaceae bacterium
CTGTCGTCGTTCCTTGCGAACGCATCTCGGCCATGCGTGCACCGATCAGGTCGCGCAGTTCGGCATCGGTTGCGTCCTTCGTCGCGGCGACCGTCGTTGCTATTCCGCCAGCATCGTATGCAGTCCCCGCCATCCGGGCCTCGAACTCGAAAGAACGGTCGCCGGCAAAGATCAGATGCGTGTGGGAATCGACAAATCCGGGGATGACCGCACGCCCCTCGGCGTCGAGGATTTCGGAGGCACTGTCCACCCGTGATTCGGCATCGGAATCACTCCCAACCCACGTGACAACTCCATCCGCCCACTCGACGGCCGCACCGTTGAGAATGCCGCAACGGTCGCCCCACGACGGGTCGTTCGTGACGAGTTCCCCGATGTTGCGCAGCAGCGTGGTCATGCCGTCAGCCTAGGCGTCGACTTCCCACATGGGCACGCGCAGGCCGCGCTCGCGCGCCACTTCGGCGGCTCGCTCGTATCCGGCATCGACGTGACGCATGACACCGGTTCCGGGGTCGTTGACGAGGACGCGCGACACCCTTTCCGCAGCGAGGTCGGTTCCGTCAACGACGAGCACCTGACCCGAGTGAATGGAGCGCCCAATTCCGACGCCGCCTCCGTGGTGAAGCGACACCCAGGTCGCACCGCTGGCGGTGTTAAGGAGAGCGTTGAGCAGAGGCCAATCGGCCACAGCGTCTGATCCGTCCAACATGGCCTCGGTCTCGCGATAGGGGGAGGCCACGGAACCCGAGTCGAGGTGGTCGCGGCCGATGACGATTGGGGCGGACACCTCTCCGTTTTTCACCATCTCGTTGAACCGAAGTCCGGCGAGGTGACGTTCCTTGTAGCCGAGCCAACAGATTCGAGCAGGAAGTCCCTCGAAGTGGACTTTGTCGCCAGCCTTCTGGATCCAGCGTTTGAGGTGTTCGTCTTCGGGAAACAACTCGACGATGGCCTTATCCGTCGCGGCAATATCGGCGGGATCGCCCGAGAGGGCGACCCATCGGAATGGTCCCTTGCCTTCGGCGAACAGCGGACGAATGTAGGCCGGCACGAAGCCGGGGAAGTCGAATGCGCGGTCGTATCCGCCCAGTTCGGCTTCGCGTCGGATGGAGTTTCCGTAGTCGAAGACGATGGACCCGCGGTCCTGGAATTCAACCATCGCCTTGACTTGCTTCGCCATTCCGGCTCGCGCTCGAAGCGTGAACGATTCGGGGTCAGCCGCCGCGTCCGCTTCCCACGCACCGACGGTTTCGCCCTCGGGCAAGTACGCCAGGGGGTCGTGTGCGCTGGTCTGGTCGGTGACGATGTCCATGTGTACACCGCGGTCGAGGATTTCCGTGAACACGGTCGCCGCGTTGCCGACGAGCCCGACCGAGAGCGGTCGTTTGTCGGCTTTAGCCGTGAGGACGCGCTCGAGAGCGTCGTCGAGGTCGAGTGTCATTTCGTCGAGGTATCCGTGATCGACGCGGCGTTGAATGCGATCCGCGTCCACGTCAACCACGAGAACTGCGCCATCCTGCAGGGTCACGGCGAGTGGCTGTGCGCCGCCCATGCCGCCGCAACCGCCCGTCAGCGTGACCGTGCCGGCGAGGGTTCCGTTGAAGTGTTTGCGCGCAACGGCACCGAACGTCTCGTATGTCCCCTGCAGGATTCCCTGCGTACCGATGTAGATCCACGAGCCCGCTGTCATTTGGCCGTACATCATCAGTCCTTCGGCCTCGAGCTTGCGGAACTCGGGCCACGTTGCCCAATCGCCCACGAGGTTCGAGTTCGCGATCAGGACGCGAGGAGCCCACTCGTGGGTAGTGAAGATGCCAACGGGCTTTCCGGATTGAACGAGCAGAGTTTCGTTTGGCTCGAGGTCATCAAGCGCTTTGACGATGGCGTCGAACGCGAGCCAATTGCGCGCTGCGCGACCGGTGCCGCCGTAGACGACCAGATCGTCGGGACGCTCGGCGACCTCGGGGTCGAGGTTGTTCATGAGCATGCGCTTGGCAGCCTCGGTCGACCAGTGCTTGGCGGTAATGACGCTTCCGCGTGCTGCGCGAACGGTTCGGGGCTCGTGTCCGGGAACGGACCCCCCAACGGGAATAACGGTCATGGTTTTTTCCTTCTATTCGAGGGTGCCGGTGGTGGCTTCGGCTGTGGACAGAACGCGCCCCGATTTGACGAGGTCAACGACGGCCTCGATTTCGGGGGAGAGGTAGCGGTCGGGGCCGGGGCCACCGGTCACACCGTTGACGAGGTCGACGACGTGAGTGTTTGCGGGCGAAGGCTGTTGAGAGCGCAGCGCGATTCCACGGGAGGCGGTGAGGATTTCGATCGCGAGAACTCGCGCGAGGCCGTCAATGGCAGTGCGCAGCTTGCGTCCGGCCGCCCAC
>CAJAKC010000024.1 GCA_903940225.1 uncultured Microbacteriaceae bacterium
AGTCGCGCTACGACGGTCACGGTCACGTGAGGAATAGCGGGCGGTTTGACGGGATTGATGTTCGAACCGTCGGCCGCAACCCAGCCACGGTCGATCACAAGGACGGTGCCCGATTCGTCGAGAAAGGGAACCAATTGTTCAAACCCGATTCCACCCTCACCGAGTCGAGTGCGCACGTAGAGGACACGCTCAGCGAGATAGCGGCCGGTCAGCGTGACGGGCGTCCATTTGAGTCCCCGATCCGCGTTAGACGGGGAATCCAGGACGGTGGAAACCGGTGCGGGTGTCTGGTCATAGTTGGCCTCCAGCATGGCGATCGCCGCTTGAGCTTCGATTCGCCGCGCAAACTGCCACTGGCCGAGAGCGATGCAAGCGAGCGCGAAGGCAACTGTTAGCGCGAAGATTCCGAGCCACCGACGCGTAAAGGCGAGTCGAAAGAGCGTCACTACTTGCCGCTGGGAAGGCTCGTCAGATTGAGCGTGTGCGAGGTGGCCTTTTGGGCGCCGGGGGAGCGCACGACGTTGGCGAACATCACCGCTATTGCGGGAAGGATGATGACTCCCGCCACGGGGATGATGACCCACCAGCCGGGGACAACGAAGCACAGGTAAAGGCACACCAACCGCAGGAGCATCGAGATGGAATAAGACACCATTCGCGACGCACGCTCGTCCGCTGGCGCCGCGGGCAGCGACGTGAGGGATTGGGTCTCTCGGTCCACAGTGTCAATAGTACGCCCGCCCGATACGCTGGAGGACATGACTACTGCACGAACAGTCCTCGTTACCGGAGGAAATCGCGGAATTGGTTTCGCAATCGCCGAGACGTTCATTGCCCAGGGGCATCGCGTTGCCGTCACGGCCCGCTCGGGAGCCGGCCCTCAGGGAGCATTGACCGTCATCGCCGATGTCACCGACGGGGAATCGCTCGACCGCGCTCTCGCTGAGGTGGAAGAAAAGCTCGGCCCAATCGAGGTGCTGGTGGCAAACGCCGGCATCACCAAAGACATGTTGTTGCTGCGAATGACGGACGACGACTTTTCCAGTGTCATCGATACAAACCTCACCGGTTCTTTCCGGTTGGTCAAGCGTGGAATCAAGTCGATGATCAAGCAGCGCTTCGGTCGCATCATCTTCATCTCGTCCGTCGTTGGGCTGCTGGGGAGCGCTGGTCAAGTGAATTACTCGGCGTCCAAGAGCGCACTCGTTGGTTTTGCCCGTTCGCTCACCAGGGAACTGGGCAGCCGCGGGATCACGGCGAACGTAGTCGCCCCCGGATTTATCGAAACGGATATGACGGCGGCACTGCCCGAAGCCCAACAGGCTGAGTACAAGCGCACCATTCCCGCTGGACGGTTCGCGCAACCGTCCGAAGTGGCAGCAGCCGTTGCCTGGTTGGCTTCGGACGACGCCGCGTACATCTCAGGAGCAGTCATTCCTGTCGATGGCGGACTCGGAATGGGACACTAAGCCACTCGTCCGAAAAGCGGAATCACCCGCGCCAAGTCTCTCTCCGAGACGATGACCGTCGCCTGAGCTTCGACAATCGGTTTCGCACAGAACGCGACCGAAATCCCCGCTGCGCGCATCATGGCGAGGTCGTTTGCACCGTCACCAACGGCAATCGTCGACCCGAGCGGAATCCCCTCACGCGCGGCGTAATCCTTCAAAGCAGAGGCTTTCGCGTCGGCGTCGATGACAGCGCCCGCGGTCTTTCCGGTCAACACTCCGTCGAGCACGTCGAGTCGGTTCGCCGTCCACCAATCGAGTCCCAGTCGTTCGGCGAGTGGATCGAGGATTTCGTGGAAGCCACCGGACACCGCGATTATCCGGCCGCCGGCATCGTGCACGGCCTCGACGAGTCGTTCGACACCCGGAGTTGGTGTGATGCGCTCGGAGACCGTGTGAAACACGCTGTCCGGCAGCCCGGCAAGAGTTGCGACGCGTTGGCGCAGCGACTCGGTGAAGTCAAGTTCGCCGCGCATTGCGCGTTCGGTGACGGCGGCGACCTCGCTTCGAACACCGGCGACATCCGCGAGAAGTTCGATAACTTCTTCGTTGATGAGCGTCGAATCCACGTCGCACACGACGAGGAAGCTACTCACGGGTGCTCCTTATCGGCCGGACAGGCCCTCGGTAGTGCTCACGGCGGAACGGACAACGTTCGACACCAGAATATCGCGGCGGATGGGACTGGCCGTGGCAACCGTACCGCCGCAGTGACCGGTCGGCTCACGCCGTAGGCTAGACGGACTATGACGCTCGTGTCTGAATTCCGCGGTGTAACAATCGTTCGCGATGGAAACACCATTATCGACAACATGTCACTGTCGATTCACGATGACCAGCGCTGGGTGATCATCGGACCGAACGGCGCTGGCAAGACCACGGTGCTCGAAATGCTTGCCGCCCATGAACATCCGACGGACGGAGTGGTCACCGTGCTCGGTGAGGAACTCGGACACGGCGACGTGTTCGAACTTCGACCGCGAATCGGATATGCCTCCACCGCAATGGCGCGACGAATCCCAGCGAACGAAACGGTGCTCAACGTCGTCTTGACCGCCGCCTGGGCGGTGACAGGTCGATGGACCGAAGAGTATGACGACATCGACGTGCGGCGGGCACAGCGCGTTCTGCGCGAGTGGAAGCTCGATCACCTTGAAGCGCGCACCTTCGGTACGTTGTCCGACGGCGAACAGAAGCGCACGATGATCGCCCGCGCCATCATGACCGACCCCGAAATTCTCCTGCTGGACGAACCGGCAGCGAGCCTGGACCTGGGGGCCCGCGAAGAGCTCGTCGATCTACTGGGGGAATTCGCGAGTTCTCCCATGGCTCCGGTGATTGTGATGGTCACGCACCACGTGGAAGAGATTCCCGACGGTTTCACGCACGCGCTCGTCCTGTCAAACGGGCGTGTTCACGCCGCTGGTCCACTCGCCGACGTATTGACGTCCGCGACCCTCACCTCGGCGTTTGGCGTTTCACTCACCGTGACCAGAACCGACGGCCGTTACACCGCGCGCGGCAGTCGTTGAATCTGATACGATAAGGCGTTGCGCCACAGCGCCCAGACTTACCAAGAGGACATCATGAAGGCTGAAATTCACCCCACGTACGCACCGATCGTTTTTCGCGACCTTGCGAGTGGCGAACTGTTCTTGACCCGTTCGACCGCGACCTCCGAAAAGACCGTCACCTTCGAAGGCGCGGAGTACCCGGTCATCGACGTCGAAATCTCGAGCGCCTCGCACCCGTTCTACACGGGCAAGCAGCGCATCATGGACTCGGCCGGCCGCGTCGAGAAGTTCAACAAGCGCTACGAAGGCTTCGGTCAGTAACCGACTCTTTCAGCACGAAGGCCGCGCAGTTGCGCGGCCTTCGTCGTTAACACGTGTGATTTATCCGCGGAAGACGGGCCAAATACCGTCACCAACCCGGCGACTCGTCTCACCCTTGCTGGCCAACCACTTTGCAAAAGACTCTGCTTGAAGGCGCGCCCATTCGATCTGGGAGTCGTGCAGGTCGAGGGGTGTCAGGCGGAGTTCGGTCGTATCAGCGAACTGCTGCTGAATCGCGCGGAAAACACGACCTGCCGCAACCGCATCCGCTCCCGCGTCATGCGCAGCGCCAAGTTCGACACCGTACTGGTCGCACGCCGCCTGCAGCGTACGTTTTCCCTTCCGAAACTGATCGACCTTTCGGTCAACAACCATCGGGTCGACGATGGGTCGTGGGTTGTCGAGCGGATCAATCCCGTTGCGAATCGCATCGTGGTGCAGAAGCGAGAAGTCATACGAGGCGTTGTACGCGACGACCGGGGTGCCGACGGCAAACAGTTCTCGCAGGGTTTGGACGATTTCGCCCACCACCTCGGCGGCAGGGCGACCTTCGGCTTGAGCGCGTTCCGTCGTGTAGCCGTGCACCGACGCCGCGATTTCAGGAATCGGGATTCCTGGATCGGCGACCCAGGAACGTTCCGAGACAACCGCGCCTTCCGCGTTAAGGACGCCAACGTACGCGGTGACGACTCGCGCCTGTGTGACATCGAGTCCGGTGGTTTCCAGGTCAAAGACCCCCAAAAGGTTCCAGTCGCTCATGCAGTCACCCTAGCGCGGGGCACCCCGCGAAACGGTAAGGCGCGTTCGTGAAACGGGAGTAGCAACCAGTCAACTCCCGGCGGGTATGGTGCCTTCGGAACTCGGTCGCACAACCCGCCGTAAACTGGCAATTATGACCAGACCATATCCCTTCAGCGGTTTGCTGAGCCCGCGGACAGGGGTTGCTCGCTTACGAATCGTCGATGACGTCATGACCCACTGGTGGGATTTCGAGGCCCCGGCTGGTTCCACAACGATCGTCATGATTCACGGGTTCCGCGGTGACCACCACGGTCTTCATCTGTTCGCCGACGCCCTGCCGGAATTTCGCGTCATCATCCCCGATCTTCCCAGCTTTGGGCTCACCGAGTCGTGGCCGGCGGGTGTCACCTCGATCGACGACTTCGGGCGCTGGCTGCGAGCATTTCTCGTGGCAAGCGAGACAACGGACGCAGTTGTTCTGGGACACTCGTTCGGATCGATCGTGGTCGCCAACGCACTGCAGGGGATTCACTCGGCACCGATTATTCTCGTGAACCCCATTTCACAAAAAGCTCTATCCGGGCCTAAGCGCGTGCTGGCAGCGCTGGCGGTGGCGTGGTACAAATTGGGCGGAAAACTGCCCGAGCGGTTCGGTCGCGCATTTCTCTCGTGGGGAGTCATCGTTCGAATCATGAGCGGTCTGCTGGCAAAGACCTCAGATCCACAACTGCGGCGCTGGATCCACGAGCAACA
>CAJAKC010000025.1 GCA_903940225.1 uncultured Microbacteriaceae bacterium
AAGTGCGCGCCGGAGATGGGGCCGAAGGTCCAGATCAACACTGCCAGTACAGCGACCGTCGCGGCGGCGTTGATGAGCAAGGTGACGGCAAGGTTGTCTGAAAGCAGTGTGCCCATGATCCCGGAGCCGACCACGGTTGCGACCAAGATCGCGGTGCCGAGGAACTCGGCACCTGCTCGTCGTACCAGTCGGTGGGGCATCAAGGTTGGTCCAATCCGATTCGCAAGGCGCTGTTCGCGTCAAAGCTAATCAGTAGATGTTGAGTCAATTTTTATGGAAGTAAATATAGCGAACTAGGTGGCTCGGGAGCACCTGTTTTGGCCAACTTTAGCCGCGACGCTCTACTAGCGGGCACGGAAAGACTCATGATCCGGTCGTCTGCGGATCGAGCCCGACCCCCCTCTCACCGGTCCGGGGTTGTTGAGAGTCTGACGGCCAGGTTCGCGTCGCAGGACGATGATCACTCTGGCCACGGTAAGAAAGGAAGTCGCCTGAGCGGTTTGTTGGGCTGCTCCGTCAGACCTATGCGCTGCTCGCTAGCGGCGACGACATCACAGGTGTTGGGAGGGATGACTGCGGGTCAGGCAAGTACGTTCCCCCCTTCGGGGGTGCTCGACTCACGTCGTATTCGCTTGCGCACGGCCAACATCAAGCCATGAAGCGACGGTTCACGATTCCAGTACTGCTCACATGCGCTGTGCTCGTAATGACAGCCTGCAGCAGTTCCACTGATTCCTCCTCGTCCGAGGACCCGACCGCGCTGGCGACCGAACTCATTGGTCAGTACGCCAATGCCGTTTTCGACCGAGACCAGGAGGCACTCGGCGGGCTACTGTCCGATGCATACCTCCTTCGACGCGCCAATGGCAGCGGTTACGACCGTGAGGGGTATGTCGCTGCCCTCGCGGACGGAAGTGGCTACGACCTCGTCAGCTACAAACTGTCCGACATCACGGCCAAACAGGACGGTGACATCCTTGTCGCGATGTTCACCCTCGATGCCGACGTCCAGGAAGACGGTGAGCCGGTGATCACGGAGCCGAGCCCCTCGCTGGTGACCTTCGTGCGCGTGGACGGCGAGTGGAAGCTCGCCTCGGATGCATTCTTCAGCAAGTAGGAAGTATTGCCCCACGTCAGTCGATCAATGACCTGGCTACGACGCCGTTGCCGTCAGCAATGCGGGCGGGCCGGGATGAGCGGCCTTCGAGGCAGGGTCAGGGGCACGACCGCGTTCAGCGTGCATGCCTAAGAGTCCGAATCTCGCAAGGTGCCCTGTTGCCTCAGGACTTGGGCGGTGCCGGGCAACCGACCCGGTTGGGGCCCGTCAGTGCTGTCGCCGCGCCGTCGAGGGCCCTTTCGAGCGCCGCCCCGACCTGCGGGTTCCAGGTGAGCGCCTTCGAGTCAGCGATCCCGAGCGCCTTTGACACGAAGATGCTGTGCGTCAATGGGAACGTCACGCAGGTGCGGTGGGGAACGACGGCATCTGGTGTTGCCCGCGCAAGCGCCGACCTGCGCTCGATGACGGCGTCATTTGGCCAACGCCTTGGATCCCCGCCCTTCCTGGTGAAGTAGGTGCCGGCGATCAACGTGACAGGCACACCGTCGAGGACGCCGATTTGGCCCTGATTCCACACCGGCTCGTTCCGCACCCCGAGGCTGGCGATAAGCATCTGAATACCCGGCACGGTGAGCAGCGACTCGATGAAGCCCTCGCAGACCTTCGATCCGTCGCAACCGGTCAACGGCTGGCGCGGATCGAGGTTCGCCACCACGGTGCCGTCCCACGGTGAGCCGAGCGTCGTGTACGAGGTGACGCTGACCGGAACGTCGCCGAGCTTCACCTCGCGGATTCCGGCGCGGCCGATCAGGCCGCCGAGGGAGTGACCGACGACGTCGACACTCGTGACGCCGTACTGGGTGCTGAGATACCGGATGAACCGCGCGAGGTTCGCTCCGCTCTGGTCGACTGAACCGATCGCATTGATCGTCAGGGGCGCCGGCAGTTGGGCCGGGCAGCCGGAGAACGGGCCGCTATACGGGTCCTTGGTTTCGGTGACCGTGACGCCGCCGAGACTCGCTGGCGCGGTGTACACCTGATAGCCGCGTTGGACGAGGTAATCACGCAGGTAGCCCCAGGTGTTGCCCGCCGAGTACCCGGACGTGCAGGCCTGCGTGGGCGTGGTGAACGGTGTGGTGGCCGCGGTGCCGGAGACGAGGACGACGGCGTGCTGCACTGGTCGGGATGTGTCCGCTGCGGTGGCAGCGGCCAGCCCGTTCGTGGCCATTACGGCGCTCAGTGACAGCGCGAGCAGGCCTCGGGTGATCTGCTGGAGAACCGGCCTCGTCATGATCGGGTGATCCTTTCGTCGAGTCGTGCTGTCGTGACGACGCCGTCGTGTGCGAGGCCATTCGTGAGGTGCTCGACGACGGCATCGACGAAGGGTTCTCGCATCGTCGCCGGTGTCGGGTTGAATACCCCGACGTGCCTATTGCCGCGCTAGTCCACACAGTCTAGTAGCGTGCCGCCTTTAATTTGATTGGTATTGCTGGTTGGCTGTTCTCGGTTGATACTTGATCTGGAGGAGTCGCTGTCATGCCCAGGCCGAAGGATCATGTCGTCACGCTGAGTGCTGGTGACCGGATGAAGCTGTCGCGGGTGATCGCCTTGGCGTGCACGAAACCCCCGGCCGGTTATGACCGGTGGTCGTTGCGGCTGCTGGAGAAACACGTGCTGCTCACCGACGGCCCCCCGCCGCTGGATCATTCCACGATCGGCCGGGTCCTTAAAAAGGGGGCTTCGTCCTCATCTGAAGAAGTGCTGGACGATCCCGCCGCACGCCAGCGGCGAGTTCGTGGCCCGGATGGAGGACGTGCTGGAGGTCTACCACCGCCGGCTGGATCCGGCGGTGCCGGTGGTGTGTATGGACGAGAAGCCGTACCAGCTCCTCGGGCACGCCCGCGACCCGATCCCGGCCCGCCCCGGACACGATCTGAAGCAGGACTCTGAGTACGTCCGCCACGGGACCTGCTCGACCTTCGTGTGGGTCGAACCCCTCGACGGCCGACGCCGGGTCAACGCCCGCCGCCAACGGACCAGGGTCTACTGGGCGCACGAGGTCGACCACCTGCTGACCATCGACTACCCCGACGCGACGCGTGACGTGCTCGTCATGGACAACCTGAACACCCACACCCTCGGCTCGCTCTACGAAGCGTTCGAGCCCGCCAAGGCCCGCGATCTGGCCACCCGCTTGGAACTGCACTACACGCCCAAGCACGGCTCCTGGCTCAACATCGCCGAGATCGAACTCTCCCGGCTCACCCGGCAGTGCCTCGACCAGCGGCAAGTCGACTGGCAATTCACCGCCAGCGACGCCCGCATCAAACTCCGTAACCTGTTCCCACAACTTTAGCCGCGACGCTCTACTAGTGGCTGCGGGTATGCCGGAGCCACCAGAGTCCGACAACCGGCAAAACCAGCGGCACAAACCCATAGCCACTGCCAAACCCGGTCCAGACGGTGGCAACGCCAAAGGCATAGGGCCAGACCAGGCTGGCGGTCCCGATTGTCAAAACGCCTACCAGTTCAATGAGGATGGCTCCGGTTGCCACCCGCCGGGAAGTTCGATCGCCGCGGGCCAAGGCGATGGTTGCGACCACGTAGATGCTGGCGGCCAGCGCCGAGAGCAGGTAGGCAAGTGGCGCCTCACTAAATTTCGTCGTGATTTGAAATACCGACCGGGCGGCGGTGGCGCAGGCGAAACAGGGACTGCTGGTGCGGCAACAGCAGGACAAGGATTTGCGGGTGGTGTTGGCGGAACTAA
>CAJAKC010000026.1 GCA_903940225.1 uncultured Microbacteriaceae bacterium
CTATGCAGGGTTTGCCGTTCGCGTCCACCAACATCAGATCGCGGATGTCCTCTGACAGCACGGAATTGATGGAGTCGACGACCGCATCCTCGAGTTTCTGGCGCATCACGTCGTTGTCTTTCGCCCGTAACAGCGAATGAGGTGTTTGGAGGGCGAAGACGGTGAGCGTCTGGGCGCCTGAACCGCGGAGGGTTTCACCAAGGATGGTCGGGTCGGTGATCGAATGGCAATAAATCTCGCACGGCAGCGGGTTGGGAATCTCACCGCGCCCCGACAGTTCGAATGCCGTCTGCAATTGTTCGAAGCCTTCGTTGATGTGAAAGGTTCCGCCAAAAGCCGCGACGGGATCTGTTTCTGATTTCAGTTTCGGCAATCGCTTCAGCAACATGTTGACTTTCACCTGCGCACCTTCGATGGAGTGCGCGGAAGACCGCCCGCGGAGCGATTCGAGAACGGGCCGTGCAACATTGGCGAGCACGAATCGCGCGGACAGCGATTGGGTGTCCCCGTCGTGGCGATAGGCAATGGTTCGAGTGGGACTTTCAGTTGCGGTGCCGCCGTCTATATCGCCGATCGACACCACCTCGCAACCTGACTTCAGTTCGGCACCGAATTCCCGCGCACGCGCCGCCATCGAACCCGATACGGACCCCATTCCACCGACGGGGATGTTCCACTCGCCGTTTTCGTTTCCAATCACGTGGTAAAGAAAGCACTTGTTTGCGTCGAGCTCTGCATCGTGATTAGAGGCGAACGTCCCGATGAGTGCGTCCGTCATGACCACGCCACGAACCAGATCAGACTCAAACGAATCCGCGATGGTTTCCCCGATCGGCCGTTCGAAGAACTCGCTCCACAAGTCAGGTCCAAGTAATTGCCGGACTTCTGATTCGGTTTTCAGTGGTTCCAGAACCGTGGGAAACAACAATTGTGCAATAGTTTCCGTTTTCGCGTAAAACGCGTTCCACGCATCGAAGTCGCCACCCGCACCGATTGATTCGAACGACCGTGCCGTCGCCTCGGCATCGATTTCATCAATCAGCAGCCCTGCTTTTCCGTCCGGTGCCGGAGTGAAAGAGCCGTAACGTCGGGGCGCTGTCACGACATCGAGACCGAGGTCGTCGATGATCCGTTTCGGAAGAAGGCTCACGAGGTAGGAATATCGTGAAAGTTTGGCATCAATGCCATCGAATGCTTGTGCTGAGATAGCAGCCCCGCCGAGCACATCGTGCTGCTCGAGTACGACGACCGATTTTCCCGCTTTGGCCAAATATGCCGCTGCGACGAGACCGTTGTGCCCTCCGCCGATGATGGCAACGTCGACGGTGTGGTTTTGCATGCAATCAGTCTAGGACGCGTGCACTATGCCAAAAAGATGTGAACAAAGGTTACTTTTGACGTCTCGCGCGTGTAGAGTCTCACTACAACCTGAGGCTTCGACTCTCTTGGGGTAGCGAACAATGACATTGCATTGGATTCGACATGAACCTCAAAAGACTGTTTGCCTTTGCTGCAACAATTGCGAGCATGGCGCTGTCCTCGGCCCTCGTTATTCCTCCTGCTGAGGCGAACGGGACCGGACCGTCGCTCCCGACCGCGGGAGATCACCTGTTTGCGATGGCGTCCAGTGGTGAGGGCAAGGGACTTGGCTCCATTGATGTCAGTACCGGCGCCGCATTAGGGTTGGCGACGAATCGAATATTGACTCCATACCCAGGCGATTCACTCACGGGTGCCGCGTTTAACCCCACAACCGGGACTGCCTATGTCATCAATGAAATCAGTAACCATAAGTTGCAGTCCGTAAACTCCTCGACGGGGCGCTGACGACGATTGCCAAGATGTGGTTGGGTGCACCGAGCGCGTACAAATATGTTCGCTCCATCGCGATTTCAGACAGTGGTGCAGCCTATGCAATTGTTGACAACCATTTTCTGTATTCGCTGAACCTCGTCACGGCGGAGGTTACCTTCATCGGCGACACGGGGCGCACAGACTTACCGTCGTTGGCGTTCAACCCCATCGACGACCTGTTGTACGCGGTAGACGGGACGAACGGTGTCTTCACCATTAACACGGCCACGGGTTCTGCCACACAGGTGGGAGAAAACTCTGCCAGCATGTGTGGTTTCCAGATCGATCGTGCTGGTGTCGCCTGGTACAAGGTGTGCGGGGGAGACCTTTTCTCGTCCACCAACTTGACAACTATTGACGCTACGGCTCACGACCACGGACCTGTCACGATTGACGGGTTGTCGAGTTCAATTTGGGCAATTTTGTATGTGCCCGCCGCTTCGTCTCTCCCTCATCCTTCGGTACCCCGCGCTTTGGCAGCAGGGACTTCGACGACTACAGGCGTGCCTCTTTCGTGGACTGCTCCCTTGGACTTGGCTGGCGGAACGGTTACTGATTACCGCATTCAATACAGAGTGACGGGGGCTGCTAGTTGGTCAACGTTTAGCGACGGCGTCTCGACGACGGCCGCGGCGACGGTCACAGGACTGACTGCGGCAACGAGCTATCAGTTCCACGTGTCCGCAGTCACAACGATCGGCAATAGTGAATACTCGTCCGCGGTGACCAAATCAACCCTGGCCCTTTCAAAAATAACATCCGTGCCGCGCAACCTAGCCGCCGGTGTGGCCACAACGTCTAGTGTGGCGTTAGCGTGGACGGTACCGGCCAGCCTTAACGGAGGAGTTATCACGGATTATGTAGTTCAGTACCGGAAGACTGGAACGTCAAAGTGGCTAACCTTCTCCCACACGGCATCGGCAACGAGGGCACGGAAAGTCGCGGGATTGACGGCGGGGAAGAGTTACCAGTTCAAGGTCGCCGCCCGCACAACATCCGGAAACAGCCCATACACTGGGGTGGTATCAAAGACCACTAAGAGCCGCTAGAAGATTTCGTGGCGATGTTTCGATCTCGGCTCGCCTATCGGGATTTCATGGCCGCGGACCGTCATAGATTTGAATCGGGTCGCAGCCAAACCTAACTCCCGGTTACTTCCTTTTGCGAATGGTGCGAATCGCCGAGGTGACGGTTGGGATTTCGCGTGCAGCGGGTAGCCGCCACCCGAGAATGACCGAAAGCATTCGGATTGTCGTCGTCACGGCAACACCGGCTATACCCGCGACAGTGATGTCCTGACCAGCTGCCAACATGCCGATCACCGTCGCGCTGCCGAACCCGGCCGCCACCGCGTAGAGCGAACCGACCTGCATCAACTGGATGGGCAGGGCAAGCAGCATGTCGCGGAAGATTGATCCCCCGACCGCCGCCGCAACGCCAATCACGAGTGCGGGCACAACGGGGAGACCGTGCGCGAGGGCCTTAGTGGTTCCGATCGCTCCGAAGGCGCCAATCGTCAACGCGTCGAACACGTTGATGACCATTTCGATTCGGTGTAGCAGGGATGACACGAGCATGCCGGCCATTGCACAGATGACAGCGGTCACGAGGTACCAGTTCGTTTGGAAGGCGGCAATATCAGTTGACAACAGCAGATCACGCAAAATCGAGCCACCGAAACCGCTGACGATTCCGATGATTGATACTCCCAAGAGATCCAACTCGGCACCGCGATAACGTGATGAGAACATCGCTCCTTGCGCTGCGCCAATCCCGACGGCCACTAAATCCATCCAGGCGGGAATGGCAAAGAGCGAGTTCATGGTTCTATTCTCTCGTGTCGGCGACGTTCCCCCCTCGCGCAGCGCGAGAATGGAGGATATGCCGTCCTATCGCGATGAGGTGATTGTCCTCCGCACCCACAAGCTGGGTGAGGCGGACCGCATCATCACCGCACTGGGCAAGACCCACGGCAAAATTCGCGCGGTGGCCAAGGGCGTTCGCAAGACGGGTAGCCGCATCGGGTCACGCCTCGAACCGTTCGCGGTCGCCGACGTGCAGTTTTATGAGGGTCGGAACCTCGACACCGTCCAGCAGGTTGAGAGCATCGCGCTGCTGGGCTCGGACCTCGCCGCCGACTACGACCTGTACACGACAGGAACGGCGATGGTCGAGACCGCCGACCGACTGACCGACCACGACCACTCGACGGCGCAGTACCAGTTACTGCTGGGAGGGCTCAAGGCGCTCGCATCGAAGGCGCACGTTGCTGAACTCGTCCTCGATTCTTACATTTTGCGAGCGTTGTCCATCGCGGGGTGGACCCCGGAATTGTCGACGTGTGTCCTCACCGGGGCGGAGGGGTCGCACACCCACTTCCTCGTCACGGCGGGCGGAGTGGTCGCCGACGCAGCGGCACCGCCCGGAACGCCTCGGCTGAAGACGGAGTCGCTCGCACTGCTTGCAGCCCTGCTCGCGGGAAATTGGGTGGTAGCCGACGCATCCGAGCCCACCGCACGCCGCGAGGTGCGTGGTATCGTCGCCGCGTATCTGCAGTTCCATCTTGAGCGTTCCATTCGGTCGCTCAGCCACATAGATTCTCGGAAGACATGACCGAATTCCTACCACTCGACTACACGGGACTCACCGTGCCCGTGGTCGATCGTGCGCTCGTGCCGCAGCACGTCGCCATCGTGATGGACGGCAATGGTCGGTGGGCGAATCAGCGCGGACTGCCGAGGGTCGAAGGCCACCGAGCGGGCGAAGCTGCCCTGCTGGACGTTGTTGCCGGTGCCATCGAGATCGGTGTGAAGCACCTGTCGGTCTATGCATTTTCCACCGAAAACTGGAAGCGCAGTCCCGACGAGGTCAAGTTCCTCATGGGGTTCAACCGTGAAGTCTTGCGGCGCCGCCGTGATCAATTGAACGCGTGGGGCGTGAAGGTTCAGTGGGTCGGCCGAGCCCCCAAATTGTGGTCGAGCGTCATCACCGAGCTGCGCGACGCGGAAGCGATGACGAAGCAGAACCGCACGATGACTCTGCAGATGTGTGTCAACTACGGCGGCCGACTCGAACTCGTCGATGCCGTTCGCGCCATCGCTGAAGAGGCAGCAGCGGGCACACTAAACCCGGCACGAGTAACGGAAAGGGCGATTCAACAGCACCTGTATGCACCAGATTTGCCCGACGTTGACCTATTCATTCGGTCAAGCGGGGAGCAGCGAACGAGCAACTTTTTGCTGTGGCAAAGCGCTTATTCCGAGATGGTTTTTCAGAACACGTTGTGGCCCGACTACTCGCGCAGGAACCTGTGGGATGCCGTCGAGGCATACATCGGTCGTGACCGCCGCTTCGGTGGTGCCGTGGACAAGCCGACCGCCCGATAAACTAGCCATTCGCCCGCTTTCAGGAGGTCCTTCGTGGCACAACCCAGTCGTCTCGATTCCGTCATCTCGCTCGCCAAGCGACGCGGATTCGTTTTTCAGGCGGGCGAGATCTATGGCGGGAGCCGTTCCGCGTGGGATTACGGCCCACTCGGTGTCGAACTCAAAGAGAACATCAAGCGCCAGTGGTGGAAGACGATGGTGCAGAGTCGCCCCGACATCGTGGGGCTTGATTCGTCGGTAATCCTGCCGCGCCAGGTGTGGGAGGCTTCGGGGCACGTCGACGTGTTCTCGGACCCGCTCGTTGAGTGCATGTCCTGCCACAAGCGGTTCCGCGCCGACCACCTCGAAGAGGAATTTGCGGAAAAGAAGGGCCGTGCCCCCGAGGGCGGACTCGCCGAAGTCGCCTGTGGTTTCTGCGGTAACCGCGGCCAATGGACCGAACCGAAAGAGTTCTCGGGTCTGCTCAAGACGTATCTCGGACCGGTCGCCGACGAGGAGGGCATGCACTACTTGCGCCCCGAGACCGCGCAGGGAATCTTCGTGAACTTCGCGAACGTGGTGGGCACCGCGCGTCAAAAGCCGCCGTTCGGAATCGGCCAGATTGGCAAGTCATTCCGCAACGAGATCACGCCCGGAAACTTCATTTTCCGCACCCGTGAATTTGAACAGATGGAGATGGAGTTTTTCGTCGAGCCGGGAACGGACGAGGAATGGCACCAGTACTGGATCGACGAGCGCTTCCGCTGGTACACCGACCTCGGCATCAACCCCGAAAACCTTCGTCTTCTCGAACACCCCAAGGAAAAGCTCTCGCACTATTCGAAGCGAACCGTTGATATCGAATACCGCTTCGGGTTCCAGTCGGGTGAATTCGGCGAACTCGAGGGAATCGCCAACCGAACCGATTTTGACCTCTCTACCCACTCCAAGGCCTCGGGTACGGACCTGTCTTACTTTGACCAGGGCAAGAACGAACGCTGGACGCCGTATGTGATTGAGCCCGCTGCCGGTCTGACCCGCTCGCTGATGGCATTCCTCGTCGACTCGTATCACGAGGACGAAGCGCCGAACACCAAGGGTGGCGTCGACGTTCGGACGGTGTTGCGTCTCGACCGCCGACTGGCGCCCGTCAAGGCCGCCGTGCTGCCGCTGTCGCGCCACGAAGATCTGTCGCCGATGGCACGAGACCTTGCCGCATCCCTGCGGAAGCACTGGAATGTTGACTTCGACGACGCCGGGGCGATTGGTCGTCGCTATCGTCGCCAGGATGAAATCGGAACGCCGTTTGCCATCACCGTTGACTTCGACACCCCCGATGACAGGGCGGTCACGGTTCGTGAACGCGACACGATGGAGCAGGAGCGTGTCTCGCTCGATCGTCTTGAAGGTTATCTCGCGGAGCGCCTGATCGGGGCCTGACGTGCGCATCGGAACAATCGAACCGAACGTCCCCGTTGTCCTCGCCCCCATGGCGGGGATCACGAATACCGCGTTCCGTCGGCTGTGCCGCGAGTACGGTGGGGGTTTGTTTGTCTCTGAGATGATTACCGCGCGCGCACTGGTTGAACGCAATGCGACAACCATGCGACTGATTCAGCACCACCCATCCGAGACGATTCGGTCCATTCAGTTGTATGGGGTCGAGCCCGAGACGATGGCCGCAGCCGCGCGAATTTTGGTCGACGAAAATCACGCCGACCACATTGACCTTAATTTTGGGTGTCCTGTGCCGAAGGTGACCCGCAAGGGCGGTGGGGCAGCCTTGCCGTGGAAGACGACATTGTTTGAGAGGATTCTGCGGGCGACGGTAGCCGCTGCGGGAGACGTACCGGTCACCATCAAGATGCGCATGGGTATCGATGACGACCACCTGACCTACACCGACGCGGCCACGATTGCGCAGGATTCCGGTGTGGCCGCCATCGGGTTGCGCGGGCGAACCGCGGCCGAGCACTATTCGGGTGACGCGCACTGGGGTGCGATCGCCACCATGAAGGAACTTGTTCCGACGATGACGATTCTCGGAAATGGAGACATCTGGAGCGGAGCGGACGCGCGTCGGATGGTGGACGAAACGGGTTGTGACGGAGTCATCGTCGGTCGAGGATGCCTGGGTCGTCCGTGGCTGTTTGCTGATTTGGAAGCTGCTTTCGGTGGAGACGCCGAATTGATTGAACCCAACCTCGGTTACGTCGCCGATGCGTTTCGCCGTCACGCCGAACTTCTCGTTGACTTCTACGAGGACGAAAATCACGGTTGCCGTGACGTCCGCAAACACGTCGCCTGGTATTTCAAGGGCTACGCCGTCGGGGGAGAAACCCGGTCGGCTTTGGCTCGAGTCGGTAGCCTCAGCGAGATGGACGACATCCTTGCGCAGGTGGATCGCGACGCGCCCTACCCGGGAGCCGATGCGGAGGGTCAGCGCGGTCGGGCCGGTTCACCCAAGCGGCCGTCGCTTCCCGATGGTTGGCTCAACTCGCGCGAGGTTTCCGGTGATGACATGGCGGATCTTGTCGATACCGAATCGGGGCCGAGCGGTGGCTGATCAATATACCGCCCACGACCGCGAACGCGCATTTCCTGAGGGGGAGAAGGGCGAACGCTCTGACTTTGCCCGTGACCGAGGCCGACTGCTGCACTCGAGTGCCCTGCGGCGACTCGCCGCCAAGACTCAAGTTCTGTCTCCGACGGGTGGTCTCGACTTTGCGCGTAACCGTTTGACCCACTCGCTGGAGGTGGCCCAGGTCGGGCGCGAAATCGGGCAGGCACTCGGCCTCGATCCCGACCTGGTCGACACCGCGTGCCTCGCGCACGACCTCGGGCACCCACCCTTCGGGCACAACGGCGAGAAGGGGCTCAACGACTGGGCGCTGCCGTTTGGCGGTTTTGAGGGAAACGCTCAGACGCTTCGGCTACTGACGCGGATCGAGCCCAAGGTTTTCGGCGGCGACGGCCGGTCCTATGGACTCAACCTCACGCGCGCCAGCCTCGATGCGTCGTGCAAATATCCGTGGACGAGCGACGCGGGCGTAATCGAGCCCGGGGGAGGCCGCAACAAATTCGGTGTCTATGCCGCCGATGCAGAAATCTTTGAGTGGATTCGGCTCGGAGCGCCCGACCGCCGTTTGTGCATCGAAGCACAGGTCATGGATCTGTCGGATGACATCGGATACTCCGTGCACGATTTCGAGGACGCCATCGTCAGCGGGTACATTGACGTCCCCGCGCTGTCCTCCCGCGTGAATCACGATGGGCTGGTCGATTCGATGGTCGAGTGGATCGGCGGTGAACTTCCTCACGATGAACTCATCGCCGCGTTCGATCGGCTCGACGGGCTGTCCAACTGGATTGAAACCTGGGATGGCAGTCGTGCCGACATGGGCCGGCTCAAGAACCTGACGTCGTCCCTCATTGGTCGGTTCGCGGCGAGTGCGACAAACGCGAC
>CAJAKC010000027.1 GCA_903940225.1 uncultured Microbacteriaceae bacterium
GAATTCCGCCCTGCGCCGCGGTCAGGTCGGACGGGGTGGTGAGTTTGGCTCCGAGTTCATCGCCCATAACAGTTCGAACCATTCCGCCGCCGGCTCGCCAGAGGTTGGCGTCATCGGTGAAGTCCCCCGCAACCGAGGCAAGCGCGGCACGATAAGCCCCTGCGGGGAATCCCTGGGGGGTCTGCACCCGCGCGAGTTCCTCGCGATTGGTCGACTCGGCGACAACTCCGTCGCGGACGACGAGCACGGTGTCGACGACGGGCAGGACAGGCACTACTCCATCGCCCGTCGACGCGACTAGTTCCGCGACGCGACGAAACACCCCGGCGGGCATCCATGCTCGTGCAACGTCGTGAATGAGGACGACGTCGACATCAGGAAGCACGGCGAGGGCAGCGCGGACACTCGCGGTTCGGGTGTCCCCGCCCGCAACCACCGGCGCATCAACCTGTGCGGATTTTGCAATCGCGTGTGCCTCGTCCAGTCGATCCGCAGGCGCCGCGATAACGACAGCGAAGGCGTCGAGTTCTGTGACGACCCCTAGTGAATGTTCGAGAAGAGTTGTTCCATTGACTTCGACGAGCGCCTTGGGGATGCCCTTACCGAGCCGGGTGCCTGACCCGGCCGCGAGGAAGACCAGCCCGAGTCGAGACATCAGGAACTAGGAGGCGAGAACCTGGTCGAGGCGAGCCCCGGCCTTTTCGACGTTGGACTTCTCGGCGAGAGCCAACTCGGAAATCAGGATCTGGCGGGCCTTGGCAAGCATTCGCTTTTCACCGGCGGACAAACCGCGGTCTTGTTCACGGCGCCACAGGTCGCGAACGACCTCGGAAACCTTGATGACATCACCCGACGCAAGCTTTTCCAGGTTCGCCTTGTAACGACGCGACCAGTTCGCGGGCTCTTCGACGATCGGGTCGCGCAAAACAGTGAAGACGCGTTCGAGGCCGGCCTTGTCGATGACGTCGCGGACTCCGACCATTTCGACGTTGTCCGAGGGGACCTCGATCGTCAGTCCACCCTGGCTCACATTGAGCTTGAGGTATTTCTTCTCTTCACCCTTGATGGTGCGAGTCTTGATTTCGACGATGGTGGCCGCGCCGTGGTGCGGATAAACAACTGTTTCGCCAACTTTGAACGCCATATTTACGGATTTCCCTTCGCCTGAACTTCAATTTTACCACAGGGGTGGACGGTGAACTAGCGGGGTGGTCGCGCCGCCTCGCGCCCGGTGCTGGTTCGATAGACTGAAGCCACCAGAAACTCTTGCGCCAAAGGATTATTCGTGCGAATTCGTGCCCTCGCGACCGTCACCGTCGCCTCCGCTCTGCTTCTCGGAACCACCGGGTGTGGCGTGCTCGTCGAATCGGCGACCTTGAAGCAATATGACGCGAGCGATGGCGTCTCTGCTGATATCGGCGACGTACACGTGCGAAACGCGCTCATCATTACCAACGAGGCCGGCGATGCCGCTCTGATTGGAAGCATCATCAACGACGGGACGTCGTTCGAACTTCTCACGGTCGAGATTCGTGGAACGATCGCCAATTCGACCCAAATTGGTGTTTACCCCGGGCTGACCAAACTGGGAATCGCCGACGACAACCCCATCGTCCTCTACGGCGCGGGGGTCACGCCCGGCCAAAACGCCAGCGTCTACATTCAATACGGCGCCAACGACGGTCAGCTCCTCAGCGTGCCTGTCCTCGACGGCAGCCTCGCCATTTACGCCCCGTATGTGCCGGATGCCCTCGCTCCGGCCGTCGTCGACGCTCCCTAGGTTCGGCTACTTCTTTCCCTGGTTTGCGACGGCAGCCGCACCGGCCGCGGCAGCCTCGGGATCGAGATATACCGCCGTGCCAATCGGTTTGAGGTCGTCGTCGAGCGTGTACACCAGCGGAATCCCCGTCGGAATGTTGAGGTCCGCGATGTCCTCGTCCGAGATTCCGTCGAGGTGCTTGACGAGTGCGCGCAGCGAATTTCCGTGTGCCGTGACGAGAACCGTCTTGCCGGCGGACACATCCGGTGCGATGTCACTGAGCCAATAGGGCAGCATCCGATCGATGACGAGCTTGAGCGATTCGGTGCGGGGAAGGTCAGCGCCGAGTCCCGCGTATCGTTCGTCGTTCGCTTGTGACCATTCGGACGAATCGTCGAGCGGTGGTGGCGGCACGTCGAACGAACGACGCCACAGTTGAAACTGTTCCGGCCCGAACTCCTCGAGAGTTTGCGCCTTGTCCAAACCTTGCAGGGCTCCGTAGTGGCGTTCGTTGAGGCGCCACGACCGTTTGACCGGAATCCACAATCGATCGGCGTGGTCGAGGGCAAGGTTCGCGGTTTGTATCGCGCGCGACAACAGGCTCGTGTACAGCACGTCGGGCTTCAGCCCGCTCTCAGCAAGCAGTTCACCGGCGCGGATCGCTTCGGTGACTCCCTGTTCGGAGAGGCGCACATCAACCCATCCCGTAAAGAGATTCTGCTGGTTCCACGTCGAGTTTCCGTGTCGAAGCAGGATGAGTGTGTGTGTCATACGAAATAGCCTAACCAGCGAGAATGGACTGATGGTAGTTGGCCGAGTGACGCGCGGAACGACGGGGACGAATCGTCTTCGACGCAGCGACCGCTGGCTCGTGCGCCACCCACGCGTTCGCGCGATGACGGCACCGCTGGTCGTCGATCTAGGATTTGGCGCCACTGCCCACACGACGCTCGAGTTGGCGGATCGCCTGTGCGCCGTCAAACCCGGTACGCGAATCGTCGGCATTGAAATCGACCCGGACCGAGTGGCTGCGGCCAAACGGCTGGAAACGGCCACGGTCTCATTCCGTCACGGCGGCTTCGAGATTCCGCTCGACGCCCGGCCCGACATCGTCCGAGCGTTCAATGTCCTCCGGCAATACGACGAGACGGAGGTCGCGTCCATCTGGTCGACGGTCCTTTCGCGCCTCGCGCCGGGTGGATTGTTCCTCGACGGGACCTGCGACGAAATCGGCCGCGTCTCAACTTGGGTCGCACTCACACCTGACGGTCCCGACAGCTTGACCGTTTCCCTGCGGCTAGCGGACCTTGACGAACCGAGCATCGCAGCGGAACGACTGGTCAAGGCGCTCATTCATCGCAATGTGCCGGGCGAAAACATTCATCGCTTCTTTGTCGATCTCGATCGCCTCTGGGCCATGAACGCCGGGCTCGGTTCTTTTTCGGCGATTCAGCGCTGGGTCGCAACCGTGCGCGCAATGAAAGACCTCGGCTGGCCCGTCCGTGACGCTCAGTCGCGCTGGCGACTCGGCGAAATCACGCTCGATTGGGACGCAGTCGCTCCGCTGCCGTAGCACCGGCGCTCGGGGGCACAATGACCTCCTGATTGGCCGCCAGCGGGTGGCCGTCGCGATCGACGACCAGTGCGGCATCAACCGGAACGGTTCGTTTCACCCTCGCAAGCGCAATCGGCCCGTCCTCAAAATGATTCCCAGCAGTGGTGACCACACCGACCTGTGCACCGTCGAACAACACGGGGTCTCCCGCGACAGCGAACTCGGAATCCGAGCCGTCGAGGTGAAGGCGAACGAGGCGTCGCGGTGGGTGGCCAACATTGTGAATTTTTGCGACAGTTTCTTGACCGGTGTAACAGCCCTTGGACAAGTGAACCGCGGTGCGCAACCAATCCAGTTCGTGTGGCAGAGTCACATCGTCCACCTCGGCGCGGCTCGGTCGGCCGGCGACCGCGCGAATCGCGTCGAGCGCAGCCACATCGACGACTCGCGCCGGTGGGTCCTCGCCACTGGGAACGAGCGATTCAACATACGACCAGTCAGGCACGGATTCGGCACCGTAAGTGAAACCTCCCGGCTGAATCTGCGGCCACGGGTCGGCCCATGTGTCCGGCCCGAACCCGCGGGTCCCCGCGTAAATCGCAAACTCCGCCGATACATCGGCCGCCACGACGTCCTCCATGAACACGCGCTTGTCCAACCACGCTAAGACGTCCTCCCCGCGAGCGCCGTCGACGATGAGAAGCGTGTCCGCGTCTCGCTCAAGGACATGCACCACACGCACGATTCGACCGTTTCCATCAAGTTCGAGTGCTTCGCGGGGGTCTCCGGGTGCCATCCCGAGCAGCGATTGCGACAGTGTCGCATTGAGCACCGCCGCGCGATCGGCACCGGTGACCGACAGGACGGCCCCGTGCAGACGAACCACCGCATTCCCGTCGACCAGGTCACGTTGATCGACGAAAGGGTTCGACATGACTAGCGCTGACCTCGAAAAAGGCGGATAAGCACCGTCAGGGCGGTTATTCCAATCGCGATGGTCGCCAAGCCCAAGAGGCTGAGGAAGAAAATTTCTAACGCCAAAATCATGGTTCTAGCCTATTCCGTGAGCCAGCCATGCGCCGACCACACCCGCCGCGGCAATCAGCAACGAGCCGCTCGTGGTGAAGGCCAGCCGATTGACGAGACCCTCCTTGCGTTGCAGCGAAAGTTGCACGACGAAGGACACCACAATCGACGCGCCCACGGTGAGGGAAATAGCGCCCGCCCACTGCGCTCCGCCCGCAACGACAGCCCACACCGAACCACCCAGGGCTATCACCCAAGAGGGAAGTGCGGTGGCAAACCTGCGAGGCATACGCCCACTCTAAACGCCCTAAACTAAAAAGTGGCGTGGAAGGAGGCGGTAATGGCTCGACTATTGGTGTTGACTAATGCCTCCGACGCGCCGATTCCCGCGCTCGCGTTGCTCCCGCACCAGACCGTGATTGCAGCGCTGAACGCACAGTCGATCGCCCATAACAGCGATGCAGACGTCATCATTCTGGACGGCGTCACTGATCTCGTTGCGGCGAAGGCGATGGCCTCGATCCTCGCATCAGCGCAAGTACCCGTGCCCGTTCTGCTCGCTCTCCGTGACACGGCACTGCCCGTCATCGACGCGTCGTGGGGAATCACGGACTTTCTCATGCCAACAACGAGTCTCGCCGAGGTTGATGCTCGGATTCGACTCGCGATTTCCACGCACCAGCCCGCGAACACGACCGGATTGTCGCACTCGGGGGTGTCGATTGATGAGGGGAGTTACCAGGCAAATGTCGGCGGGCGGGCACTTGATCTCACCTACAAGGAATTCGAACTCCTGCGTTTTCTCGTCGCTAACCCGAGCCGCGTCTACAGCCGTGAGCAATTGCTCTCCGAGGTCTGGGGCTACGACTATTTCGGCGGTACCCGAACGGTGGACGTCCACGTCCGACGCCTTCGTGCCAAGCTTGGTGACCATGAGTCGGTTATCGGTACGGTCCGTAACGTTGGGTACCGATTTGCGCCGAGCGGGGGCGACGAATGACGGACGATAACGGCCACCGCGACGCAATCGATGACGACCTCGACGACGATTGGGTTGACCCCGTTCAACGGCGCGATGAGACGCTGCCCGAACAGCGTTATCTCGACCGCGAATTGTCGTGGCTGTCGTTCAATCGGCGCGTGTTGGAACTTGCCGAAGATCCGACCGTTCCGATGCTCGAGCGCATCAATTTTCTCGCCATTTTTGCGAACAATTTGGACGAATTCTTCATGGTGCGGGTCGCCGGGCTGAAACGGCGGATTGAAACCGGAATCGCGGTTCCCACGAACACCGGCCGACTCCCGGTTGACGTCCTTGACTCAATCCACGACGCCGCACAGCAGCTTCAGATTCGCCACGCGACTCTCGCACGAGACGTGATTCTGCCCGCCCTTCGCGAGAGCAACATCGAAATCGTGACAATGGCGACACTGAGCAAGAACGACCGCACCCAGACCGATGAGTTGTTTTTTTCGACCATTTTCCCCGTGCTCACTCCACTCGCGGTAGACCCTGCGCACCCGTTCCCCTACATTTCAGGACTATCGCTGAATCTCGCCGTTCGCGTGCGAAACCCCAAGTCGGGCGACCAAAACTTTGCCCGCGTCAAGGTCCCTTCGATTTTGCCGCGGTTCGTTGAACTGCGGGATAACGGCAACGGGCAGCTCCGTTTTATTCCGCTGGAAGACCTCATCGCCCATCATCTCGGTGCGCTATTCCCCGGAATGGAAATTCTCGATCACCATGATTTCCGCGTGACCCGAAACGAGGATTTGGAACTCGACGAGGACGAGAGCGAAAACCTCATTAAGGCCCTCGAAGCCGGCCTGTCTCGCCGTCGGTTCGGTGCACCCATTCGCCTTGAGATTGCCGATGACATGGACCCCGTCACGTTGTCGTTTCTCGTTCGTGAATTGGGGATGGAAGCAAACGAGGTCTACCGGCTGCCGGGAACGCTGGGGCTCAACGAGATGTTCCAGATTTCCAGCCTGCCGCGGCCCGACCTCAAGTTCCCGAAACACGTTCCGACCACAGCCGGTCCTTTTCAGGCACCCGAACCGAACACCCCGGCCGACCTCTTCGCCGCGATGCGCGAGGGTGAAGTTCTTGTCCACCACCCCTATGAATCGTTCGCGACGAGTGTGCAGGCGTTCATCGAGCAAGCCGCCACCGACCAGAGCGTTCTCGCCATCAAGCAGACGCTGTATCGAACCTCCGGCGACTCCCCGATCGTCCGGTCGCTCATCACCGCTGCCGAATCCGGCAAAGCCGTCCTCGCACTGGTTGAAATCAAGGCGAGGTTTGACGAGCAAAACAACATTTCGTGGGCTCGACAGTTGGAAAAGGCGGGGGTTCACGTCGTTTATGGACTCGTTGGGCTCAAAACTCACTGCAAGCTCACGCAGGTTGTCCGTCGTGAGAAGAACGGCGAACTCGCGTATTACTCGCACATTGGCACGGGAAACTACAACCCCAAAACGAGTCGCGTTTACGAAGACCTCGGGCTGTTCACCAACTCCAACGAGGTCGGCGCCGAACTCACCCGGTTGTTCAACGAACTCAGTGGGTACGCGATCGAAAAGAAGTTCAAGCGGTTGCTGGTCGCGCCCCGCTATTTGCGGGCGGGCCTCCTCAAACTTATTGCGCGCGAAACGGAGGCGGCCATCGCGGGTGAACCCGCAGGGATTCGCTTCAAGGTGAACTCGCTCGTCGATGAGGCACTGATTGACGCCCTCTACCGTGCCAGCAGTGCTGGCGTTCCCGTCGACGTCACGGTTCGAGGAATTTGCGCGCTGATCCCCGGTGTGCCCGGACTTTCCGAGAACATCCGCGTTCGCAGCGTCTTGGGACGCTACCTCGAACATTCGCGCATTTACGCCTTCCACAACGCTGGGAAAGAGGTGGTGTACATCGGGAGCTCTGACCTGATGCACCGCAACCTTGACCGACGCGTCGAGGTGCTCGTGAAACTGGAGGCCCGAGACCACCTGGCCCGCGTTTCCAGAATTTTTGATCTCCACATGTCGGAATCGGCGTCATCGTGGATACTCAACAGTGAGGGACACTGGGATCGTCACACATCACACGGCGATCCGCTCATGGATGTTCAAAACACGATTATGGAAGAAGCGGAAGTGCGTAACAAGAACGGGGCTCAACGCTAATGGCCAACGACACGGTCTACGCGGCCGGCGCAGTGTTGTGGAAGGTAGTCGACAAGGAACTCAAAATCCTTGTCGTGCACCGAACCCAACACAAAGATGTCTCAATCCCCAAAGGCAAGGTCGATTCGGGCGAAACGTTGCCCGCGACCGCTGTGCGCGAAATTCGCGAAGAAACCGGACTCGACATTGCTCTCGGCCCGTATTTGGGCACCGTTGACTACACACTGCCGAGCAACGGCAAGCGCAAAGAAGTGCACTACTGGGCGGCAGAGGTTGACCCCACGACGGCCGAGCGTTCACCGTTCAAGGCGAACAACGAGATCCGTGCGCTCGAATGGATGACGATTCCCATCGCGCGCGACAGGCTTTCCTATTCTCACGACGTCGGATTGGTGGACGCGCTAGAGAAAATGTATTCGCTCGGCTATGCGAGGACTTTCCCCATCATCATCGTTCGGCACGCCAAAGCGGTGCCCGCCTCCAGTTGGGACGGCCCCGATCAGCGCCGACCGCTGCTGCACCGGGGACACCAACAGGCAAAGGCGATTGCGGGTGGGATCTCCAGTTTCGGTCCGCAGACAATCTTCACGTCACCCGCGACGCGCTGTATTCAGACGATTACGCCCGTGTCGACCAAGTTTGGGATTCGCGTCAAGGAATCCGGCAAGTTGTCGCAGGAGCGCTGGACATCCGACGGAGTAAACGCGCGGAAGGTTATCGCCCGCCGGCTGGCCAAGAGCAAGCCGGTCGTGTTGTGTTCACACGGACCCGTCATTCCGCAACTTGTCGCGGAACTCGTCGAGCAGACCGGCGCAGAAAGCGATGCCGCGTTCCGGCGCATCGCGTCACCGAGTACGGGTGACTTTTCGGTCTTCCACATCGTCGTGACCGATTTCGGTCCCCACATCGTCTCCGTCGAATATCACGAAGCGCCGTGATGGGTGTCGGGCCGCGGGTTACGCCTCTCGGCACGTGGCCACTCGCAGCGGCAGTTTAAGTTGGGACCCGGGGTATCCGCGCGACCCGACACGATTAGTGTAACCATCAGTCGCTGGCATTTATTCCGGTTAGTGTAATTCCCCCGTGCGATCCAGCTTCGCGCTGGCGGCAAGGTCGTTCGCAAAATCGGTGAGTGTGAGGGCCCGTTGCATCAGCACACTGTTTCCCAGTTCCGAGCGGCCCATTATGTCGGTAACGCCGCGCGCCTCGATCCGGCAATAGGCGGCGGCGCGATCGAGCGCATCGCCAATGTCTCCGTGGAACGCGCCGCGCAAAATCTCGTCAGCGAGCTCGCGAATGTCGTCGGGCGAAGTGGGTTGGGGGGCTCCGGCAACGACGACATCCGCGGTTGCCTCCAACGCCGCACCGGTGTCATATGCGGCGGCGGCAAAACTTTCATCGGCGACAATGCTGGCGTGAATCACGTAGAGGCGCCACAGGGCGCCCGGCAATGAGTGCGCGGGCGCGGCCGACCACAGTTCCGCGAGCTCACCGACACCGTGATCGGCCGTGTACGCGAGCAGCCGCTCGAGCACCGCGGGGTCATCCGATTCGCGAATTCGTCGAACCAGAGCGGTTGCGGTGTCATGCGCGATCTGCAGTGACACCGCCGGGTCGACGCCACTGGCATAACGGTCGAACGCTCCGGACGGCATGGTTGCGGGTTTGCGCGGGCGTGGAGTCACCCCTCTAACGTACGGGCAATTCGACGTCACGCGCGTACTCTTCAGTTATGACAAAATCCTCCACAATTCGTTTCTGGGTCTATCTCGCACTGTCCGTCGTCGGGCTCATCACCGCATGGGTCTTTAACGGGCTCGCGGTCATGAACGGCGAAGATTATGGCGCTGCCTGGACCGGCACCGCGGTCGACATGGTCCTCACCGTCGACCTCTCCATCGTGGCGATTGCCGCGGTCGTTTTCATGATCGTCGAAGCACAGCGCGTCGGGCTCAAGCGCGTCTGGCTCTACATTGTGCTATCTGGCGTGACCGCAATGGCCTTTACCTTTCCGCTTTTCCTCGCCATGCGCGAGCGTCGACTCGGGCTCAACTCCGCACCCATCGACCGCTAAATTCTCGAGCGTTCTGCTTTTCGGAGGAGGCGGTCCATTCCAACGAAAGGTTAGCGCATGCATCCCTTGGTGAGATAGGTTGAATTTCAATCACTTTCTATCAGGGAGATTTGTCGTGAACTCACCAGCTGGCGCTTCAATCCGTTCGTGGTTTAAATCCCTTACCGCCGTGGTGGGCGCGACAGCCCTGCTTCTTGGAGGCGGCGTATCCGCCGAGGGAATTGTGACACCACAAAACGCGCCGACTTCGGCGCCAGGGCTTGGCGGGAGCTCCTCCATCGAAGGAAATGTCACGGACTCAGACTGGAACGGGCTCGAAGGCGTGAATGTTGCCGCATTTGATGACGCCTTTGCTCAAATAAGCGATACAGTAACCGACTCTGAGGGCTACTACGTCATCAACGGGCTTACCGAAGGTGACTACACGCTCTGTTTTGATTCAGCTGACTACGATTACGTTTGCCTCGGCGATGCCCCCGACGTCGAGTCGGCCCAGTTTTTCTGGCTAGGTGACGGGGAATCGTATTCGGATGACTATACACTTCGCAAATTCGGCATTGTCTCGGGACTCGTGACCGACTCTCACGGCGACGCTGTTGAATCGGCTGTAGTGAGGTTTTTCAAAACCCAATGGGGTGAACTTTGGAATTCTGCAACGGCAACTACGGACGTCGATGGTTTGTATTCGGTGAATTTGGAGGAGGGTTCATACAAAGTCGTCGCCTACGTTGACGACGACGAGTCTCCACTTGCACCACAGTGGTGGAACGGTGTCTCGTCGTCGAGCCTGGCGAGTCGAGTCACGGTGAGTTCAGAATCACCGCTGCAGGATATTGACTTTCAATTGCGCGAAGGCTCAACAGTCGGAATCAACGCATGGTGCAATTCGACTGGCAACGAATGTTCCGCCGCCCCGAATGTTGAACTGTTTCCGCTTGATGGAACGTTTGCCGACGAGTCAAAACAACTTAACGGCCACCAGGTAGTTTTCAACGGCGTCCCGGCAGGGCGATACAAAATCCAAATCAATAACTCGTGGTGGGGTGGCGACGGTTCTGAAGAAAGTGCCGGAATTCTGACTGTTCGTGAAGGCGAAGACGTCCGTGGACTCACCTATGTGTTTCCCGAGAATCCGAATGGTGCCACAGTCTCGGGTTACGTTCTAGACAAAAATGGTGACCCCGCCGTGGACTATGACGTAACAATATTCGACACTTCGTGGGGCGAAAATGACGCCACCACGGATGCTGATGGATACTACGAATTTGCCGGCGTTAACCCGGGAACGTATTCACTGAGCTTTGAAACTCCGTCCAATTGCGACGACGAAGGCAACTGCGAAAATTCAGTGACTGAATACTGGGGTTCGGTGTTTTCAGTTCACCGAAGTGAATTCTTCGATCTAAGCGCAGACGATGACTTCACTGGTGATTTCAGGATGTCACAAAGGACGAGCAGAATCACTGGCACAGTCCGTAACGCAGCCGGCACAGCGCTCTCGGGGGTTGAAGTTCAAATTAGTGGGCCGAACGGTGAAGGAAGTGCGACTACCACTTCCAACGGCCGTTATACCGTCAGTAATCTCGCTCCTGGTGTTTATCGGGCAAGGGCCTCTAAGGAAGGGTTTCTGTCTCCATACGCCGTTCAATATGGAAACTCCGGGCCGTCTGCGACAGTTGCCCTTGGTGCGACTGGAACAATCAACATCTCACTGACCCCTGCCACAGCACAAATTTCTGGTCGAGTTACGGGATCTGACGCGCCGACAGTGGGATTGCCTGAGATGAATGTAATCGTCTACCGAAAGTCTGACGGGTGCCTAATCTCCTGGGCTCAAACAGACGCGAACGGATATTATTCTTTCACTGGGCTAGCCGCGGGCTCATATTACGTGTGGGCAGGTACACAGGCTGGTGGCAACTGTGGCTGGCACGGTGACGGCTTTGGGCCGCAAAATTCCGTATACGTGGGTGAATACCTAACTGACAAACCCAACCAAGCGACCGCAAATGTCACTTCCCTGACGGTCGGTCAAAACCTCACTAATCAAAATTTTGTCTTACAACGAGGTGCTTCAATATCCGGCAGCGTTACGCTGGTTGGCGGCTCGCAAGGATTTAGCGGGATCTCCGCTAAAGCATACGGCCCGAACAACGAATTGATTGGATTCGGGTCCGTCGGTGCCGACGGCGCCTTCACCATCAACGGTCTTCCCGCTGGTGTCTATTTTGTCAAAGCCGATGCCGACGACTCTTCCCGTTCTCCTGCGTGGTGGGCGGACCGTTCAGGTTCACGTCGAGCAGTATCGGTCACCGGATCACAGGCTGTCGCAAATGTGCAAATCGAACTTGAAGCGATTGGAATCGTTAGAGGTTCGCTGCGCTCGCAAAACGGTACCGCCGTGAGTGGCCGCATCGAAGCTCTCGATGTGAACGGTGTGGTTTTGGCTTCAACTGTAGCCTCTTCAGCGGACAATTCCGCTTATACACTCAAGCTTCCTGCCGGCGTATCGGTTAGGCTCCGCGCGATGGTCACGGGTCAAGAATTTTGGCTTGGTGGGGCGACGTCCATGACCACATCACCGTGGGTGACGAGCAATTCGGCTGCACCTTTGACTGTCCGCGATATCGTTACGACGGAGCCTTCTCAAATTTCGGGTCGACTCACCGAGGCCGGAATTGCGGTGGGAGGTTACATTGAGTTGCTGGACACCGCAGGGAAGTCGCTGGCTCAGGCGAATGTGTCACGCGGGGAATATACGTTCACGGGCGTAATGCCGGGAACATATACGTTGCTAGCGCACGCAAACACTGATGCCGTTGTTTTCTACGGAAACAAAGAAACACTTGCGACAGCAACCTTCATCACAGCGTCAAATGGTGCTCTTCTCGAGGGAATTAACATCGATTTGACGCCACCAACAGTGATTTTCCTTCCCGGAACGATTGCACTTACTGGGGTTCCAAAGGTTGGGACATCAATGACTGCTTCAATCGGCACATGGACACCTGTCCCCACCTTGATTAGTTACCGCTGGTCTGTCGAGGATTCTGAATTTGGTTACGGGTCATCTCAGGTAGTAGGAACTGCAGCAAGTTATACGATAACTGCCGCCGACCTAGGGAAACGACTTGCACTTTCTATTCTTGTGTCTAAGTCCGGATACATTTCCGACAGGATGTACATCCAAGTCGGCTTAGTTTCGGGAATCGCCATCACCGCATCCCCTGTTCCGACCATCACGGGTGGCACATCGGCGAAGGTGGGAACAGCTCTCAAAGCAGTGCCCGGCACGTGGACCCCAGCACCCGTTACCATCAGCTACCAGTGGATGAAGGCCGGCGAGCCGATCCCTGGTGCAACATCCGCCACCTACACGCCGACCGCAGCCGATGCGGGCGCCCGACTTACCGTCCGAACTTTGGGAACAAAGGCTGGCTATGTCACCGTTCTGAAGGAGAGCGTTCAGACTGCAGCAGTTGCGCTTCAAACACTAACGGCGTCTCCGATTCCAACAATCACGGGAACGGCTCGCGTTGGTTCGATACTCACGGCGAATACTGGTGCATGGACACCCGCACCGGTAGGAATCGCATTCCAGTGGAAGCGTGCTGGCATAAATATCCCTGGTGCGACAGGCCCGACTTATCTGCTAAGTGCTGAAGACCAGGGCAGAACCATCACGGTATCGGCAGTGGGAAGCAAAGTTGGCTTTACTCCTGTAACCAAGACGAGTGTGGCCACAGCATCTGTTGCGGCACCGCCCGCGGCAACATTGACCGCCACACCAACCCCAACCATTTCGGGTACCGCACAGATCGACAACGAGTTGACGGTGACGACGGGAGTATGGGCACCAGATCCAGTCGCGCTGTCTATTCAGTGGCTGCGCAATGGTGTGGCCATCCCGGGAGCAAACTCGACAACCTACACGCCTGGTTCCGCGGACGTAGGTAAGACGATTCGTGTCTCCGTCAAGGGAACCAAAGCGACTTTCGCTTCGGTTACCAAGCTGAGCGCCGCGACCGCAGTAATCGCAGCGGGTGAAATTGACATCAGCAACGCCGAAGGAATATTCGGCGACGCGGGCGGCGAAATCGGTCAAGTCCTCACGGTCGAACTGTCGGGCATGGCTCCGGCTGATGTCACCGTCCGTTACCAGTGGTTGAGAGACGGAGAACCCATTCGTGGGGCGCGCCGAGCAACCTATGTCCCGACTGCCCGAGATTTCGGTCGCGAGATTTCGGTGAAGTTCGAACTGTCGAAGCCCGGTTACACGACGACGTACTTCACGGTTGATGGTTATGTGGTGGCGTACTACTAACGCCACCACAGAATCACCGGCTATTGCCAGCGAAACTGATCTCGCAGCCGTAGGTGTTGGAACTTCACCCAGCCGTGCCGCTTGTTCAGTTGCTTGACGCTAACCCAATTGCGCTCGCTGTAGTACGCCTTGACGAGTGTGCCGGAGGGGATGCGGTACAGAATCCGCCCCCCGGGCTTCGCCCGCACCGGCACCGAGCCGACTGCGGTGTACTGGTAGGTCGAAAACGTTGCGGGAGTGGTGACGGGCTGGCCTTGCAGGTGTTCGTACACAATTCGTGAAATCGCCGTGATGTCCGCCTTTGTGGCGTCGTTTCGTCCGTAAACGGTCAGGACGTAGGTTGATTCGGGGCCGCGTACGATCGCAGCATCCGACTGTGTCTCCCCCGAGGAAACCACTAGCTCGCCACCCTTGTTTTCCACGTGAACACCGGCAGGAACTCCCAGATTGATGCGCGTGCGCCAGACTTGCCCCTTGAGCAGCTTGTGAAAATAGGTTGTCGATGCGGGCGACAACAGTGTGCCTTCCTCGAGCCGCGTCAGCAACAGTGTCGTGTCCGCCGCTGAAGTTCGCTTTCCGTTGTAAGCGCCCGCGCCCGTGAGCCTGACGTACGTGTCGGGATAGCCCGATGAGGCGAAGAGCTTGTTGAGCTTGCGATTTCCCAGCGCTTGCCGAATGTCGGCGGAACACGAGTTGTCAGAGATGGTAATCATCAGTGTCAAGCAGCGATCCCACGTCAACCCATTGGGCATCGCTTGTGACAGTCGAAGTGAACCCATGTCGACTCGGCGCAATGCCGACCACGCGTAAAACAATTTGATGACCGACGCCGGTTCGATGCGCCCGTGTTCGTCGATTCCCACATCAATGCCGTCGTCACCGAGTTCATGAAGGCTGACCGTGTAATCAGCACTGGATGTTGCGAGATAGTCGGTTAGTGCGGTGCGCAGATCATCCGCGGGGGTGGCCGATGCACCGTGGACCGGGGCGCCGAGTGCCATCACCAGAGTCAGCGCAATCGCGCTGGAAACTCGGTGGGCAACTCTCACTTTGCGATTTTACGCGAGCCCAACGCCCGGAATTGCACCAATCCGAGCAAGGCGATTCAGCGCGCCATCCTCGAGGGGGCTCTCCGGCCCAATCGCCCAACGAATCAATCGCAACGTCGCCCGGGTGGCCGGAACAACCAACCAGCGCGGTGGTGTGCGCAGCCTCAGCAGTGTGCGAAATTCTGGGCGCAGTGAGAGGACCGCTGCGTGGAAGAACAACCGATAAATCGGCCGCGTCAGCAACGGCAGCGGAGGCCTGCGGATGAACTCGACGATTCGCATCGTGTCATCCGATACTGCGAGGACGCCGCGGTTGAGCAGGTCGTCGATGAACGCGTCGACCGCGGCACGGGAAGTCGGGGTTTTGTCCAACCCCAGCGGGCCGACAGCCGCACCCCACTGGGCGATGTAGTTGTCGGCGCCCGTTGCTTTGTCTCCTGCGGGGATTGGCGTCGACGTATACATTTCGTGTGCCACGAGGAACGACTCCATGAACGCCACGTGAACCCACAACAACAA
>CAJAKC010000028.1 GCA_903940225.1 uncultured Microbacteriaceae bacterium
CCTCAACGCGGCGTTTGGGTACTGCCTCGGGTGCGAGATCTATCTGCTGTTCGCTCGTCGCGGAATTACGTTCGGGCTCGAAAAGGGTGGCGACGCAACACCGAGCCGTCCCGGAATCGACCCGAGCATCTAGTTTTTTGGCCGCCGCGAGGCAGTTGTTGTCAATGGGCGGTTATCCGACTAGATTCCGAATGTGAAGTTGACTAAATATCGGCAAACTATCTCGGCCCTGGCGGTAACGGGCATCGTTGTAATCTCTTGCTTGAATACAGGCGTCGGAAATGCAATCACCCCAAGCCATCCAGCCTTAGCTACAATCGCGAATCTTTCCGAAAGTAAAATTGTCCCGGGCGCCAGCCTAAATCTCGAGCGCCGGAGCAAGGCGCCCCTTCTTCGAGCGTTGCGCCAGACGGCGGATGGTGGTTTTCAGATTACGGCCTACATTCGCAGTTTCGCTGACCCTATCTGTCTGATTAATCTCGCATGCCCGACCGCGTCCATTACGGGAAGTGGCGCATATTGACCCGCTCGCAACTCAAACACCTAGCGGCGGCAGGCCTGATTTCTTCGTCAGTTTGGCTTGCCGCCCCCCTGCCAGGCTTCTTTCTCAATCTGCTGGCTTCAGAAGACGCAATCCCAGTGATGCCTGAGTGGCTGAATTTCGTTTGGATTGTCAATTCAATCCTGCTTACCGTCACGATTTTCGTAGTGATGAATTCGAGGCGTGGCCCCGTCGGGAGAGCGGAATTCACGTTGATCACGTTCTGTTTGGCGACATTTCCCGTTGTCATTTTCAAGGCGGTTTACGTCGCCGTGTCGGCCGGGCCAATTGAAGCATTGAACGCGGTCTCAGCTCATTTGTTACTACAGATTATCTTTGGTGTTTCGCCGATGATATTGATGACAATATTTGCCACGTCATTCGCAATTACGAGGCTAAAACTGGTGAGACTGAAACCCACTTTTGGTTCATGAGGTCTTCGCAGAAATTTTCTACAGGCACGGCGGTATTGACCCGAGCATCTAGACTTCGAAGCACCGAAGCGGGAGGTGCACATGGCAGTTAGGCATGCGGTTGTTGCCGGCGGTACTGGGTTTATCGGGCGAGCACTCGTTCACGAACTTCGGGCCCTCGGTTGGTCGGTGACGACACTGGTCCGACGGTCTCCCACGAGCGACACCGAGGTTCAGTGGAACCCTACGGCAGGTGACCTTGACCCTGCGGTGCTGTCCGGTGCCGACGCCGTCATCAACCTGGCGGGATCGAGCATTTCGCGGATGCCGTGGACCACCGAAATCAAAAGGGACATCGTCGAATCCCGTCGGGCAACAACCACGACCATCGTCGACGCCGTCAATCAGGCGGGCACGCCCCCAAAAGTTCTCATCAACGCATCGGCGGTCGGGTTTTACGGCAACCGCGGCGACGACGCCCTCACCGAGAAGAGCCCCCGCGGCACGGGTTTCCTGGCCGATGTCACCGTCGACTGGGAAAAGTGGACGAGCGGCTCAGCGATTCGAACCGTTCTCGTGCGCACGGGTCTTGTGCTGGGGTCGGGTGGCGCACTCGCGCCACTCAGGTTGGCGACCGCGCTGTTTGCGGGTGGCCGCGTCGGCACGGGAACCCAGTGGTGGCCGTGGATTTCGCTGCGCGACGAGGTTCGCGCCATCATTCACCTGATCGATTCCAGGGTCAGTGGGCCCGTTAACCTGGTCAGCCCCGAGCCCGCCACGGCGAATACCATCACGAAAACGTTGTCTCGGATCCTGCGTCGACCGCATCTGCTGGGAATCCCACCGATTGCACTGAAGCTGTTGGGCGACGCCGGTCAGGAACTGTTGCAATCGTCACAACGAATCGAACCGGCCGTGTTGCTCAAGGACGGTTTCGTCTTTGAACACGCGACACCCGAGGCTGCCCTGCGCTGGGCGCTCAGTAGCCGATAACGAACCGCAACCCGCTCGCACCGAAACGCCGAGGGTTTCGCGCCCACACCAGCAGGCGCGGAACAGGTGCGAACCACCCGAACACGCGGTCGAACACGCGCGACCGCGCGCGGGCATCGGCGGCCGTGCCGAAAGTTGTGCCCGACGAATCGCGGGGGTGGCGCGAAATGGTGACGGGGAAATAGTCGCACTTGAGCCCCGCGCGGTTCGCGTCGGCCACCAGGATGTATTCGTCCCCCAGATAATTGTCGGTTCCCGCGCCGAACTCTTCATCGAATTCGACACCGGCTTTGAGCAACATCGCGGGGCGGACGGCCAGTTCGATGGTACCCACGCGCGCGGAATTCCAGATCGTCGCCGGTTCACGGAAAGCGGGGTAACGCTTGCGCAGCGCACCCGTCTCGTCCTCGGCACGGCCAAGAAAGACCGCCAGTCGCGGGTTGTCCGCAAAAATCTCGACGACCTCGTCCAGTCCCCCGCGGATCCATTCGGCGTTCTCTTCGCCAAAGACGAGCACCTCGCCGCGGGCCTGACGAATGGCTTCGTTGCGGCTGCGGGTGACCCCGACCGAATCGAGTCGGATTTCGCGGACGTCCTCGCGGCGGGGAATCGAACCGCCACGGCCCTGCACGAGGACGAGAATCTCTGTGTCGTCGCGTTGTTCGGGCAGAACGATATTGCCCAGCCCACCGGCGAGCACCGAGTAGGCGATCGTCAGTTTCGGGCTAACGGCCATTGACCCGAGCGCGCGTGAACCGCATGAGACCGCTGGAGATTCCCGAATACATTTGGCCGATCATGCGCACGGCGAGGAACAGGACGAGAGCGTCGCCCGCCGCGACGACACCGGTGATGGCGAGAACGATGAGCAACCCCATCAAGACCATCACGCCGAGGCTGGCCAGAAGGGATGATGCTTCCCCCGCCTTGATGCGGGCGCGCACCTTCTCGGCCGGGGACGCCGGTGCCTTGGCTTTTTGGCGATCGCGGAACCCCTGCTGTGTCAGGAACTGGCGTCGAACGGCCGCCCCGAAGATTTCAGCGATGATCAGGAAGAGCACCACGTTGGCCAGCCCGAACAGCGGCGAGAGGATGAACAAGATGCCCGCGATGACGGCTATGCGGGCGGTCATCGTGAGGATGGTGGTCAGTTCCATCGCTGTCGCCCAGCGCCACGATTCCTCGGAGCCTGTCTTGTCGTTGCGACCGTGGAACGCCTTCTCGAACACATTCACCCGATACAGGTTCTGGGCGTAATTCACCACGCGCAGACCGCCGAACACGAGCAGGAACACAACGGCGAGAGCGACGGTGTCGGACATCGGCCGGGCCGAGGATTCACCAGGCAGGATGATGTCGGAAAACAGTTTCGCGGTCAGCATCTCGGCCGCCGAGACGACTGCACCGAACAGGACGAGCCCCGCAACAATCAGCCCGTCGCGCCTGGTCGGAAAGAGCTCGGTCAGTGCCGCCCTGAGTTCCCGAATGAGTGTCCACATGATCGGGCCTAGCGTCGACTTTCCAGGTTGGAAAGTCCGAGGCGAATCGCATACACACTCTCGTCCTTCTTCTTTTCGCTCACCGCGTCGTCGCGTTCGATACTGGCGAACGAAAACTTCATGAGGTCCAGCGGCACAACGGAGGGGTTGATGGTCTCAAGCCCGACGCCCAGCGCGTAATCGCCGTACTTGAGGCCCGTGCCGTGAACGTTGTCCTCGAAGCCCTCGAACGTGACGAGTGAACACGGAATTCCGTAGGACTGGCAGACGATGAAGACGTGCATCGCGCTGGTGACGACTCGGTCGTAGGTGACGAGCGCACCGAGGAAATCGGCGATTTGAGCCGGCGCCGACATCAGCACCGACAGTTCCTCGAAGTGGTCGGGCAGACGCATCGGGATTTGGGCGTGGGTGAAGTGTCGAACGAACGCCGTCTTGCCGTTGGTCTTGCTGCGGCTGAGCGGGAAGATGCGGGACATGATGGCGCCGGGGTCCCCAAACGATTCGACGTCAGGGCCTCCGCACGCGACGACGTGCTGTGCGGTCAGTGGACCGCGCACCGACACGTAATCGGCTTTCGGGTGCAGTTCGACGTCAGCTGCCGAAATGCCCGTGCCGACGACAATCGAGGACGGCGTGATGAATCGCCCGATGGACCCCGTCGAAATGAGGTGCGGTTCGACGATCGGGGCGGTCGGGGAATGGAACACGATTCGGTCGTCGGTGTAATTGCCAATGATGAGCGGGCTGAGCCAGTCGCCGAAGTTTCCGGGGAACGGCCGGGCCCACCACGTCAGCGTGACGGTGTTCGCGCTGTCACGGCTGGAATAGTGCGCGAACGTTCGCGCGGCCGCAATCGTGGCGCGTTCCTCCGAGGTCGTAACTCCACCCGTGTTGAGGAGGCTGGCATACGTTTCTAGTTCGAGCAGGTTTCCGTCGAACCCGGCGCGCAAAACCTTGTTGGTGCTCGTACGACGCGACAGCGTCTCGCCGACCGAGCCGTTACTGGTCAGGATGGCGGTCACCCCAGTGCGGTCCGCGATGTTCACGATGCGACGCGCTACGGACTGGGGCAGGCCGCGAAGCAATCTCTTGCCGAGGTTGGTGATTCGCTGGCGACCGCTTGGCTTGGTCATTCCCTTGTGCTGTTCGACCTTGCCCTTAAAGTCAGCAACGTTGCCTGACGACCCGAATACGAAGAATGATTCGAGATTGAACGCCGGATCGCCCTTGCCCAGAACACACGCGCCGGGGATCAACTGGAACGTCAGCGAGTCGGCGTTCTGGCGCCAGGCGTCCTCGAAGAAGTAATCGTCGGTGGCTTTGAGCGAGCTCGTCGATTCGAGTGCGGCGGCGTCCGCCATCATCTTGCGCGCGTTCGCCCCGGTTCCGACACCCCAAAAGCACGGTTCCCAGAAACGGGTTCGGTTTTGATACCCGATCGTCAACGACGAGCCGAAACCGCGTTGGAAACCGATGATGTCCGCACTGGAATTTCTCACAAAGTCGGGAAGGCTCAGCAGACGGCAGTCGACGTCGATCCAGAAAACCTTTTTGTCGGGAAACCGTTGACAGACGGAGTGGAGGAACGGAACCTTCCGGCGACACATGTCCGCCCAGTCCTGTCCTTCGACCTTGTGGATTTCTTCGAGAACGTATTCGACGCCGAGTTTGTCCAGGTCCGCTCGCAGGGCCTTGGCTTCTTTTCGGTAATACGCGTCGTCGGTGTAAAACGAGCACACGACGATATCGCTCATGATGACCTTCCCCTGGGACTAAGGGAGAGTTTATCGGTCGGGGGTTTAGGAATGGACCGAGATGGCTGCTGTGTTGAGCACGACGTCGTCGCCACGGTTCGAGAACGTGAAGACGCCCTTCCAGAATCCGGCGCCCCACGACAGGTGCATCGTCGGCAACACCGCCATCAACGCGATGCGCGACTTGAGGCTGAGTCCCTTTGCGGTGAGCGCGCCCCCGAGGACGAGCGCACTGTACGCGTAACCGGGAAGCAGCATCCACCAGTTCCCCGACACCGCGAGGGCGACGGCCCCGACGATGAGCGAAACGACAAACGTGGGCGGCACAAGGTACTTGATGCGCGTGCGCTTCGGGTTCGCCATGAGGATGTAGGCGCGGAATACCCCCGTGCCGAAGAACTGCGTTGCGAGCGAGATGATGTCGCGGCGCGGGTAATAGCCGACTCGCAGAGTCGGGTCGAACCACACCGTCCTCCCGTTTTCGCGCAGTCGGGCGTTGAGTTCCCAGTCCTGGCCGCGAATCAGTTGCTCGTTGAACCCACCGATTTCGAGCACGTCGAGACGGCGGAACACTCCGAGGTAAACGGTGTCGGCTGGGCCGGGCGTTCCGCCCGTGTGGATCGGGCCACCACCCAGGCCGATGAAGTTCCCGTACGCCCACGCGACGGCCTTCTGAATGTTGGTTCGGCCGCGCGCCTCCATGATTCCGCCAACGTTCGATGCGCCGGTTTCCTCAAGAATTCGAACGGCGTTTTGGGCGTATCCGGGCGACAGTTCCGAGTGGGCATCAACGCGAACAGCAACGTCGGCGTTGGTTGCAAGCAGAGCGATGTTCAACGCCGCGGGAGTGTTGCCCTGCGGGTTGTCGACGACGGTAACGCCGTACTCCTTCGCCAACTCATCCGCGACTTCGCGGGTGTTGTCGAGGGACGGACCGACCGACAACACGATCGCCGTTTTCGGCGGGTTGTCTTGAGCGATGATGCTCTCGACCGCCGCGCGAAGATAGCTCGCGTCATTTCTGACGGGCATGACATAGGCGACGCTCAGCTTGGATGCATGCGCCTTCGTCATGGATTCGAGTTTACCTTTGCGAGGACAATCGCTCGGCGGACAGCGGCACGCGCCTCGCGACGCTTGCCGACGGAGTCAAGAGTGAGCCCGTGAATGAGAAGGTCGTCCCAGGTCGGATCGGCGGGCTCGGGAACGTCGGACCCCTTGTCCAGCACGGGAATCGCGATCGGGCCAAACTCGACAACAAATCGGTTGAGCAGTGCACCGGCGTCGCGACCGAATTTCAGCTCGCGAAAGAGCGACCAGATACCGATCGCCGGGGCGACAAAAAGGGCGAACCCGAAGACCAGAGCGACGGGTTCCCCCGTCGCGATGAGCAGAACCGCCTCGTATCCCGCGAAGGCGATGTACAGAACCAGCAGCACCGCCATGACGGCGACGCCGATAATCGTGCGGGTCTGCTTCATCGGATTCCTATCGTGTGGTCAAGACCGCGGCGCGCGGCATTCCTTAACCCTACGCGCTGGCGTAACCGGCAACCTGCGCGTCGGTCACATCGCCAACCGCCGAAATCACGAGCGGGCCGGCAGCGAGTTCGGTCGCGAGTGCACCGACGGATTCGACGGTGACGAGGTCGAGCAGGCGCTCGGTTTCGTCGAGGTCTCGGTATTCGCCGAGAAATTCGGCGCGGGCGAGGCGGTTCATGCGCGAATCCATCGATTCGAGGGCGAGCGTTGCCGAACCGAGAATTTGGCCACGGGCGCGGTTGAGTTCGTGCGGGGTGATCGTTGACATTCCGGCCATGCCGTCGCGGATCAGCCCGAGAACGTCGGAGAGCACTTTGGGGGAACACCCCGCGCCGACTCCGAAGGCACCGGCGTCGGAATACGTGACGGGGAATGCATCGACCGAATAGGCGAGACCGCGCTTTTCGCGGATCTCCTGGAACAGTCGGGAGGACGAGCCGCCACCGAGGATGGCCGTGAGCACCCCGAGGTCGGTGCGTCGGTCGTCGTTGGCGATTACACCGGGGACCCCGACGATGAGGGCGACTTGTTCGAGGTCGCGCGTCGTGACCGCGACCGGGGTTCGGCCCGAGACCGTCGCCTCAACCTGAGGTCGGCGTGCTTCGGGTTCGCCGTCGACGATGTCCCAGCCGACGAGCGACTCCAAAACCATCCGCACCAGTTCGTCGTGGTCGACATCGCCCGCGGCGGTGACGATGAGGTCGCGCGGCTGGTAGCGGTCGCGATAGTGCTCGATGACCGACGACCGGTCGGCGCCCTCGATGTCGGCGACGGTTCCGCCGATGGGTCGGGCAAGCGCGGAATCACCGAACATCGCGGTGAAGAATTGTTCACCGCAAACGTCGTCGGGGTCGTCGGCGGCCATCGCCAATTCTTCGAGAATAACGGTTCTTTCCATGTCGAAGTCTTCGGCGCGCAACAACGAGTTCGACACCTGGTCGCCCAGCACGCGAACGGCGGTCGGCAGGTCGGCCGCGCGCACGCGCGACAGGTAACACGTGTTCTCTTTCGCGGTGAGGGCGTTGTGGAACGCACCCATCGCGTCGAACGTCTCGGAGATTTCGAAGGCCGACATCGTCGACGTGCCCTTGAACAACAAGTGTTCGAGGAAGTGGGTCGACCCGTGGTGCCCGGCGTCCTCGTCGCGCGAACCGGCACCGATCCAGAACCCAATAGTCACCGTGCGCGAGCCCGGAACGCGTTCCGTCAGAACCCGCAGACCGCTCGAGTGGACGGTGCGGCGAACGATGCACTCCCCCGTCGACTGGAACGAGACATCGGGCGCGCTGAGCGGAAGGGGCATATACGTCATGAGAGTTTGAGCCTATTCGACAAAAAGAAAGGGGCGGACCCGAAGGCCCGCCCCCAACTTGTGCGAATTAGTCGCGGAATTCAGACTTAGCGAATTCCTTGTCATCCTCGGCCGACTTGATGCGGGCGATCGAGAAGATGATGAGACCGAAGAGGCACTTCGCGAGGATGTCGGCGATGGAGTAGCCAATTTCGCGAGCAACAACCTCGTCAGCGTTGAACCCAGTGCTGTTCATCGCGAGGATGAAGGTGATGGGGTAAACGCCCCATGTTGCGAGGAGCAACAGGCGGAGCTGCTTGATCTTCTTCTGAACCGGTGCGGACTGACGCGAGAGGCTCTTGCCGAGCTCGACGAACAGTACGTAGAGGATGTAGAGGAAGGGGATGGTCGAGAGTGCGCCCCAGATGCTGGGTGCAAGGTCGAAGATGTCGAGCTTTGCGTCTCCGGGGTAACCCAGGAGGATCATCGCAGCAGCGGCAGGAACGAGGCGGTTCAGCAACGATGCTTGAATCGCACGGGCCAGGCCGAGAACGGCAACGATTTCGACGAGAAGCAGCGGCACCGTGAGGAGCCAGTCGACGTAACGGTAGCCAACGTTGTAGGCGTCCGAGTTGTTTCCTTCGAGGCCAGCGAATGCGTGGTTGAAGGAGTCGAACATGCGGAAGTAGTGGTAAGCCGCAATTGCGGTAACCGTTCCCGACACCATAACGGCCATGCGGTAGCGGGGTGCAACACGCTCACGCGCGACGAAGAGGAAAACCGTCGTGAAGAGCATGCTCGCGATACCCAGCGACAACATGTTGTAGACAAGGTTGAACTGGTTGTTGTCCAACAGTGATGACAGAGTGTTCACAAATAACCTTTCGGTTTACCGGAATATGTCGCCGAGTGGCGTCACGTCCAGCCGGGTGACCCCCTAACACGGAAACCTTTCCCCGTGCAGTCCGAACATAGCGCAAACACTCGAAAAACTTAATATCGCGGGAAAAAAATTTGGGGCGAGTCCGAAGACCCGCCCCAAACGATTTCCGCGTCGTTACGCGTCTTCGCCTTCGCCGTCATCGTCGGCTGCAGCGCCCTCTTCGCCTTCGACGACGGGAACAAGCGAGAGCTTGCCACGGTCATCGATTTTGGCGATTTCGACGAGCACCTTCTGGCCGACCGAGAGGACGTCCTCGGCGTTTTCGACGCGCTTGCCACCCGAAAGCTTGCGCAGCTCGGAGATGTGCAGCAGGCCGTCCTTGCCCGGAAGCAGAGAGACGAACGCGCCGAAGGTCGCGAGCTTGACGACGGTTCCGAGGAACTGCTCACCAACCTCGGGGTTGATCGGGTTGGCGATCTGGTTGACACGGTCACGAGCGGCTTCGGCCGAGGGGCCGTCGTTCGAACCGATGTAGACGGTTCCGTCTTCCTCGATCGAGATCTGAGCACCGGTCTCGTCCTGGATGGAGTTGATCGTCTTGCCCTTCGGTCCGATGAGTTCACCGATCTTGTCGACGGGGATCTGCACCGAGATCACGCGGGGCGCTGTCGGGGCCATCTCGTCGGGTCCGTCGATTGCTTCGTTGAGGACGTCGAGGATTTCGAGGCGAGCGTCGCGCGCCTGAGTCAACGCACCGGCAAGAACCGATGCCGGGATTCCGTCGAGCTTGGTGTCGAGCTGAATCGCGGTGATGAAGTCCTTGGTTCCGGCGACCTTGAAGTCCATGTCGCCTAGGGCGTCTTCGGCTCCAAGGATGTCGGTTAGCGTCGCGTAACGGGTTTCACCATCGACCTCGTCAGAGACGAGACCCATCGCGATTCCGGCAACGGGAGCGCGCAGCGGCACACCGGCGTTGAGCAGCGCGAGCGTTGACGCACACACCGAGCCCATCGACGTCGAACCGTTGGAGCTCAGTGCTTCCGAGACCTGACGAATCGCGTAGGGGAACTCTTCACGCGTGGGCAGAACGGGGACGAGTGCGCGCTCGGCGAGGAAGCCGTGCCCGATCTCGCGACGCTTCGGCGAACCGACGCGACCCGTTTCACCCGTCGAATACGGCGGGAAGTTGTAGTGGTGCATGTAGCGCTTGGACGTGATGGGGTTCAGCGAGTCGATCTGCTGTTCCATCTTGAGCATGTTCAGCGTGGTGATTCCCAGGATCTGGGTCTCTCCGCGCTGGAAGATCGCCGAGCCGTGGACGCGCGGGATGACCGAAACTTCGGCGTCGAGCGAACGGATCTGCGTCTTGTTGCGGCCGTCGATGCGAATACCGTCGGTGAGGATGCGGTTACGCACAATCTTCTTGGTGACCGACTTGTAAGCAGCGGAAACCTGACCGTTGGATTCGGCGGGCAAGTCGCCAGCCTCGACCTTGGCGGCGATGGCGACCTTGACGCGGTCTTTCAGTGCGTCGTCGGCGTTCTGGCGCTCGACCTTGTCGGCGATCTGGAAGACACCGGTGAGTTCCTTTTCGGCCAGTTCCTTGACGGCGGCGAGGGTCTCGTCGCTGTAGTCCGAGAACACGGGGTAGGCCTGGATTTCCTTCGCCGACTGTGCGGCGAGCTTCTCCTGGGCGCGAACGAGTTCCGTGATGTACTTCTTCGACGCCTCAAGGCCCTGCTCGACGATTGCCTCGTCGGGCTTGATGCCACCGGCCTGGATGAGGTTCCACGACCCTTCGGTCGCTTCGGCCTCCACCATCATGATGGCGACGTCTTCCGAACCGTCCTTGTTCTTGATGACGCGACCGGCGACGACGAGGTCGAAGACGGCTTCGGAGACCTGTGTTGCGGTGGGGAATGCAACCCAGTTTCCGTCGATGAGAACCATGCGGACACCGGCGATTGGTCCCGAGAACGGGAGACCCGAAATCTGGGTCGATGCCGACGCTGCGTTGATCGCGAGGGCGTCGTAGTACTCACCCGGTGCGATCGAGAGAACGGTGATGACGATCTGGACCTCGTTACGCAGGCCGTCGACGAACGACGGACGCAACGGGCGGTCGATCAGACGGCAGACGAGGATCGCTTCGGTCGACGGGCGACCTTCACGACGGAAGAACGAGCCGGGGATTTTTCCCGCGGCGTACGAACGCTCTTCGACGTCCACCGTGAGCGGAAAGAAGTCAAAACCTTCACGCGGCTGCTTGCTGGCGCTCGTCGCGCTCAGGATCATGGTTTCCTCATCGAGGTAGGCGGCAACGGCACCCTGTGCCTGTTGTGCCAAACGGCCCGTTTCAAAACGGACGATTCGCTTGCCGAACTTACCGTTATCGATAACGGCCTCGGCAAACTTGATTTCAGGACCTTCCATAGGTCTTTACTCCTCTACATATACATACCTGCAACCCGCACCCCGTGTGGGCGTGGGTTTTACTTCACTTCGAGCAAACGGACCAACATACATAGCGCACACTCCCCATGTGGGAGTCCGGCTAGCTGGCCACCAGTAGAAATTCACCGACCGATTCGTTCGGGAAATCACCACCGGAAACCAACGCGAATGCGCCGTGCTCTCTTAAAGGGTAACAGACGGGTCGACTTTTCGTCGGGAAATGCGAAAAGGCCCGGCGAACCGGACCTTTTCGGGTGAAGTTTTAGCGTCGGATACCGAGGCGCTCGATGAGAGCACGGTAACGGTTGATGTCGACACCCGAGAGGTAGCCGAGCAGACGACGACGACGGCCAACGAGCAGAAGCAGTCCACGACGCGAGTGGTGGTCGTGCTTGTGTTCCTTGAGGTGCTCGGTCAAATCGAGGATGCGCTTGGTGAGCATGGCGATCTGAACCTCGGGTGAACCGGTGTCACCGTCGTGCGTTGCATACACTTTGATGATTTCGTTCTTGATAGCAAGATCAAGTGCCATTGTTCAGTCCCTTCGGTTCGCTGCGCGGTGCCTCACCCGTGTGGTGGAGCGCTCTGGTTCCGCGGCCGTTTCACGGCAACTTCACAACCTTATCAGAACGCGGGTGACGCCGCGAGCGCTCGGTTGCGCTGGACCCTAGCCGCCGGAGTTGCTGAGCTTTTCGGGCGACAGCGCCGCGTCGACCTCGTCGAACGACATCAAACCGGCCTCGACGACGAGTTCGCGAATCGGTGCGCCGGTGGCGAGAGCCTTCTTCGCCAGATTGGCGGCCTCTTCGTATCCGATGACGGGAATCAAGGCCGTAATGACCCCAACACTGGATGCGACCATCGCGGCGAGGCGATCTTCGTTCGCTTCGATTCCGTCAACACAATTGATGCGCAGTGTGCGGCACGCGTTCGTCATCCACGCGAGCGATTGCAGGATGCTCGAGGCGATGACGGGTTCGAACGCGTTGAGCTGCAGCTGGCCCGCCTCCGACGCAGCGGTCACCGTCGCGTCGGCACCAATGACGGCGTAGGCGACCTGGTTGACGACCTCGGGGATGACGGGGTTGACCTTGCCGGGCATGATGCTGGACCCGGCCTGTTTTGCGGGCAGTCGAATTTCACCGAAGCCCGCTTGTGGCCCGGATGACAAGAGGCGCAGGTCGTTACAGATTTTCGACAGTTTGACCGCGGCGCGCTTCAGGGTTCCTGACACGGTCATGAAGATTCCCGTGTCACTGGTGGCTTCGATGAGGTCGGGCGCTGTCGAGACGGGAAGGCCGGTGATGGCCGCGAGGTGCTTCGCGGCGGCTTTGGCATAGCCGGGGTCGGCGGTGATTCCCGTTCCGATTGCCGTTGCGCCCAGGTTCGTTTCACACAGCCACGGAATAATCTCCGACAGGCGGTCTTGGTCTTCGCGCATGGTCGTGCCCCAGCCGTGGAATTCCTGACCGAGCGTCATCGGCACCGCGTCTTGCATTTGGGTGCGGCCGATCTTCATGATGTGCGCGAACTCGTCGCCCTTGGCGTCGAAGGCCTTGGTCAGCAGGTCGTGTTCGACCAGCAGTTTCTGTAACCCGTACACCATCGCCAGTTTGATCGACGTCGGGTAGGTGTCGTTGGTCGACTGCGACCGGTTGACGTCGTCGATGGGGTGCATGTGTTGGTAATCGCCCTTGACGTGCCCAATCTTTTCGAGGCAACGGTTGGCGATGATTTCGTTGGTCGACATGTTGGTCGACGTTCCCGCGCCGCCCTGCAACACGCCCAACACGAACTGGTCGTGCAGCATGCCACTGAAGATTTCTTCACACACCTCAACGATGAGGTCGGCCTTGGCGGGCTCGAGGACACCGATTTCTTTGTTGGCTAGGGCCGCCGCGTGCTTGACGCGAACGAGTGCGCGAACGAGGTCGGGGTAGTTCGACAGGGCGCGGCGGGTGATGGGAAAGTTCTGCAGAGCTCGTGCCGTGTGGATTCCCCAGTACGCGTCGACCGGAACTTCCATCGAGCCGAGGGAGTCGTGTTCGGTGCGGGTCGGGCCGTCGTATCCCCGGTTTGCCTCAAGCCCGAACTCCGTCGGGTCGTCGTCGTTGAATCCAAAGGAGGGCGCTGGCCCCGTTGTGTGCACCATGTTGTTCACTTTACTCTCGCGAAATCATTCGACCCCAAAGGGTTTTGTGTGTGTTTGCGCAGAATTTGTGCAGAAAACGATTACGGCGTGAAGTCGTCGTGCAACCCGACGCGTGACAATTCGATTGACCCGTCACGCAGTCGCCAGTAGTGCAACCGGCGTGACTGGGCGGTGTGCGATTCGATGTAGGCGCGCCTGCACGCCGCGCCATCGGCGCGGACAACTTCGGGGCGGCTCGTTTCTTCGCCTTCGCGCAGCGGGTGGTCTTCGGTGATGCGTTCGACCGCGTTGCGGCCGGTCACGATGTGGGTCGCGGTCTTGATGGCCTTGTCCATGCCGTCGTCGGTCAGCGCCTCGAACGTCGTCGCGAACGACGGCAGCACGCGCCACTGGTCGCTGTTGAGCGGATAGGTTGTGCGATCGGCGGGTGTGTAGTTGTCGAGCCAGAACCGGCGAATCTCTTCGACGATCCATTCCTCGGCCGTCGTGAAGTGGTGTCGGCGCTCAGGCATCGCGTCACCCGATCGTGCGCTGCCCAGCTGTTTGTCGAGTTCCTGGATGCGCTGGCGGGCGGTCGACAATTCCGCGCGCAACGTGCGGTCGTTCTCGGTCTTCTCCTCGACGTCGGCGACGAGCGCCTTGTTCTGGGTAATCAGGGTCGTGATCTGACTCTTGTAGGCCAGCAGGACTTTGGTGATGTGCGACGCCGCCATGTCGCGAACGGCGTCGGCAACCTTCTCTTTTTCGCTCTTGGGTGCGGTGGTCGTGACAACCGGGATTTCGCCGGTGCCCGTGCCGATTCCGGCCAGCACTTCGCGCAGTTCGTGAATGTCGGTGTCCAGCTGCGCGGCGAGTTTCTCCATTGCGTCGTTGAACTCGTCGCGCTGGCGTTTCTCGGCCAGGTAACGCTCGCGAATCTCGTCAACGGTTGTCAGCGACATCGCGACGAGCCAGGGGCCGAGCCCCGCGAACAGTTCGGCGGCGTCGAGAATCGTTTCGTCGTCGTTGATGTCGTGCGCCCGCAGCCTGACCGCGCCTTTGGCGTTGCGCGCGATGCGCACCGGGATGACATCGCCGACGGTCAGCAATCGGTCGACGACGTCTTTTGCGTTCGACGAAAAGTCTTCGCGGTTCATGACGATGGGGAACGTCGGGTGAATGAACACGGTGGCGTTTTGACGTGTGACGGTCTGAACCAGTGCGAGCGTGACCGTGCCCTCCGGATACGCATCGAGCAGGTCAGCATCCAGCCAGCGTGGGACGGGGAACGTGATGTGCTTTGCGATGGGGTCATAGTCGACCGTTATTTTTTCGCCCATAGGCGCGACCAGTTCCGGTGCGACCCCGGGGAACTGACGGAAGCCGGACAACATCACTGTGGACGGAACCGACGACGGCGCGTTGCGATCGGGAACAAACCCTACGACGCCAGCACTGACACTCTTAAACTTGCCTGTTACCGCAACCACGTCGCCATCACCCCCACTCGTTGAGCTAATTTTACGTGCGAGGACGGACAGCATTTGCCGGCGAATGAATTACACTCGGTCACATGACAGTTGAAGTTTACGGAGCCGACTGGTGCGGCGACTGCACACGAGCAAAAATGCTTCTCGACCGCCACGGGGTCGCCTATGAATGGCATGACACCGACGCATCCGAGGAAGACCAGGCGAAGGCCCGTGAAATCAGCGGCCTCGCCAAGATTCCCGTGATCGTCTTCCCCGACGGTTCGTTCCTCTCGGAGCCCTCCAACCCTCAGTTGGAAGAGCGCCTCGAGGCAAACGACCTTCTTTAACGAACTAACGACCGCCCCGAGGGACGGCCGTTAGTCGTGAGTCGTTGAGGTTTACGGGTTCATCATGCCGGGCATGTCGCGCCAACCATCCCGCATTCCTTCATTGTTGAGCAGTTGCGCGATGCCGTCGAACCCGAGGGTGACGAACGCGAGCACGATCAGCCCGATGAACAGGATGGCGATTGCGATGCCGGTGTAACCGGTTGCAAGACCCGCGATCGCGTAGCCGCGACCCGTGCCCTGACCGCGCTTGAGCTGCGAAAGCCCGATGTGTCCGAGGATGACGGCCGCGATACAAAACGGAAGTGGCACCATCCATCCGACGGTTAGTCCGGCGATGCCGGTGATCATTGCCCAGAGGGCAACCTGGTTGATTTGTTGCGTTGCTGCGGGCGTGCCTGCGGCCTTTGATGTTTCTGTCATGGGTTCAGTTTAGGAAAAGTTTCTTGGGGTTTGCTATGGACCTGAACATTCAAAGCCGCGATGCCGAACCATTTGTGAATTTCTCATAAGCACTTGCTCGCGACGGCTTTAGCTGGTAGCCAGGACACATGGCACTTACGCAGATGGAGCAAGACTTGCTCCGCGAAAAAATCTTCGCCAAGGTTCGCGAGCTTGCGACGGAGTTCGGTGGAGCGCTCACCTACAACCAACTCATGAATTTCGAGATTGATGGTCAGCGCATTGCGCTGGTAGGCCAACGGGGAATCATCAACCCGCAGTTGTTTGACGCGACACTCACCGTCACTAGTGCGGCCGAGGGTCCTTATGACGACCACTTCGATGAGAACGGAATTCTGCGATACAAGTTTGAGGCGGGGGATCCCCGCGCCGGGTCAAATAGAAAAATGTTGGTTGCGATGGAAACTCGAACGCCCATCATCCTTTTTGAGCGACCGATCTCAAACCTTTATGTGCCGTACGTTGGAGCTTTCCTCCTCAAGGCGGACTTCGAAGCCGGTCACGTTGAAATCGCCGTGGATTCAACAATCAAGGCGCAGGTCGAGGCAGGAATGTCCGAGGTTGAGCGCCGATACGCAACTGTTGAAGTTCGCCGCCGTGTGCACCAGCCTCTCTTTCGTGCACGCGTGTTGAGCGCATACGACCGGCGGTGTGCGATCTGCCGCCTCAATCACGCCGACCTACTCGATGCCGCACACATCATCCCCGATGCCGACGAAGGTGGCTCCGCTTCTGTGCCCAACGGGTTGTCCCTGTGCAAAATTCATCACGCGGCTTATGACCGCAATCTCCTCGGCATTGACCCCGACTACAAGGTCCATATTGACGCGGCCCTGCTTGAGGAAATCGACGGGCCGATGCTCCAACACGGACTCAAAGATATGCATCTGACGGAAATCACCACTCCGACAACTAAGGCGAACAAGCCGGACCGCGACAAGCTCGCGCAACGGTTTGAATTGTTCATGGCGTCATGACCTCGTGGTCGTAGCCCGCTCATAGGCTGTGAGCATGGCTCGCAAGTTCACCCTCACGTCCATTGGGCTCGGTGTGATCTTTGTCTTGTGGGTGATCGGGTCGATCAACAGCGCGTTCGCGCCCGATGCCCCGCCGGTGCCACAAGTGCGGCCGACCTATTCGGCGAGCGCCGAGCCGTCCCCCACCGCGACGGATACGGCCGCGCCGACTCCCACCCCGACGGAGGATGTCACCGCACAGGCGGGAACGGCGCTGGCGCTGCTGAACACTTTGCCCGTGAAGGAACTCGGTCCGCAGTCGGGGTATGACCGCGAGGGGGATTTCGGCCCGAGTTGGTATGACGTGGACGGCAACGGGTGTGACACCCGCAACGACATTTTGCGCCGCGACTTTGAGGACGTCACCCGCGAGGATTGGTGTCTGATTTACCGGGGGGTCATCAAGGACCCCTACACCGGCGAGATGATCTCGTTCACGCGTGGCCGCGGCACGTCGCTCGCCGTGCAGATCGACCATATCGTCTCCTTGTCGAACGCATGGAAGACGGGTGCAGCGGGGATGAGCCAGGATTTGCGGGTGGCGTTCGCGAACGACCCGCTCAACCTGGTCGCCGTTGACGGCCCGACCAACAGTGCCAAAGGGGACTACAGCGCCGATTGGTGGCTGCCGCCGCGTCGAAAGGTGTGGTGTTGGTTTGTGGCAAAGCAGGTTTCCGTGAAGGCCGCTTATGGGTTGTGGGTCACGCCCGACGAGAAAGTGGCGATGAAGCAAGTGCTGACGACGTGCCCCACCCAGAAGGCGTACCGGACCGATTATCCGAAACGCGTGTCAAACGGTTCGCTGGATACTCCCTGAGGTCCACCAACTTGACAAATATCCATATCCGCCTGATCATTGCGAGATCAAGCCAGATTGGAAAACATGGAAAACAACGGGCAGACACCGACGATTCATAGTGTCATAACTTCTTGCTCTCACATTAGCGTCGAGGACTACCAGCGCACC
>CAJAKC010000029.1 GCA_903940225.1 uncultured Microbacteriaceae bacterium
CTTTCGCCAACGCGATTCGGGTCGTCGACGCAGCGCACCGAGCCCCGTGCACGGAGCGTCTACCAGGACTCGGTCGAATCGTGCGGGGGTATCGTGCCCGAAGCTTCGACCATCCTCCAGCGTGACGCTCACCACGTCGGGGAACCCCCGCACTGACTGCCGAACAAGTTCCGCTCGATGATCCGATGGTTCGTTGGCAACGAGAGCGCCATGGTTCGGGGCGAGCAGCGCCGCGAGCAGAGCGGACTTCCCGCCGGGTCCAGCACACAGGTCGAGCCACTCTTCACCCGGAGTGATCGGCGCGGCGGCACCCAGAAGCAGCGCTGCGATTTGAGAGCCCTCGTCTTGCACTCGGATGTATCCCTCGGAAATTCCCGATATTGCCGTGATGGGACCGGGGGGCGCAGCGTATGCGTAGGGCGACAAAGTCCCCCGAACTGCGTTCGGCGGAACGCTCGCGAGTCCGGGAAGGGCAATCAGCATGGGCAGAGCTGGCTCGTTATCCGCGTCGATAAGCGCCTGCACCTCGGCCTTGGGCAAAAGGGACTCAAACGTCCGCACGATCCATGCCGGATGACTCGTGAGCGCTTCGATTTGTTCATCACCGCTCAACGAGTCCGCGAACAGCGCTCTCCACTCTTCAGACGACCTGGCCGTGACCTTACGGAGTGTTGCATTCACGAGTCCGGCGGCACGGCGTTCGCTCGATTTGGCCAGTTCCACCCATTCGTTGACGATGTGAGCTGGACCCGCTCCGATGGTGAGTTCATAAGCTCCAACTCGGAGAATGTCCAGTACTCCGCCATCCAAAGCAGACAGAGGGCGACTGACGCATTCACGCAACACAGCGTCGACGAATCCCCTCCAGCGAGCGGAACCATAGGCGAGTGACGTCGCGTCTGCGGCATCGCGCGGGTTGAGACGAGCAGCACGGATTGCCCTGGGAAGAGCGAGGTTGGCGTACGCGCCGTTTGCCCTCACTTCGCCTGCCACGGTGACCGCCGCTAGTCGAGCGGCACTGATCATGTGAACTCCGCCGGCCCACGCAGACCGCGCGCCCACTCAATTGCCACAAGTTCCCTTTTACCCGCGGGTTTCACGGTGAGCAACTCGATGGTTCCATCGCCCGTGCCGACGTAAACATGCTCGTCCGTGACGCGCAGCACGCCTGCGGGGCCAGACTCCGCGTGGGACACACGAACTCCGCCGATGCCGATTCGATGTGCGTTCTGCAAGGTATACGCGCCCGGTTCACTCGTCAACGCTCGAACTCGGCTCTCGATGACGCCGGCGGGAAGTTGCCAGTCGATGCGCGCCTCATCCTTGGTGAACTTGGGAGCAAAGGTCACCTCGCCCTGTTGTTCGTGAGCGCTGATGACACCGTCAAGAATTCCCTTGACGGTCTCGGTCAGATCACCTACCGCAACTTCGGACAACCGCAATAGCGCGCTTGTTGCACTCTCCATTGGCTCAAACGGAATCTCCCGTTGAAAAAACATCGGTCCGGCGTCGAGTTCGGTGACGAGCTGAAAAATGGAGACGCCCGTTGTTCGGTCGCCTGCCCAGAGCGCGCGTTGGACGGGCGCCGCCCCCCGAAGTTTCGGCAAGAGGGAAAAGTGCACGTTGATCCAGCCGTGCGCTGGGACTCTCAGCAACTTGTCGGGCACGAGTCCGCCGAAAGCAACGACGACTCCCAGTGTGCAATCGGGTAATTCGATGTCGCGGAGTGAGTTTGTCTTGACGAGGGGAAGGCCGAGCTCAATTGCGGCGACCGCCACCGGAGTGGCGGTGAGTTCCCGTTTCCGGCCAACGGCAGCGTCTTCGCGGGTGACCACAAGAGCGATGTCGTGGACTTCAGCGAGAGCGCGCAGATAGGGAACCGCCACCATCGGGCTCCCCGCAAAGACAATCGTCGCCATTGCTCTAGTGTTTCAGTCCGCGTCGACTTCGTCGAACACACTGAGGTCGTCACAGTGCACTCGCGTAGTTGTTGTCTTTGACGCGATTACGTGCGCACGCACGGCCGAGATCACTGCCGGTGCCGTTGCGTAGTCCGCGAGAACCACGATTCGATGAGATTTGTCCGCTGGCGCGGGCCCCAGAATGCGGTGTCCCGTCATCTCGGGAAGAGCGCGCATCGACGTCACGTCGGCGATGGTTCCCGAAATCGCGATTGCCCGAGTCGCTGGTGGGAAACCGAGAGCCCGTCGATCGCGCAGTTCGGCATCGACGATTGCGTCCCATTGCCCTGAGGCGAAACTCGCCGCAAATGAACCCTCGACGTTGGCGAGGACGACGACCCCGGTTTCTGACGATAGGGCGGCGGCACTCCCCCACCACCTAAGGCAGTTTTCGGACGTTCGAAGCCCGGGACGCTGGAGTTCACGATCGCCGTCGACAATCAACACTGCTTCGTAGCCGCCCGCCACGATCGGCTCGGCACCTCGGGTCGCAACGACCAGACTTCGCGTGCGGGGAACCTCAAGATAGCGGTGTTCTGCATCCGACAC
>CAJAKC010000030.1 GCA_903940225.1 uncultured Microbacteriaceae bacterium
GAGCGGCGTGATTCCCCCCGCCGTGACCGCAACGGATGTGGTTCTCACGATCACCGACATGTTGCGCCGTCACGGCGTGGTCGGGAAATTTGTTGAGTTTTATGGGGAGGGCGTTGGCGAGGTTCCCCTCGCGAATCGCGCCACCATCGGAAACATGAGCCCAGAGTTTGGGTCTACGGCTGCGATGTTCCCCATCGATTCCGTCACCGTCGAGTATTTGCGACTAACCGGTCGGCCTGCCGAGACGGTTGCACTCGTCGAACAGTACGCAAAGGAACAGGGTTTGTGGCACGACCCCACGAAGGAACCCGTCTTCAGTGAGTATCTAGAACTTGACCTGTCTACCGTCGTTCCCTCTATCGCGGGCCCGAAGCGTCCCCAGGACCGAATCGAATTGACCAAGGCGAAGTCGCAGTTCGGACTCGACCTGGCGAACTACGGGGCGGGAAATGCCGCGTCGGTAACGTATGCCGGAGAAACGTTCGACGTCGACAACGGCCACGTCGCGATTGCCGCCATCACCTCGTGCACGAACACGTCCAACCCATCCGTGATGCTCGCGGCGGGATTGCTCGCGCGAAACGCGGTGGCCAAGGGACTCACGTCAAAACCGTGGGTCAAAACGACGCTTGCTCCCGGATCCAAGGTTGTCACCGAGTATTACGAGAAGGCCGGGTTGATGGACGACTTGGAAGCGCTCGGCTTTTATCTCGTCGGTTACGGGTGCACGACGTGTATCGGAAACTCTGGACCACTTCCGGCTGAGGTGTCACAAGCGGTCCACGACAACGATCTCGCTGTCACCGCGGTGTTGTCGGGCAACCGAAACTTCGAGGGGCGAATCAATCCCGACGTCAAAATGAACTACCTCGCGTCGCCGCCGCTTGTGATCGCCTACGCGCTAGCCGGCACGATGAACTTCGACTTCCAGACCGAGCCGCTCGGCACCACCGCTGACGGTGAGGATGTCTTCCTCGCGGACATTTGGCCCTCGGCGGCCGAGGTCCAAAGGACAATCGATTCCTCCATCGACACAGCAATGTTCGTGCGTCAGTATGCCTCTGTTTTCGACGGTGACGACCGGTGGCGTTCCATTCCAACGCCAACCGGAAAAGTGTTCGAGTGGGACGCCAACTCAACCTACGTTCGCAAACCTCCCTACTTCGAGGGCATGAAGAAGGAAACCTCCCCGGTGACCGACATCCACTCCGCGCGCGTGCTGGCTAAGTTGGGTGATTCCGTCACAACAGACCACATTTCGCCCGCGGGATCCATCAAGGCGGACTCGCCTGCTGGCGCCTATCTTCAGGCGCACGGAGTCGAACGAGATGACTTTAATTCGTACGGTTCGCGTCGTGGAAACCACGAAATCATGATTCGCGGGACCTTCGCGAACATTCGTTTGAAGAACCAGTTGCTCGATGGCGTCGAAGGCGGATTCACGCGCGACTTCACCACGGATGCCGGATCTCAAGCGTTTATTTACGACGCGTCGGAGAACTACCAGGCTCAGGGTATTCCGCTCGTGATTCTTGCCGGTAAGGAATACGGATCGGGTTCCAGTCGAGACTGGGCTGCTAAGGGAACAAGTCTCCTCGGGGTGTCCGCCGTCATTGCCGAATCGTTCGAACGCATCCATCGGTCAAACCTCATCGGCATGGGCGTTATTCCCCTGCAGTTCCCCGTTGGCCACACCGCCGAGTCGCTCGGACTCGACGGTACGGAAGAGTTTTCGTTCGAGGGTATTGAGGCGATGAATACCGGCGGAACCCCGGCGACAGTCCATGTCGTCGCGAAGCCCACCACGCACTCCGCCTCGGACAAGGCTGTCGTCGAATTCGACGCGGTGGTGCGCATCGACACCCCCGGCGAAGCGGATTACTACCGAAACGGCGGAATTCTCCAGTACGTTTTGCGTTCACTCCTGTAGTCGCCATGTTGTTGCCATCGATTCACAGTCCACAAGACCTCAAAGGGTTGACCGTCTCGCAGTGCGAGGTTTTGGCCGACGAGATTCGCGAGTTTCTCGTCACCAATATTGCAACGTCGGGCGGACACCTCGGCCCCAACCTCGGGGTTGTCGAGTTGACCATTGGAATCCACCGCGTCTTCGATTCGCCACTCGATCCCGTGATTTTCGACACGGGACACCAGTCGTATGTACACAAACTTTTGACGGGACGCCAGGACTTCTCGAAGCTGCGGTCAGCGGGTGGACTCGCCGGGTATCCGCAGCGAAGTGAATCCGTTCATGACGTTGTCGAAAGCAGTCATGCGTCCAGTTCGCTGTCGTGGGCTGACGGAATCTCCAAGGCCTTCGAGATGACGGGTCAAGATGATCGCCACGTTGTTGTAGTGGTTGGCGACGGGGCACTGACCGGCGGGATGACGTGGGAAGCGCTCAACAACATTTCGCACGACAACTCGCGCAGGCTCGTCATTATTGTCAACGACAACGGTCGATCGTACGCACCGACCATCGGCGGTGTCGCGCGATTCCTGTCCGGGGTTCGTACGCGACCTAGTTACCGTCGCTTACACATGCTGTCGTGGGCGATATTCAAGCGACTCGGTGGACCGGCACGCGCCCTCTACAGGGGAATCCGCGGAGGCATCCGCGGTTTCATGGCGCGCTTCGCCAACAATGACGCACTGTATTCGAACCTGGATATCAAATACATCGGTCCGATTGATGGACACAACATGGCCGATGTCGAGCGGGCCTTAGAGCAAGCGAAGGATTACGGGACTCCTGTGATCGTGCACGCCATTACGGAAAAGGGTCGGGGGTATGAGCCTGCAAGGACAAACGTCGACGACCAGTTCCACGCAATCGGAGCGTTTGACCCCATCACGGGCGAAGAGACCAAGGGCTCGGGAATATCGTGGACGAGCGTGTTTTCCTCCGAAATGGTGGCCATCGCTGATGAGAACGACGCGGTCGTCGGTATCACTGCGGCAATGCTTCGCCCGACAGGACTCGCAGCGTTTGCGGACAAGTACCCCGGCCGCGTCGTTGATGTCGGAATCGCCGAGCAACACGCAACAACGTCGGCAGCCGGTCTTGCGTTCGGTGGTTTACACCCCGTCGTTGCCGTCTACGCGACCTTCATGGGCCGCGCCTTCGATCAGCTTTTGATGGACGTGGCGCTGCATCGTGCGGGTGTTACGTTCGTTCTTGATCGCGCCGGCGTGACCGGTCCCGACGGCGCTTCGCACCACGGTCAGTGGGACCTCGCCATGCTCAACATTGTTCCGGGCATTCGGATTGCTGCCCCTCGTGATGATGTGACGTTGCGTGAAGAATTGCGCGAAGCGGTCGCTATCACGGATGGTCCAACGGTTGTCCGTTTTCCCAAGGGCAACATTGTCGCTCCCATCCCCGCGCTTCGACGGACGAAGGACGGAGTAGACGTCTTGCACGAGGACGGGCGACTGGACGTCCTGCTTGTGGCCATCGGTGCCTTTGCACCCCTCGCACTCGCTGTCGCGGAGAAGCTGACAAAGGACGGATTCGGTGTCACCGTCATCGATCCGCGCTGGGTCATCCCCGTCCCTCAAGCTGTCGTGGATATGTCACGCGACCATCGAATCGTGGTGTCCATTGAGGATGGTATTCGAGTCGGTGGCGTCGGCACTCGTATTCGTCAGGATCTTCGGGCAGCGGGAATCGATACCGCTGTCGATGAACTCGGGCTGCCGGATGAATTCCTTGAACACGACTCGCGCGACAACATTTTGCGTCGCGTGGGGTTGGACGCGGATTCGATTGCGTCCAAAATCCGGGCGCAACTCAAGGGGACTCAAATCCCGAAGGCAAAACCCTAGCGGTTAGTGAAAACGACGCCCGTTCGTGCGTTCGGAAGCTCCGACCTCGTCCAGGTACCGACTAATTCCACCGTGTGCAACGGGCCAACCGGCTCCCGCGATGAGACACAGGTCAATGTCTTCGACCGCCGCGACAACACCTTCGTCGAGCATGGTCTGAATTTCGCGAGCGAGGTCATCGACTGTTCGAGTGTGGATTTCCGCTTGTTCGGTGACGTTCGCCGAAACGGTGGTACCGAAGTCGTTCGCAATCGAATCGGTGGTGGGTCGTTCGGTTGCCGCACGCAATGCGGGCGAAACGAGCACTCGTCCGGGGGCAAAATCGTGCAAAGATTCGAGCATGTGCAGCGTGACAGGGCGTCCGATGAGGTCAATCAGTGCAAAAGGGTCCATCGGCAGACGTAGTCCCTCGACACTTTTACTAATCGACGCTGGAGATAGTCCGTTGTCGATGTAGTCCAGCGTCGTACTGAGGAAGACCGACAAGATTCGGTTGACGACGAACCCCGCAAGGTCCTTAACAATCACGGGTGTCTTCCGCAAACGCCCGGCGCACGCGATTGCGGTCGCGATGGACTCGTCGGCGGTGTGTTGTGTCGCGACGACCTCGATGAGCGGCATGACGGCGACGGGGTTAAAAAAGTGGAATCCGATGAGTCTTTCCGGATATTGAAGAGCGGCCGCCATGTCGGTAACGGACAGCGACGAGGTGTTGGTTGCGAGAACGCATTCCGCGGAGACGTGTTTTTCGATGTCGCGCAGGACATCAATCTTGACGGCGAGATCCTCGAACACCGCCTCCATGACAAAGTCGCAGGACGCAAAGTCGCGATGGTCGAGTGTTGTCGACATATTTGCGAGGATCGATTCGCGCAGTTCGGCACTGAGACTCCCGCGATCGACCCTGGAGCTCAGTGCAACGCTAATGCGCTCGAGCGCAGCGTCGAGCCGATCCTGCGAGACGTCGGTCATGGTCACAGGGCAGTTCAACTTTTCGGCGAATAGCGTTGCGAATTGCGAGGCCATGAGCCCCGCACCGATGATTCCGACGTGCGAAACCGTGCGCGCGTCGACTGCGGGTACCCCGGCTGGCTTTCGAGCCCTGCTCGTTGTCAGATGGAATGCATAGACGCGATTGCGAAACTCGGCGGTGAGGATGAGGTCTGCCAGGGCATCATCTTCGGCGGCAAAGCCGGACCCAATCGTGTCTCCCCGTTCGACAATCTCCACGAGTCGGTCGATGGCGACAGCGGGGTTTCCCGGTCGACGTGAGAGCGCACTGCACTTCTGTCGTAGCGCGTCACGTTCATCAGCGCTGACCGCGTGAACGGTTCGCTCGACGGGGAAACCGTCGTCGACGAAGCGAAGCGTTGCGTCCTGGAGTAGTTCGTCGTCGACAACGCGATCGACAATTCCCACATCACGCGCCTGGGTCGCGTTCATCAGAGTGTTTCCCTTGACGGGATTGTCAACGAGCACGGTTGCGGCCGAGTTCAGACCGATCAATCGAGGGAGCAGTGTCGCGCCGCCCCATCCAGGGACAAGCCCGAGTGAAATCTCGGGCAGGCCAATCACCGAGACGGAAAGCGCCGCGATTCGAAATGTGCAGTGCAGCGCCAATTCGAGTCCACCCCCGAGAGCCACGCCATTGATTTCTGCAATGCTCGGCACGCCGAGTCTGCTGAGGCGTCCCAGTACGCGGTGGCCGGTCTCGGCAAAAGCCAGAGAGACGCTTCGTTCGGAGATTGACGCCATCATGTCGAGGTCTGCGCCGGCACAAAAAGTGCGGCCCGTTCCCCGCAGAATGACGGCGGTAATTCCTCCCGCGGCTACCCGCTCATGCACTTGATCGATCGCACCATCGAGGTTCTCTAGTCCACGCGGGCCCAACACGGCCGGCCGTTTCGGATCCTCAGCGGTCAGTGTGAGCACGAGGACGCGGTTACCGGCCGGCGATAATTCCTCGTCGATGGCGACGGTGGTCACCATTTTTTCCGACAGCTGGTTCATGCGCTGTAGTGGGGATTTTCCCAGATGATGGTTCCGCCCTGCCCGAGTCCGACACACATCGTGGTCAACCCGTAACGGATGTCGGGGTTGTTCTCGAAGTGTCGTGCAAGTTGGATGGCGAGGCGAACTCCGGACGCGGCGAGAGGGTGACCCATCGCGATTGCCCCTCCCCACGGGTTGAAGAATGGCGAGTTGCTGTCTATGTCGAAGTGGTCCGCAAAAGCGAGAACCTGCACCGCGAACGCCTCATTGACTTCCCACAGCCCAATGTCGGCCATGGTCAGTCCAGCCAGCGCCAACGCTTTGTCCGTCGCGGGGATTGGCCCGAGTCCCATACTGTCGGGCGATACCCCGGCAAACGCATAAGACACCATGCGCATCGATGGCGTGAGGCCGAATCTCGCGACCGCATCGTCGCCCGCGATGAGGCTCATCGTGGCACCATCCGTGAGAGGGGATGCGTTACCCGCGGTGACACGGCCGTCTGCGCGGAATGGCGGGGTGAGAGATGCGAGACCGTCGAGAGTCGTTGCTGGTCGCAACTGCTCATCCCGATCCGCTGCTCCGTGAACCGTGTCGATGGTAATGAGATCGGCTTGCGGACCGCCGATTTCGTAGGCCGCCCAAGCGCGCTGTTGACTCTGCAGGGCGAATTCGTCTGCTCGATCTTTGGTGATGGAGGGGAGCAGGTCGTGAAGATTCTCGGCCGTGCGACCCATGAACAACGAGTCTTCGGTGAAGATTCCGAGCTCGAACAGCGCCGGGTTGGCCTTTCGGTCGAATTCCATCGGATGGCGGCCCATGTGCTCGACCCCACCCGCAATAGCGACGCTAATTTGACCAAAGCCGATTCCCGCTCCAAGAGTCGTCAGCGAGGTCATCGCACCCGCACACATTCGATCAATCGCGAACCCCGGTACGGATGTGGGCAGGCCTGCGAGCAGTCCCACCGTGCGACCGAGCGTCAGACCTTGATCGCCCTCGTGGGTGGTGGCGGCGATGGCCACGTCGTCAATCGCCTCGGGCGGCACTGTTGGGTTACGTCGGAGTAATCCCTTGAGCACATCCGCGGCAATGTCATCGGCGCGAGTGTCACGGAAGACACCTTTAGCGCCCGCGCGTCCGAATGGACTGCGCACACCATCAACGAATAATACCGACCGGCTCACGGGGCCTCCTTGCACATCCATCGTGCCACGGTTACGCGGCTTCGTCTCCGCCCGCGGGGCTTTCCGCGAGATAGTGGTCGGGATGCGCAGCTGCGTGCGCAAAACTCTCGGCGATTCGTTCGCTCGTGGCGTCGACCTGCCAGGCTCGAGCACCGGCTTCCGTCAATACCGTCTCAATCGCTGCAACGCTGGCGTCGGTCGGCGGTTCCCAGCAGAGTTTCCTCAGGATGTCCGGTGTCAGCACGTTCTCCACAGGGATAACGAGCTCTGCCGCGATGGCGACGATCTCTGCTCTCGACGCGACAAACCGCGCATACGCTTCGGGGTGGCGTTCCTTCCAGTTTCGCGGGGTGGACAATGTTGCCCCGCGCACACGCATAGGAGGCAGATCCTCTGTTGATGTGCCGCGTTCGATCGCCGCCCACCACCGATCGAGTTGCTTGCGGGACAACCGCCCCGTAAACGTCGACATGCCAGCCAATTGACCCTTGGAGGTGGGAAGCAATTTTGACGCGGCGATGAGGGATCCATCGGGAACAACCCGACCCGCGCCCATGTCGAGTTCCCGCGCGATTGCGTCCCGTTCCGTCCACAGCTCTCGAGCGACGGCGAGTTGGCGTGGCGTCGTCAACGTTTGAATCTGGGAAAGTCGGCGCCACGGATCCGCGCGCGGGGGAGCCGGTCGCCACGAGAGCAAGTTGTCAAATTCTTGGCGCGCGATTTCGGCTTTGCCGTTCTCGACTAAACGCGCGAACAATGCGTCTCGTAGATCGGGCAGAAACTCGACGTCGAGTGCCGCATAAACGATCCAGGACTGCGGGAGTGGCCGCGTCGACCAGTCTGCCGCGGAGTGTTCCTTTGCGAGATGAAGGCCAAGAAGTTCAGCGACCACCGTTCCCAGACCAACGCGGGGGAGTCCTGCAAGTCGTGACCCCAATTCGGTGTCGAAGAGTGACGTGGGCACCAATCCAACTTCGGCAAGACACGCGAGATCCTGAGTCGCCGCATGAAGAATCCACTCGTCCGTGCGGAGAAGTTCTGCTAATTCGGTCAAATCGTCGAACGCTATGGGGTCGACCAGGTGAGTGCCGCCACCGCGGCGGTGGATCTGAATCAGGTAGGCACGGTTCGAGTACCGAAAACCGCTCGCACGCTCGGCGTCGACACCGAACGGGCCCGTGCCCTCGCCGAGTCGGCCTATCGCTGCGCGCAGAGCGGGGATCGTGTCGATAACAAAGGGAACCTCCGCCAGCGTTGCTGGGGGCAGTTCGAGCTCGTCGCTCATCGAGCCTGGATGTTGGTGACGCCCTCGGGTTGCGGCGGGAAGCCAGCGAGTCGGCACACAAAACGAGCCCACGCCTCGACGTGGGGTCGCGCATTCCATGATTGAGGCGACCAGGAAGCGCGAACCTCGACCTGCGTTCCCCGTCCCTGTGGCGTGAGGTCGCCGAATCCAGTCGAGATGACGCGTGTCACGGTGCCGGCGGCATGGTCGAATTGGGCACCGGATTCCGCCAACTCATCGAGCAGGGTGGCCCACGTCGCTGCGGAATACATCTCGTCACTACCGAGGTCCACCTCGAGGGGGGACTGGGCGAAGATAATGGCCCGAGAGCGCCCACCCCATGCAACGGGTTCTTCCGGATCATCGAGGAATATCAGTCGACCGGTGCCTCGATCGAGGTGACCCGTGCCGGCGACGATATCGGCGGCAAATGCGATGGAGCTCGGCGCAAGACCCTGCGGGGCATCAATTTGGTGAACGGAAACTTCCTGAGGAAGACTTGCCGCGAGAGCGGACTCCACGAGCGATTCGAAGTACCCGGACGAGGTTTTCACAGTTCCAGACTAGGCAGGTGTTACGGGGTCACGACGAGGCGCGCCGTCGACGAGCCGGCGGGTGTAACGGTACCCGTCGTCGTCGTGTGCCATGAGGGTTAGTTCACCGGTGACCGCGGGGGCTACGGCGCGTTCGTTCGGGTTGCCCGGCAATGGGGAAATGGTCTGGCACCACTCGGTTACAAGGCCCGCCGTGAGGATCTTGTTGACGATTGTGAGACCCCCTTCAACCACAATGCGACGGTGCCCGAGCGCCCTAATGGCCGACACAATGGCGGAACCGGTGAATCGGGGTAGTACGACTCCCGTCACGCCCGCGGGAGGTATGGCCGACGAGTGGTGAAGGACAACAATGCCTCCCTTGGCTCTTCTGACGGATTCGGCAGGAATGTTTGCGGACCGAGAAACGATGACAACGGGTGTATCCCGGGGCACGGAGAGCGGCTCTCTGCGCACCGTGGTCCCGCCCAGCACAACGACATCCGCGATGGCTCGAAGCGCGAGCACGAGGTCACGATCGGCGCCACCACTGAGATCTTCACTTGTTCCGGATATTCCTGTGGTGTTTCCCAACGCGTCGGTTACGAGGTTCACCCGGACCCAGCCGCCGTCACTCGTGTCCCACCATAATTTCGATGCTTCGATGTTGCGCGCATCGAACGAAAGACCTGAGGGGAAATCGGTGTGTACGAGCACCCCACCATTGTCGCGGATAGGCTGGACGAAACTCAGGAAGGTCTGCCACATCGTGTCGCTCGTTCACCTCGCGGATCGCCGCCCGACGGTCACCACCGAGCAGATGCTGGAACACCTGGTCCCGCCTCGGCAGTTCGTGTCAGCGCGGTTCGAGACCTTTGTCCCTGACAACGACTACCCCTCGCAATACAACGCGCGCGATGCCGCTCGTGATTTCTTCACCTCGACCGCGGGAGGTCTCTTCAGGAAATCCGTGGACCAGCCTTTGGGTCTCTACCTTGACGGAGGGTTCGGAGTTGGGAAAACCCACCTCCTCGCCTCGGCCTGGCACGTCGCGATGGGTCGGAAATACTTTGGCACATTCATCGAGTACACGGCTCTGGTTGGTGCGCTCGGCTACGCACAGGCCGTCGCCGCCCTCACCGGGACTGCGTTCGTTGCCATCGATGAATTCGAACTGGACGACCCGGGCGACACAATGCTCATGACGCGGCTGCTGGGTGCCCTGATGGCGACGGGAACTCGCGTGATGGCGACGTCGAACACGCCCCCTAATGCTCTGGGCGAGGGTCGCTTCGCGGCGGCGGATTTTGTCCGTGAGATTCAAGGGCTGTCCGATCGTTTCCGAACTTTCCGAATCGACGGTGTTGATTATCGTCACCGCGAAAACGAGGGTCGAGCGGATGTGTCGACAGAAGAGGAACTCGACGCGGTCGAACGCTCGGCGGGACTCACGGTCGCGAGCGATGTCTTTGGTGAATTGAAGTTTGTCCTTGCGCGCGAACACCCCTCGAAGTATGCAATTTTGGTTGAGGAAATAGGTGCGGTTGTGTGGCGCGATGTCTCGCCGTTTGCGGATCAGAACGATGCACTTCGCTTTGTCGCCCTCGTCGACCGGCTCTACGATGCCGACATTCCGATTCGAGCGTCCGGCACTCCCGTCGACGAGGTTTTCCCCGCCGAGATGCTCAGCGGAGGTTTCCGAAAGAAGTATCTCCGCGCTCAATCGCGGCTCGTTGCTCTCACACATCGCGCAATCTCCCGTTAACACGACCATCGTTTCGTAACACGAGCGTCACACGGGCGACGGTTTGACGAAACGTCCGTCGTGCACTCTGAGGGTGTGGGCATGCGCTCACTGACGGAGAAAAGGACAGCGTTATGGATGTTGGAAACATGTCGTGGGCACTGGTCGCAACAGCCCTTGTACTCTTCATGACCCCCGGAGTGGCTTTCTTCTACGGCGGCCTCGTTAAGGCGAAGAGCGTCATTTCGATGATGATGATGTCGTTTGGGTCGATGGGTCTTGCGGGTGTGCTGTGGGTGCTTGTTGGGTACAACATGTCCACCGTGACGAATCCCTTTGACTTCGCGGGAGACCCCTTTAGCGATTTTGCACTCGCGGCAGCGAACGACAACACGCTGTTGTACGCGGCTTATGGTGGGACGTTCGCAATCATCACCATCGCACTCGTCTCGGGCGCAATCGCCGACCGCGCGAAGTTCGGATCGTGGATGGTGTTTGTTGCACTCTTTTCGGTCCTCGCCTATTTCCCCGTTGCCTCGTGGGTGTGGGGCGGGGGATGGATCATGAACCTCGACGAAGCCCTCGGCTTGCCCGCGGTGATTGATTACGCAGGCGGTACGGCGGTCCACATCAACGCGGGTGCCGCCGCCCTAGCGCTAGCCATCGTCCTCGGCAAACGAGTTGCCTACGGCAAAGGTGTCCACCAGCCACACAACGTCCCGTTGACTCTCATTGGAGTTGCGATCCTGTGGTTCGGGTGGTTTGGATTCAACGCCGGAGCGCAGGCTTTTGGGGACATGAGCCAGGTGGGCCTCATCACGATCAACACGTTTGTTGCGACAGCGGCCGCCATCCTCGGCTGGATGGTCATCGAAAGAATTCGAGATGGCAGGGCGACAATCATTGGTGCCGGTTCCGGTGCCGTCGCGGGTCTTGTCGCCATCACCCCAGCTTGTGCAAACCTCAGCCCCGGGTGGTCGATTGTCTTGGGGCTGGTCGTCGGCGCACTGTGTGCCTTTGCCGTCAACCTCAAGTTCGCGCTCGGATTCGATGATTCGCTCGACGTTGTGGGAATCCACCTCGTCGGCGGAATAGCGGGAACGCTTTTCCTCGGTTTCTTTGCCACGGACACGGGAATGATCTACTCGGGTGATATTGGGCAACTCGTCACTCAAGCAATCGCCGCCGGGGGAGTGTTGGTGTATTCCTTCGTCATCTCGTACATCTTGGGCGTCGCCATTGAGAAGACAATTGGCTTCCGCGCGTCGACCGAGGCAGAGATTGCCGGAATCGACACGGTCGTTCACGGTGAACTGGGATACGCGCTCGTTGATTAGGAACGCTCTGTGTCAGAATGTCCGTAAGGGCGATTGGCGCAGTTGGTAGCGCGCTTCCTTCACACGGAAGAGGTCATCGGTTCAAGTCCGGTATCGCCCACGGCTCGCGCCCATTTTGTGTTGACGGGCAGAGTTCGGTAGAGTCAAGGAAGTCCCGCAAGGGGCGTGCGGATGTGGCGCAGTGGTAGCGCATCACCTTGCCAAGGTGAGGGTCGCGAGTTCGAATCTCGTCATCCGCTCGGAAGAGCCTCAGGGCACAATCCACACGGTGGCGTGGCCGAGAGGCGAGGCAGCGGCCTGCAAAGCCGTCCACACGGGTTCAAATCCCGTCGCCACCTCCACAACTTCATAGGCCTTGGGCGATTGGCGCAGCGGTAGCGCGCTTCCCTGACACGGAAGAGGTCACTGGTTCGATCCCAGTATCGCCCACTCCAAAACCCTGCCGCGCGCAGGGTTTTTTGGTACCACGACCCACAGCGGCTTATCGCTAGGCTGAAGTTGACCGATTGAGGAGTGCACGTGACCGACAGCATCACTCTGGCTGAGCCGAACACGGGGTTCGAACTGTTCAGCGAAAAGTCGATCGTTGCGATGCGAGTCAACGGCGAACTGCGGGATCTGGCACACCAGGCGCAACCGGGTGACGTCGTGGAGGGCGTTGACATTTCCAGCCCCGACGGCCTCAACGTGCTCCGGCATTCCACTGCCCACGTTCTGGCACAGGCGGTCCAGCGAATCAATCCCGAAGCACAACTGGGAATCGGACCACCGGTGACGGATGGGTTTTACTACGACGTCAAGGTTGAGAACCCCTTCACGCCGGACGATCTCGTTGCCGTCGAAAAGGAAATGAATCGCATCGTTCAAGAAGGGCAACGGTTCATGCGCCGCCCCGTCTCAGAGGACGAGGCGCGCGCAGAGTTGGCGAGTGAACCGTTCAAGTTGGAACTCATCGGTCTCAAGGGCGGAAGCCTTGGAGAGGACAACGAAAGCGTTGAGGTCGGCGGTTCCGAGCTAACCATCTACGACAACGTCGATCCCAAGTCGGGTGACACGGTGTGGAAAGACCTGTGTCGCGGCCCCCACCTTCCCAACACCCGAATGATCGGCCAAGGGTACAAACTGATGCGGTCCGCCGCTGCCTATTGGCGCGGTTCGGAGAAGAACCAGTCTTTGCAGAGGATTTACGGAACGGGTTGGCCTTCCAAACAAGAGTTGCGCGAACACATCGAACGCCTCGACGAGGCGACAAAACGCGACCACCGTCGACTCGGTGCTGAACTCGACCTGTTCTCGTTCCCCGATGAGATCGGTTCGGGGCTCGCGGTGTTCCACCCGAAGGGTGGCATCATCCGTCGCGAGATGGAGGATTACTCCCGCAAGCGACACGACGAGGGTGGCTACGAGTTCGTCTACACGCCTCACATCACGAAGCAGACCCTCTTTGAAACGTCCGGCCACTTGAGTTGGTACAAGGACGGAATGTTCCCTCCCATGCACCTCGACGAGCTGCGCAACGACGCCGGCGACGTCACGCGTCAAGGCACGGACTACTACCTCAAGCCGATGAATTGCCCGTTTCACATTCTCATTTATCGTTCGCAGGGACGTTCGTATCGCGACTTACCGATGCGGTTGTTCGAATTCGGATCCGTTTATCGGTATGAGAAGTCCGGGGTTGTGCATGGGCTGACGCGTGTTCGGGGGATGACGCAGGACGATGCGCACATTTTCACCACGCCGGCAACGATGGAGGAAGAGCTCACAAAAGTTCTCGACTTTGTGTTGTCGTTGCTGCGTGACTACGGGCTGAACGATTTCTACCTCGAGTTGTCGACTCGAGACGAGTCGGACAAGTTTGTCGGCTCGGACGAATTGTGGGAGACGGCTACAGCCACACTCCAGAAGGTTGCGACAGAGTCGGGGCTGACTCTCGTTCCCGACCCCGGTGGAGCCGCGTTCTACGGCCCCAAGATTTCGGTGCAAGCGCGCGACGCCATCGGTCGCACCTGGCAGATGTCGACGATTCAACTGGATTTCAACCTCCCCGAACGTTTCGAACTCGAATACACGGCCCCTGACGGTTCACGTCAGCGGCCGGTCATGATTCACCGCGCGCTTTTTGGCTCGGTAGAACGCTTCTTCGGGGTCCTGCTCGAGCACTACGCCGGGGCATTCCCGGTGTGGCTCGCACCACAGCAAGTAGTTGCCGTTCCGGTCGCCGAGGAGTTCGCCGACTATCTCGCGGATGTCGTGGCCCAAATGAAGAAGGCGGGAATTCGCGCCGAACTCGACGCTTCTGATGATCGCATGCAAAAGAAGATTCGCAACCACACCATGGCGAAAGTGCCCTACATCGTCATCGCCGGTGAAGAGGACAGAGCGAACGGGGCGGTCAGTTTCCGATTCCGTGACGGTGAGCAGGTCAACGGAGTTCTAGTCGCCGACGCTATTGCGCGAATCACCGACATCATCGAGCGCCGCAGCCAGGACATCTGATGGTCGACGCCGAGTCGAGCGATCAGTTCCCGGGAGATTTTGACGGAATGGGGCGCCTCTGGACCCCGCATCGCATGGTCTATCTGAATAAGGAAACGGGAGAGACCGGTTGCCCCTTTTGTACCGCGCCAACGAGAAGCGATGAGGATGGTTTGATTGTTGCCCGCGGTGAGATGGCCTACGTCATCATGAACCTTTACCCCTACAATTCGGGGCACCTCATGATTTGCCCAAATCGCCATGTTGCAACCTACGACCAGGCCACGGAATCGGAAGTAGCCGAGATTGGTTTGCTCACACAAATCGCAATGCGAGTGCTAACCGAAGCGACCGGTTGTGTCGGTTTCAATTTGGGGATGAACCAGGGCGAGGTTGCCGGCGCGGGTATCGCGGAACACCTGCACCAACACATCGTTCCGCGATGGCAAAATGATGCGAACTTCTTCCCGATTATTGCGCAAACGAAAGCCTTACCCCGCCTTCTCGGCGACATGCGTGACCTGCTGGCACGGCACTGGCCCGCAGAGTCCTAAACTTGAAGGATGCCCCGAGTGGGCACTGCACAAGGAGTGATAGATATGGCGGAAAACACCGTCGGTACGTTGCGAATCAAGAGCGGTCTCGCGGACATGCTCAAGGGTGGCGTCATCATGGACGTTGTCAATGCCGAGCAGGCACGAATTGCGGAGGACGCCGGAGCTGTAGCCGTCATGGCTCTCGAGCGTGTTCCCGCCGATATCCGCGCTCAAGGTGGTGTTGCTCGAATGAGCGACCCCGATCTCATTGATGCAATCAAGCGTGAGGTCACCATCCCCGTCATGGCGAAGGCGCGTATCGGTCACTTTGTTGAAGCTCAGGTGCTCCAGGCTCTCGAAGTTGATTACATCGACGAATCCGAAGTTCTCTCTCCCGCCGATTACGTCAACCACATTGATAAGACTAATTTCACGGTGCCCTTCGTGTGTGGTGCTACCAATCTCGGTGAAGCGCTCCGTCGGATCACCGAGGGTGCCGCGATGATTCGCTCCAAAGGAGAAGCCGGCACGGGTGATGTTTCGGAAGCCACCAAGCACATCCGCACCATCCGCTCGGAGATCGCGGCTCTCGCCGCCAAGACTGCGGATGAACTGTTCGTTGCCGCGAAAGAACTTCAAGCACCTTACGAGCTCGTCAAATGGGTGTCCGAAAACGGTCAGCTACCCGTCGTCCTGTTTGTGGCCGGTGGAGTTGCCACACCAGCTGACGCAGCGATGATGATGCAACTCGGTGCCGATGGCGTGTTCGTCGGTTCTGGCGTGTTCAAGTCGGGCAACCCCGTCGAACGTGCCAAGGCAATCGTCAAAGCAACGGCGGCCTACACCGATGCGAAGGTTATTGCCGAAGTGTCGCGCGGGCTCGGTGAAGCAATGGTCGGCATCAACGTCAACGACCTTCCCGCTCCCCACCGCCTTTCCGAGCGTGGCTGGTAACAGCCCCCTCGTCGGCGTCCTTGCCCTGCAGGGCGACGTTCGCGAACACGAGCGAGTCCTCGACGAACTGGGAATTGAGCACTCCCCGGTGCGAACCGTTGATCAGTTGGGCGAAGTCAACGCGCTGATTATTCCGGGCGGAGAGTCGGGCGTCATCGACAAATTGACGAGGATTTTCGACGTGCGCGATGCGCTGATTGACCGCATCCAGGGCGGTTTACCCGTGCTGGGAACATGTGCAGGACTGATCATGCTCGCCGACCGACTCACCGGCGGTCTTGTCGGCCAGCAAACCCTCGGCGGGCTCGACGTCACGGTGGAACGCAACGCGTTTGGAAGCCAGGTTGATTCGTTCGAAACGACCATTGACATGCCGCCCATCGGTGGGGCGCCAATCCGGTCCTCGTTTATTCGTGCTCCCATTGTGCGCGACGCAGGCAGTGCCGAAATTATCGCGACGCTCCCGAGCGGCGAAATCGTCGGCGTCCGTCAGGGAAACATCGTCGGAATTTCCTTCCATCCCGAAGTTTCAAATGAAGTGCGCGTTCATGAGTGGTGGGTCCGAACCGTTGTCACCCCTGCGCTTCAGTAACATCAAGTAGTCACGATAACTAAGGAACGTACATGTCCGGACACTCCAAATGGGCGACAACCAAGCACAAAAAAGCCATTATTGACAGCAGGCGTGCCAAGTCGTTCGCCAAGTTGATCAAGAACATCGAGGTCGCAGCTCGCGCGGGCGGTGCGGATCTTGCGGGAAACCCGACGCTCGCGGATGCCATTTACAAGGCCAAAAAGACCAGCGTCCCCAACGACAACATCGAGCGTGCCGTGAAGCGAGGAGCCGGACTCTCGGGAGACGCCGTCGAATACCAGACCATCATGTACGAAGGCTACGGACCCAACGGCGTTGCGTTGCTTATCGAATGTTTGACGGATAACAAGAACCGCGCGGCGGCAGAAGTTCGAACCGCAATGTCACGACACGGGGGCGCGCTGGCAGACCCCGGTTCGGTCGCCTACAACTTCGCGCGCAAGGGAGTGATTTCAATCACGAAAGTTGCGGGAGTGACGGAAGACGACATTCTCATGGCCGTTCTGGACGCCGGAGCGGAGGAAGTCGTCGACCAGGGTGGTGGGTTTGAGGTCATCACGGAACCGACCCACCTGGTCACGGCACGTAAAGCGCTACAGGAAGCCGGGCTCGACTTCGACAGCGCCGACGCGGAATTTGTGCCCAGCGTAACCATCGACATCGACGCGGCGACGGCTCGGAAAGTGTTCGCTCTCATCGATTCACTCGAGGACAGTGACGACGTACAGAATGTTTTCGCGAACTTTTCGATTCCAGCTGACGTTCAGGCGGAACTCGACGCGGACGAGTAATCGGTGCGCGTCCTCGGTGTCGACCCCGGTCTTACCCGATGTGGTTTTGGAGTTATCGAATCGAAGGCATCGCGTTCGGTCGAATTCGTTGATGTCGGCGTGGTTCGTTCCGAACCGTCCCTCCCGCTTCATGAACGTCTTCTCATCATTCGAAACGAGTTGGCGGCCGTGATCGACCGCACGAAACCGGATGTCGTTGCTATTGAGCGAGTGTTCGCTCAGCACAATGTTCGATCGGTGATGGGAACAGCGCAAGTGGCCGGAATCACACTGGTGCTCGCTGCCGAACGTGGGATTGCCGTTGCGCTGCACACGCCAAGTGAAGTGAAGGCCGCTGTGACGGGATACGGACGTGCCGACAAGAATCAAGTGACCGTGATGGTGGCCAAGATTCTGGGGCTTACCGAGCTGCCCAAACCGGCCGATGCCGCGGACGCGCTCGCTCTCGCAATCTGCCACGCCTGGAAGGGCTCCGTGGTCAGTGAGACTGAAACCCCGGCCCAGCGCGCGTGGCGAACGGCTCTCGACAAGGGTCGCTCGTAGGCTGAAGCCATGTTGGCAACCGTTCGAGGGACGGTAACGAGCTCGGGTGGGTCCAGTGTCGTTATCGAGGCGAGTGGTGTGGGTTACGAGGTGTTCGTCCCGCGCGATGTGGCGCTAGCTCTGAGCGTTGGAACCGAGGCGTTCGTGCACACGGTCCTCATTCCGCGCGAAGACGAATGGTTGCTGTTCGGGTTCACCGACACAGCGTCAAAGGAATTGTTTCAATTGCTTCGTGGCGTCACAGGAGTAGGGCCAAAGACAGCTCTTGCGGTCCTGTCCACCCTGTCGAACGAGGAGATTGACGCGGCCGTCACCGCGGGTGATGACTCTCGATTCCGTAGCGTGCCCGGAATTGGTCAAAAAACCGCCTCTCTCATCATCGTCAGCCTCACGGGAAAAATGCCTCAAGCGGGCGGCAGCGAGATAACGGATCTGACCGCAGCCCTCACTGGACTCGGGTGGGCTGCACCACTCGCGACGGAGACGGCGCGTGACGTAGTCCGTGACAATCCCAATGCACCCCTCTCCGCACGTATTCGCCTTGCGTTGGCAACTCTCGGTGCCCGCTCGTGAGTGACGAGTCGCCCGACGAGTTGGTGTTTGAGGGAGCACTGAGACCCGAATCCCTCGATGAGTTCGTGGGTCAAGAGAAAGTGCGAACGCAACTTTCCGTCTTGCTAGACGCCGCGCGCATGGAATCGCGCTCTCCCGACCACATTTTGCTGGCTGGCCCACCCGGTCTAGGAAAAACCACCCTCGCGATGATCGTTGCGCACGCTGCCCAAAGCCCGCTTCGACTGACCAGCGGACCGGGAATCAAGCACACCGGTGACTTGGCGGCGATTCTTTCGTCGTTGCAGTCGGGGGACACTCTGTTTATCGACGAAATCCACCGTTTACATCGTTCCGTCGAGGAAATGTTGTACTTGGCGATGGAGGACTATCGGATTGACATCGTTGTCGGTAAGGGGCCTGGTGCAACAACTGTCCCTCTCGATATCGCGCCGTTTACTCTGGTCGGGGCCACCACGCGATCGGGCATGCTCCCGGCTCCACTTCGCGACCGTTTTGGTTTCACCGCTCACCTCGAGTACTACGAACCGGAAGAAATCGCACGGATCATCAGGCGGAGCGCGACCCTTCTCGGAATCGAGCTGGATGCCGCCGGAATCACGGAACTCAGCAAGAGGTCACGCGGCACGCCTCGAATCGCCAATCGGCTTTTGCGGCGAGTGCGTGACTACCTGGTGGTGAACGCGGCCGACGGAACGGAAAAGGCGGTCCGCGAGGCGCTGCGTGTGTTTGACATCGATGAACACGGTCTCGATCGGCTCGACCGCGCCGTTTTGGAATCCCTGATTGACACCTTCGGCGGGGGACCCGTCGGTGTCTCGACACTGTCGTCCGCGGTGGGAGAAGAGAAGGACACGGTTGAGTCGGTCGTTGAACCGTATCTCGTGCGCGTCGGCCTTGTGGCACGAACTCAGCGAGGGAGAACCGCCACTGCTCTGGCGTACACAATGCTCGGGAGAACCAAACACAGCGGTCTATGATGGGAGAGTTGTCTCCCTAATCTGAAAGGTCCCGCAATGGATCCGCTTTCCCTTGGAATGTACGCCATCGTCATCGTCATGGTCGTCTTCATGATTCGCAATTCACGCAAGCAAAAGCAGGCTCGTGAGACTCTCGCCAACAGCGTTGTCAAGGGTGTCCAGGTCATGACCACCGCAGGGATTTTCGGCACCGTGGTTTCGGTCAATGACGAGGAAAATGAAATCGTCATCGAAACAACTCCGGGAACGGTTCTGCGCATGCACCGCCAGTCTGTCTCGACGATCGTCGAGAAGCCCGCTGTGACAAAAGCCGCGTCGACCACCAAGGCGAAGACCGCCGCAAAGTCAACCGCCAAATAGCCTCTCGGGAGTCACTTACTCGTGTCCACACAAAGCACTTCTCGTCGCGCCATTCGTGCGTTGACGTGGCTTCTGCTCATCTGCGCCGCTCTCGCCGCACTGATCGGCTCCGGTGTCATTTGGGATAAGCAGTCGTGGGTTCCGAAGTTGGCGCTCGACCTTGAGGGTGGAACCGAGATTATTCTCGCCCCACAAATCCAGGAAGGCACGCAGCTCACCGAAGAGCAGCTCGCTCAAGCCGTGGGGATTATTCGCCAACGAGTTGACTCGGCAGGCGTCAGCGAGTCGGAAGTGTCCACGCAGGGAGGCACGAACATCGTCGTGTCCATCCCGGGAACGCCCGATCAGGCGACCCTGGACAGGATTCGGTCATCAGCAAAACTTGAGTTTCGTGCAGTACTTCTGACCGACGCAGTGGTGTCTCTCGAGGCCGTCGGTGGGACTAACGGCGGAACTACGGAGACCCCCGCGCCGACACCGCCACCGTTCCCGGAACCGACTGCGGATCCGACCGACGGCAGCGACACGAACTGGATCGGTTCCGCGCTGTACAACACGTACCTCACGGCAACCTGTGACGAGCTCGACGCGGCCGGGGCAAACGTCGCGGACCCGGCGCTCCCGCTCGTTATCTGCAGCGACGACGGCCTGTTCAAATACGTTTTGGGACCCGTCGAGGTCGACGGTTCGATGATTTCGGACGCTCAGGGAAACTATCTCGCGGGATCGAACGGCGTTCAAACCAACGAGTGGGGCGTTTACCTCACGTTCAATGCCGAAGGAACGACTGCGTTTTCCACGGTCACAAAACGTCTCACGGTCCTCACAGGAGTCCGCAACCAATTTGCCATCGTGCTCGATGGTCGAGTGATTAGTGCTCCGCGCACCCTCGCCGCGATCGCCGACGGAAAACCGGTTATTTCTGGTTCGTTCACCGAATTGTCGTCGAAGACACTCGCTGACCAACTGAAGTTTGGCGCACTCCCCATTGGCTTCGAAGTTCAATCCTCCGAAACTGTGACCCCAACACTGGGTGTCGCGCAACTGCAATCTGGATTAATTGCCGGCGCAATCGGTCTCCTTCTGGTGATCATCTATTCGCTGATTCAGTACCGCGCCCTCGCGTTCGTGACCATCTCATCGCTCGTCATCGCTTTTGGGCTTACGTACCTCGTCATAACCTATTTGTCCGCTGCGAACGGTTATCGCCTCTCGTTGGCGGGCGTGGCTGGACTCATCGTCGCAATCGGAATCACTGCCGACTCGTTCATCGTGTACTTCGAGCGAGTCCGCGATGAGCTACGAGAGGGGCGTGCGCTGGGCTCTGCCGTGGAAGCGGGATGGGGGCGCGCATTCCGGACGATCGTGGTTTCCGATGCCGTGAACCTGCTCGCCGCCGTCGTGTTGTTCGTCCTCGCGGTCGGAAATGTCCGAGGCTTCGCGTTTACTCTCGGGGTCACCACCGTCGTCGACCTCCTCGTCGTAATCCTGTTCACGCACCCGCTGCTGCAACTACTGGCGCGCACAAGGTTCTTCGCGTCGGGTCACCCCTTGTCGGGGCTCAACCCCAAGTCCCTCGGTGCGGTCTACCGCGGTCGCGCGCAGTTTGTCGTGAACGAGGCAATTACCGGCGCGGCTCGAGGCAAGGTATCGAAGGAAGTGCGCAAACGCCAAACGATTGCCGAACGTCGAGCGGCCGAAAATGGAGGTGACTCGTGAGTTCCATTACACAATTCGGTAACCGGCTGTACACGGGCGAAACAAGTATTAATTTCATTGGTCGCCGCACACTCTGGTACATCATCTCGATTGTCGGCATTTCACTCGCAATCGGTGCGGCGGCTCTGCGCGGCGGATTTAGTTTTGGGATTGAGTTCCGCGGCGGCTCCGAGTTTCAGATTTCCAATCCGGCCCAGGTTGATACCTCCATCGCCGTCGACACGGTGACCAGCGACATCGGCGCAGACGCTCAAACGCGAGTAACGATTGTCGGCGGGTCGAGTGTTCGGGTGCAAACCGATCAACTCACCACCGAGGAAAATGACGCGCTCCGGGCGTCACTCGCCACCGCCTATTCCGTTGACATCAATAGCGTCACTTCTAGTTTCATTGGCGCGTCATGGGGTAGTGACATCACGAGTCAGGCACTGCGCGCACTGGCGATATTTGTTGTACTCGTGAGTGTTGTTATGGCTCTGTACTTCCGCACGTGGAAAATGTCCGTCGCCGCTATTGTCGCCATGTTGCACGACCTTGTCCTGACCGCTGCTGTCTATGGAGCGTTCGGCCTAGAGGTAACACCGGCGGCCGTGATCGGACTGCTGACGATTCTTGGTTATTCGCTGTACGACACCGTCGTGGTGTTCGACAAGGTTCGTGAAAATACGGCGATTGCCTACGATGAATCCAAGCGTACGTTTGCGGAATCGGTGAATCTCGCGGTTAATCAGACGCTGGTGCGTTCGATAAACACGAGTATCGTCGCGATTCTGCCGGTTGGCGCGATTCTGTTCATCGGTTCGATGCTCTTGGGAGCGGGAACGCTGCGGGATATTGCGCTATCCCTGTTTGTGGGAATTCTCTCGGGAGCGTATTCGACGATGTTCATCGCCGCCCCGCTTTATGCGCAATTGCGCGAGGGGGAAACGGAAGACCGTAAGCAGGGTCGCGCGCAGCGCACCGAGATCGTCCGAAATTCCGCGGGAGCCGTTCGATAATCGCGCCACGCCTAAACTGTTTTCAGGAGGCGTCATGACCGACACGGGTTCGACAGGGTCGATTATCCGTCGTGCACTGACTCCTCGACTGTTTGTGCGATCCGAAACCGGGGGAGTGCTCGAACGAATCAAACGGAAGATTCGCCAGAACAATGCCCGCGCTGATGTGGCGCTCGTCGATAAGGCCTACCTCACGGCGAAACGCGCGCACGAGGGTCAGTTGCGGAAGTCGGGGGAGCCCTACATAACCCACCCTCTGGCAGTGGCCGAGATACTGGCCGACTTAGGCATCGGGGCAAAGACAATAGCGGCCGCGCTGCTTCACGATACGGTCGAGGACACCGACTACTCGTTGGACCGGGTGCGAGTCGATTTCGGTGAGGAAATCGCTCTCCTCGTCGATGGGGTTACCAAGCTCGATCGGCTGAAGTATGGCGAGGACGCGCAGGCAGAAACCGTGCGCAAGATGGTGGTGGCGATGTCTAAAGACATCAGGGTCATCCTCATCAAATTGGCTGACCGATTGCACAACGCGCGCACGTGGGGATTCGTCGATACCGGCTCCGCCGAACGAAAAGCACGCGAAACGTTGGAGATTTACGCACCGCTGGCTCATCGACTGGGCATCCAGACAATCAAGTGGGAACTCGAAGACCTTTCTTTCGCCGTGCTGCACCCCAAGCTGTACGCCGAGATTGACACGCTCGTCAAAGAGCGCACCCCCGAGAGCGACCTGTTTGTCCAGAACATCATCGATCAAATCGGAAGTGATTTGCGCGGTGCGAAGGTCAAAGGGCAGGTGATGGGGCGCCACAAACAGCACTATTCCATTTACCAAAAGATGATTCGGCAGTCGCGAGAATTCCAGGACATCTATGACCTGACCGGGATCCGCGTGCTCGTCTCGTCGATTCGCGATTGCTATGCCGCTCTCGGCGCCATTCACGCACGGTGGAATCCGATCCCGGGGCGTTTTAAGGATTACATTGCCACCCCGAAGTTCAACCTGTATCAAAGCCTCCACACGACGGTGTTTGGCCCCGACGGCAAGGCCGTTGAGATTCAGATACGAACGGAAGAGATGCATCGCCGCGCCGAATACGGAGTCGCCGCTCACTGGAAGTACAAGGAACGCCAGGCGTTGGGCGCTCGAACACCAGAAGACTTGCCGGTCGACGAGAACATGGCGTGGCTCTCACACATCACCGACTGGGAAGCTGAAACCGAAGACCCTTCGGAGTTCCTCGACACGCTTCGCTACGAAATTGGCGCCAAAGAGGTCTATGTCTTCACTCCCAAGGGCCGGGTGATTGGACTGCCGAGCGGCGCGACGCCGGTTGACTTTGCCTACGCGGTCCACACCGAAATTGGTCAGAGGGTCATGGGCGCGAAAGTCAATGATCGACTCGTGCCACTGGATACGGTTCTCGGCTCTGGCGACACCGTCGAGGTGCTCACGAGCAAGAACGCCGACGCCGGTCCCAGCAAAGACTGGCTGAATTTCGTGACCAGCCAGAGAGCCCGTTCCAAGATTCGCGGCTGGTTTACCAAGGAACGTCGCGATGAGGCCATCGAAAGCGGCCGCGAGGCGTTGGCGAAAGTCGTGCGGAAGAAAAATCTTCCGCTCCACCGAGTCTTGTCGGCGCAAAACCTGTCCGAGGTGGCGCACATGCTGCGATACGACTCGGTTGACGACCTCTACGCGGCCCTCGGTGAGGGGCACGTGTCCACCCAATCCGTGCTCGAGAAGTTCATTGCGCTAATGGACGAGAGCGCCGCGGACGATGATGTGTTCACGGTCCCGATCAAGAAGCCGTCGTCGAGTTCCTCGAACGATTCGGGGGTTCTCGTTCGCGGCGCTCCCGACATCCTCGTCAAGTTGGCGAAGTGTTGCACCCCGGTTCCCGGCGACCCCATCGTTGGTTTCGTCACGCGCGGAAACGGAGTTAGCGTCCACCGCGGAGATTGCCCCAACGTCAAGGGGTTCGATGGTGAACTGGAGCGGATGATCGAAGTGGAGTGGAACACGATCGGTAAATCGGTGTTCCGCGTGCACATTCAGGTCGAAGCTTTGGACCGCTCGGGGCTGCTGTCCGACATCACTCGAGTCCTCAGCGAGCACCACGTCAACATCCTGTCGGCGACCGTCAATACCGACGCACAGCGGCTCGCGACGTCCCGATACGTGTTTGAGATGTCGGATGCGTCGCATCTCGACCGGCTGCTACAAGCAGTGCGTCGGATTGAAGCGGTGTACGACGTCTATCGCGTCAATTCTGGTTAGCTGAGAGCCGAGAGCCATTCGCGCTTAGCGGCGATTTCCGCCTGAATGGACGATGTCTTCGAACCGTCGCTCGTTTGGGCAAGCTCCGCTTCGAGTGCTTCGATTGCCGTCTCCACTTGCGCGGCGAAACCTTCGCGGCGACCAACCTTCGCCGGGTTGGTGCGGTCAAGGTGTTCAGCTTCGATGCCGCGGACGTGCTTTTCAATCTCGGCGAGCTTGCCGTTCACGGCGCGCTCGTCTGCCTTAGCAACGTGCCCGATTGTTTCCCACTCTGCGTGGAGCTCTCGGAGTCCCTTTTTGGCGGGGCCAACTTCTGACTCGGTGAGAAGGTGTGCGTACTTCGCGACGAGCGCGAGTTTTGCCGCTTTGTGTGTCTCCCACTCCGCCGCCCCGGCGTTGTAGAGAGCGTCTCCTGCTGCCTTGAAGCGATCCCACATCTGGTTGTCCAGTGTTCGCGCGGCTCGCGGAGCCTTCTTCCATTGCTCAAGGAGAGCCCGATAGGCGGGTATTCCGGCCGCGCCTTGTTCCGCGAGCGCTTCCGCCTTCTCGCACAACTCGGTCTTTACCGACTTGGCTTCCTTATCGACGGCGTGCTTGCTATTGAAATATGCGCGCTGCGCTTTATCGAAGGTTTGGCGGGCAGCGCGGAAACGAGCCCACAGTTCGTCAGCAGCCTTCTTGGGAACTCGGTGGGGCAGTTTCTGTTCCTCTTGCCACTGCCCAAACAGTTCCAGCATTTCTTTCTGTGAATTTCGCCAGTGCGTCTTCTCGGCTGGTTGCGCCGCAATTGCTTCCGCACGTTCGACGAGAACCGTTCGCTTCGCCAATGACTCCTCGGCCAAAACCTTGGATGCTTCGTCCTGTGCCTTTTTCAGGTCGCCGAGAGTTTCGGCAACGACACCGACTCGAAGTCGCAGCGACTCGAGATCTCCTACCGCGTGAGCGTCCGTGAGGTCGACAACGAGCACCTGCACCGCGGTGAGTAAATCCTTCGCGGAGGCACTGTTTTTTGCCCTCGTCTCGAGAAGTGACACTTTTGCTTCGAGGTCGATAAATCGGGACTCGTAGAACGCGAGCGCGTCAGCGGGTTCCGCGCCGACAACCTGCCCAACGGAACGCCAGTCCCCGTCCTTAACCCAGACGGTTCCGTCCGCATCGACACGTCCGAATGATTTAGTAGAAGTAGCCACCCGTCAAGAGTACACAGGTGAAACACTCTGTCGCTAGCCACCGGTTGTTTCCGTCGCGCTGTCGGGTCGTAGTCTGGACGAGTGACGGAGTCGATGCTGCGAGGCCCCGCACCCCTTGCGGTGCGGATGCGTCCTCGCTCGCTCGATGAGGTCGTCGGACAGGGCCACTTGCTCGGGGCTGGGTCACCGCTCCGGCGCCTCGCCGAAGCCAACGGGTCCACCGGCGTCTCCCTCATACTGTGGGGCCCTCCCGGTACCGGTAAAACCACCCTCGCACACGCGATTTCGCAGTCGTCGGAACGCCATTTTGTCGAGTTGTCCGCCGTTACCGCGGGCGTCAAGGATGTGCGCACCGTCATGGAGGTCGCGCTCGCGCGAGTGAGTGAAGGCGGTCGGCCAACTCTCTTGTTCCTCGATGAAATCCATCGGTTTACTAAAGCGCAGCAAGACGCGCTTTTGCCCGGAGTCGAGAATGGTTGGGTCACGCTGGTCGCCGCAACGACAGAAAACCCGTCATTCAGCATCATCACTCCCTTGCTCAGTCGCTCACTCCTGCTCACACTGCAACCGTTGACCGATGACGACACCGGCAACCTGCTCAATCGCGCGGTGAGTGCCCCGCACGGCTTAGCCGGGGCGGTCTCGCTCGCTGACGACGCTCGGGACGTGATTGTGCGCTTGGCAGCCGGTGACGCGCGTCGCGCACTCACCATCTTGGAGGCGTCGGCGGACTCTGTGGGTGGTGCTGGCACAATCACACCGGACGTTGTATCCGCCGCGAGCGATCGCGCCCTGCTTCGCTACGACCGTGCCGGGGACGAACACTACGACGTGATTTCCGCGTTCATCAAGTCTGTGCGGGGCAGTGACGTCGACGCGTCGATTCACTATCTCGCTCGAATGATCGAGGCCGGAGAGGACCCGCGCTTCATCGCGCGCCGGCTCATCATCCTTGCCTCAGAAGACATCGGGGTAGCTGACCCATCCAGTTTGACCATCGCGGTTGCGGCAGCTGACGCGATGCAGTTCATCGGCATGCCCGAGGGGCGGATTCCGTTAGCCGAGGCAACGATTCACCTAGCGCTTGCTCCGAAATCAAATTCGGCGATCGTCGCAATCGACTCGGCACTCGGAGACATCCGGGACGGAAATTTTGAGCCCGTCCCGAAACACCTGCGAGATTCGCACTATTCGGGGGCAAAAAAGTTGGGACACGGCAGCGGTTACGTCTACCCTCACGGCGTACCGGGGGGAGTTGCGCACCAGTCCTATCGGGATGGTGCAGCGCCCGTTTACTACTCACCAACGGGCTACGGACGTGAAAAGGAACTGGCCGAGAGGCTCGCGCGAATTCGTGCCATTCTGCGCGGGCAGTGAATGGCGTCAGCGTCGGTTTGCTGTTAGAGTGGAAAAACCGCTGTGAGTGGTGGACGTGCGGCTGCGTCGCTACCAACAGAGTCGATGTCATTAGCCGACGTCGAGGCCCTCAATTTCCTCCTCCTCGTGAGGAGTTCCACTGTGTTTCATCCACGAAAAGGAAACTATGTCCGACAAGAACCGCACTCGCGCGAAGGTTCGCCTTTCGCGTGCACTCGGGATCGCCCTGACCCCCAAGGCCGCTCGCCTGATGGGCGAATCGTCCTTCCCGCCCGGCCAGCACGGCCGCACAAAGCGTAAATCAGATGGTGACTTTGCCACTCGTCTGCGCGAGAAGCAGCGCCTTCGCGCCCAGTACGGGATTCGCGAGAAGCAAATGCGCAACACCTTCAACGAAGCTCGTCGTACTCAGGGACTGACCGGCGAGAACCTCGTCGAACTGCTCGAAATGCGCCTCGATGCTCTCGTTCTGCGTTCGGGCTTCGCGCGCACCTCGGCGCAGGCTCGTCAGATGGTCGTGCACCGTCACATTCTCGTTGACGGCCAACTCGTCGACCGTCCGTCTTTCCGCGTCAAGCCGGGACAGATGATTCACGTCAAGGAACGCTCGGAAGCGACGCCGCTCTTCCAGGACTCCGCGATCGGTGTTCACCGCGATGTTCTGCCTCCGGTCCCCAGTTACCTTGAGGTTTCTCTCGAGAAGCTTCAGTCGCGCCTGGTTCGTCGGCCGTTGCGCGCCGAGGTACCCGTGCAGTGCGATGTACAGCTCGTCGTCGAGTACTACGCCGCCCGCTAAGCCCATCCGAGAAGGGGTGGGCTCAGTGCCCACCCCTTTTCTGTTTCCCGTAAACTTTCCCCAGCGAAGGAGTCCACGATGAAAGCACTGTTCTGGCTAGTGACGGGTATCGTCGGCGGACTCGCCCTCGGTCACGTCATGTCACAGGATCCTCGCGGCCGCGCACTCCTCGCCGAACTCGATGCCTGTGCGCGAGAATTCGCCGAAGCCGTTAAAGACGGATACGCGGAACGCCCAAAACCCACGGTCAAGTAGGTCAGTCCCATGGAAACCGCTGAGATTCAACGCCGTTGGCTGAACTTTTTCGAAGGTCAGGGACACACCGTGGTCCCTTCCGCGTCGCTGGTTTCGGACGACCCGACCCTGTTGTTCACCGTTGCGGGAATGGTGCCCTTCATTCCCTATCTCACCGGTGTAATTCCGGCACCGTACAAGCGAGCAACCAGCGTCCAAAAGTGCATCAGGACCCTCGACATCGAAGAGGTGGGGAAGACCACGCGCCACGGCACGTTCTTCCAGATGAACGGCAACTTCTCGTTCGGTGACTACTTCAAAGAGGGCGCAATCGGGTACGCGTGGGCACTGCTCACCACCCCCGAGAGCGACGGCGGACTCGGGTTCGACGAGAAGGACCTTTGGGTCACGGTTTATGAAGAAGACGACGAGGCGATTGACCTCTGGAAGAAGATCGCGGGAATCCCCGAAGATCGCATCCAACGATTCGGTAAAACCGACAATTTCTGGTCGACGGGTCAAGCGGGACCGGCAGGTCCGTGCTCCGAAATCTACTTCGACCGCGGACCGCAATATGGTCCGGATGGCGGACCTGCGGTCGACGACACGCGTTACTTGGAGATTTGGAACCTCGTGTTCATGCAGTACCTCATTTCAAACGTGACCTCGAAAACCGAATTCACAATCGACGGCGAATTGCCGCAAAAAAACATCGACACGGGCATGGGCATGGAGCGCGTCGCGTTCATCAAGCAGGGTGTCGACAACATGTACGAGATCGACCAGGTCCGGCCCGTTCTGGACATGGCAGCACAATTGTCGGGTCGCGTTTACGGTAAAAATCACGAGGACGACGTGCGAATGCGCGTCATTGCCGATCACATTCGGTCATCGCTCATGTTGATGTCGGACGGAGTTACCCCCTCCAACGAGGGCCGCGGATACATTTTGCGGCGTTTGCTCCGCCGATCCGTCCGTTCCATGAGGCTCCTGGGCGTGGACGCACCCACCTTCACAGAATTGTTCGGTGCATCACGGGATGCCATGAAGGGTGCGTACCCCGACGTAGAAACCCACTACGACAGAATTTCCCGCACTGCGCTGGGGGAAGAAGAGACCTTCCTTCGGACTCTTGTGTCCGGAACTCAGATCCTGGACCTCGCGGTTTCCGAACAAAAGGCCGCGAAAGCACCGCTCGGCGGAGACACCGCGTTCCTTCTGCACGACACGTACGGCTTCCCCATCGATCTCACGATGGAAATGGCGGAAGAGGCGGGAGTCGCGGTAGACCGAGACACGTTCGACTCATTGATGAATGCGCAACGTTCACGGGCAAAAGCCGACGCAAAAACTAAGCGCGGCAATTTGGCCGATGTCAGCGTGTACGGCGAATTCCGCACCGCCGGCGAAACTGTGTTCACCGGGTATGACGACTTCACAACCGAAACCACCGTGATCGGCATCATCAAGGACGGCGTATCGGTGTCGTCCGCGAAAGTCGGCGACACGGTTGAGTTGATTGTCCGCGAAACCAGTCTCTATGCCGAGAGTGGCGGACAGGACGCCGATGAGGGCTCGATTGTGGGAGCCAACTTCACGGCAGAGGTGCTCGATGTCCAGAGGCCCATCAAGGGCCTCACGGCTCACACCGTCCGAATCAGCGACGGTGAGGTCGGCGTCGACGATGCTGTGACGACACTTGTCGATCGCGCATATCGCCAACAAGCAGCTCAGGCACATTCGGCGACCCACCTCGTACACGCGGCTCTGCGCCAGACGCTGGGCCAGGACGCCCACCAGGCCGGTTCCTACAACAAGGCTGGATACATGAGGTTCGACTTCGCGTGGAACTCGGGTCTCTCGACCGCGACGCGCACGGAAATCGAGCAGATCGCCAACAACGCGATCACCGACAACCTTGAGGTTTCTACTCGTGTGATGTCGCTCGACGACGCAAAAAAAGAGGGTGCCATGGCGCTCTTCGGAGAGAAGTACGGCGACACGGTGCGCGTCGTCGACATCGGCGGCCCGTGGTCGCGCGAGCTGTGCGCCGGAACACACGTGTCGCGCTCGAGTGAAATCGGTCTCATCAACCTCATCGGAGAAACGTCAATCGGCTCGTCGAACCGACGCGTCGAGGCTCTCGTCGGTACGACGGCGTTTCGAGAGTTCGCAGCGGAGAGGGCTTTAGTTGCCGAACTCACCGCGACACTCAAGACACCCAAAGAGACTCTGCCACAGCGAATTGGTGAGCTTCTTGAGCAACTGAAGAACGCCGAGCGCGCGATGGCAAAGGTCGCGTCTGCGGCTCTCGCCGAACGCGTCCCCGCTCTTGTTTCTCAGTCAAGCCCGGTCGGCAAACTGAACACCGTGATTGTGAACGTCGGAAAGCTCGATTCGATTGACGGACTCCGACAACTCGTGACGGATGTGCGTGACCGACTCGGATCGGATGCCGCTGTGGTTGTCGTCGGTGCGGTAGTCGACGGCAAGGCGGCAGTCGTTGCAGCGACAAACGACGCGGCTCGAACCGCTGGAGCCAAGGCCGGCAGCTTGGCAAAAACAGCGGCCGGAATCTTGGGCGGCGGCGGCGGCGGTCGTGATGACATGGCACAGGGCGGCGGTCCGTCGGCAGACAAAATCGATGCCGCGTTGTCGGCGATCACGAAGGAACTTGCGAGCTAATCGTGCGGATTGGTGTGCGTATCGGGATTGACGTGGGCAAAGCTCGCGTTGGCATCGCGCGCAGCGATGCGGAAGGTTTGATGGCTGTCCCCAGCGAAACACTGGCTAGAGATGTAGCGCTCGAGTCACTGGTGACGCTCAGCACCGAATCACAAGTTCTTGAATGGGTGGTGGGTCTTCCCCTGTCGATGGACGGGGGAGAGACGCCATCGACCGACGATGCGCGCGCGTTTGCGCACGATCTCGTGACGCGCTCCGGTATTGCTGCACGGCTCGTGGACGAGCGATTGACTACCGTCGGTGCGCAATCCGCTTTGCACAGCGCGTCACACACGGTTCGGTCAAGCCGTCCCGTGATTGATCAGGTTGCCGCGACGATACTTCTTCAAGCCGCACTGGATGCAGAACGTGGCGGGACTATGCTGGGCGAAACACTGGAGGAACTGTGACTGAATCACGTCGTGACCGGCGCCAACGCCGAGGGAAAAGGGGAGCTGGATTCATTGCCAGTATCGTTATCGGTTCGCTGTTGCTTATCGGTGGCGGCGGCTACCTCGGTTGGACGATGTTCGAGACGCGCATCCGTAACGTGCTGGGAATCGGACCAGCTGACTTCGTGGGACAAGGGACCACCCCCACGATTTTTGTCACAATCAAAGATGGCGATTACGGCGACGCGATTGCCAGCAAGTTGGTCAAATCGGGGGTCACCAAATCGTTTGAAGCTGTCTATGAAATACTGCTGAACGACTCCTCTATCGTCTTCACTCCTGGGACCTACGAGCTGAATACCGGCATGAGCGCCGCCGCCGCGCTGAAAATCATTTCCGATGAAAAGAACCGCAAGGTCTGGAAAGTGACCATTCCCGAGGGGCTCATCATCACGGACGTCATCGCCAGACTGGCCGATGGGACGGGCGTACCGCTTGCCGATTTTGATGCTGTAATTCATGACGCGGCATCATTCCGCTTACCTGAGGGGGTGGATACGCTCGAGGGTTATCTGTTTCCCGCGACATACGATTTCGAGTACGGAAGCACAGCACACGAAATCGTTGCGAAAATGGTGTCCACAATGGACGCGCACCTTTTCGACCTCGGCATTACTGCCGCCAATAAGCACGCCATTCTGACGATGGCGTCGATTGTTCAGCGGGAAGCGGGAAGCAATCTCGACGATTTTGCGAAGGTCGCCCGGGTGTTTTACAACCGTCTCGACAAGGGTTGGAAGTTGCAATCCGATGCGACCGTGACCTACGGAACGGGGAACTTCGATTCGGTGTGGACAACCGATGCTGAGCGCGCGGACGCCGACAACCCCTACAACACCTACGTCCACGACGGTTTGCCCGTCGGACCGATTGGCGCCCCGGGTCAAGTGGCGTTGGAGGCGGCCGTCAACCCACCGGCGGGACCGTGGTTCTTCTTCGTGCCGATCAACCTCAAGACTGGAGAGACACAGTTCTCGGTCACCGCGGCCGAGCACTCGGCCGGCGTGAGGAAGCTCAAGGCATGGTGCGCTGCGTCTAAGGAGAATGCCGCCTACTGTGGTTAGCCACTTCGCCGTGCTGGGCAGCCCCATCGCTCATTCCAAATCTCCACTGTTACACCGCGCCGCTATTTCTGTGCTGGGAATCGACGCTGATTACGTAGCCCACGAAGTCACTGCACCGGAGTTTCCACGCTTTCTCGCCGCGCAAGACGAAGACGCGCTCGGATTCTCTCTCACTAGGCCGCTCAAGCACGTCGCTCGTCCGCTGCTGGTGAGCGAATGCGAGACGTCCAGCCTCACCGGTGCGGTGAACACAATCGTCCGACGTGTCGACGGGTGGCACGGGTTCAACACGGACGTGTGGGGAGCGCAAACAGCCATCACCCAGTCCCTGGGAGCGCGTTTCGATACGGCAACGGTTCTCGGTGGCGGAGCGACCGCCGCGTCGGTTCTGGTGGCACTGCGAAATCTGGAGGTACGCGACGTCACCATTCTCGTTCGGAACACACAGAAGACAATGAGAATCGAACAACTGGCGACTCGGCTGGGAATGAACTGCCGTGTGGGCGAGCTGGGAGCAGACTACGTTCGATCGGACATTCTCGTGAACACGCTGCCCGCATCCGCCGAACTCGATGCTTCTACCGTTGAGGCCCTCGACTCCGAAGCCCTTTTTGACGTCGCGTACAACCCCTGGCCGAGCACGCTCGCACGTGAGTGGAGTGCTCGTGGTTTACCGGTCTCCAGTGGGCTCCTTATGTTGCTGTGGCAAGCGGTATTGCAGGCGCGACTTTTCTACGGAGACGGCATCGATGACGAACTGCCCCGTGAGTCGGTCGTCGTGACCGCCATGCGCTCATCGGTTGGTCTGTAATCGGACTCTCGTCTGGAACAATAGGTTCTATGCGTTGGTTGACCGCGGGGGAATCACACGGTCCGGAGCTCGTCGGAATTATCGAGGGCTTACCGGCCGGCGTTCCGGTGTCGGTAAAGGCCATCGGTGAAGACCTTGCCCGCCGTCGACTCGGGTACGGCCGCGGTGCGCGCATGAAATTTGAAGCGGACGACGTCCACATTTCCGGCGGTGTTCGCCACGGTCTGACGATGGGTGGCCCCGTTGCGCTGAGGATCGGCAACACGGAATGGCCCAAGTGGGTTGACGTGATGAATCCCGAACCCGTAGACGGCGACCTCGCCGAGACAGGTCGCGGAGCTGCGCTGACCCGCCCTCGTCCCGGCCACGCTGACCTCGTCGGTATGCAGAAGTACGGATTCGACGACGCTCGACCCGTCTTGGAGCGAGCTTCCGCGCGCGAAACGGCGACGCGCGTGGCTCTCGGAGCCGTCGTGCGCGGGTTCCTCGCGGAGTTGGGCATTGAGGCCGTCACTCACACGGTGTCCATCGGAGAGGTGGTCGTCCCTGCCGGCACTGCGCTTCCGCGCCCGCGTGACATTACCGCGGTGGACGCCGATCCGCTCCGCTGCTTCGATACGGTCACCTCCGCTCGAATGGTCGACAGGGTCGACGCGGCGCACAAAGACGGTGACACACTCGGGGGAATCGTCGAGGTTCTCGTTTACGGACTCCCGCCGGGTCTTGGTTCCTACGTCCACTGGGACCGTCGACTCGATTCTCGCCTTGCGGCGGCGATTATGGGCATTCAGGCCATCAAGGGCGTCGAATTCGGTGACGGTTTTGAGACAACCCGCCGTCCCGGCAGCGAGGCTCACGACGAAATGGTTCGCGGCGAGGAAATCGAACGCCTCACGGGCCGCGCAGGCGGCATCGAGGGTGGAATGTCCACTGGACAGGTTTTGCGAGTACGTGCTGGAATGAAACCGATCGCCACCGTCCCGCGTGCACTGCGAACAATCGACACGAGTACGGGAGAGGCCGCTGAAGCACATCATCAACGCTCCGACGTGTGTGCCGTTCCCGCAGCCGGTGTCGTTGCAGAGGCAATGGTCTTGCTTGTTATCGCGGAGGCGGTTATGGATAAGTTCGGGGGAGACTCCCTCGCGGAAACCCGTCGTAACCTCGAGGGGTATCTCAACGCCATTCCCGCAAATCAGCGAACGACCAGGGATATGCCGTGACTCCTACCGCGGTCCTCATCGGACCGCCGGCTGCGGGCAAAACACGTATCGGTAAAGCGACGGCCAGGATGCTCGGCCTGCCGTTCATTGATGTTGACGCGCGCATCGTCGAGAAACACGGCTCGATTCCGGACATCTTCGAGCACCACGGTGAAGCGCAGTTTCGCGACTGGGAGCGAATCGAAGTCGCACGAGCACTCTCCGAGGAGGGTGTCATTTCCCTCGGTGGTGGCGCCATTGAGAATGAGCAAACACAAAAGGATCTCGCCGGGTTGACGGTCGTACTGGTAACCGTTTCGGCAGAGGCGGTGGCGGAACGTCTTGACAACAACAAGAGGCCGCTGCTCAACGGTCTCGACTCGTGGAAGAACCTTGTGGCTCGACGACAAACTACCTACGAGGAACTCGCAACCGTGACGATTGACACATCCACGGGACCGATGGACCAGCATGCTGAACGCCTGGCCGAAATGTTGCGGGTCATCGCATGACAACTGTTTCGGTAACCGGTGACAACGGCTATGACGTTCAGGTCGCGAGTGGCGCTTCGTTACGCGTCGGCGAGTACCTCGGCGGTGCCGCGCAAGCGCTGCTCATCCATCAGCCCGTGATGGCCGGTCGAGCCGCCGAGATTCGCGAGCTGCTCGCAGGGACCGTGAATGTGTTGCTTGCCGAGATCCCCGATGGTGAGGACGCAAAACGTGTCGAGGTCGCAGCATTTTGCTGGGGGATTCTGGGGCAGTCAGATTTCACCCGGTCGGATGCGGTTGTCGGATTGGGTGGAGGCGCTGCAACCGACCTGGCGGGGTTCGTCGCTGCAACGTGGTTGCGCGGCGTCCGGTTCATCACCATTCCAACCACAGTGCTGGGTGCCGTTGACGCGTCCGTCGGTGGCAAGACGGGAATCAACACGGCGGAGGGGAAGAACCTCGTTGGTTCGTTCCACGCTCCGCATGCGGTCCTCGTCGACACCGACATTCTCGCGGAGTTGCCCGAGACCGAAGCGCGTGCCGGGTTCGCCGAAATTGCCAAAGCTGGATTCATCGCTGATCCGGTGATTCTCGACCTGATTGAAAAGGACATTACCGAGGCGCTCGACCCGACAACAGAAGTCGGACTCGAGGTGCTGAGGCGAGCAATCCAGGTGAAAGCAACCGTGGTGTCGCAAGACTTTACCGAGCAGGGCGTGCGGGAAATCTTGAATTACGGTCACACACTTGGTCACGCTATCGAACACGCCGAGCGCTACCGCTGGCGACACGGCGCTGCGATCTCTATCGGCATGGTGTTTGCAGCCGAACTTTCCCGGATGACCCGCGGTTTATCAGACGCTGCGGTGGATAGACACCGTCATATTCTCGGCGAACTTCTCGGGCTCCCTGTGTCCTATCCCGGGGGTCGCTGGGAAAGCCTGCTGGCGACAATGCGTCGAGACAAAAAGGCTCGAGGCGCTGCTCTCCGATTCGTCCTGCTGGACGACCTCGCTCGACCGACCGTCACCGCCGTGGCGGATGAGTCGCTACTCTTCGCGGCGTACTCAGAAATCGCTGGGTAGGCTGGTCACATGACCCGCATACTCGTGCTCAACGGGCCTAATCTTTCACGACTGGGAACCCGCGAACCTGACGTGTACGGGTTGACAACTTGGCCAGAACTGGCCGAGGCACTCTCGAAGGCCGCTGCGAAGGGCGAAACAATTGAGGTGCGTCAGACGGACGACGAGTCAGAACTCATTGGGTGGCTGCACGAAGCCGTCGATACCTCTTCGGAGGTCGTGCTCAACCCGGCAGCGTTCACCCACTATTCCTATGCGGTCCGCGACGCGGTTGCGCTCGTCACTTCCGCAGGGTTGCCGCTGATCGAAGTGCACATTTCCAACCCCCATGCTCGCGAAGAGTTTCGGCACACTTCGGTGATCTCCGGTGTCGCAACCGGCGTTATCGCCGGATTCGGGGTCAACTCGTACCACCTTGCGCTCGCCGCAGTGCGTCAGCGCCGCGCCTAGTTTTTATCAATCAGACCAACACATAAGGGACACCCATGGCAACGACGAACGACATCAAAAACGGTTCAGTGCTCAACATTGACGGTCAGTTGTGGACGGTGATTGAGTTCCAACACGTCAAACCCGGAAAGGGCGGGGCGTTTGTGCGGACCAAGATGAAGAATGTGATGTCCGGGAAAGTTGTCGACCGCACCTTCAACGCGGGAACGAAGGTCGATTTTGAGACAGTCGATCGCCGTGAGTATCAGTATTTGTACCAGGACGGCGACAGCTATGTCTTCATGGATCTGAGCGATTACGACCAGGTCACCGTGTCGGCCACCGTTGTCGGCGACGCAAAGAACTACATGATCGAAAATCAGGCCGTCCAGATTGCCATGAACAACGACGTTCCGCTCTACATTGAGCTACCGACGTCGGTCATTCTTGAATTGACCTACACGGAACCGGGACTTCAGGGGGACCGTTCGACCGGTGGCACGAAGCCTGCGACACTCGAGACCGGTCTCGAAATTCAAGTCCCGCTTTTCCTCGAACAGGGGACGAAGGTCAAGATTGATACTCGCGACGGCTCCTACCTCGGTCGCGTCACCGACTAGTGTCGGCTCGACGGAAGGCGCGTAAAGCCGCGTTCGACATCCTGTACTCGGCCGAGCAACGGGGGCAGTCGTTGTCGGCGGCTCTCGGGCAGTTCGACGTGCGTGAGCTGGAAAAGCTCGAATCAATCACCGAACTCAACTACGCCCGCGAAATTGTCCTCGGGGTTGACGAGTGCCAGTCCACCATCGACGAAGAGATTTCCTCTCACCTCAAGGACTGGACCATCAACCGTCTTTTCCCCGTCGACCGCGCAATTTTGAGGCTGGGGGTCTGGGAAATTCTCTACTCCGAGACACCCAATGATGCCGCGCGAGCCGAGGCTCTCGCTCTCGCCACGGAATACGGCTCGGACGATGCAACGCGTTTTATTGGCGGAGTGCTCGGCGCGATTGCGCGAGATTCCTAAACAGTCCGCTACCATAGAGCTAACTACATCCTTTAAAAGCGTCCTGTGAGGCGGAAAGGAGCGGTGACGTGGCGCGTATCGTCCTCACCAAGCCCGACATCGACCGGGCGCTGACCCGTATTGGTCACGAAATTGTCGAGTCTCAACGCGGTCGCACCGGGCTCATTTTCCTTGGCATCCCGACCCGCGGAGTGTTCCTCGCCCGTCGACTCGCCGAGATCGTGGCCCGAATCGAGCCTCAGGAAGTCGCCGTGGGCACGCTCGATGTCACCATGTATCGCGATGACATTCAACAGAAGTCAACGCGCGCGACGGCGCCGACGGACATTCCCGCATCGGGAATAGACGGCACCACGGTGATTCTGGTCGACGACGTCCTGTATTCAGGACGAACCGTCCGCGCCGCACTCGACGCAATCACGGCGCTGGGGCGGCCCGACGTCGTGCGGTTCGCAGTTCTGGTCGATCGCGGGCATCGCGAATTGCCCATTCGTGCAGATTTCGTCGGGAAAAACCTTCCGTCGGCCCTTGACGAGCGCGTCAACGTCAGCCTGACCGAAGTAGACGGCACCGATGAGGTGAGCATCGCGTGAAGCACCTGATTTCCACTCGAGATCTTTCGCGCGCCGAAGCAATCGGGTTACTGGACACAACGGCGGACATGGTCGAAGTCCGAGGCCGTGACGTGAAAAAACTTCCAACACTGCGTGGCAAAACCGTGGCCAATGTCTTTTTCGAGGATTCAACGCGCACGCGGCTCTCTTTCGAGGCAGCAGCGCTTGCGTTGTCCGCTGACGTCTCAACGCTGACCGCACAGGGCTCTAGTGTTTCAAAGGGCGAGAGCCTCAAAGACACGCTGCAGACGCTCGAGGCGATGGGTGCGGACTACATTGTGCTCCGCCATTCACACTCGGGTGTCGCCGCGACGGTCGCAACATCCGGGTGGACCGATGCACACGTGATAAACGCCGGGGACGGCACACACGAGCACCCCACTCAGGCGCTTCTCGATGCTTTCACCATGCGCTCTCGCCTCTCAGGAGCCACTGCGCGCGGCGCGGGGCTCGACGGCGCCAACGTTGTCATCGTGGGCGACATCGCGCACTCGCGAGTAGCACGCTCGAATGTCTGGCTACTCAACACGCTCGGAGCTTCGGTGACTCTCGCGGCGCCGAAAACGCTGCTGCCCAAGGACGTTACGGAATGGGGAGTTTCGACGTCACTCACACTCGATGAAGCGCTCGATGGAGACCCCGACGTCGTCATGACACTGCGCATTCAGAAGGAGCGGATGTCGAGCGGGTATTTCCCCTCCGAGTCGGAGTATTCCCGCTTCTGGGGGATGACAAGCGATCGGTCAGCACGACTCAAGGACACGGCAATTGTGATGCACCCCGGACCGATGAACCGTGGCCTCGAGATTGCCGGTGATGTTGCCGATTCCGCTCGATCGACCGTCACCGAACAGGTCCGAAACGGTGTGGCCGCGAGAATGGCCGTGCTGTACACCCTGACGGGAGTGCAATCATGACGTCACTCGTTGTCCGAGGCGCATCCATCCTCGGTGGGGATACGGCCGACATTCACGTCGTTGACGGTGTCATCGTCGGAGTTGGCGCAATCTCGGAGAAAGCTGATCGCACGATTGACGCGGCGGGATTGATCGCGCTCCCCGGATTGGTTGACCTGCACACTCACTTGCGTGAGCCCGGTGGAGAGGCGTCTGAAACAATCCTCTCCGGTTCGCGCGCTGCTGCTGCCGGTGGCTTCACCGCGGTGCACGCGATGGCGAACACATCACCCGTCGCCGATACGGCGACTCTGGTGGAGCGGGTATTCGATCAAGGAGTCGCCGCGGGATTTGTGGAAGTCCGCCCAATCGGAGCGGTGACGCGCAATCTCGATGGCGAGCAATTGGCCGACATCGGTGCGATGGCCCACAGTCGCGCCCGGGTCACGGTATTTTCTGACGACGGTAAGTGTGTCGGCGACTCGCTCCTCATGCGGCGCGCCCTTGAATACGTGTCGACGTTCGGTGGCGTTATCGCGCAGCATGCTCAAGACCCCCGCCTCACGCTCGGCGCACAAATGAACGAGGGCAGCGTTTCCGCCGAGTTGGGGCTGCAGGGTTGGCCCGCCGTCGCCGAGGACGCCATCATTGCTCGCGATGTTCTGCTCGCTGAATCAGTCGGAGCACGCCTCCACGTGTGCCATGTGTCAACCGCTGGTGCGGTGGAGGTCGTGCGGTGGGCGAAGCGGCGCGGAATCGATGTGACCGCTGAGGTGACGCCGCATCACCTACTGCTATCGGACGAGAATGTTCGCGGCTATTCCCCGTTGTTCAAGGTCAACCCGCCCCTTCGAACATCCGAAGACGTCGAAGCACTCCGCGCGGGAGTTGCCGATGGCACCATCGACGTCATTGCGACCGATCATGCGCCGCACTCGGCATCCGCCAAAGACTGCACGTGGGCGGATGCCGCGTTTGGAATGGTTGGCCTCGAATCCGCGCTGTCGTTAGTTCACGCGACACTCGTCAATCCGGGCCACGTGACCTGGGACGGAGTGGCACGGTTGCTGTCCACCACACCCGCACGGATTGGTCGGGTCGAGGGCTATGAACACCCGCTGACGACGGGATCCTTAGCCAACATCACTCTCGTTGACCCCTCGTTTCTGGGGGAGTGGGGAGTCGACCGTTTGGTAGGCCGTTCGCACAACACACCGTTTGGCGGGCTCGAGCTTCCCGGTCGCGTTATGTCGACAATCTTCCGAGGGACGGAAACGGTCATCGACGGACGAATCGTCGACGAACTGCGGACAGCATGAATCAGAAAGCAACACTCGTCCTCGAAGACGGTCACCGATTCGACGGGTACGCCTATGGCGCGACCGGGCAAACCATCGGGGAAATCGTGTTCCAAACGGGCATGAGCGGTTATCAAGAGACACTGACCGATCCCTCGTACGCTGGGCAGATCGTTCTTCAGACCGCGCCTCACATCGGTAACACGGGAATGAACGACGACGACGAGGAATCGCGCCGAATTTGGGTCGAGGGTTACATCGTGCGCGATCCAGCACGAATCTCATCAAATTTCCGTTCGCAGCGCTCCCTCACCGAGGATCTCGTTGACCAAGGAATCGTCGGAATCTCCGGAATCGACACTCGAGCGGTGACCCGTATCATTCGTGAGTCGGGAGCCATGCGTGCGGGAATCTTCCCACTCGATGGGCGATCGACGGAACAGTATGTTTCCGAAATCGTCGCAGAACCCGAAATGGCGGGGTTGAACCTCTCGGAAAGCGTTTCTGTTGCCACCTCGTACGTCATTCCCGCTGTCGGCGCGTCACTCGGAGCACTTGCAGTCCTCGATCTCGGTGTGAAAAAGGCGACTCTGGGACATCTCGCCGCTCGTGGGTTTGATGTTCATGTCATTCCACAGTCCGCTGGTCTCGAGGATATCCTCGCCATCAACCCGGTCGGCGTTTTCTATTCGAACGGCCCGGGTGACCCGAGCGCGTCAACTCGACACGTCGAGATTCTGCGGGGAGTTCTTGAACGGAAGATCCCGTTTTTCGGGATTTGTTTCGGCAATCAGCTTCTCGGTCGTGCACTGGGTTTCGAAACGTTCAAACTTAAATACGGTCACCGCGGAATCAACCAGCCCGTTCTCGATAAAGCGACCGGTCGCATTGAAATCACGGCGCACAACCACGGTTTTGCCGTCGACGCCCCGACTCAGGGAATAGTCGAATCACCGGCTGGGTTCGGTCGGGTCGAAGTCAGCCACGTTGGGCTCAATGACGACTGTGTCGAAGGGCTCCGCGCCCTCGACATCCCGGCATTCTCGGTCCAGTACCACCCCGAGGCTGCGGCGGGTCCGCACGACTCAACGTATCTGTTCGACCGATTCCGCGACCTCGTCGCTCAGGGGAAGTAACCGATGCCCAAGCGTTCCGACATCTCGTCCGTGCTCGTGATCGGCTCGGGCCCGATTGTGATTGGGCAAGCGGCTGAATTTGACTACTCGGGGACGCAGGCCTGCCGCGTCCTTCGTGAGGAGGGAATTCGCGTCATCCTCATCAACTCGAATCCCGCGACCATCATGACGGACCCCGATTTCGCGGATGCCACGTACATCGAACCCATCACGACCGAGGTCATTGAAGCGATCATCGCGAAAGAGAAACCCGACGCCATTTTGCCCACGCTCGGCGGGCAAACAGCCCTCAACGCCGCCATGGCGCTGCACGAGCAGGGCATTCTTGCAAAATACGACGTCGAATTGATCGGTGCGAAATTCGACGCGATTCAACGCGGCGAGGACCGTCAGATTTTCAAGGACCTGGTGATTGCGAGCGGTGCAGAGGTCGCAAAGTCTGTCGTCGTCGACTCGATCGACGGAGCGTTGGAGTTCGTCCTCACAACCGGCTACCCCGTCGTCATACGTCCATCCTTCACGATGGGCGGTTTGGGCTCTGGGTTTGCCTACAACGAGGACGAGTTGCGCCGCATGATGACCAACGGACTGCACGAAAGTCCGACGAGCGAGGTGCTGCTCGAAGAGTCAATTCTCGGTTGGAAGGAATACGAACTCGAACTCATGCGCGATACGGCGGACAATACGGTCGTGGTGTGCTCGATCGAGAATGTCGATCCCGTGGGCGTTCACACCGGTGATTCCATCACCGTCGCACCGGCGTTGACTCTGACGGACCGCGAATATCAGAAACTGCGCGACATCGGCATCAACATCATTCGTCTCGTGGGCGTCGATACCGGCGGGTGCAACATTCAGTTTGCTATCGACCCCGTTGACGGTCGCGTGATTGTCATCGAAATGAATCCCCGCGTGAGTCGTTCGAGTGCTCTCGCCTCTAAAGCGACTGGATTCCCTATCGCAAAAATCGCGGCCAAGCTCGCGATTGGGTATCGCCTCGATGAGATTTCGAATGACATCACGGGCGTGACACCCGCGTCCTTTGAGCCGACGCTGGACTATGTCGTCGTCAAAACACCGCGCTTCGCGTTTGAAAAATTCCCGGATGCTGACAGCACGCTCACCACAACAATGAAGAGTGTTGGTGAGGCGATGGCAATTGGGCGCAACTTCACCACGGCGCTACAGAAGTCTCTGCGCTCCCTGGAAAAGCGGGGAAGTTCATTCCACTGGGAGGGAGAACCCGGCGACGCTGCGGAGTTGACGGCCCTCGCCGCCGGGCCAACCGATGGTCGAATCGTGACAGTCCAGCAGGCACTTCGCGCCGGCGCCTCGGTCCGTGAGCTCTTCGTCGCAACGGGGATTGACCCCTGGTTCCTCGACCAAATAGTTCTCATCAACGAGGTGGCGACGGCAACGTCGGCCGCACCGTTCGACTTCGACGTGTTGCACGAGGCGAAGTACCACGGGTTCAGTGACGTGCAGATCGCATCTCTGTGGAACTCCAGCGAGGAACTGGTGAGAGGTTTCCGGCGCGAACACAGCCTGCGACCAGTGTTCAAGACGGTCGACACTTGCGCCGGGGAGTTTCCCGCTCTTACCCCCTATCACTATTCGTCCTACGACCTCGAGACCGAGGTGGTTCCCTCCAACCGCAAAAAGGTCGTCATTATCGGGTCAGGACCGAACCGAATCGGCCAGGGAATCGAATTTGACTATTCGTGCGTTCATGCCTCATTCGCGCTTTCGGCAGCCGGGTACGAAACCATCATGATCAATTGCAATCCTGAGACGGTGTCAACCGACTACGACACTTCGGATCGCTTGTATTTCGAGCCCCTCACGCTGGAGGATGTGCTCGAAGTCATCGATGCAGAAGCGGCAAGCGGCGAAATCGTCGGTGCAGTAGTGCAGCTGGGCGGTCAGACGGCACTCGGACTTGCGCACGGTCTCGAACAAAACGGGGTCAGGATTCTGGGAACTTCACCCGACGCGATTGACAGTGCGGAAGAACGCGGTCGATTCGCCGAGATTCTTGACCAGTACGAACTCGTTGCTCCCCGCAATGGAACCGCAACAGATGTCGAATCGGCGGTGGACATCGCCGAGGAAATCGGGTATCCCGTACTCGTTCGACCCTCCTATGTCCTTGGGGGTCGCGGGATGGAAATCATCTACGACTCCGCCGCCGTTCGCGATTATTTCCTCCGAGTTGCAGACCAGGCCATCATCGGACCGATGGCACCACTCTTGGTCGACCGCTTCCTCGAAGATGCAATCGAAATCGACGTCGATGCACTGTATGACGGTACTCGCCTGTACATCGGGGGGATTATGGAACACATCGAGGAGGCCGGTGTGCACTCCGGTGACTCCGCGTGCACGCTGCCGCCCGTGACCCTCGGGCGCGGGGTCATCGAACGCGTCACCGCAGCAACGGAGTCGATTGCGAAAGGAATCGGCGTCGTCGGGCTTCTCAACGTCCAGTTCGCCGTGTCCGCCGGGGTTCTCTATGTGCTGGAAGCGAATCCCCGGGCAAGCCGAACAGTTCCGTTTGTATCCAAGGCGATGGGGACGCAACTCGCCAAAGCGGCGTCCCTGCTCATGGTCGGTGAAACAATCGACTCGCTCATCGCCGGTGGGCACTTGCCCGAGCGTGATGGTACCCACGTTCCCCGATTTGCACCTGTTGCAGTGAAAGAGGCCGTTCTTCCTTTCAAACGCTTCCGAACCGTCGACGGTCGCGTAGTCGACGCCGTGCTCGGTCCCGAGATGCGATCCACGGGTGAAGTGATGGGAATCGACCGAAACTTCCCACTCGCCTTTCGCAAGAGCCA
>CAJAKC010000031.1 GCA_903940225.1 uncultured Microbacteriaceae bacterium
ACGCCTGAGGTGTACCCGTTCAGTTTAGTGGAATGGGGTGCTCGGGACGGGTACGTAGAATGGTGCTCGTGAGTTCACCCCGCGCAACGACCGAACTACCGCCAGTCGTCCGGGTGTCCTTCCGGTCCACTGTGCGGTCGTATATCGCTCTCACCAAGCCACGCGTGATCGAACTACTCTTGGTCACTACCGCTCCCGCGATGTTCCTCGCCGAGCGCGGAATCCCCAATCTGTGGCTTGTCCTCGGGACTCTCGTTGGAGGCGCCATGAGTGCCGGCAGTGCAAACGCCTTCAACATGTTCGTTGACCGCGACATCGACCAATTGATGGAGCGAACAAAGGGACGACCGATCGTGTCGGGCGACATTACACCGCGTGCAGCGCTCGTGTTCGCAACGGTGTTGGGCGTCGCGTCGATTGCCGTTCTCTGGCTCATTGCGAACCCGCTCTCGGCGTTGTTGTCGCTGGCCGCCATCGTTTTCTACGTCGTCGTCTACACGCTAATTCTCAAGCGCCGCACCGAGCAGAACATCGTGTGGGGCGGAATCGCAGGCTGCTTTCCCGTTCTCATTGGCTGGTCTGCCGTGACCAGCTCATTGTCCGCGGCGCCGTGGATTCTATTCCTCATCGTTTTCGCGTGGACCCCTGCCCACTACTGGCCCCTATCCCTGCGCTACGTTGACGAGTACGCCGCAGCGTCGGTCCCGATGTTGTCCGTCGTGCGACCGCGACTCGCGGTTGGTCTTCAAGTCGTGCTTTACGCGTGGGCGACCGTTGTTGCGTCACTCATACTCATCCCCACCGCCGATATGGGTGTCGTTTATGTCGTCGTCTCCGTCTGCGCGGGCTCGTGGTTCATCCTCGAAGCGCACCGGCTGTACAACAAGACGGCCGATGGGATTGACGCGTCCGCGATGCGTGTTTTCCACGCGAGCAATACCTATTTGACGGTGCTGTTCGTGGCGGTGGCGATTGATCCGCTCATCGTCCTGATGTAAACGGCCCTCGTCACGAGCGCGACGACGACCATCGACATGACCACGTGGATGGCAACAAGTTCGATCGGTAAACCCGTGCGTGACTGCCAAATGCCGAGACCCATCTGTGCGCCGAACCCTGCCGCGACCAGCATCCACGCGCGGCGTTCGCCGCCAGACGACACGATCACAGCGAGCACAACAAGCGCTGTCGTGATGTATGCCGGCCACGCGTGAAAGTGTTGAAGGTGTTCAGAGTTGAGACCGTTGCGCGGAGCATCGGCGTCGCCCGCGTGCGGACCAGAACCGGTGGTCAGCACCCCCACCAGCAAGACCACGGCGGTCATTCCTGAAATCGCCCACGACAGAACATCAACCTGGCCCGCACGGGGAAGGGGCTCAACCGTCAGGGCGCGGCACAGCAACAGAGTGGCGAGCATCACCATGATCGCGGAAACAACGAAGTGCAATCCCACCACGTAGGGGTTCAGTTGGGTCCACACCGAAATCCCACCGATGAACGCCTGAACGGGAATTCCAACGGCAAGACCGACCGCGAGTCGCCACTCGATGCGCCGTGATCGACGCAGTGACCACAGCACGACAAGCTGCGCGAGGCACACCGCGAGAACGACGAACGTCAGCAGACGATTTCCGAATTCGATCAGCCCGTGGATGCCCATTTCGGGCGTTGAGATGAGTGAATCCTCGGTGCACTTCGGCCACGTTGGACAGCCCAAGCCCGATGCGGTCAGACGAACCAAGCCACCCGTCCCGACAATTCCAATCTGCGCGATGAGGTTTAACCACGTGACCACGACAACGGCGCGAGAACGAATCGATGCCGGGAGAGAAGCCACGAGAGTCCTTACAACGTAGAATGAGAGGGCAAGCCTAGGCAATTAGTCTATGTTCGCCCCGCGCCCACCGCGGATCGTCGGCACGATGAACGTGTTTGAAGACGAGGAAGGAAATCATGGCAGAACCGATTGTTGACCGCCCCGAACTGGATAGCCTCGGCCAGTACGAGTTCGGCTGGCACGACACGGATGCCGCTGGCGCCAGCGCGAAGCGCGGCATCAACGAGAAGGTCGTCACCGACATCTCGAAGCGCAAAAACGAACCGGCCTGGATGCTGGAGCGTCGATTGAAGGCGCTTGCACTTTTCGAAAAGAAGCCGATGCCCAACTGGGGTGCTGACCTCTCGGGAATCGATTTCGACAACATCAAGTACTTCGTCAAGTCGACCGAGCGCCAAGCGCAGTCGTGGGAAGACCTGCCCGAGGACATCCGTCGTACCTACGAGCGATTGGGCATCCCCGAGGCGGAACGCCAGCGACTCGTCGCCGGTGTTGCCGCTCAGTACGAATCGGAAGTCGTGTATCACCAGATTCGTGAAGACCTCGAGCAGCAGGGGGTGCTCTTCCTTGACACGGATACCGCGCTTCGCGAGCACGAGGACATCTTCAAGGAATACTTCGGCACCATCATCCCCTCGGGAGATAACAAGTTTGCTGCGCTGAACACCGCGGTGTGGTCGGGCGGTTCGTTCGTGTACGTGCCCAAGGGTGTTCACGTCGAAATTCCGCTGCAGGCCTACTTCCGCATCAACACCGAGAACATGGGTCAGTTTGAACGAACCCTGATCATCGCGGACGAGGATTCCTACATCCACTACATCGAGGGCTGCACCGCCCCGATTTATAAGTCGGATTCACTGCACTCGGCCGTCGTCGAAATCGTGGTGAAGAAGGGCGCACGAGTCCGTTACACGACGATTCAGAACTGGTCGACGAACGTGTACAACCTCGTCACCAAGCGCGCCGTCGCCCACGAGCACGCGACCATGGAGTGGGTTGACGGAAACATCGGGTCCAAGGTCACGATGAAGTACCCGTCCATCTTCTTGGTGGGGGAGCACGCCAAGGGAGAAACTCTTTCGGTCGCGTTCGCTGGTCCGGGACAGCACCAGGACGCGGGTGCGAAGATGATCCACCTCGCTCCCAACACGACCTCGTCAATCATCTCGAAGTCAATCGCGCGTGGCGGCGGACGTGCGGGCTATCGCGGTGAGGTTCGAATGGGGGAGAACGCGCACCACTCGGCGAACACCGTTCGCTGTGACGCCCTTCTCGTCGACACGATTTCCCGCAGCGACACGTATCCCGCTATCGACATCCGCGTCGACGACGTCCACCTCGGTCACGAGGCAACCGTTTCGCGCGTGAGCGAGGAACAGCTTTTCTACCTTCAGTCCCGCGGGATGGCGGAAGACGAAGCCATGGCGATGATTGTCCGCGGCTTTATCGAACCGATCGCGCGCGAACTTCCGATGGAATACGCGCTCGAGCTCAACAAGCTCATCGAAATGAACATGGAAGGGTCGGTCGGTTAATGACGGAAACATCGACTAATTCTTCCGTTGCGCCCGAATGGTCCGATATGCCGGTTCAAACGCGCAATGAGCGCTTCGCTTCAGCTCAGCCCGAGGATTTCCCCGAAATCTCCGCCCGTCAATTGGAGTGGCGCCTCAGCCCGATTGACGCTCTCGGTGCTCTCGCGGAGGGCGAGTTGGATGGAGGGCGGTATGACGTCACCGTGACCGGAGCCACTCACGAGTGGGTGCCCATGGCGACGGTTGCCGGTAAGGCCGGACTGCCCGAGGACAGAATCTCCGCCCGCGCCTGGTCAACGACCGTCGATGCGCTGCACATCCGAGTCGACGGCGAGGGCGACCCCGTTGTCCTGGATCGCGAACTCGACGGAATTCGAGCCGCCCATCTGGTGCTCGAGTTCACCGCGAACACACATCGCTCAGTGATTATCCGAAACACGGGGACCGTCGCCTTGGCGGAGAACGTCGAAATCATCGCACACGACGGTTCCAACGCGCGGGTGATGAATCTGAACGAATGGGACTCCACCGCGCTACACGCCGCGTCGCACTTCGTTCGCGTCGATAAGTCGGCACACGTCGACCACATCCTCATCTCCCTCGGTGGCGCCGTTCAGCGCGTCAATCCCGCAATTACGCTGGCCGGCACCGGTTCCAGTATCGAGTCATATGGCCTGTACTTCGCGGATCATGGACGCCACATCGAACATCAAGTGTTCGTGCATCACAAGGCGGCCCAGACGAAATCCAACGTGTTGTACAAGGGTGCTCTCCACGGCAAGGGAACGCGCACGGTGTGGGTCGGCGACGTCCTCATCGGACCCGATGCAACCGGCACGGATTCCTACGAAGCCAACCGAAACCTCATTTTGTCCGACGGCGCGCGTGCGGATTCGATTCCTAACCTTGAAATCGAAACGGGTGACATCGCCGGAGCAGGCCACGCGAGCGCAACCGGTCGTTTGGACGACGAGCACCTCTTCTACCTGCAGGCCCGTGGCATCACCGAAGCAGAAGCACGCCGACTTGTTGCGCTCGGTTTCCTCGTGGAAATCGTCGGACGCATCGGCATTCCGGATCTGGAGGAGCGACTGACCGAGATCCTTGCGCAGGTTCTGGACGCCGTGGAGGAGACCGCATGACCCGCGAACGAGTTGCCAGCCTCGAGGCGTTGCGGTTTGGTAAAGCCATCAAAGTCGTGATCGACGGAATCCCGATCGCGGTAGTCCGGGAATCGTCCGGGAATGTCCACGCTCTGGGCGATCGTTGCTCCCACGGTGATATTTCCCTCTCCGACGGCTTCGTCGAGGACGACACGATTGAATGCTGGGCACACGGCTCGAAGTTCGACCTGGAAACGGGCGCGCCCCGCAACTTCCCGGCTTTTGAAGCCGTCCCTGTTTTCGCAGTCGAAATCGACGGCGACGACGTTTTTGTCAACACCGAAATCCGAAAGTAACCCATGAGCACTTTGCAGATTATTGACCTTCACGTTTCGATCAACACCGATCAGGGCGTCAAGCCCATCCTCAAGGGAGTGACGCTCACCATCTCGTCCGGCGAAACCCACGCCATCATGGGACCGAACGGATCGGGTAAGTCAACCCTCGCGTACACAATCGCCGGACACCCGCGCTACACCGTCGACTCGGGTCAGATTCTGCTCGACGGCGTCGACGTACTCGCGATGACGGTCGACGAACGCGCACGAGCCGGGCTCTTCCTCGCGATGCAGTACCCGGTAGAGATTCCCGGTGTATCCGTGTCGAACTTCCTGCGAACGGCCAAGACCGCCGTAACAGGAGAGGCTCCGAGCCTCCGCACGTGGGTCAAGGACGTCAAGACCGCAATGACCAACCTCAAAATGGACGCAACATTCGCAGAGCGCAATGTCAACGAGGGTTTCTCGGGTGGCGAAAAAAAGCGTCACGAGATCGTCCAGATGGAACTGCTCGCTCCGAAGTTTGCCGTGCTCGATGAAACCGACTCGGGACTTGACGTCGATGCGCTCAAGATCGTCTCCGAGGGCGTGAACCGCGTGCGCGAGAACACCGGCTTCGGCGTTCTGCTCATTACCCACTACACCCGCATCCTGCGCTATATCCGACCCGACTTCGTTCACGTATTCGTCGACGGTCGAATCGCCGAAGAGGGCGGCCCGGAGTTGGCTGATCGTCTCGAGGACGAGGGCTACGACCGTTACGCGGTGGCCGCTCCGTGACAGATCTCGTCGCCTCTCGTCACGACGAGATTATTGAGTCCCTGAAAGAGGTCATTGACCCTGAACTGGGGGTCAATATTGTCGACCTCGGACTCATCTATGGGCTGGAGTGGGACGACGAGAATGACGCGCTCGTCGTGAGAATGACGCTGACATCAGCGGGTTGTCCGCTAACGGATGTCATCGAAAAGGAACTCGAAGAGGCTCTCGACGGTGTCGTCGAGCGTTTCCGCATCAACTGGGAATGGATGCCGCCGTGGGGTGTGGAACGCATCACCGATGACGGCCGTGACATGATGCGGGCTCTCGGTTTCAGCATCTGATGATTGAAGTTTCGGGACTCGAGATTCGAGTCGGTGCTCGTACCCTCATGTCTGACGTGGCTTTTCGCGTCGATAAGGGTGACAAGGTTGGGCTGGTGGGCCGAAACGGTGCCGGCAAGACAACACTGACGAAGGTTCTCGCGAAAGAGATTCAACCAACTGCGGGAACTGTTTCCGTCCGCGGCGAACTCGGATATCTGCCCCAGGACCCTCGAACAGGTGACCCTGCTCAACTTGCACGCACACGAATTCTGGACGCCCGCGGACTGGGAACGATCATGGTTCAGATGACGGAGGCGACCGGTCTCATGGGCGCCGACGACCCCGCAATCGCCGAAGCGGCGATGAAGCGATATGGCAACCTGACCGACCGATTCACGGCTCTGGGAGGCTACGCTGCCGAAGCGGAAGCCGCGACTATCGCGAACAACCTGGGATTACCGGATCGTGTCTTGTCGCAGTCCCTCGATACGCTCTCCGGCGGTCAACGCCGACGGATTGAACTCGCACGCATTTTGTTTAGTGACGCCGAAACCATGATTCTCGATGAACCGACCAACCACCTCGACGCCGATTCTGTTGTGTGGCTGCGTGAATTCCTCAAGAACTACAAGGGCGGCGTGATTGTGATTTCGCACGACGTCGTACTCGTCACCGAGACAGTGAATCGTGTCTTCTACCTTGACGCGAATCGTGAAGTTCTCGACGTCTACAACATGGGGTGGAAGCACTACTTGCGACAACGAGAAGCCGATGAGGAGCGCCGTAAGAAAGAGCGTGCCAATACGGAAAAGAAGGCAACTGCCCTTCAATTGCAGGCGGCGAAGTTCGGAGCCAAGGCGTCCAAGGCCGCCGCTGCGCACCAAATGGTCGCACGAGCGGAAAAGATGCTGTCGGGATTGGATGACGTGCGCCAAGTGGATCGCGTCGCGAAACTGAGGTTCCCCGACCCGGCACCGTGCGGCAAAACACCGCTCATGGCGAAGAATCTTTCGAAATCGTACGGTTCGTTGGAAATTTTCACGGCGGTTGATCTGGCCGTCGACAAGGGTTCCAAGGTTGTCATCATTGGGCTCAACGGAGCCGGCAAGACAACGCTTTTACGAATGCTCGCAGGGGTTGACACCCCGGATACGGGAGTGTTGGAGGCGGGGCACGGCCTCAAGGTCGGGTACTACGCCCAGGAACACGAAACTCTTGATGTGAAGCGTTCTGTCCTGGAAAACATGGTCGCGGCCTCTGGCCACTTGACAGAAACCGAAGCCCGTCGCGTGCTTGGCTCGTTTCTGTTCCTCGGCGACGATGTCCGCAAACCGGCCGGCGTTTTGTCGGGTGGCGAAAAGACACGTCTTGCCCTCGCGACGCTGGTCGTTTCGAGCGCCAATGTTCTGCTGCTCGACGAGCCAACCAACAACCTCGACCCGGCTTCTCGCCTTGAGATCCTCGACGCACTCAGCCACTACGCCGGTGCCGTCGTCCTCGTCAGCCACGATCCGGGGGCAGTTCAAGCACTAAACCCCGAGCGGGTCCTCATCATGCCCGATGGCGTCGAAGACCTGTGGAGTCAGGAATACGCTGACCTGATCGAGCTTGCTTAGGCTGAGCGAGCGTCGACCGCGGCGTCCTCGAAGTCCTCGTCGCGTTGCCGCCCAGTGCGGGCCGTTGTTCGGAGTGGGTCGATTGGTCCACGCGCTTCCTGCCGCAGCGCCCAGCCGTATCCGATAAATCCCATAAGGGCGAACACATACCACTGCAGCGCATAAGACAGGTGTGGGCCCTCGTCCAGAATCGGCTCCTCCCACCGAGCGCCCGTAACGGTCGCTGGTGTTTCGGAATCGACACGGCCATACCAGGCCTCGAAGGTTGGGTTGTTGATCCGCCCGGCGATGCTCGGAACGTGAATCGTTGCGATTTGTCCAGCGGGGGCGTCACGGCCGGGAATCGTCTGCTCTGTGGGCATCAACCGCGCTACAACGGTCACGGTCACGTTGGGAATAGCGGGCGGTTTAATGGGATTGGTGTTCGAACCGTCGGCAGCAACCCAGCCACGGTCGATCACGAGGACGGTGCCCGATTCGTCGAGAAAGGGAACCAATTGTTCAAACCCGATTCCACCCTCACCGATTCGAGTGCGCACGTAAACAACACGATCTGCGAGGTAGCGGCCGGTCAGCGTGACGGGCGTCCATTTGAGCCCGCGATCCGCGTTGGACGGGGAATCCAAGACCGCGGAAACAGGGGCAGGAGTCTGGTTATAGTTCGCATCAAGTAGGGCAATCGCCGCTTGTGCTTCGGTTCGGCGCACAAACTGCCACTGACCGAGAGCGATGCAGGCGAGCGCGAAGGCAACTGTAAGCGCGAAGATTCCGAGCCACCGACGCGTAAAGGCGAGTCGAAAGAGGGACACTACTTGCCGCTGGGAAGGCTCGTCAGATTGAGCGTGTGCGAGGTAGCGTTTTGGGCACCGGGGGACCGCACGACGTTGGCAAACATCACCGCTATTGCGGGCAGGATGATGACTCCCGCGACGGGGATGATGACCCACCAGCCCGGGACAACGAAGCACAGGTAAAGGCAAACCAACCGCAGGAGCATTGAAATGGAGTAGGACACCATTCGCGACGCACGCTCGTCCGCTGG
>CAJAKC010000032.1 GCA_903940225.1 uncultured Microbacteriaceae bacterium
ACCGTCGTCTCGCTGGTATTGTGGTCAAGTTGCGCAAGCACACGCACCTCTAGCTCAATTGGCAGAGCAACTGACTCTTAATCAGTGGGTTCCGGGTTCAAGTCCCGGGGGGTGTACGAAAGCCCCGGGCCTCCACGCTCGGGGCTTTTCTATTGTTCGAGGATGCGACGAACCTCAGCCACTAGACCAGTCCATCGCCGGTGTTCCTCTGTGCCAGACACCAGGTGGTTCGTGACGAAACCGATTGACGCCTTGTGTGTCGGGTCGGCCCATCCCGCTTGGCCACCCAGCCCGTCGTGACCGAAACTGGTTGCCGACAGCAATTCGGGCTTGCCGGGCGTCGCCAGCATCACTCCGAATCCCCGCCCCCACCACGGCCCGGGGTCGTGCCAGACAGAGGGGCCAGTGACGCGCCGCTCGGTCATCATCGCGACGGTGTCGTCGGTTAGCAGGCGCACACCATCGGTTTCGGTGACGACAGACGACCAGATTTTTGCGAGTCCGTTTGCGTTGGTGATTCCATTTGCACCGGGCAGTTCAGCTTGGTGGACCTTCGGCAGATTAAACCCGCGCTCGGGTTTTCCGATGTCGCTCAGGGGGAACGCGTTGCCAAAAGTCATCGCGCGCTCGTCCCAGTACTGCGGTGATCCGTCAAGTGTCAGAGGTCGTGTGAAATCTGATGCCGCGAACAACTCGGCGACGTGAGGTTCTTCGGATTCGGGCAATCCGATCCATGCCCTCACACCGAGTGGCCGCGCAACCGCCTCTCGAAACAGCGCACCGACGGTCGTGCCAGTTATTCGGCGAATCAACTCGCCCACGAGATGCCCGAACGTGATGGCGTGGTACGCGTAGCCGGTGCCGGGTTCCCACAGTGGCTCTTGGCTCAGCAACGCATCGAGCACGGGACCGCCGGCAAGGACTTCGTCGAGACTCATGTCGGCACGTGTCGCCGACAGTCCGGAGCGGTGTTCGAGCAACTGCCGTACAGTCAGCGTCGCGCTGACGATCGAGAATTCTGGCCAATACAAGGCCACCGGGGAGCCAGGATCGCACAATCCGCTTTCTACCAAGTGCCCGACAAGTACGGCGACCAAGCCTTTAGTGCAAGAAAACATGACGGACACCGTGTCATCGGTCCAGGGAACGCCCGGTCGAGATTCACCACCCCCCAGGTCGACAACACAGTGCCCATCGACGAATACGCTGAACGCGGCGCCGCCCCGAGCCTGTGATTCGATGACACCCGCGAACAGACCTTCAATGGCGTCGAACCGTGAATCCACGAACCCCGAGATGGCCATGGCAGAAGTTTAGGTCTCCCTAGTCCTCGCCAATGTCTTCGTTCCAGAGGGCGGCGTTGTTGTCGATGAAATCAGCCATCAAGTCAATGAGTTCTGGCACGTTCATGACGTGGACGTCGGCGCCGTGTTCGGCCACCCAGTCCTGACCACCCATGAAGTTTTGGTCGTCGCCAACAAGGACTCGACCGATGCCGAACTGGCGGATAAGCCCCGAGCAGTACCAGCAGGGGGAAAGCGACGTGGCAAGCGTGACCTTGCGGTAAGAGCGCTGGCGACCGGCGTTGCGAAACGCACTCGTCTCGCCGTGCATCGACGCGTCACCCTCTTGAACGCGAAGGTTGTGGCCGCTGCCGAGCAACCGGCCTTCTTCGTCGAACAGGGCGGCACCGATGGGGATTCCCCCTTCGGCACCGCCCTTTCGCGCTTCAGCAATGGCGACGCCCATTTTGTCGGCGTCCGTCGGGTAGATTCCTCCGACTTCGATGTCCATTGCTGGGTGTCCTTACTTCTTGTTCGCGCCGAAAAGCTTGAACAGGATGAAGTAAATCGCAGCAGCGCTGAGCCCGCCCGCAAGAGCGGTCCAGTCGCCGTTTTCTGCACCCGGTCCAGTAAAGACGCCGTAGAACTGCACGGTCGGCATCTCGGCTTTCGCGAACAGGTAAATCGAGACGGCGGTCGTCACCACGAAGGTGAACGGTCCGATCCAGTTCTCGTGCTTGCTGTTGTCGGCGATGAGGGGGCGAATGTCCTGCCCCTTCCGCAGAATGCGGTCAACCACGAGAATCGCAACCCACGGTGCCAGCCAGTAACCGACCGTGAGGAGGAACAGCTCGAACAGGAATCGGAAGTTGTCTTCCACCGCGAAGTACGAGAGGCCTCCGCCAATCACACCCGCGAGGACGACCATGATGGCGCGACGCGTCTTGAACCCAAGCTTTACACCGGCGGCGATGAAGGACATCGTTCCCGAGTAAATGTTGAGCACGTTGGCCGAAACTGAGCCGACCGCGATGCCGATCAGGGTGAGCACGGCAAGCCATCCAGGGAGAACGGCGGTGAAAGCCGAGGTCGGAAGGCCTTCGCCGACGACACCGCTCCAGGCGATTGCTCCGACGCTCATGAGCAAGGTGGTTGCCGTGAAGTTTCCGAGGCCGGCGGCAAGACCGACGGATCGAGGTGACGAATTTGCCGGCAGGTAACGCGTGAAGTCCGCCGCAAACGGCGTCCAGCCCTGTGTGTATCCATAGGCCAACGCGACACCGACCGAGAACGCTCCCCATTGGAATCCGTCCGAGGGGTTTGCGTCGAGGTTGCCCTGCCCGATGACAATGACAGCAACGACGGCGAACACGGCCGCCAGATAGAAGAACGCGTACCGCTCGAACTTCTGAATGAAGTTGTGCCCGATAAATGCCACGACCACCTGGACGAGGATGATGATTGTGACCGAAATGGCCACGTCGAGTTCGGTGAGCGACGTCAGTGCGAAAGCACCCGAGGTCGTGTTGACGGCGAACCACCCTATTCCGGCGACGAGTGTTGACGTTGCGGCTGGCAACGCGTTTCCTTTGCGACCGAAGGCGGTGCGCCCGAGCACCATTTGCGGAACGCCGAGTTTGGGACCCCAGCTGGAGAACCAACCGTGGGTGATCGCAGCGATACCGTTTCCGAGGGTGACGGCAAGAATCGCTTGCCAGACATTGAGACCTGCGAAGACAGCCAGTGCACCGATGAAGATGGTGGCGAATTCGAGGTTAGGTGACGACCACACAGTAAAGAGGTGCCACGGTTTGCCGTGACGTTCACCCGCCGGGATGGGGGCAACGTCGTTGGTTTCGATTGCAGAAGTGGAGTTTGTCATAGCCAAAACATATGGCGCACATAGACAACGTTCAGCGAGTGACGCGAATAATCACTTCACCTTGAACCTGAACCTGAATTTCGGAACACGCCCGCGATTTGGGATCAAAATTCGGTCGAGGGAATGTCTGTTTCGCCGCCGATGATTGCATCGACAATTCGTTGCGCGACCTTGTCGGGGTCAGCGCCCTCGGGGAACGCGGGTGCCGTGCCTGAAATCGCTCGAGTAGCCAGGCCCGTCTCGGTGTGGGGTGGGCGCGTGTCAAAAATACGGATGCCCTCCCGGCGCAGTTCCCGTTGGGCGGCGGCGACGAAATGGCGGACAGCAGATTTGGATGCGCCATAAGAAGCGGTGCCTGCCATCGCCGCCTCGCTGATAACGCCCGAGATGGTGGTAACAAACGGTTCGCGATCGGCGGCTTTGGATTCGCGCAATGCCGGAATAGCGGCGGTTACCACATCGATCACGCTCGACTGGTTCGTCGCCATGAGTTCGGCGACGGCGGTCGAGGGAGTGTCGGCAATGTTCCCGAACGCAACGACTCCGTGCGCGAGAACAACTCCGTCGAGCGAACCCGCAGCGACCACGGCATCGACAAGGGCCTTGCCGCCGCCGGGAGCCGTGAAGTCAACCCCGAATGCCTCCGAATGTTCCATCGCACGACTGAGAGCGTCACCGGGGCGACCCACGATGACCGTGCGAGCCCCCGCGTCACGCAGCTTGTTCGCGATTAGGCCGCCGAGCACGCCCGTGCCGCCGGTTACAAGAATTCGATATCCAGAAAGGTCCATTTCAGGATTTTATGCCCGCCATAGACTGGAACCGTGGTTCCCGTCCAAAACCTGTTGCCGTTCATCGCGTTTTCCTTCGTGATCATCGCGATTCCCGGACCGTCGGTCATGTTTGCCATCTCGCGGGCGCTGGTGCTGGGAAGGCGCGGAGCGATCATCACGGTCGTGGGGAATGGCATCGGAGTTCTGGGGCAGGCGCTCGCGGTCGCGGTCGGACTGGGCGTTCTCATTCAGGCAAACGAGATTCTCATGCACACCATCCGCTTGGGTGGCGCCGCGTTCCTCATCTATTTGGGAATCAATTCGATTCGCCACCGCAGAGTCGGACTTGACATCTCCACCCCGGCTGATCCGCCAAAGTCAGGGCATTTGTTGCGCGAATCCATCATCGTGGGACTCTCCAACCCAAAGACAATCGTTTTCTTCACGGCCGTCTTCCCACAATTCGTTGATGTTGCGAACGGCCCCATCGTCTGGCAAATGGTGACACTCGGTTTCGTGTTCGTCTTTTTCGGAATTTCGGGGGACGCAATCTATGCCCTTGCCGCCGGCGCGGCGCGGGACTGGTTCGCACGGTCGCCGCAACGGCTGGTGGTCATTCGCACAATCGGGGGTTCGCTAATCCTGGGCCTCGGCGTCGTGACCGCGCTCGTACCGAACTAACCAAATCCCCCGCCAAAACGCATTTTTGGCGTACAGTTAACACGTTCGCCATTTCGCGAAACACACATTACAAGGAGTAAATTCATGGCTAAATTCAGCCTCTCAGATACCCTCAAGAAACTCACCGGGAGTGCACGCACCGCTGCCGCCGATATCGAGCGCCAGGCGGAAGCCGCTGCAAAGCAGGCGGGGAAGTTTGCCGGTGAATTCGCCGACCAGGCAGAGAAAGAAATTGCCAAGGCGACGAAGACCGTGAAGGCTGCGTCGAAGTCGGCCGCGAAGACCACCAAGAAGGTTGTCGCGAACACCAAGAAGGACGCCAAGGTCGTTGCCAAGAAGGTCACCAAGGTGGCCAAGGTTGCGGGCAAGGAAGCTGGCGCGCTCGCCAAGGTTGTTGGCAAAGAAGCGGGAGCCGCCGGAGCATCAATTGCCAAGCGTGCAACCGCCGCAGCCAAGGCCGTCAATGGTGCCGCTGCGTCGGCGCGTGTCTCGAAGTCCTCGTCCCTCGCTGACCTGCGTGCCGCCGCCAAGGCGAATGGCGTTGCCGGATATTCCACGATGCCCAAGCCCGCGCTCATCAAGGCACTCAAGCTTCGGTAATCACTTGTTCAGCGAACAGCGCCGGCCCTTCGGGGTCGGCGCTGTTTCGTTAATACTCGGCTTCGTCGGTTTCGTCGGGATCGTTGATCGCCGCAATGATGGCGACCAGGCTGAGTAGCCACGATGCCCACAGCAGAATGAGTTTCCAATCCCGTTTTCCCGTCATCGTCTGCCGAATGAGTCCAAAACCGGAAAAGAGCGCGCTGATGAAGGTCCCGTTTGTCAGGAATCGTTTCATCGTGCACCTCCGCCCTTGACTTTACCCGACGGGGTTTGCTCGCGGGTCCGCGTGCGGTTTGTAGGATAGTGAAATGAGCGAAATCGACCGCAAACCTCGATCCCGAGTCGTCACGGACGGCATCGAAGCGACGACGTCGCGCGGGATGCTCCGCGCGGTCGGAATGGGTGACGCCGACTGGGACAAGCCCCAGATCGGTGTTGCGAGTTCGTGGAACGAAATTACGCCGTGCAACCTGTCACTCGGCCGTCTCGCGCAAGCCGCGAAAGAAGGCGTTCACGCCGGTGGCGGCTACCCGCTGCAGTTCGGAACAATCTCTGTTTCGGACGGAATTTCGATGGGCCACGAGGGCATGCACTTCTCGCTCGTTTCGCGCGAGGTTATCGCCGACTCCGTCGAGACCGTCGTTCAGGCCGAGCGCCTCGATGGAACTGTCCTCCTTGCCGGGTGCGATAAGTCGATTCCCGGGATGCTCATGGCTGCCGCTCGCCTCGACCTCGCCAGCGTTTTCCTGTACGCCGGGTCCATCGCACCCGGTTGGGTGAAACTGTCAGATGGCACCGAAAAAGACATCACCATCATCGATTCGTTCGAAGCCGTCGGAGCTGTCAAGGCCGGCAAGATGAGCGAAGAGGACGCGCGTCGCATTGAGTGCGCTTTTGCGCCGGGCGAAGGCGCCTGTGGTGGCATGTACACCGCCAACACGATGGCCTCCGTCGCCGAGGCACTGGGAATGAGCCTGCCGGGATCCGCGTCGCCAGCTTCGTATGACCGCCGCCGCGACAACTTTGCCCACCTGTCCGGTGAGGCCGTTGTGGGGATGCTCGACCGCGGACACACCGCACGCGACATTCTCACCATCAAGGCGTTCGAAAACGCGATTGCCGTCGCCATGGCCTTGGGTGGTTCGACCAACGTCGTCCTTCACCTTCTGGCTATCGCAAACGAAGCGGAGGTTCCCCTTACGCTCGATGACTTTAACCGCATCGGCGAGAAAGTGCCGCACCTCGGCGACCTCAAGCCTTTCGGTCAGTACGTCATGAACGACGTCGACCGCCACGGCGGCCTGCCCGTTCTGCTCAAGGCTTTGCTCGAAGCCGGAATTCTGCACGGTGATGCAATGACAGTCACGGGCAAGACGATGGCCGAGAACCTCGCGGCGATGAGTATTGACCCGCTCGACGGCAAGGTATTGCGCACGATGGACAACCCCATCCACAAAACGGGCGGGCTCACGATTCTCAAGGGTTCCTTTGCACCGGAGGGCGCTGTTGTCAAGACGGCCGGATTTGATGCGGCATCGTTCGAAGGTCCTGCGCGCGTGTTTGAGCGTGAGCGCGCCGCGATGGACGCCCTGACGAACGGGGAAATCGCCGCGGGCGACGTCGTCGTCATCCGCTACGAAGGACCCAAGGGTGGCCCGGGAATGCGCGAAATGCTCGCCATTACCGCCGCAATCAAGGGGGCCGGCCTCGGCAAGGATGTGCTACTTTTGACGGACGGTCGATTCTCAGGCGGCACAACCGGACTGTGCATCGGCCATATAGCTCCCGAAGCAGTGGACGCAGGTCCCATTGCATTCGTGCGCGATGGTGATCTGATACGGGTCGATATCGCTGCTCGGAGCATCGACTTACTCGTCGATGAATCTGAGTTGGAGGCGCGCCGTGCTGGCTGGTCGCCCCTTCCCCCGCGTTATACCCGTGGTGTTCTTGCGAAATATTCGAAGCTGGTGAAGTCGGCCGCTCAGGGCGCCGTCACCGGCTAACCACCACCGTCGTTTTTTAGGAGAAAATCATGGTCGACCCGACCGCCACCAAGGATGCCCCCATCCTCACGGGCAGTGGCGCCATCCTCAAATCGCTGGAGATTTTGGGAATCAAGGATGTTTTCGGTCTCCCCGGCGGTGCGATCATGCCGTTCTATGACGAGCTCATGACGCAGTCCTCGATTCGCCACATCCTCGTTCGACACGAGCAGGGTGCCGGTCACGCCGCCGAGGGCTATGCGCTCGCGGCTGGCACGGTGGGTGTTTGCATCGCCACGAGTGGACCGGGTGCAACCAACCTCGTCACCGCTATCGCCGATGCGCACATGGACTCGATTCCGATGATTGCCATCACGGGCCAGGTCTTCTCGACACTCATGGGAACCGACGCGTTCCAGGAGGTCGACATCGTCGGTATCACCATGCCGATCACCAAGCATTCGTTCCTCGTCACCAGGGCCGAGCAGGTGCCCGAAGTCATGGCCGCCGCCTATCAGATCGCAACCGAGGGCCGTCCGGGCCCCGTGCTCATCGACGTCACCAAAGACGCTCAGCAGGGCTCCGCTCCGTTCGTGTGGCCGGGCCGCGTCGACCTTCCCGGTTTCAAGCCGGTTCAGAAGGCTCACGGCAAGCAGGTTCAGGCCGCGGCACAAATGATTTCCGAAGCGGAACGTCCCGTCTTTTATGTCGGCGGTGGAAGTATTCGCGCCAAGGCTCAAAAGGAACTGCGCACGTTCGTTGAAGCAGTTGGCGCACCCGTCATCACCACCCTGACCGCTCGCGGTGTTTTCCCCGACAGCCACGACCAGAATCTCGGGATGCCGGGAATGCACGGAACCGTTCCCGCTGTGCTTTCGCTGCAGGAAAGCGATTTGCTCATCGTTCTCGGTGCGCGATTCGACGACCGCGTGACGGGTAAGGTCAGCGAGTTTGCGCCCGGAGCGAAGGTCATCCACATCGACATCGACCCCGCCGAAATCGGAAAGATTCGCGCAGCGGATATCCCCATCGTCGGGGACGTGCGTGATGTGCTGATTGATTTGATTCCCGAGTGGAAGGCCGTCGCGAAGACCGCGAAGTCCCTCAAACCCTGGTGGGAGCGCCTCAATAAACTGCGAGCGGACTTCCCCCTCGGCTTTATCGATCTCGACGACGGGCTGCTCGCTCCGCAGGGAATCATCCAGACCATCGGTCAAATGTCCGGTCCCGAGGCGATTTACGCGGCCGGAGTCGGCCAGCACCAGATGTGGTCAGCGCAGTACATCGAATACGAGCGCCCCGGTGCGTGGCTCAACTCGGGCGGCGCAGGGACCATGGGATTTGCCGTTCCCGCAGCGATGGGCGCGAAGGTTGCGCAGCCCGAGCGAATCGTCTGGGCCATTGACGGCGACGGCTGTTTCCAGATGACCAACCAGGAACTCGCAACCTGCGTGATCAACGACATCCCAATCAAGGTCGCGATCATCAACAACTCATCGCTCGGAATGGTCCGCCAGTGGCAGACACTGTTCTACGACGGACGCCACTCGTTCACCGACCTGCAGCCACTCGACGGACCGGAATTCATCCCCGATTTCGTCAAACTGGCCGAAGCGTACGGTTGCCTCGGAATTCGGGTTCGCACCGAGGACGAAGTTAAACCCGCAATCGAACTCGCCCTCAAGACCAACGATCGACCCGTTGTCATCGACTTCATCGTGTCGCGCGAGGCGATGGTGTGGCCGATGGTTCCGCAGGGCGTCGGAAACTCGAACGTTCAGTATGCGCGCGAACACGCGCCGAGCTGGGACGAGGAGTAGCCATGAGCCAACACGTACTCTCACTACTCGTCGAAGACAAGCCGGGACTGCTGACGCGTGTCGCGGGACTGTTCGCCCGTCGCGGGTACAACATTCACTCGCTCGCGGTGGGCACCACCGAGGTCGAGGGGCTTTCGCGAATCACCCTCGTCGTCGATGTCGAAGGTGCGCCGCTGGAGCAGGTCACCAAACAACTCAACAAACTCATCAACGTCCTCAAAATCGTTGAACTGGAACCGGGGCAGAGTGTCCAGCGCGAGCACATGCTCGTCAAGGTTCGAATCGATGCCACCACGCGCAGTCAAATCCTCGAGGCCGTTAACCTGTTCCGCGCCCGGGTCGTCGACGTCTCACCCGAAGCTCTCGTCATCGAGGTAACGGGGGACACCCAGAAAATCGAGGCGCTCTTGCGCGTTCTGGAACCGTTCGGAATCAAGGAGATTGCCCAGAGCGGTTTGCTCGCGATGGGCCGCGGATCGAAATCCATCTCGGAGCGCATCTTCAAGAACCAATAAACTTGGGCGGATGATTTCCGCCGGAGAACTCACACAACAAGGAGAACAAACATGACCGAAATCGTGTACGACGGCGACGCCGATCTCTCGATTATCCAGGGCAAGAAAGTTGCCGTCATTGGCTACGGTTCGCAGGGGCACGCGCACGCGCAAAACCTTCGCGATTCGGGCGTCGACGTAGTTGTCGGGCTCAAGACCGACTCGAAGTCGGTGGCAAAGGCAGAAGAGGCGGGCTTCAAGGTTCTCGCGACCGCCGATGCCGCTGCCTGGGCAGACGTCATCGTCATCCTTGCCCCCGACCAGTACCAACGCCACCTGTACGCGGCGGACATCGCCCCGAACCTGACGGCGGGTAAAGCGATGTTCTTTGGACACGGATTCAACATTCGCTTCGGATACATTTCTGCACCCGAAGGCGTCGACGTCATCCTCGTCGCCCCCAAGGGCCCCGGACACACCGTTCGACGCGAATACCAGGCTGGTCGCGGTGTTCCCGTGATCGTCGCCGTCGAGGCCGACGCCTCGGGTTCCGCCTGGCCGCTCGCCTGGTCGTACTCCAAGGCCATCGGTGGTTTGCGCGCCGGTGGAATCAAGACCACCTTCACCGAAGAGACCGAAACCGACCTGTTCGGTGAGCAAGCCGTTCTTTGCGGTGGCACCTCGCAGCTCGTTCAGTACGGGTTTGAGGTCCTCACCGAAGCCGGTTACCAGCCCGAAATCGCCTACTTCGAGGTTTTGCACGAGCTCAAGCTCATCGTCGACCTCATGTGGGAGGGTGGCATCGCCAAGCAGCGCTGGTCGGTATCCGACACCGCCGAATACGGCGACTACGTTTCAGGACCGCGTGTCATCGACCCGTCGGTCAAAGAGAACATGAAGGCGATCCTCGCCGACATCCAGTCGGGCGCTTTTGCCACGCGCTTCATCGCCGATCAGGACGCGGGCGCCCCCGAGTTCAAGGCGCTTCGCGAGAAGGGTGAAAACCACCCCATCGAGGCGACGGGCCGCAAGCTGCGCGCACTGTTCGCGTGGAAGCAGCAAGACGCGGACTACACCGAGGGCACCGCCACTCGCTAATCGGAATCATCTGTGCGGAACCTCGGGCTATCGCTCGGGGTTCCGCCATTTAGACTGGAAACATGACGGAAAAAGTTGAACCGAACCCGATGGGGCAGCGCGCGCGGATGACCGTTGCCGTGCTCGGTGGCGTGTATTTGGTCGTCACCGTTGCGTGGCTTTTCGCATCACAGGCGAACAAACTCATCGGGATCGAGGACACCTTTCAGGTGTCGATGCTGCGATTCGGTCAGTTTTTCGCGGTCGTTGCCCCCGCGCTGTGGTTTTTCACGACGTTCGCGCAAATCAAGCCCACAACGCCGCGGATCATCGTTCTCGCGCTCGGGTTAATCGTGTTGTTCCCGTTCCCCTTGTTTTTCGGGGTGACGGGCGCATGAGCGACGAGACCAAAGGTACCGACGAAACCGAAGCGCCCGCGCGTAAACCCAGCATCATCCCCCGGGTGGTCGTGGCGATCGCGGCCGGTGCTCTCTACACCTACCCGTTCTGGATTGCGCTGGGAAACTTCATCAACCTTCCCCTCTACTATCTCGACCAGTTCGGGGTCACCTCCGACAAGGTTCCCTGGGCCCTCCTCGTCGCGGGAGTCGCACTGCCCGTGGTCATTTTCGCGGGGAGCGTCATTATGACGTGGCGACGCGGTGCAGGGTCGATGGCGCTCGTCCTCACCACAGGATTCGCAGTAGTCAACGCTCTCGCGCTCACGATTCTCGCGTTCGAAAAAGAAACCGAGTTGCGACTCGTCATCGACTTCCTCACCGGCGCGTAACCCGTCACGCTAGAATTGCGACACTGCCCCAACGAGAGTGGCGGTCCCCATGTTCAAATGCGGCACCACCCCTCGCCGCCCGGCACCAATGAAGGAATCCCGTGGCTAAACCCATCGTGTTGATTGCCGAAGAGCTGTCGCCGGCAACGGTGGAGGCACTCGGCCCGGATTTTGACGTGAAGATAGTCGACGGAACCGATCGCGCGGCCCTGCTGGCGGCACTGCCCAACGCCAAGGCCCTGTTGGTGCGCAGCGCGACGCAGGTCGACGCCGAGGCAATTGCCGCCGGTAAAGTGCTCGTCGTGGTTGCGCGGGCCGGTGTGGGACTCGACAACGTCGACATCAAGGCGGCGACGGCCGCCGGAATCATGGTCGTCAACGCCCCGACCTCCAACGTCATCTCGGCAGCCGAACTGGCCATCGGGCACCTGCTGTCGCTGGCACGATTCCTGCCCGACGCCAACGAATCAATGAAGGCGGGAGAGTGGCAGCGGTCCAAGTTCACGGGCGTCGAATTCTTTGACAAGACCGTCGGCATCGTTGGTCTGGGGCGCATCGGTGCACTTGTCGCCGAGCGGCTTGCCGGATTTGGCGTCACGCTCATTGCGTATGACCCGTTCGTCCCGCCGGCGCGCGCCCAGCAGTTGGGGGTGCAAATGGTCGAACTGTCCGAACTCATGAAGCGCAGTGACTTCATCACGATTCACATCCCCAAGACGCCCGAAACGACCGGACTGATTGGTGCCGCGCAGTTTGCCCACGCCAAGCCATCCCTGCGGATCGTCAACGCCAGTCGAGGCGGAATCATCGACGAGGGCGCCCTGTTTGACGCGTTGACGTCGAAAAAGATTGCGGCCGCCGGTTTGGACGTGTTCGTCAACGAACCGCCGACCGATTCACCGTTGCTGGGCCTGGCCAACATCCAAATGACTCCGCACCTTGGGGCGGCCACCGACGAAGCACAAGAAAAGGCGGGCGTCGCTGTTGCGAGGTCGGTCAAACTCGCGCTCGAGGGTGAACTCGTTCCCGATGCCGTTAACGTCGCCGGCGGTGTCATCGATCCTTCCGTTCGTCCCGGCTTGCCGCTGATGGAAAAACTGGGTCAAGTGTTTGCGGGGCTTGCCACTCACGCGATCGCCGCCATCGATGTCGAGGTTCGCGGCGAGATTGCCCACTTCGATGTCTCTGCGCTCAAGCTGGCCGCACTCAAGGGTGTCTTCTCTGCCGTTGCGTCGGAACAGGTTTCCTACGTCAACGCCCCCCTGCACGCGGAACAGCGCGGGGTTACCGTTCGACTCGTCACCGAGACAAAATCCGACGAATATCGCAACCTGCTGACGATTCGGGGCACGCTCGTTGATGGAACACAGATTTCCGTCGCGGGAACTCTAACGGGAACGCGGCAGGCTCAAAAGATTGTCAGCATCAACGATTTCGACGTTGAGGTTCCGATGGCTCAACACTTCATCGTGATGGTGTACACCGACCGACCCGGAATCGTTGCCGTCTATGGCAAGGAATTTGGTGACGCGAAGATCAACATCGCGGGAATGCAGATCGCCCGACAGACTCGGGGCGGTACCGCGCTGAGCATCCTCACCGTGGACTCACGAGTTCCCGAAGATGTTCTCGAGCGGGTCGCCCGAGAAATTGACGCCTCCATGATGAAAGCCATCGAAGTAGTCGAGTTGTAAGGAAGAAACCATGTCACGCGTCCTCAACATCGCAACCGTCCCCGGTGACGGAATTGGCCCAGAAGTTACCGCGGAAGCACTCAAGGTGCTTCGCGCCGCTGTCGGGAGTGCTGCTGAAGTGCGCGCGACCGAGTACACGCTCGGGGCTACCCACTACCTTGCAACCGGTGAAATCCTGACGGATGAAATACTGGCCGCACTCGCGACGCACGACGCGATTTTGTTTGGCGCCATTGGAGGAGACCCGCGTGACGAGCGCCTAGCTGGCGGAATCATCGAACGCGGTTTGCTGTTGAAACTCCGATTCGCGTTCGACCACTACGTCAATTACCGACCGACGACTCTCTTTCCGGGAGTCGAGAGCCCGCTCGCGGATCCGGGTTCGGTCGATTTCGTCATCATTCGGGAAGGAACCGAAGGGCCGTATGTTGGCAACGGTGGTGTCATTCGACGCGGTACACCGCAGGAAATCGCAACGGAATCCTCGGTCAACACGGCGCACGGTGTCGAACGTGTCGTGCGGTTCGCGTTTGAGGCCGCAGCTGCCCGGGACAAGCACCTGACGCTCGTCCACAAAACGAACGTTCTGACCTTTGCGGGATCGCTGTGGCAACGAACGGTTGACGCGGTTGCCACCGAGTACCCGGCCGTCAAAGTCGACTACCTCCACATTGACGCGGCCACCATTTTCATGGTGACCGACCCGTCGCGGTTTGATGTCATCGTCACCGACAATCTGTTCGGGGATATTCTCACTGACCTTGCGGGGGCAATCGGTGGTGGAATCGGTTTGGCAGCGAGCGGGAACCTCAACCCCAGCGGTGCTTTCCCGTCGATGTTTGAGCCGGTCCACGGCTCTGCCCCCGATATCGCCGGCCAGAAGAAGGCCGACCCCACCGCGGCAATTTTGTCGGCGGCACTGCTACTGGAACACAACGGCTTTCCCGCACAAGCGGCAGAGATTCACACCGCAGTTCTCGCCGATCTTGCGACACGCGGCGACACGAAACGGTCGACGTCGGCCGTCGGCGACGCCATCGCTGCTCGGCTTTAGCCGTTTGGGCCGACCTCGCCGATTGATAGGGTTAACGCATGACCGGGCTTGAATTTCACCGACAACTCACTCTGCAACCGAAGTCGCCGAGCGAGCGCGCCGCGATTTTTGCGAACCCCGGTTTTGGCAACTTTTTTACGGACCACATGGTCGACATTTGCTGGTCAGAGGCCGGTGGCTGGCACCGTCCGCGCATTCAGCCCTACGGCCCGATCGAACTCGATCCCGCCGCCTCGGTCTTGCACTACGGGCAAGAAATCTTCGAAGGCCTCAAGGCCTATCGCCACGCGGATGGGTCAATCTGGGCATTCCGCCCCGACGCAAACGCCCGTCGGTTGCAGTCGAGTGCGCTGCGCATGGCACTGCCCGAGCTTCCGGTTGAGCATTTCCTGGACAGCCTCAAAGCGTTGATCTCGGTTGATGCCGAATGGGTGTCATCCGAGCCGGAAACCAGCCTGTATCTGCGACCGTTCATGTTCGCTAAAGAAGCCTTCCTTGGTGTGCGCCCCGCGAAGAAGGTTGCGTACTACCTCATCGCCAGCCCCGCCGGCGCATACTTCACGGGTGGCGTTGCACCGGTGTCCATCTGGCTTTCCGAGTCCTATTCACGCGCGGGCAAAGGCGGAACGGGCGCGGCCAAGACGGGCGGCAATTACGCAGCATCGCTCGTCGCTCAAAACGAGGCATACGCACATGGCTGTCAGCAGGTGCTGTTCCTTGATTCGGTCGAGGGAAAGTATCTCGAGGAACTGGGCGGCATGAACATCGTCCTCGTCTACAAAGACGGTTCGCTCGTAACGCCACTGTCGGATTCGATTCTTCCCGGGATCACCCGCGATTCGGTCTTGCAGTTGGCCGAAGAACGTGGTCACAAAGTCACCCGCCGAGCGGTGACCATCGCCGAATGGCGTGACGGTTTCGAGAGCGGCGAAATTGTCGAAGCGTTCGCCTGCGGAACGGCCGCGGTCATCACACCGATCGGGCAGGTCAAGGCGAAAGATTTCACTATCGGGTCGCCCGACACCGCTGCCGGCGAACTGACGATGTCGCTGCGCGAAGAACTCACCGACATTCAGTACGGCCGTCGTGACGACTCGCACGGCTGGATGTATCGACTCGATGGTTGAACGAGTGATTCGTGTTGTCCAGGCCTTTGCCGGGGGTGTCGTTATCGCTGCGCTCGCAACGGTCGTCCACGGGGAATGGTCGCCGTGGGTGCTCATCGCGGCGCTCGCAACGGTGAGCAGCTACCTCATCGCGCTTCGAATCCTCTGGGGGGACCGCATGGTCGCTCTCAGTGGCGCCATCGCAATTGTTGTCACCGTATTTATTTTCGCGCAGCAGTCGACGGGTGGCAGTGTCCTTATTCAAGCGAACCTTCCGGGCAACGTGTGGGTGTTTGGAACGGCAGTGATTGCGGGACTCGCGAGCGCGTGGCCTGAAATCAGCTTCCGCGCCCGCGACTAAACTGGACTGCAGGAGGTCTTCGTGACATACGTAATTGCTCTTCCCTGTGTGGATCTCAAAGACCGCGCGTGCATCGACGAATGTCCCGTCGACTGCATTTACGAGGGCGATCGCATGTTGTACATCCACCCCGATGAGTGTGTCGACTGTGGCGCGTGCGAACCGGTGTGTCCGGTCGAAGCGATTTACTACGAGGACGACCTCCCCGAGAAGTGGAGCGAGTACTACCGCGCGAACGTCGAATTCTTCCGCGAAATCGGGTCGCCCGGCGGTGCCGCCAAGGGCGGACCAATCCCCGGTGACCACGAGGTCGTGGCGGTCCTGCCACCGCAGGGGTAACGCTGGAACTTCTCGCTTACCCCGGAACACTCCGGCGCCACTCACGGACTCGCGGAGGATTGCGCCCGAATCCTGTTCTAGGCTTATGGCAACTGCACACAATGCATAGTTCGACCGAGGAGAGCCCGTGACAAACGAGCCGCGCATCGCCCGCCTGGAATACCCCGGTGGTTCGGCAGAGTTCCCGATTGTTGAGTCCGCCGAAGGACCGAGCGCAATCGACATCTCGACGCTCTCGAATCAAACCGGAATGAATACGCTCGACCGAGGGTTTGTCAATACGGCATCGACCCAGTCCGCGATTACCTTCATTGACGGTGACAAGGGAATCCTCCGTTACCGCGGCTATGACATTGAGGACTTGGCAAAGAATTCGACCTTTATTGAGGTCGCGTACCTTTTGATTCACGGGGAATTGCCCACTCCGGCAGAGTTGACAAATTTTGACGACCAGATTCGTCACCACACCCTCTTGCACGAAGACCTCAAGCGTTTCTTCGACGCCCTTCCGCACAACGCCCACCCGATGAGCGTTCTGTCGAGTGCCGTCGGAGCCCTCGGCACGTATTACGGCGATTCGCTCAATGTGCACGACCCCGAGCAGATCGAACTGTCGACCATCCGACTTCTCGGAAAACTCCCGGTTATTGCCGCCTACGCTCACAAGAAATCGATTGGTCAGGCGTTCCTGTATCCCGACAATTCGCTGTCGTTCGTTGACAACTTCCTTCGCCTGAATTTCGGTTTGATGGCCGAAGATTACGAGCACAACCCGCTGTTGGCAAAGGCACTCGATCGACTCCTGATTTTGCACGCCGACCACGAACAGAACGCATCGACGGCGACCGTTCGACTCGTCGGATCGACCGAGGCGACGATCTTCTCGTCGGTCTCGGCGGGCATCTCCGCCCTGTCGGGTCCGCTCCACGGCGGTGCAAACGAAGCCGTGCTCTCGATGCTGGCCAAGATCAAGGATTCGGGCGAGGGCGTCCAGAAGTTCGTCGAGCGCGTCAAGAACAAAGACGAAGGCGTGAAATTGATGGGCTTCGGCCACCGCGTGTACAAGAACTACGACCCACGGGCGCGACTCGTCAAAGAGAGCGCCGACGAAATCCTCGAACAACTGGGGGTCACCGACCCGCTGCTCGACATCGCCAAAGAACTCGAACAGATCGCGTTGGCGGATCCTTACTTCCAAGAGCGCAAACTGTATCCGAACGTCGACTTCTACACCGGTGTGATCTACAAGGCGATGGGATTCCCCACGCGAATGTTTACCGTCCTCTTTGCCATCGGTCGCTTGCCCGGCTGGGTTGCGCAGTGGCGCGAGGCCCGCGAAGACGCAGCGACCAAGCTGGGTCGTCCGCAGCAGGTGTACATCGGCCCGGGGCACCGGCCGTTCCCCACGCGCTAACTATGCGTGATTGTCTGCAGGACATCGACTTTATCGGGGATGCACGGTCGTGGCTGGACGCTCACTGAACTCAACGGTTTCCCTCGGGAGCGTTCCGCGATGGGTCGCACTGTTGGGGATCATCGTCGTTTCCCGCACGGTATCTACCGGAATGATGCTGTGGTTCGCGGCACAACAAGCCGAGAACGCCTGGACAGGCGCCAACCCTGACCTCTTTGAGTTTTCGCGCATCTGGGATGCGCACTGGTACCGAATCGTTGCCGAAGTCGGGTACCCGAGTGAATTGCCCCTGACAGACGAAGGTCGCGTTGGAGAAAACGCCTGGGCGTTCATGCCCGTGTTCCCGTTTCTCGTGAAAGGTCTGATGGCGCTCAGCGGAGCACCGTTCGCCTATGTTTCCGTTGCGGTATCCCTGCTCGCGTTCGCCGCCTTTATCGTTATCGCCGATCGACTTTTTCGGCATCTCGTGGGCGATCGTGCGGCGCTGTGGGCGGTCGCAGTGGTCGCGTTCTCGCCCGTTTCACCCGTCTATCAAGTCGGCTACGCCGAATCGTTGGGGATGGTCTTTCTCTCCCTCGTCCTGCTTGGCGTCGTAGAGAAACGCTGGGCACTCGTCGCCGTCGCCATCCCGTTCGCGGCCCTGACGAGGCCTCTCGGCGCTCCACTCACCATCCTGTTCGTCGTGCTCACGATGGTGCGCTGGAAATCGGACGATCGCCGAGCCCACATCGGACTCACCGGTTTGGCCGCCGTTTCCACAGCCGCGTGGCCGATCGCCGCGTGGGCGATGACGGGCCGCATGTCGGCGTATCTGGAAACCGAATTGGCGTGGCGTCGACCGTACTACGACGGTGAGCCGGGTCACGGTTGGGGAACCGGCTGGTGGGATTCCGCACAGTGGTGGTTCCACGATCTGGCGGTCTGGGTGCTCGTCGGTCTGGGTGTCACGGTTGTGGTGATTGCCGTCCTTCCCTCAACCCGTCGGCTGGGCCGAGTCGCGCTCGCCTGGTTGTTTGCCTACCTCAGTTATTTGGTGCTCGTGCTTTTCCCGCAGTCGTCGATTTTCCGCCTGCTCGCGCCCATGTGGCCGCTGGCGGGAAGCGTCGCACGGTCGCGCCCGGCCTCGATTGTCGCTATCGCGCTCGGGGTCGTCGGACAGTTTTTCTGGATTGAATGGTGCTGGTCCGTGCAGGGGTCGGACTGGACACCGCCGTAACCACGTGTCGCTTTTGAGGGGTAAAATAGAACAGTTACAACAAATTAGGAGTCACCCCATGGCAGCACAGAAACCCCGCGCTGGCGACGGTCCCCTCGAGGCAATCCGCGAAAAGAAGGATCTCGTTATCGTCAAGGTTCCCGCCGAAGGTGGCGGCCGGTTGGTCTTCTCACTCAAGGACGAAGAAGCCGTTGCGTTGCGCGATGCTCTCGCCGGTGTGACGAACTAGCCATTCACCAACGTCAGTACACCGTCTCCGACGGGAACGAGAGTTGCGCGAACGTGCTCATCGACAGCGTAGTCACCGAGGATGGTTCGTAATTCGGTCGTCGCCGCATCCCGTTTCGCCGGGTTAGCGACCAGGCCCCCACCGAGTGCGTGGGTGAGCACAACGAGACCGCCCGGACGAGTGAGTCGCAGTGCGTGGCGAACGAACTCGAGCGTGCCTTTACCCGTGGCGTTGATGACAACGACGTCATATGTGCCCTCGTTCATGCGGGGGAGAATGTCACTGGCGTTGCCGGAAATCACGCGGACGCGCGCGGCGGCGATGCCCGAAGCGATCATGAGGTCCTTGGCAGTTTGAACGTGGTCGACATCCTTTTCGATGGTGGTCAGGTTGGCCTCGCTGTTGCCGTGGAGGAGCCACTGGCTGGCCACGCCCAGTCCCGTACCGATTTCGACAATGGATTGAGCGCCCGTGATGGCGACGAGTGAGGCAAGGTAACTGCCCACGGCCGGGGTGATCGGCTCGACGCCGTGTTCCATGGACGCGTGGCGAGCCGCCCGAATCGCTTCGGGCTCGTTCACGAAGTTTTCGGTCCACGTGCTGATTAGATCTGCGTCGTACATCGGCCCTCCTCGCAATCACACTATCGCCCACCGTGTCTCGAGGGGTATCCTGAGTTTTGTGTCCTTTGGTCTAACTGTAGAGAAACTCTTCCTCATCGGATTAGTCGCATTGCTCATTGTCGGACCAGACCGCCTGCCGGCCTATTCCGCGCAACTCGCTCGGCTGGTCAAGCGACTCAAGTCGATGGCCCAAGGAGCCGAGTCTCGACTGCGCGACGAAATGGGTGACGATTTTGATGCGGTCAATTGGAAAGAGCTTGACCCACGAAAGTATGACCCCCGTCGCATCATTCGTGATGCGTTGGCGGATGACCCGAAACCCGGCACAAAGTTTTCCGTTCGAGATGAACCGGCCGCCGTTTACTCAACAGTCAAACCGCCACAGCCGGCCGATAAGCCCGTCGCCGGGACCCCGCACGACTCCGAGTCGACCTAGGACTTTTCGCGGGGTGCAGCGGCGAGAGCTGCGCGGGCGGCGTCTGCGGTTCCGTTGGGCACAATGATGTCGTACTGCGACGCGATAACCTGCTGCACCGATTGATAATCGTGTCGCCGGCGGCGCAGTGAATAGGTGACCAGGTTGAAGAGCATTCCCACGCCGGCGCCGATGGCAACCGTCGCAGGAACGAATAGCGTTGTCGCTTCCGTTGAGGTTGCACTAAAGATGAAACCGATGAAGAGTCCGAACCACGATCCGTTCAGGGCGCCGCGCAACGCGACTTTGGCGTAGGTGAGCCGTCCCGTGACGCGTTCAACGGTAACGAGATCACGACCGACGATGGCGATGTTAGCCACGGAGAATTCGGTGTGCGCGAGGCGATTCACGATCGACTGCGCCTCGGCATACGTGTCGAGACTTTGGAGGACATCCCCGCGAGGCACGGACTGCGGATTCGCGTTGCGCGAGAAAAGCGATGGAATGGTCACGTCACCATTCTCTCACCTCGCGAGTACGCTGGAACCGTGACCTCGACGCGCGTATACGTAGCTCGGCTCTCAGGGTGTGCGGTCTTTGACCCGCTCGGCGACCGAGTGGGTCGAGTGCGCGATGTTGTCGTCGCCTACCGCCAGAAAGGCGCCCCCGTCGTCGTCGGTCTCATCGTCGAGATTCCCGGCCGTCGCCGCGTTTTTCAAGGGATTAATCGTGTCACGAGCATTCATCCCGGTCAGATTTTGACCACCGGGATTCTCAACATGCGCCGATTTGAACAGCGCGCTGGCGAAGTACGCATCTTTGCGGAACTGATTGGTCGCACGATGTCGTTTCGCGATGGTTCCGGCACCTCGATGATTGAGGACGTTGCCATTGAAAGTGATGCGCTCGGCCAATGGTCCGTCTCGCAGCTGTATTTGCGCAAGGACAAGGCCGCTGGGCTATTCGGCAAGGGCCCGACCGTCTTCGCCAGCTGGGATGACGTTGTCGATTTGAGTGCGGAAACAGACACGCAAAGCGCCGAACACCTCGTCGCGTCGTATTCGGAACTGCACCCGGTGGACCTCGCGGCGTCGATTCTGGAACTGCCCGAAGACCGACGCATCGAGGTTGCGGAAGAGCTTTCCGACGAACGTCTCGCGGATGCCCTCGAAGAGATGCCCGAGACAGACCAACTCGAAATCATCGAGGGCATGGACGATGAGCGTGTTGCCGATGTTCTCGACAACATGGAACCAGACGATGCCGCCGACTTGCTCGCGCAGATGCCACAAGACCGCACCGAGCAGATCCTTGAGCTGATGGACCCCGAAGAAGCGGAAGATGTTCGATTCCTGCTCGCGTTCGACCCCGAGACCGCGGGTGGCTTGATGTCGACCGAACCGATCATCGTCTCGGCGGAAACGACCGTAGCCGAGGGGCTTGCACTCATCCGTCGCTCGGAAGTGACACCGGCGATGGCGGCCGCAATCTGCGTCACTCTGCCACCGTTCGAATCGCCAACGGGCCGATTTCTCGGTATTGTTCATTTTCAGAGGATGTTGCGGCACCCTCCACAAACCCAGCTGGGAACAATCCTGGACACCGGAGCCGAACCGCTGCTCGATACGGCCCCGCTTGATGAAATTGCTCGCACCTTTGCGAGCTACAACCTGGTCTCTCTGCCTGTCGTCGATGGGCAGAGTCGACTGCTCGGTGTGGTCACGGTCGACGACGTACTGGACCACATGCTGCCGGATGACTGGCGAAACCCGTATTACGAAAGCGAACGGACGACAGGAGCGTGAGCCATGGAAAAGCAGACCATCCGTGCGACGACCCCGCGTCGTCGCGCCGTACACATTGACGTACAGCTGAATGCCCCCAAGGGACTTCGGCCACTCTCGACGCGCCGCTCAAACGATCGTTTCGGCCGATTCACCGAAGGCGTCGCGCGCGCAATGGGCACGCCGCTCTTCCTCATCATTCTCACGCTTATTGTTGTCACCTGGATGACATACAACTCGGTCGCTCCAGAGGGTTGGCGCTTCGACTCGCCGGAGATTGGCTTCACGGCGTTGACCCTGATTTTGTCGTTGCAAGCGTCGTATGCGGCACCGCTCATCCTGCTTGCGCAAAACCGTCAAGATGACCGAGACCGCGTGGCGATGGAACAAGACCGCCAGCGTGCCGAGCGAAACCTTGCCGACACCGAGTACCTCGCCCGCGAAGTCGTTGCGTTGCGCTTGGCCATCAAGGATGTGGCAACCAAGGACTTTATTCGGGCGGAATTGCGTGCCCTGCTGGAGGAACTGGATTCGTCCGGCTCGTCGGATGCCAAGTCCTGACGACATCGCGACCGCGGTCGGCACTGTCGTCGACCCCGAATTGCGACGCCCCTTGGCTGAACTGGGCATGGTGGGGGCAGTATCTGTCGATGGCGCCGCAGCGACCGTTGAGATTCGCCTGACGATTGCCGCCTGCCCCAAACAGTCGCAGATCGAAGAGGCTGTGCGGTCAGCGGCTCAGTCCGCCGGCGCCGCGAGCGTCACCGTCACCTTCAGTGTGATGGGGGATGAGGAACGTCAGGCATTGACCGACCGACTCCACGGAGGGCGCTCGCCCGAAGACCGGTTCGGCCCCAACTCGTTGACGCGGGTCATTGCTGTGACGAGCGGCAAGGGTGGGGTCGGAAAATCCACCGTCGCAGCAAACCTCGCGGTGGCGCTCGCGAAGCGCGGCCAGAAGGTTGGACTGCTGGACGCGGACGTCTTTGGCTTCTCCATCCCCGGTCTGCTCGGAATTGAGGGGGAAAAGCCCACCAAGGTCGGGGAGATGATTCTGCCGCCCGTCGCCCATGACGTCTCCGTCATCTCGATTGGCATGTTTGTCGAGCCCCACACGCCCGTCTCGTGGCGTGGCCCGATGTTGCACCGAACCGTGCGGCAGTTCCTCGCCGACGTGTATTACGGCGACATCGACGTTCTCGTGTGTGATTTGCCACCGGGCACAGGTGACGTCGCGATTTCGCTGGGCCAAATGGTTCCCCACGCCGACGTACTCGTGGTCACGACCCCACAGTCGACCGCGAGCGATGTTGCCGAGCGATCGGGTCTGGTTGCCCGTCAACTGGGGCAAAATGTGATCGGCGTCGTCGAAAACATGTCGGATTGGACCGACGCTGATGGCACCCATCACGCGATGTTCGGAACGGGAGGCGGACAGGACGTCGCCAACCGACTGGGGGTCCCTCTGCTCGGCACGATTCCTCTGACGCCAGCTGTCATCGCCGCGGGCAACTCGGGGGAGCCAATCGTCATGAACGCGCACGACCCAGCAGCCGTCTCGATCGAACAACTGGTCGATGCCGTCGAGGCGTCAGCGCAACCCATTCGGAAAATTCCCCTCCGAATCGAACGTGATGTGAAGTAACATTTACCCATGAAAATCGCCCGCCTGTTTACAGTGTCTGCGCTCCTGATCCCCCTCCTCGTAGGGTGCACCCCGGTCGATTCGAGCGGAGAGGGTTCACCCGATCCGGACGTCACCGTCCCCGAAGAAACCGCGTCGCCCAGCGAAATTTCGTGGACGATTCCGGATTCCTGCGCGGTCGAATCGGTCATCTCCGCCATTCGTGCAGCCGGCTTCCCCGGCGCCGTCGATGTGACGCCCCCGTGGACACCAGCAGCGGGCACCGACTTGGCGGCTGCGCTCGACGCGGGTGGGATTGCGTGCGGATACGGTATTCCCGAAACCGATTCAGGCGTCACCGTTTATTGGGTGGCCAATTCGGCTGATGTTTTTGCCAGCACCGCGTCGGCAGTGTGGGTGCCGGAAGGGGCTAACGCCGTTGATCTCGATCTCAACCGTGACGAAACGATCGCGTATTTTCAGCAGACTGATGCAAGTGCTGACTCCGAATACCCGCACTGGGAAGTAAACGTCCTGTTCGAGGGTGGCCTGTGGCTGCACGTCGCAACGTCATCCTGGAACGATCCCGATGATGGGAATTCCATCATCGAGGAGATGCTGCAACTGGCTTCGGACTAACGTAACAGCGAAGTAATCCACGCCTCGACATCGTCGGCGGTGCGGGGAATGTCGATGGACAAGTTTTCAGCACCCGTTGCCGTGACCAGGATGTTGTCCTCGATGCGCACCCCGATGCCGCGGAATTCCTCGGGAACGGTGAGGTCGTCGGGCTGAAAATACAGTCCCGGTTCGATGGTGAAAACCATCCCCTCGCGAACGATGCCGTCCTTGTAGAACTCTTTTCGAGCTTGACCACAATCGTGGACGTCAAGCCCCAAGTGATGACTGGTTCCGTGAACCATGTAGCGACGGTGGTGCTGGCCCGAATCCGCGAGGGACTCCTTGAGGCTCACCGGCAGGAATCCCCACTCCGAGACCTTGCGGGCAATCACGGCCATCGCCGCAGCGTGAACCTCTTTGAAAACGATGCCGGGCTTTACGACGGCAAAGGCCGCATCGGCCGCTTCGCGAACGGCCTCGTACACCTGACGCTGAGTAGCGGTATACGTGCCGGAAACGGGGAACGTGCGTGTGATGTCGGCGGTGTACAGGCTCTCCACCTCGACGCCGGCGTCCATGAGCACGAGGTCGCCGTTAGACACCTTTCCGTCGTTGCGGGTCCAGTGCAGAATGCAGGAGTGGTCACCGGCGGCCGCGATCGTTTCGTAACCGACGAAGTTCCCCTCGGCGCGTGCACGGCGGTTGAACGTTCCCTCGATGAGACGTTCGCCGCGCTCATGGGCGATGACCTCAGGGATGTCGCGAAGGACATCGTCAAATCCCCGTTTGGTCGCCGCAATAGCGTGACGGATCTCGGAAATCTCGAACGAATCCTTGACGAGTCGCTGTTCGCTCGTAAATCGAAAGAAATCGTTGTCGGCATCGGTGAGGGAACCACGCGCAGCATCGACCACCGCCGTGACGTCACTGTCTGCTTCACGGATAACGAGCCAGGTTCCGTCGGCGTGCTCGGCTAGCTCGTCAAATTCACCGCGCGGCGCGGTGGCAACACCGAGTTCGACCGCTACGTCGTCGGGGCTGGGACGAGGGCCAACCCAGAACTCACCGATGTCCGAGTCGCTGTAGAACTCGTCCGTGCCGCGACCGGCGGGGAAACGGTAGTACAGCGTCGCGTCGTGCTCGTCGCCTCGCGGAGTGAGCACGAGTACCGAATCGGCGACGGTGTCCGAACCCCACCCCGTGTAATAGGTGAATACCGAGTGCGCCCGGAACGGGTGGTGAGTGTCATAGGAGCGAACGAGCCACTGACCGGCGGGAATGACGAGCGTTTGGCCGGGGTACTCGGCGGACAACTGACGGCGGCGTTCCACACAAAACGGAACCTGCTCGCGGACCCGAGGCTCGGGGCGCTCGCGGTCTGCCCAATCGCCCGATACGTAGGTGCGGAAGGCGCTCTCGGCGGGCAGGGTTGACCGGTTCTCGTTTCGCTGTGTCGCGTCGTCACTCATGTAATCAAGTCTGGCACGGCTCGAAACTAGACTGACGACGTGAGCGACCCGCGAATTGACCTGCACCTGCATTCGAACCGTTCCGACGGTTCCGAGTCGCCGGCCGTCGTCATGCGCGCGGCGAAAGAGGCTGGTCTCGACATCGTCGCCCTGACAGACCACGACACGACCGACGGATGGGACGAAGCGCGCGCCGCGTGCGCCGACCTTGGAATCACGTTTGTTCCCGGAATCGAGTTTTCGGCGTCGTCCAACGGACACATTGTCCACCTACTGGGTTATCTCGTCGATCCGGCCGAGCCCCGATTCGCCGAGACCTGCGAACGCACGCGCAACGATCGGCAGTGGCGATTTGAAAAGATGGTGAACAATCTGCACCAGGATTTCGGCGGGATGACTCTGGAGTTCGCGTATTCCTTTCACGCCGATGGAGCGACCTTGGGCCGGCCGACCATCGCACGAGCCCTCATCGACCTCGGGATTGTGTCGACGGTTTCCGAGGCGTTCGATGACTTGCTGTCGTCGTCCAATAAGCGTTATTACGCGGGGCATTCCGCACCGACAATCGAGGACGCCATCGAGCTCGTGCGTGGGGCGGGAGGCGTTCCCGTCCTCGCGCATCCGTGGACGTCGACTCGAACAACGCTCGTCGGCGAGAACGACACCGACGAGCAGGTCGAGGCGCAATTCGCCGAACTCGTTGCTCTCGGCTTAGCGGGGCTCGAGGTCCATCACGAAGAGAACACTCCGCACGGTCGCGAAAGGCTTGCCGCGATCGCCGCGCACCTGGGACTGATCGTCACGGGGTCAAGCGATTACCACGGGCTGGATACCAAACCCGTCAAACCTGGAGCAAACACGACATCCCTGATGAACTTCGAGCGCATTGTTGCGCTGGGAACGGGTTCGGCGATTTCCTAGTAGGAAAACGCGGTGGTGTACCCGTTGATTGCGGGTTGCCCGCCCAAGTGTGCGTAAAGCACACGACTTCCCTCGGGGAAGTAACCTTCGCGAACGAGGTCGATCATTGCCGCCATCGACTTACCTTCGTAAACCGGGTCGGTGATCATTCCATCCATCCGCGCCGCAAGTTCAATCGCCGCGATGGTGCGAGGTCCTGCGATTCCGTAGATGTCGTCGTGCCAGCGGTCGAGCAGAACGATTTCATCGTCGGCAATGTCGCGACCCAGTTCAATTCCTTCAGCAGTCCTGCGGGCAATGCGGGCAATCTGTTCCCACGTCTTTTCGACTGTCGCCGATGCGTCGATCCCCAGAACCGTGGCCGCTCGATTTGAATGTGCGAAACCCGCGATCATCCCCGCCTGTGTCGAGCCCGTCACTGAACACACGATGACGTTCGCGAATTGGAATCCGAGTTCCTTCTCTTGGTCTTCGACCTCAAAAGCCCAGCCGGCAAATCCGTGGCCTCCGAGAGCGTGATCAGACGCGCCGGCCGGAATCGGATACGGCTTGCCACCTCGTTCCTCGACCGACGCGATGGCGTCCTCCCACGATTTGCGGAACCCAATATCGAAACCGGCGGCATCGAGGCGAACGTCGGCACCGAGAATGCGACTCAACAGAATGTTCCCGGTCTGTTCATAATTCGTTTCGTCCCACTCAACCCAGTGTTCCTGGACGAGAACGGCCTTGAGCCCGAGCTTCGCGGCAACGGCAGCGACCTGACGCGTGTGATTCGATTGCACACCACCGATTGAGACGAGAGTGTCGCAGCCCTGGGCAATGGCCTCCGCTGCGAGGTATTCGAGCTTGCGGGTCTTGTTTCCGCCGAAGGCGATTCCCGAGTTCACGTCTTCGCGCTTTGCCCACAGTTCAACCTTGCCGCCGAGGTGTTCTGTCAAGCGGTCAAGCCGGTGAACCGGGGACGGCCCAAATCGTAGGTTGACTCGGGGGAACTTTTCGAGAGCACTGCGCGACACGGTCGTCCTTTCGGTGGGTTATGCGGGAGGTGTTGCGCCACCCGTGGGGCGACGTCGGCGTTCGCGCGTGCGCGCGGTGCCGGCCGGCTTGTCGATCGCTGATTCGGCACGAGGTCCGCGCGTTTCGCGGCGATCTGCCGGCGGGCGACTGGTCGTCTTTTCGGGACGCTGAATTGAGGTCGGTTTGAGCCGACCCTTCGTTCCCTCGGGGATGTTCAGCTCACTGAAGAGATGCGGTGAGGACGAATATGTTTCGGCGGGGTCCATTGGCATGTCGAGCGCACGGGCGATGAGGTGCCACTTGTGCATGTCTTCCCAGTCGACGAAGGTCACGGCAACGCCCGTGCGACCTGCTCGGCCGGTGCGACCGACGCGGTGCAAATAGGCCTTGTCGTCTTCGGGGACGGTGTAGTTGATGACGTGGCTGACGTCGTCGACGTCGATTCCGCGCGCCGCAACGTCCGTCGCAATGAGGATGTCTTTCTTGCCCGCCTTGAACGCAGCCATTGAGCGCTCACGCGCCTCCTGGCTCATGTCGCCGTGGACGCTGGTTGCCGAGAAGCCGCGATCGGTGAGTTCGTCAGTCACTCGTGACGCGCTGCGCTTGGTGCGGCAGAAGATGACGACCTTTTCGTGGCCCTCCGCCTGCAGGATGCGCCCTACGATTTCGTCTTTGTCCATGTTGTGCGCGCGATACACGACGTGTTTGATGTTGGCCTGAGTGAGCCCCTCGTCCGGGTCGGTCGCGCGGATGTGAATCGGCTTGGTCATGAATCGACGCGCGAGGGCGACGATGGCGCCGGGCATGGTCGCCGAGAAGAGCATGGTGTGGCGTTGGGGTGGTGTCTGCGCAAACAGTTTTTCCACGTCGGAAAGGAAGCCGAGGTCGAGCATGCGGTCAGCTTCGTCGAGAACCATGACTTCGACGGCCTTGAACGACAGAAGTCGCTGGCTGGCGAGGTCGAGCAGACGACCGGGGGTTCCGACAATGATTTGGGCACCGGCCTTGATGAGCTCAACCTGCTCCTCGTAGGCCTTTCCGCCGTAGATGGCGGCAACCTTTGTGGCGCGATTCGCAATCGCGAGTTGGATGTCTTCGGTCACCTGGACACACAATTCGCGGGTGGGCACGACGATGAGCGCCTTGACACCCGACTCGGGGTTGATTCCTAGGCGCTGGATGAGAGGCAGCCCGAAACCGAAGGTTTTACCGGTACCGGTCTTCGCCTGGCCGATGATGTCTTGGCCGGCAAGCGCAAGCGGAATCGTTTGCACTTGAATCGGAAACGGGTCGGTAATGCCATGGCTGGCTAGCGCATCGGCGATGTCATCGTCGATGCCAAGATCACGAAAAGTCACACATAACCCAATCAGTTGGTTCTCCTAGTCTACGCGTGGGGTGAGACTGCCTATGCTGGTGGCGTGGCATCACTCTTTTGGAAGCGCAGCAAGCCGGCGGGGACCGCCCCGACGGTGAGGTCACGCGACGACGACGCCGGGCAGCGAATCGAGTTCACCGACCTCGCCCCGGAACCGCATGTCTTCCTCGGACAGAGCGCCTATCTCTTTCTTCGCTATGCGGAATCGGCGTCGCGTCACGCTCACGACGCGACCGACCTCGAATCAGAAGCGACACTCGCCGCTGTCGCCGAGGAGTGTTTTCAGCGTTTCTCAACTCTTGCCGGCGTTCTCGACAAGCTGAAGGTCGACCGCGTCGAGGCGATGAGTCCGTTCATCGCCCCCACCCGCGAGTTTGAGCGCCGCACGCGCGGCCGCAACTGGACCGAACGGGTCGCGTGCACCTGGATAACAATGGCGTTCCTGCAGGATTTCTGGCGACGCCTGGCGGAAGGGTTGCCGAAGTCGATTCGTGCCGAGGTTGCCAAGGCTCTGGCAGACGACACCATGATTAGCGTGTTGCGGAGCGAGTTGGAACGTCGACTGGTTCTGGAGCCGGGTTTGCGTCCCGTGCTCGCGATGTGGGGTAGGCGACTGGTCGGAGACACCATGCTCATGGCGGAATCGGCGCTGTCGCATCGAGCCGACGCGGATGCGGAATCGGACGGCGTCGAACCCGTGTTCACCGAGATCATCGGTGCTCACTCGCAGCGAATGGATTCGCTGGGGCTCACTGCCTAGTTGACGAACCCGACCGGACGCGACTGGGTCGACCCAAATTCGATGTACGCAACGTTCGCGGCGGGGATCAGATAGGACTGACCCTTGTCGTCGCTGAGGCTGAGGACGCCACCCTTGGCGAGAGCGTCCACGAGTTGTGTGTTGATGTCGGCAGCCTTCACGTCTGTCTCGAACGACAGTTCACGGGATGCGTGCTGAATTCCAATGCGAATTTCCATACTCCAAGAGTATTCGCTGTCACAGGTCACTTGTACCCTCTAGGTAATGGACTCCTTCACTCTCGACTCAGACCAACAGGCCGCGCTTGACGCGATCCTGGAGGGTGGCAGTCGCCGAGTGTTCGGTGGGCCGGGAACGGGCAAGACAGCGCTCATCGTCGAGGCGCTCGCCGCTCTCGTTGAACGCGATGGCCGCGACTCGGTTCGGGTTGTCACGCCCAGCCGCCAATCTGCCACCAGACTTCGCGATCAATTGTCGTTGCGTATCGGGGTCGCGACGCGCGGCCCACTCGCCCGCAGCATGTCGTCGTTTGCCTACGACATCGTGGCAACCCATCGCGGACCCGCTTTCCCCGTTCGACTCATTTCTGGCGGTGAACAGGATTCCGACATCAAGAGCCTGCTCGACGGAGAAATCGAGGACGGAACCGGCGGGTATTGGCCCGACTCGCTCGGCCCCGAGGTACGGTCATTGCGCGAATTTCGAACGCAATTGCGCGACCTTCTTTCCCGATCCCGCGACGCCGGCGTGGTCGGGTCGTTGCCATCGGATAAACCGTTACTAGCGGAACTCGCTCAGCGCGGCCGGGATCACGGCATTGACGAATGGGTCGCGTCGGCTCAATTCCTCGACCGGTATCTACGACTTGCGGTTCCCGCACGATCCAGCCAGATTGACCCCGCCGCCATTATTGATGCCGCAACCGAGATCGTCGTGGCTGGTGGGCACGAGGGATTGACCGCCACGACGTTGTTCGTCGATGACGCACAAGACCTCACGGTGTCGCAGTGGCGTTTTCTTTCGGCATGGAATACCCATCGGGGTTCGGTCATCGCTTTCGGCGACCCCGACCTCGCAACCTCGGGCTTCCGCGGCTCAACGCCCACGCTCTTCACCGGATCCGAGAACGTCGACGGAAACTTCTGGAAAGAATCCTCGATCCTGCACACAAACCATCGGCAATCCGGGGTGATGCCCCACGTGCTCGGGGTGATTGCCGCTGCAATCTCCGGCGCTGGGTCGGTCGCCCATCGCTCCTACCCCGAACCTGCTGAACCTGCCGAGATTCGAAACCTGCCGGGCTTCTCGCTCTTCAGCGCGACGGCGGCGTCACCCGCCGGGGAACTCGACACGATTGCTCGATTCATCCAAAACCAAACGAAAGACGGCGTCTCGTGCGGCGACATCGCCGTCATCGTGCGTTCGGGGTCGCTCGCCGAGGGGCTCGTCGACTATCTCACCGCAAGTTCTATTCCCGCATTTGCCGAGACCACGGGATCACCGCTGCGCGACCACCCCGCTGTCTGGTCGATGCTCACCATCATCGCGGTTGGCACGGGCTACACCCCGTTCACGGCGGAGATCGCACGCCAACTCTTGACGGGGCCGTTCGGCCGTTTGTCTTCCCTCGACTATCGGCGATTCCGCCGTGGGCTGAGGCTCGACGCGATCACCGCGGGGGATTATCGCCTCGCCGACGACCTCATGATGGAAGCGCTCACCATCCCCGGCGCATTCGCGACGAGCGTCGCACGCGCCGAAAAGGGAGTATCGCGACTGGTGGCACTGCTGGCTGAGGTCCGTGCGAACACGTCCCGCCAAATTGACGAGTTGCTCTGGCTCGTGTGGTCGAAATCAGGACGAGCAGATGTCTGGGCAACCGAATCACGGGGCACCGGCCCTGTTGCCGCGCGCGCCCATGAATCACTCGACGCCGTCCTCACACTTTTCGCCGTGGCTGCGACGGCTCTCGAAAACGAGCCGTCCGAGAAAGTTCCGGTCTTCCTCGCCCGGATGCTTGACCAGAGTGTTCCCAACGACACCCTGACACCACGAGGTGCACTGGGCTCTGTGACGGTATGCACCCCGGCGGCGGCGATGGGTCGCGAATTCGACACGGTGATTGTTGCCGGAGTCAACGACGGCGTGTGGCCAAACCTCCGCGTCCGTAGCGCGCTCGTCAAGTCAACGCTGCTTCCCTACGCGAGTGAAGGGGTGAACCTTGCCACACTCGATCAGCGGCAGGGAATTCTCGCCGATGAGGTTCGACAATTCTTCGTCGCGATGTCACGTGCTCGGTCCACCATTCTTGTGACCGCCATTTCGTCCGAAGACGAATCTCCCAGCGGACTGTTCCGCATTGTTGCCGGCGAACGATTCAAGGGCGACGGCACCGGACCCACCGAACCCGCCGCAAATTCGCGGGCGCAACTATTCATTCCGGACAGCGTATTTGCGTCACTCGCCGAACTCGTCGGTCATGCGCGGCACATCGTGCTCAACCCGAGAACGTCGACGGCCGACAAGAAACAGGCCGCACTCGCCCTCAAGGAACTCGCCGCCCGCGGCGTCGGCGGGGCCGATCCTTCCGATTGGCTGGGGCTTGACCTCGGAACAGCGCGCGCGCTCAAAGACGGCGACACGGTGTCGCTTTCACCGTCTGGACTCAAATCCTTCGCCGAATCGCAGGTTGACTGGTTTGTGTCCCAGGTGGCCGGCGGATCATCCGGGATCGACGCTGCCGTCGGCACGCTCGTGCACAAGTCCGTTGAACTCGCACCGAAGGGAACCGCGGCCGAACTCAACGCCACCATCGCCGAACGGTGGGCGGAACTCGGGTTCGAATCGCCGTGGCTGGCGAAGCGTTGGCGGAACCTCGCCGAACTCATGGTCGAAGGGTTGGTCGACTTCATCCGCACGGCCGAACGCGAAGGGTTCGAACCCGTTGCGAACGAGGGATACATCAACGTTCCGTTTACGGACCCCGACGACCCGTCACTGCGCGCAGTGGTCAGCGGCTCGATTGACCGCGTGGAGATCAAAGACGATTCGGCCCGCATCATCGACATCAAGACGGGCAAGCATGTGGAAAGTGCCGACAACCACCTTCAACTCACCGCCTACCAGTGGGCGCTGAGCAACAACGCCGTCACCGAATTGCCCGAGGGAACGACGTCGGCCGGAGCCGCTCTGCTCTACCCGCGCATCAAACCGAACGACGGTCCGTTGTTCACATTCAAGTTTCAAGACACCCTGACCGACGAGCAGATTGCGGAATTTGAGAAGCTTCTCATCAACATCGCACACGTGATGAATTCGAGTGAATTCCAGGGACCGGCTGACGCGACGCGGATCGGCCGTGAAATCAACTTCAACGGACAGTGGGTCCGAATTGCAGAGGTGGGCAGCGATGAGTGACCCGATCAACCCCGCGATGCTCAAGGAACTGCTGGGGCTCGATTATGCACCGACACCCGAACAGTGCGACGTCATCGACATGTCACGCGAAGGGGTCCATCTCGTCCTGGCGGGAGCCGGCTCCGGAAAGACCGAGACGATGTCGATGCGTGCACTGTGGCTCATCGCCACTCAGGGCGTGAGACCGGACCAGGTTCTCGGGCTGACGTTCACGCGCAAAGCGGCACGCCAACTCTCCGAGCGCTTCCGCCGGTACATCACCCTCATGATCCAACGACGCGAACACTTCACAGCGGCGGGAATCGACCTCAGTCACCTCGGTAAAGACCCACACGGTTTCTCCGTGCCGACGGTGTCAACGTACAACGCTTTCGCTGCTCAAATTTTCAGCGACAACGCGGCACGAATCGGGTGGGATTCCGACACACCGGTGATCACGGAAGCGACCGCGTATGGCATAGCGCGCGATGTCGTCATGGCGACCGAAGGACTCCAACTCGCTGCGATCGATGCATCGATTGACGCAATCGTTGCCGCCGTAATTCGCCTCTCGAGCGAACTCGCTGAATTCGAAATCGAGGACACAACACCCATCGTTGAGCTTGCACAGGCGTTTGCCGCGATGGCCGATTTTCCGAACGAATTAGCCGGGTCACTCGGCATTAAAGACAAATTGGCCAAGGTGGCTGCGCTGGAACAACTCATTCCGGTCGCCCTGGAATACACCAAGGCGAAGCGTTCGCGCGGAGTCGAATTCGCCGACCAGGTCACGTTCGCGCGAAACATCATCAGCCAATTTGACGATGTGCGCGACGACTACCGCTCGCGTTACGGGGTCGTCATTCTCGACGAATACCAAGACACGTCCTATGCCCAGACAAAACTCTTTTCGGAACTGTTTGGCGCAGAACGGATCACCGCCGTCGGTGACCCCAATCAGTCGATTTACGGCTGGCGCGGCGCGAGCCCGGCAAATGTCGCGTCGTTCTATTCCGACTTCGGGTTGCCCATCGCGAAACCGCAACAACTCGTCACGACGTGGCGAAACGGCACAAAGATTCTCGCCGCAGCAAATACTGTCCTTGCAAATCGAACCCAGCACCTGCCGTTGGATGTTCCCGCGCTGAAGGCCGCACCAACCGCAACCACCTTCCCCATCGACGCGACCTTTGCCCCCACGATTGCCGAGGAAGCGGAGCGAGTCGCCGAGTGGTTCACTGCGCGAGCCAAAGAGCTCGTCGAGGATTCGACGACGGGAGAAAAGAAACCTCCGACGATGGCGATGCTCATCGAAAAACGCACACACGTGAAGCCCTTCCTCGCGGCCTTCGACGCGGCCGGCGTGAAGTATCACGTTCTCGGCGTCGCCGGCATTCTCAGCAACCCGTTTACGGCCGACCTGTATTGCGCACTCTCCGTTATCGCGGACCCCGCCGCCGGGGCGCGACTTATTCGGTTGCTTGGCGGAACACGCTGGCGTGTGTCGGTCGACGACCTCTGGTCGTTGCACGGTCACGCTCGAAACCTCAGCCGCAATTACACGAACGCCGAACAGCGCAGCCGACTCGGCAAATCGCTGGCTCCGGACGAAGCGGATTCCCTCGTCGACGCGCTCGACGATCTCCGGTTCACTCCGCGCGACCGGATTGAGATGGACGAAGGCCGCGGAGTTAGCCGAGTCCGATTCAGTGACGACGGGTGGGAACGCCTTCGCCGAGCCGCGGAGTTCTTTGCCGAACTGCGCAGTCACGTCGACCTGTCGATTCCTGACATGGTCAGCGTCACAGCTGCTCGTCTTGGTCTCGACATCGAGGCACGCGCGGTACTCACGCAAAACCCATCCGCCCACCGCGAAGCGTTCAACGGCCTTGTCCAGTCGTACCTCGGAATCTCGCAGTCACATTCGCTGAGGGGATTCGTGGACTGGGTGTCTGCCGTCGAGCGTAAAGAGAAAAACTCGCCGCGCACCGAAGAGCCCGAACCCGGCACCGTGCAAATCTTGACGATTCACACCTCGAAGGGGCTTGAATGGGACGTCGTCGCTCTGCCGATGTGGACGCGCGACGCCGAACCGAAAACCTCATCGAGCTTCCGCGGCGACCTCTCGACCAAAGCGAACGAACTCGGTTGGCTCAACCTCGGCGCTCTGCCTCGAGAATTCCGAAAAGACAAAAAATTCTTGCCCGAGTTCGAATGGAGCGGCAAAAAGACTCTCGACGAACTCGACAAGGAATTTTCAGGAAAATACAACAAGAGCGAGCAGACGGATGGATATTCGGCGCGACTGAAAAAAGAGATTTATCTTCCCGAAGAACGGCGACTCATGTACGTCGCGGTGACGCGCGCTCGGCATCGCTTGCACATTTCCGGATCGTGGTGGATCAATCCGCCCACCGACCACCAGCTCATTGTCACCACATCAGTCACCAAACCGTCGCGGCAAACGAACCAGATTCCCAGCGAGTACTTCGAAGAATTGTGCCTCGCGGTGGACGAAAACGGTGCTCCGCTGATTGATCGCGCAACGGTGGTCGATGAGTTCCCTGCGGCGAATCCGAGCAAGGAAAAGGGCACGGTGACGTGGCCCCGTGACCCTCTTGGAACACCGGTCAATCGCGCACGTTACGAAACCGCCGCCGAACTGGTGCGTTCCGTGTCGGGCACGCTCGACGACTCGTGGGCGGAATCGATCGAACACCTCACCGCGCAACGCGATAACCAAACGGCAGAAGTCCCCGTTCGAATCCCGGCGTCGCGATACGCGGAATGGGCGATGGATGTCTCGAAAGTCAAAGAAGGAAACCGCCGGCCCGTTCCCTCGCGTCCTTACCGCGCCGCTCGAATCGGCACGGAAATGCACTTGTGGATTGAACAAGGGGTTTACGACGAAGGGCCCTTCGAGTTTGGCGACAACGATTCGATCGACGATGAAGTCGACATCGACGAATTGAAAGCCACGTTCATCGCGTCCCGTTGGAACGGGATGAAACCGGAACACCGGGAAATCGAGATTCTGTTGCCGCAGGGTCGACACATCGTCGTGTGCAAGATTGACGCGGTGTTCACGATTGATGGCCGTTGGACGGTTGTCGACTGGAAGACGGGTGCGAAACCCTCGACGGACGACGAGAAAGATGTCAAGGCGATGCAACTCGTGCTCTACCGCCGTGCTTTTGCGGCGTGGAAGGGCATCCCGGTTACGGACGTTGATGCGGTGTTGTATTACGTCAAACACGACTGGGAATGGCTTATCGAAGCCGATCGACTTGAGCGCCTCGATGCGCTGCCCATCATCGACTAAACCGCGTTAGAGAATTTCGTCCTCGCGCGGACCGTCCGGGTTGTCGGATTTTTCCTCCGCATCCTCCGAGAAAAATGCCTCCACGAGTGTCGCATCGACAATCACGGAATCAGCCTCTGCCGGTACCACCTCGATCACGGGGATAACGGCCTCAACGGAGGGGCTCTCGACGAACGAATGCGCGGTGGCCACACGGGTCGGAGCATCATCAACGAACGCGTCGGTGGGGGAACCAGCAGGGGGTGCCGGCACATCGACCAGAAGGTTCACGGGCTTGACCGGCATGGCCCCGAGAACGGTGGCGGGGTTGTCGGCGACCGAGACGAGGAGGTTGTTGAGCATCGATACGGCATCGGCGATCGCTTTTTCATCGCCGGTGTCCACGCAGTGCACCAGCCACCGGGCGATGCTCAATTCGGACAGGAACCGAGCACGATGCCCGACGCGGCCATCGTTGTTCGAACGGTGGGCGATGTAGTCGCCGACAAAGCCGGCCGAAACGTCGGGCGCAAGCGGCCCGACGACGGTCGCCAGGTCAACCGCGGGGTCCCCGACGCAGGCATCGGCCCAGTTGATGATGCTGACGACACTTTCGCCATCGGTCAGAATCGAGTCAAATTCGAGGTTTCCGTGTGTGATTGTTGGGACAAACTGCCAGAGCTCTTTGTCCTCGATTGCTGCGTCCCAACGGTCGAGCAGTGCACTCGGGACCTGCGCTGTTTGGTGAGCTCGGTCGATCGCTCCGGCGGCCTCGCGCACTCCATCCAGCGCGGTCTTGGTCGGAACAGCATCGCGCTTGACAATCGTCGTCGGCAAGGAGTGCAGAGACGAGAGTGCCAGTGCCAACGATGGGAGCAGAGGGCGAACGTCGCGAAGCTGAGAGAGCGGCTGGCCTTGCGCTTCTTCGGTGACAACGATTCGGCGCTTGTTGAGCACTCCCGCTCCGAGGGTGTGCGGCACGTCAAAACCAAGGCGTTCCCGAACCCCGGCACTGAGGAACTGCCCCACGCGGTGTTCTCTGTCTTGAGTTTGCGCTGTTTCAGCGTTGAGTGGCGATGTGATGGAAACGACGGCGCCCTCGGATGTGCGGCACGTCACTCGATCGAGGTCTGCGGTCGACGTATCGCGGTACCCCTCGATCTGCAGACCTGGGATTTCGGCAACGGCCCACGCCGTTAGCATGATGGGAGACATCGCCATACCGTTACTGTATGGCGAAGCGCCGCGGGGTCGGCGTTGCCACGCGAGAGGAGGGCTATGAGCGCGCTCATCGATGCCCTCGACGAAAATCAACAGCGCGTCGCGCTTTCCCTCATCGGGCCGATGCGCGTTCTCGCAGGCGCCGGGTCGGGAAAGACGCGCGCGATCACTCACCGCATCGCTTTTGGCGTTGAAACCGGTGTTTACGCTCCCGAAAAAGTGCTCGCACTGTCCTTCACGACGAAAGCCGCGGGCGAGATGCGCGCCCGCCTTGCCGCCCTGAACGTTGAGTCCGTCGCGTGCCGCACCTTCCACTCCGCGGCGATGCGACAGCTAATGTACTTTTGGCCCGACGTTATCGGTGGCGATTTTCCCAAGGTGCGATCGGGGAAGGCGGCGCTGCTGACTCAAGCGGCCGAACAATTGAAACTGTCGTCGGCGACGGATGTGTTGAGGTCAATCGCGGCCGAAATTGAGTGGCGCAAAGTTCGATTGTTGACGCCCGATCAATACGCCACCGCACTGGAAAACCGACCGCTACCGTCGTCTCTCAACCACGACAAGGCGATGGCACTCATCGAACGCTACGAAAAGCTCAAGGACGAACGCCGCGAACTCGACTTCGAGGACGTCCTCATCACGACCCTGGGTCTACTGGAATCGGAGGCGTGGGTTCGCGAACGGGTGCATGAAGAGTTTCGGTTCTTTGTTGTTGACGAATTCCAGGACGTTTCGCCGGTGCAACGAGCACTGCTTGACGCGTGGCGCGGAAATCGGTCGGACGTTTGCGTCGTGGGGGATCCCAACCAGACGATCTATTCATTTGCCGGCGCAACGAGCGAACACCTTTTGCGTTTTGGCGAGGAATTCCCCAACGCCATCACGGTGACCCTCGACCGCAACTATCGTTCAACGCCCGAGATTGTGCGCGTTGCGAACGCGATTGTCCCGGACTCGCCCCTCAAACTCGTCTCGACCGTCGCCAGCGGTCCGGAACCTCAACTGCGATCCGCGCCGACCGATGTGGACGAAGTGCGTTCGATTGCGGCGGCGATTCTGGCCGACATTGCGTCGGGTACTCGGCCAGAGAACATTGCCATTCTGTATCGCATTAATTCTCAGTCCATCGGACTGGAATCGGCACTGGGTGCGGCGGGCGTTCCGTTCCGTGTCCGGGGTTCCCGGTTTTTCGAAGAACAAGCCGTTCGAGAGACGATGTTAATTTTGCGCGGTACGTCTGCGTCGAACCCGACGATGTCCGCGCGCGATGCGCTGGTCATGATTCTTCGCGAGCACTTCAACTGGATGAGCAAACCGCCGGTCAACCCCATCGAACGACACTCATGGAATGTTCTCGCCGCGGTTCAGTCGCTCGCCGAAGCGCTCCCCGACACTGCGACCGCCGCTGATCTTCTCGCTGACCTGACCCACCGGGCCGAGGCGGACGTCGAACCGACCGTGAATGCTGTGACGCTGTCCACGATTCACGCCGCCAAAGGTCTTGAATGGGACACCGTCTACATCTCCGGCGTCAGCGAAGGACTGCTCCCGCTGTCATTCGCGACCGACGACGCGGCGATTGCCGAGGAACGTCGCTTGCTGTACGTCGCCATTACTCGTGCTCGTCGTAACCTGACTCTGTCGTGGGCTGATCGCGGGGCGAATCAGTCGAGCGTTCGTGCACGGAGCCGATTCATTCCGGCAACTCTGGCAGCGACTGACACCCGCATCGCGGGTGAATCGCGTGCGGGTGGATGACCCGGCCGAACGTCTCACCGTCGATTCGGGTCGAATAACCACTGCCCGCGGCCAAGACCGACAGCACCTCTGACGCGGCGTGCGCAACGAGCGCGTGCGAAGGATGTGCGACTCGCGACCACACTTGCGGTGCGATGGCACTCCACGCGGGATCGGCGTCAATCCGCTCCAACTCTCCGCAGGTGACACACGCCGATTGCCCAGGACGAACCAACGGGCCGACAATCGCGGACGATTCGGTAAAGATGACCGTCAGGTGATCGATATCTCCGCCCAGCCACGGTTGAACCTCCATCGGAGACACAACGAAGTCGCTCACCAGGACGACGGTGTCCACGGTGATCGGATCGAGGTCCGTCGAGTGCCGTGCGAGTGTCGTCGCAGAAAATGCAGGAGCGCACAGTTCCGCAATTGCGCGAGCGGAATCAGAACGACCGATGACGGCAACGCGGGGGAGAGGAACAACCACCCGCGGCCCGACAATCGGGGCAACCTGCTCGCGCAGTTCGGCACTGCGGTTAGCGCCCAAAAGCGCGGTGAGCCGCTGTGTCGATGTTCCCTTCACCAGGTCACTGAGCGCCCGTGCGGTGAGGTCATCGATATCGTCGAAACGGACTCGAACCGGGTCAATTCCCGCTTGCACGGAATTGTGGCTGCGCCAGACGAGCGGAATCGTGGGATTGATCTGGACGAACACTTGCCGAGAATGGCACAACGCCAGGGTTGGTGTTAGTTTTCGTCCACAGTTCCGTCGTTGTCCAGCAATTCCTGCAACGCGACATCCATCGCGTCTGGCGCTGCGGCGCCACCCGTGAGCCGAGCGACGAGCGCGAGCGGATTGTCAATGTCATCCCCGGTCGGGACGGCGTCGGGGTGATCCCACAGGGCGTCGCGCGCATCGGCACCAACGGCATCGTTGACGAGCCGCCACATCTCCGCCGCCTCACGGAGTCGGCGCGGTCGTGCTTCGATTCCGACAAGTCCCGCGAGAGCTTTTTCGCCCGGTCGACCCACGGCGCGTTGCCGGCGAACCATTTCGGCGATGGCATCGCGGCTGGGCAAGCGGTGCGCGGCGGCCGAGGTGACGACATCAACCCACCCCTCCACGACGGCGAGGATTGTTTCGATTCGCGCGAGTGCAACAAGTTGGTCATCGGTCTTTGGTGGGATTAGTGCGCCATTGCTCACCATTCGCCGAAGCGATTCCGGATCGCTCATGTCGACGTTCTCCATCGCATCACGCAACGCTTCCGAATTGATGGCAATCCCGTTCGCGTATTCGGTGATGCTGGCGATGAGGCCGGTCGTGACCCACTTGGCGTGCTTGAACAGTCGCGCGTGCGCGATTTCGCGAATGGCGAGGTACAAAGCGACGTCATGTAGGGGGATGTCGAGCCCCTCCGCGAACGCTGCAACGTTTTGCGGGATTAGGACCGCCCGAAGTTCCTGGTCGTTACCGCCGTCGAGCAGCGGGATGCCAAGGTCGCCACCCGCCGAGACTTCCTCTGACAACTGGCCAACAATCTGCCCGAGTTGCATGGAAAACAAGGTGCCCCCCAATCGCCCCAGCGCCGCGAACGCTCCTTGGCGCTCGGCGTCGACGTCGTCGGGCAGTTGTTCGGCGAGCAGCTTCTCGGCGGCGCCCGAAATGGACTTCGCTACGGGTTCCGCAATTTGAATCCACACGGGGATCGTCGCGCGCGCCCATTCGGGTCGGGTCATTAGTGTCGGGGTCGCCGTTAGGGGCGAAATGCCGGTTGCTTCATCGAGCCACAGCGCGGCGAGTTGGAGGGCGGAATCGGCCGTCGCACGGACATCCGCGCTGACCGTAATCGCCTTCGAATTTGCCACCCGAGTCGCCGCGTCACGAACCAGTTGTTCGGTGATGCCGTCCGTACCGTGCTGAAGAGCCTGTTGAAGTTGCGAGAGCATCGCCTGGATTGCCGCGGGGTCTCCGGGGAGGCCGGCGGCCTTCGCAAATTGCGCGACATCGAACTGCTCGCCGTTCTCGAGGAAGCGACGGAGCATCTCCCGAAAGTCGTCGGAATCGTCGTCGGTCATGAGTCCACCGTAGTCTCACCTAGGCTGGATAACGTGACGATTGAGCAGCCCGCAACCCCAGAACGACCCCGCGTATCGGGTCGCCGCAGGGTGGGTTTTGCTTTTCTCGCGACCTCCCTTCTTGGTGCTGCCGCGCTGTCGCTGGTTCCCGCACCCTTCGTTGTCGAAATGCCGGGTCCGGTTTACGACACTCTCGCGACCGCCACTGATGGCGATGGCAACGACGTGCCGCTCATCTCGATCGACGGTGCGGAAACCTTTCCGACGGCGGGCACACTGTCGCTGTTGACGGTCTATGTTGGTGGCTCACCGGATGACCACCCAACGTGGCTTGAGATCATCTCCGCGTGGTTCCGTCCCGATTACGCCGTTCTTCCCATGGAGTTGTTCTACGAACCCGGCACCACTCATGAGGAAGAGGTTGACGCCGCTGCGATACAGATGACCAATTCGCAGCAGGAGGCGGTCGCCGCCGCTTTGACGAATCTCGGAATTGAATTCACATCGCAAATTGTCGTTGCGGACACGATGGAGGGGTATCCCGCGGCTGGCAAAGTTTTGCCGGGGGACATCGTCCTCACTGCGAATGCAACGCCCGTTGCGAATGTCTCGGATCTTCGTGCGATCATCAAACAGATTGGTGTTGGCGGTTCGGTGGAGCTGGGAATCGTTCGCGATGACACCGAGCAGAGGGTCACCATTGGCATAGTTGCCAGTGAGGACGATAACTCCACGCCCGTCGTCGGGATTTATACAAGCGGCAAGTATGTTTTCCCATTCGATGTGGCGATCCAACTTTCGAATGTTGGTGGCTCGTCCGCCGGGATGATGTTCGCGCTGGGAATCATTGATCAGCTCACACCCGGTCAATTGAATGGTGGAGAAAATGTTGCGGGCACCGGCGAGATCACGGCTGGCGGCGAAGTTGGTCAAATTGGCGGGATAGTCCAAAAGGCGTATGCCGCTCGCGACTCGGGGGCCGAATGGTTGCTCGTGCCGAAGGGCAATTGTGGTGACCTTTACGGGCACGTGCCTGACGGCATTCGAGAGATTCCGGTCGACACCCTCGATGGTGCAATCGCCGCTCTGAAGGTCATCGCTTCGGGCACTGGTACCGACAAGCTCCCACACTGTCCCGCTCCATAAGACCAAGAATCCGCGGGTAGACTCTCCGAAAAGGAGTCACGTCTTATGAGCACATCCGCCGCAGCGCGTCGTCGTTCCCCGCTAGTCGTTACCGCCAGCATCCTCGCGGTGCTTGTTGCGGTTTTCTTCCAGCTCTCGGCAATCTTTGTCGACGTACTGTGGTTCCAGCAGACCGGTTTCGAATCCGTCCTCTTTACCCAGTGGATTGCGATGGCTACCGTCGGGGCATTGGGGTTCATTGTGCCGGCGGGCACAGCGTGGCTGACCCTCTGGGCGTCCTACAAGTTCCGCCCGCTGACCGCCCGCTTGTCTCAAAGCGCCGAACGGTATCGTGCGGCGATCGACCCGGTTCGACGACTTATTCTGTGGGGCGGGCCGCTGTTGCTCGGCGCATTCACCGCGGCAACGGCTGCGGCGCGCTGGCCCGTTGTACTTCAATTTCTCAACAAGACACCCTTCGGGCAGACGGACCCGCAGTTCAACCTCGATCTATCGTTCTTTGTCTATGACGTGCCTTTCTGGCTTTTCGCCGTTGGCATCATCGAGAGCGCACTGGTTATCGCTTTTGTCATCACCCTGCTGATGGGATTCCTTTACGGTGGGGTCCAGATCACCGGCCGACAGGTTGTGGTCTCGCGCGCGCTGCGGGTGCAAGCATCAATCATCGCGGTCGCCTACCTTGCCGTTCTTGCCGTCCAGTTGTGGTTCAAGCAGTTCGAGACACTCGTGACGCCGTCGCAGGGATTCATCGCGACGGGCGCCGGATACACCGAGGTGAACGTTGACATTCCCGGCTACCAGATTCTCGCCGGTATCGCCGCGGTCGTCATCGTCTTCTTCCTGATCACTGCGGTGACCGGCCGCTGGCGCCTCCCGCTCGTCGGAACCGCGATGCTGATTGTGTCCATGCTGGTTTTGGGAGGGGTGTCATGGGTCATCCAACGATTCCAGGTGGACCCGAGCGCACGAACACTCGAAACGGAATACATCCAGCGCAACATTGACGGAACGCGAGTCGGTTTCGGGTTGTCGGACATCAACGAGCTCGAATACACGGCAGCGACGACGGCCGAGCCGGGGGCACTTCGGGCAGACGCCGAAACAACCGCGCACATCCGCATCATTGACCCTGGACTGGTTCCCGATGCGTTTGCGCAGCTCGAGCAGTTCCGCCAGTACTACACCTTCCCCGAGCACCTTGACGTCGACCGATACACGATCGACGGGAACATGCAGGACACGGTCATCGCGGTGCGTGAACTCAACGCCGCCGGATTGACCAGCTCGACCTGGTACAACGACCACATCGTCTACACCCACGGTTACGGAATCGTCGCGGCATACGGCAACAAGCGCAACGCAGACGGCCAGCCGACGTTCCTCGAGTCGGGAATCCCCGTGTCGGGAAACCTCGGCAAGTACGAACCGCGCGTGTACTTCGGCGAAAATTCGACCGACTATTCCATTGTTGGCGCGAGCAGTCCTACGGGACCGCTCGAGCTGGATTACCCCTCCGCAAATTCGACGACTGATTCGGGAAATGCCAAATACACATTCGAAGGTGATGGTGGGCCGCAACTTGACAATCTGTTGACTCGACTCATTTACGCGATGCACTTCCAGTCGGAGCAGATCCTCCTCTCGGACGCCATCACCGACGAGTCACAGATTCTGTATGACCGACACCCGCTGGTTCGAGTCAACAAGGTGGCGCCGTACCTGACGCTTGATAACGATCCGTACCCCGCGGTCGTCGACGGCCGCGTGGTCTGGATTGTCGACGGATACACGACGACCAACGATTTCCCCTACTCGACTTCTGTCGACATGGACCAAGCGATCAGGGACACATACACGACGGCGCCCCTCGTCGCGTCGGGAAACATCAACTACATTCGTAACTCGGTCAAGGCGACGGTCGATGCTTATGACGGAACCGTGACCCTCTACGCGTGGGACGCGACGGACCCGATTTTGACGACGTGGCAAAAGATTTTCCCGTCGACGCTCAAGTCGGCGTCCGAAATGTCCGCGGGTCTCCTGTCGCACGTTCGGTACCCCTCGGACCTCTTCAAGGTTCAGCGCGAGGTTCTCGGCAGCTATCACGTCACGGACCCGGGCACGTTCTATTCGACGGAAGACACCTGGGTCACCCCCAACGACCCCGTGTCTGACCCCGCTGCCCCGACACTGCAGCCTCCGTATTACTTGACGATGCAGATGCCCGGTGCGGACTCACCGTCGTTCTCGCTGTACTCGACGTTCATCCCGAAGTCGACCGGTAAGGACGCACGAAACGTTCTCTACGGGTACCTCTCGGCGAACTCGGACTTTGGCCCTGAATACGGCAAACTCACCTTGCTGACGCTGCCGAAACAGACGACTGTTCCTGGACCAGGGCAGGTGCAAGCCCAGTTCGACTCGGATGCGACGGTTAGCCAACAGCTGAACCTGTTGCGTCAGGGAAAAACTGAGGTTATTCCCGGAAACCTGCTGACCCTGCCGGTCGGGGGCGGGTTGCTCTATGTTCAGCCCGTTTACGTTCGTTCGACGGGTGAGACCTCGTACCCGCTCTTGCGGAAAATCCTTGTCGCATTCGGCGATTCCATCGCGTTCGAGGATTCACTCGACGCGGCGCTCGATTCGTTGTTCGGCGGAAACTCGGGAGTCGTCACTCCGGTGGATCCTACCGACCCGGATAGCCCGTCAACGGGCGGAGAGGTTTCGGCGGAGTTGGCGAGGGCATTGGCGGACGCAAAGAAAGCGTTGACCGATCGCCAAGCTGCATATGCCAAGAACGACCTCGTCGCCGCCGCGGCAGCTGACGTCCGACTTCAAAAGGCGTTGCAAGCAGCGTACGAACTTTCGCGCTAGCCCCGATTTCGTCAAGCTACACACCGCGTGTAAACTAGGGATTGTAACGCGGGGTGGAGCAGTTCGGTAGCTCGCCGGGCTCATAACCCGGAGGTCGTAGGTTCAAATCCTGCCCCCGCAACCACATGAAACGGCCTCGGATTCGTCTGAGGCCGTTTCTCGTTCGGGCGATCTAGTTTTCGCTGACGAGTCTCGTCATGCTCGAAGTGACGAAACGAAATCCGTCAGATACTCGAGGGTGCGCTTACGGAGAAACTCAACTTGTGAAGTTTCGATTCGCGCGACCGTGCGAGCGCTCAACTTGGTGGCGATGCGATGAGCGTCGAGTTGGTTCTCTGCAAAGTAGTTCTTTCGCAGACCATAAATCTCTGCGAACATCTCGATCTTGTTACTCCAGATCAAACCCACAACCGGGATGCCGAGAGCACTCGCTGCGATGCCGGCGTGCATGCGTCCTGCCAAAATGATGTCAAACGTCTTGAGCGTGGCGAGAAACTCGTCGCTCGTTTGGGGTGCTGGAACAAGCGCGTTAGAAGACAAACCGACCTTCTCAATCAGTTCTCTGCCAAAGTCGTGGTCAACCTTCATGCCGTTGGTGAATAAAACGAACTTCTGTTTGGCGTTCGTCAGCTCGGACAGCAGGTTCGAATAGAAGTCCACAACTTCTGCGCGGCTGAAGTTTCCGCCGTAGCTTCGAAAGTTGTCGGGATTCACAAGATTGATGCCGATCATCCGACGGGTGGTCGAACTCCGGTTGGGTGTCATTTTGTCCAACCACAAAACTGGGTCTGCAACCGCAGCGGTCACGGTTTGAGGATTCGTAATGTACCGGCTGTTGAGGGTTTCGATGTCATCGCGAGTCGTGATGACCTTCACATTTGGCGAGTTCAACACTTTTTTGAGTCGGCGGCATCGGACGTCGGATTCGTCATAGTGTTCGATGCCGACTGCGCTCATCATTACCGGAATATTTCGCTTCGTGGCCAAGGAAATGATCTGCTCATCGAGATAATTCAGTCCTTGAGTTCTGAACTTAATGAACCCGCCACCGGAGAAAACGAGAGCGTCTAGTTCCTTGAGTTGTGCTGAGTAGTGCCAGTGCAACTTGATGTGCCAATACGCGTATTGGTAGGCATATCGAATCACGGGCGACTTAACGATGCGAAAAAACAGATCTTCATGGTTTCGCATAAACCGGTACATTCGACGGTTTATACGACGCACTCCGCGGAAATGGCCGGGCTGACGCGGATCGACGTCGATGTCGAGGAGTGTTATGTCCTTCGCGGTCTTTTCCAATAGATACTTCGTGGCGTCGACAAGCAAGTAGTCGCCGATGTTTCCATTGCTGGAAAGGCCAAGAACGCCAATCGTGAGTCGCACAACGTCAGTCTATCTTCGGACGAAACGCTCACGAGAGCCCGAGGCAATCTCGCCGGAGGTAAACTGTAGCCAGCGGTTTGTCGCCCAACTAGGCCTCGAGGTGGTGTCGGTGTTTACACGGTTGCCTTTGAGGTTCGCTATCGCGGTAGCAAGCGGAATATACGCGCTGGCCAAGATCCTGCCGGTTCAAGACAAAGTCACCTTCATCAGCCGGGGAAACAGTTTCACGAGCATTGACTTCCAGTTGTTGGGTGAAGCAATTGAACGTGAACGCGCGTCGACACATGCGGTCTTTCTCAATCATCCTCTGTCCAGTTTGTGGAAAGTCCCGTTTCACATGGTCGCCGAGATGTATCACGTCGCAACATCTCGGGCTGTAGTAATTGATACCTATATTGTCGCGGTGAGCGTGCTGAAACACCGTCCGCAACTGAAGGTCCTTCAAATCTGGCATGCGCTCGGTGCCTTTAAGGCGTTTGGCCGGATGGCAATTGGACGAGCCGAGGGTAGCGCCGAAGGCCTCGCACAGGTCATGCGCATGCATGAGAACTACACCTACGTTTCCGCGCCAAGCGCTGCGACTGCGGCGGTTTACCGGCAGTGTTTTGGCATCGACGAGTCGCGTATCGTGCTGGCGGGTTCCCCTCGAGTTGATTATTTGCTGAACGACGAGACGCAACAAACCCAACGTGAAATGTTGACCGAAAAATATGAGATTCCGCATGACCGGAAAGTTGTTTTGTTCGCACCCACCTTCAGGAAAAACTCTCCAATTCCGGTGGACGAACTTGTCAGTCAAATCGACACCAATCGCTTCGTTGTGTTGTTGCGGAAGCATCCGCTGGACGACCGAACCGTGGTGTCCGATCCGCGCGTCATCATCACCGACGAATCCGAAGGGATTGAGCTCCTCGCGGTAGCCGATCATCTCGTGACGGATTATTCCGCGATTGTTTTTGAGGCTTCCCTTCGCAACATCCCCGTCTATTTTTGGACATTCGACCGCGAAGAGTACGCCGTCAAGCGCGGTTTCATGCTCGATTTTGACGCTGAAGCCCCTGGCCCAATAACTGACTCGGCCGCCGAAATTGCGCATGAGATTGCGACAGCAAAACCTTCCCCGCGCAGCAGCGCGTTCGCATCAAAATACGTGGAAACGACACACTTCAACAACGCTGACCGACTCGCTCAACTCCTATTGGCAGCAGATTTCCCGGCGGATTGGGCTAGGTCATGAATTTTCTCAGGGGAGTAGTCAACACGGTGGTCAAGCCATCCATTCGATGGCTTGCGAAACGCAGCTCGGTGGTCGATAACGTTGTGGGACGCGTGCGCCGCGGCCTGCAGTCGGTTCGATTTGCTGCCGCTCGTCTCATCACGCGTCAGAGTGAGAAAACTGTGCTGTTCATGTCCTTCGGCGGTCGGAGCATTTCCGACTCGCCGAAGGAGATCGCGCGGGAAATGATGGCGAATCCACAATTCGACGATTGGGAGTTCATCTGGGCCCTCACGGGGCCTGCTTTCGCGAAGCATGGTGGAATGCGGGGGAACCAAGGCATTGCAGACGCGACGAATTATGATGACGTCCTGAGTTCGCGTATTCGAATTGTGTTATACGAGGGCGGCGATTTTTACCGAGCGTTAGCGAAGGCAAGATACTGGGTGACGAATTTTCGCACCCCGGAAGGCGTGCGCCCGGGGAAGGGCAAAACCTACATCCAGACGTGGCACGGAGCCCCCATCAAGCGATTGGGAGCCGACATCACCGTCGAGAAGGCTTATCCGACAAAGAAGAGGGCGGCTCTGATCGATTGGTACAAACGCGAAGCGGCTAAATGGTCAATCCTTGTTTCTCAAAGTGATTACCTGACAGAAAAGTTATGGTCCGCATTCGCCATCGCAGATTTGCCCAGGCAGCCCATGGTGCTCACGGAGGGAACCCCGCGAAATGTGCCGTTGTGTGCCGTCACCGAGTCGAAGCGGAATTCGTTGAGGGAACGACTCGGCATCTCCGAGGGGAAAAGGGTCGCCTTGTACGCACCGACTTTTCGAGACAACCAGCACACGAGCAAAATAGGGCACACTCATTCCCTCGCTCTTGATCTTCACGAACTCCGGCGTGAATTGGGCGACGAGTGGGTCGTGCTCTTGCGCGTCCACTACTTGGTCAACAACTCAATTGATGTGTCATTGTTCACAGGCTTCGTCATTGACGTCGGCGATTACGAAGACATCAATGACCTTTACATCGCCTCGGATGTGTTGGTTTCGGACTATTCCAGTTCGATAGTCGATTACACGGTGACGGGCAAGCCGATCATCATTTATGCATATGACTTGGACGAGTACGAGCAGGCGATGCGCGGCTTCTACATCGAGTCTGCAACGTTTCCGGGCCCGATTGTCAGGTCACAGGCCGAGCTTGTCAACGCGCTGCGGACTTTCGAAGAAGTCGATCAACAGTGGAGCACTCGTCGCGCGGAGTTTGCGTCGACCATGGCACCGAAGGATGATGAAAACACTGCACGCAGGGTCGTCGCGGCTCTCTTTCCGAATCATTGATAGGCTGTAATCCTTATGATTGATGTGGTAATTCTTGCTGCCGGAATTGGTTCTCGGCTCGCACCCCTTACGCACGATCAGCCCAAATGTCTGACCGACCTCAACGGGCAATCTCTCATTATTCGCGTTGTTGAGCAGTTTCTGCGGCACTCCGACGTCTCACAAATCACCGTAATCGAGGGTCATCTGGGTGACCAAATCGTTGACGCGCTGTCCGGCTACGGAGACCGCGTCAACACTGTGCACAACGACATCTACCTCACGTCCAACAACTTGTATTCCTTCACCTTGGCGCAAAATCGCTTGGTCGTAGACCATGTTTTAGTGTTGCTGAACGGTGATTGTGCGTATGACGATGACGTGATTGACGCCGTAGTTGCGTCTTCCGCGCCCACGAGTGAGGTGGTTGCGGACTGTGGCACCTACATGGAGGAATCCATGAAGGTCACCGTTGGAGGCAATGGATTTATCGATGGAATCGCTAAGACCATTACCGAAGCCGACTCGTACGCGACGTCTGTTGATCTGTACCGACTGGTTCCTGGAGACAAGGAAGCGCTCCTCCGCAAAGCGCAGTCGATTTTCGATAACGCTGGACTGAACACATGGACTGAAGTCGCCCTCGCCGAGTGTTTTGCCGACGGTTCGATCACTGCCATTCCGCTCGACATCTCGGGCAAGCGCTGGTACGAAATCGACACCCTCGATGATCTTTCCGCCGCTCAGCAACTGTTTGCCTAGGCTGGCTTGAATGGCCGCCGAAGTCGCAATGCCCGACACAGTCACATTGCTTTTGTTGGATATGGACGGCACGGTATATGTCGGTGGCGTCGTGATTGATGGTGTTCCCGAGGCTCTGAAGCGTTGGACGTCGGCTGGTCGAAAAGTTGTCTTCATCACCAACAACACCAGTCGTACAATTGAACAACACGCGCTCAAGTTGCAAGGGATGGGGCTTCCCGCGACCCCCAACAACATCGTGAGTCCGGTTGAACCTACCTCTCGATTTTTGCGTGATCGGGGCGTCACGGACGTTTTCCTGGTCGCCACGAATGCAGTCACCGAGGAGTTCGCGTCACATGGCATTGCGTTTCGGGGAGAACCCCAAGCGGTCGTCATCACCTATGACATCGAATTGACTTACGCGAAATTGGCCGAAGCGAGCAAACTCATCAATAAAGGGCTGCCTTACTACGCTACGCACATCGACTTCTTTTGCCCCACCGAAGACGGTCCGGTGCCCGATATCGGGTCGTTTATCGCCATGTTGGAAAACGTGACTGGTGTGGCTCCGACGTCGGTGTTTGGAAAGCCAAGTGACTCGCTTGTCGAGCTGATTCGAGATCGATATTCACTCAACAGTCTCGTTGTCGGGGATCGACTTCACACGGACATCGCTACAGGGATCAATGCACAAGTTCCTACCTGTCTGGTGTTGACGGGTGAAACGTCAAAGATGATGGCTGACGCTTCGCCTTACCAGCCGACGATCATCTCGCCGAGTCTGCCGGTTCTTATCGACGATTTGTTGGCTCGCTGACGTCGCGCGCAACGCGGTAGATGCGCTCGCAGTTGTTGCGGTCGCTGTAGTAAAAGAACTTGTCAACTCTCGTCACGAAGCGCTTCGACATCGACTGATTCGTTCGCATCACCGAGTTGAGTTCGCGAGCAAGTTCGGCAGTACTCGTTGCAATCCGTCCAAACGCGTGCTCTTCGTAGCGAAAAATTGAGTCTTTGTAGGAGGGCGGTAATTCAGATGGCTGGAAATATACGATGGGTTTTTTCATGTACGCGAAGTCAAATTGGATTCCGGAGAAGTCCGTTACCAAGACTGCGGCTTCCGTCAGTAAATCCTCGTAGCGCACGTTACTCGTCGCAGAGACAACGTCAACCACGTCGTTGCTGAACGGCATGAAATGCTCCAACTGGCCGCTGAGGAACGGATGCAACAGGAATTTGAACCGGTAGCCTTCGCGACGCGCGGTATCAATTAGCGTTTCATCGGTCAAAACTCGCCGGTAGATTGCGTAAAACTCGGAGGACAGGAAGTTTTGGCTTGTGCCGCGATGTCGACTCTTGGCATTCGATGCGTCTGTCGGAAGGGCGAGGTAGTTTCGCCAGGTGGGCGCTATGAGAATTGTCTTCTCCTGCCGATCGACGAGACCATCAAATCGTGCGAGTCCCGTGTCGAAAACCTCTTCTGGCCGGTACCCGTAGTCACGTGTTTCAAGCGTTTGTCGCTCAATAGGCGAGGCTACGCAGTAGTGGTCGACGCCGTCGAACGCCTTGTTGAGAATGCGGGGCAAGTATTGAACCGAGAGGCCGTGCTGTATAAACACCACTCGCGCATTAAACAGCCCGCGAAAGAACTTCTCAACACCGCGCGGAAACCCGTTATTCAGGGTTGAAACGGTGTGGGTGAGAAAAACGATGTCGGCAGTCAGGTAGAGAAGTTTGTGGCGCAGGCTGCCGAAGCGCACAAAGGGGATGCCCTCTGAGGCGAATCGTTGCGCGTCGTGTGATCGGGCATCGAGCACGTAAAACTTGCGTATAGCATCCGCTTGTTGTCGCGCGTAATTGTAGACGTATTCGCCGTTGTCGCCGGCTGTGATCATCTTGTCGGCGAACAACCACACCGGTTTGCGGTAGCGGCTGGTCAGTGCGGCGAACCCGTGTGCAATCCTCAAGCCGATTATTGAAGGCGCTTTCGATCGCGCCGAATAGACGATTGCAAGGCACAGAATCAGTTCGTGAATCGCCACAGCAATCATCGTTGCGCGGGTCACCGAGACGTGCCGTTGGCCGAAGCGGAAAATCAATCCGTCGGTCCGCCAATACGCTGCCCGGGTGTTCATCAACTTCGAATGTGGTCTGCGGAAATTTAACCGAAGGGGAACGCTGGCGAGTGGCGAACCGTCGCGCGAAATGGATAGTGCAAGACGTGAGAGCGGAACGTCGAAAACGGAGATTTCAACTCGAACGTCGAACGTAAAATAGCGGAGGAACGAGCGCCCGAAAACCTCGAGAGTGGAATAGCGTCCCGAGTCATCGACGGTGATGGTGGTTGAGCCAAGGGTGGCAGTGACCGTGTCCCCGTCCTCGACGGGGAATGTGATGTATCCGAGAAACGAGAAGGTTCCATCGACCGATTTCATCATCTCTACCGTCGCTTCGGACCGTGACAAGCGGACCGCTTCGCTTTTTCCCGCCAGTATCACGACGTCTTCCTCGCTGTATTCCCGCGTGACACTGTGGCCGCCAATCCGAGCGAGTTCCAGGACCGCCGATGGGGGGAGGTGCGAATGCCACGAACGTGGACTGGTGAGTGTGTGAGTGTTGACGTGCGTCAGATTGCGCGCGGTCTCCGACCACCACTGGTCGATGTCGTGGTCGGTGAGTACTTGCTTGTACAAGAAATTTGACCCGTGCACAAATCTCCATTGCCAATGATGCAAGAACGCAGCCTGGGTCGCGATGGATGGCGTGTTACCCTTCGCCGACAATGTTGTGAACACGTGAGCCCAGGTTGAATTGAGTTTTGTATACCAGGACGGATCATAGAGCGTCGGCGAATCGGTGAGAAGATCGTCGAACTCGGGGTCTGCCGACAATGCCGGCAATACTCTGAAATGTGACGTCTCCTCTCGTGCCAGAGCAAAAAGCGCGGGAGCTGTATATCGAGTGAGTGGAAGCGTGAGGGCGCTTTTTCCTGCCAATTCCCGAGACAACACGAACCCCGTGGTGCCGACGGAAACAAGGTTCGCGCCTGAATCGACGTTCCGGCCGATGAGGTCTCGGATACCAAGTTCATATCCCGTCCGCCGCTCGGCAAAAGCGCCGAGGTCTTCGTTACCCATGAGAAAGGCGCGGATGCTATTGAGAGTGGCAGCGTTATCGAGAAGTGGTGCGTCGGGAAGTACCGCGACGTGCGTTGCGTCGGTGCGGACACCGAGGATTTCGGATAGCGACCCCGCTAACGTTTTTTCGTTTTCGTCACCAACGACCGAGAATCCACGAGCGTTCGAGACGAGAACCAGCAACGAGTCAGGAAGCACCATCACGCTTTCACAATTTCACGATATTTCCCTGACTGGAGGAGGAATTCGAAATAGTTGATGTCATCCATCGTCGTGATTTTGATGTTGCCTCGCACTCCTTCTATTAGAGCAAGTGGGGTGAGCGTCGGGTGCAGGTTCTCCGCGGGGAGGGAATCGATGAGGTGTGCTTGGTCGACGACCTTGTCATGAATATCACGCATGATGCCCGACGAATGAGCATCCAGAATTGGTCCTAGGCGAAAGGCTTGGGGCGCTTGCAATGTGTACATTTGCGAACGATTAGTCACTGACGCAATTGTCGCACCTCCGTCGAGCGACGCTGCGAGCGTTTCGAACGCAGCGGCCGACGTCACACCACTACCGTGTGCCTCTACGGAGTGCACGATCGAATCAATGAGGGACGAACTGATAATGGGTCTCACACCGTCGTGAATCAGGACGACGGTGTCGGCGGCGAGGCCGTCGGCTGCGGCGGCGAGAAGCCCGAGATGGATTGATTCCATGGCATATTGGCCGCCGGGAATCACCGTCCTGACCTTGGAAAAGTGTCCGTCGGTGACGATGCGCTTCATCGTGTCGAGATGCGATTCGATGGACACGACGTAGATGCCGTCGATTGCTGGGGACTGTTGGAAGAGGTCAAGGGTCCATGCGATTATGGGCTTGCCACCGACTTCGACGAACTGTTTTGGCCCGTCTTTGTGGGTCAGTCGAGTACCTTTGCCGCCGGCAAAGATGATCGCAATCGTGCTCATGGCTGACGCCAACGTGTCGTGTTCATTCGTTTCATGTTAATCGATTAACGACGGGAACCGTGTTGGGCCCGACGCGGTTCCCACTACTCGAGTAACAAATCCCGGGCTGGAGCATCGCCGGATTCGAATCGTTCCCTACTAGTTGGGGATAAACATCGACGTGTGGTGGCAGGAATCGACACAATCGCGACATGCGAATTTGTGCGATCGTGCTGCTAGGGGCACTTGCGGGGTGTGCGCCCGCTGACAAGACGCCGGCTCCCGCCCCGATCGTGACGGCGGAGGAGGCGGTTGCGCGCGAAGGCGTCGAACAGCTCGCTCTTGATGCTGTCGGCGATTACTTTGCGGTCTCGGCCGAGATCGCGGGGGACGGAGGCGAAGACCCGGACCGAATCGCGGAGGTCGTCACGTCGAATTGGTTGACACAGGAAATCACCGGTTTTGCGGCACTTCGTGCTTTGGGATCGAGACAAGCGGGGGTACCTGAGGTGACAAAGATTGAGGTGTCGGCGATTCGCGGAATTGCCGCCGTTACCGAAGTGGTGCTGCACGCGTGCACATCACTCGACGGGGTAACGATTCGAACCGCAGATGGCGACGAAACAGATGTGCCACTCGGAACCTCGCTGGTCACGATTTACGTCGTGCCGGAAGACGGCACTCTCAAAGTTGATGGCGTCGAACCGTGGACGGATGTGTCGTGGTGCGCAGAATCCTGACGGCGGCCGTGGTCGCGTTGCTTTTCGCGGTCCCTGCCCCGCCCGCAACGGCGTTGTCCTGCACCATGACGGAGATCATCGCCGGAATCTGCTCGGTCGGCGGCGGTACCGATGGCACCGACGTCAATGTGTGGGTAGACGGATCAACCGGTGGTGGGTCGTCGGGCGGTGGTAGTGAAGTCGATTGTGACGAAACGGCGGAGGGACGCTGCGCCGGTGTGTCTCCGCCAAAAACCGTCGATAAACCTGAGTCCGTGCACGACCTCGAATCCTTTAGGCCGCGCCGACCGCGACAATTTTCCGAACCCGTCGGGTGGACGATCGCAGGGTTACCGACCAATTTCGTCACGCGCGCGCGAACCCACATCGTGTCCGGTGAACTCGCGGGACACTCCGCGGACGTGCGGTTCATTCCCGTCCGTTACCGTCGCACGTTCGGTGACGGGCGCACTCAGTCGACCACGGTGCGGGGCGCTCGGTGGTCGGCTGCGTGGTCCACAACGTCAACCTCTCACGTTTACGAAAACCCCGGTATCGAGACGGTGCGGCTTGTCGTCACCTATGTCGCCGACTATCGATATTCGGGCTTGGACTGGGTTCGATTAGGCGGAACAGTCACGCGCACGGCCCCCGAACTCACCATTCGCGTGTTCGCGGCCGACACCTTTCTCGTGGCACGACCGTGTGTCGTCGATGCGATCGGGTGTCGATGAATTCAATGCAGACACACAGTCAACTTTAGGAAATTCCAAGGAAATGGCACGATGGTGGGGTAATGGAAAAAGAAACCAAGGCCGAACCCACTCCTCCGACTCGTCGACGCGTGCGCAAGCCCGTCGTCGAGACCGTTCCCACACTCGAGGCGTTGACCGCGGAAACTGTTGCCGAACCCGCTGACACGACAAAACCGAAGCGGGCATGGTTGGTTGGTTCGATCCCGACGAAAGCCGCCGCTGGCATTGCCGTCATTGCTGGTGTCGCTGGTGGCATCGCCGGTGCGGGGATTGGATTTATCGGCAACGGGGGATTTGGATTCAACGCGGTCATCCAGCCGCAAGCCGTCACAATTTCGGACACAAACAACACCAAGACCGTCACCGCGGTCGCCGCGAAGGCCCTGCAGTCGGTCGTGACTATTGAGGTCGCGGGCGCAAATGGGGCGGGCGCGGGCTCGGGAGTGATCATCTCGACGGGCGGGTACATCGTCACGAACAACCACGTCGTCACCCTGGGCGGCTCTGAAAAGAACACCGACTTGCGGGTTACCCTTGCGGATGGACGTCTTTATGCGGCCAAAGTGGTTGGAACCGACCCCATCATGGATGTGGCGGTTATCAAGATTTCTGCAACGGGATTGGTTCCCGCTGAATGGGGCGATTCGTCTGCGCTGACTGTTGGCGACGAGTCAATCGCCATCGGGGCGCCTCTCGGATTGGAAAACACCGTGACGGACGGCGTTGTTTCGGCGCTGAACCGATCCATCACCATCTCCAATAAGGGGGACGGCTTCAACTTTGATCTACCGAACGGCCAGCAGTCCGCGGTTTCGCAGGACCTTTCGCTTCCGGTCATCCAAACCGACGCATCCATCAACCCCGGAAACTCGGGTGGAGCGTTGCTCAACGCGGCGGGCCAGTTCATTGGCATGAACGTCGCTATCGCATCGAGCGGTTCGTCGTCGGGGTCGATCGGTGTCGGCTTCGCCCTGCCCAGCAATGTTGTCCAGCGCGTTGCCGAGGACATCATCGCGGACGGCAAGGCCGGGCACGGACGCATCGGAGCGACGGTGAGTGCGGTGACCGGAACGACGGGAGTGGTCGGCGCCCTCGTTCGCGAGATTACGGCCGGCTCGCCCGCGGCAAAGTCGGGACTTAAGCCGCAGGACGTCGTCACGACGTTCAACGAAATTCCGATTCGTAACGAGGTCGACCTCACCGCACAGGTTCGAGCGCTTCGGCCCGGGGACAAGGTTGACATGAACATTGTCAGGAACGGTGTGAACAAGACTCTGTCCGTGACGGTTGGCTCGCTCGAGTAGAGCGCTCGCGCGTAAACTGTTCGCATGGCAACGGACAACGAGACGGGCGGTTCGCTCGACGTGCTCGACCGCGAACTCGAGAAGCTGCTCGAAGACGAAAATCTAGACGAGGGCGACCACGACAAGTTTTCGCACTATGTCCCCAAAGAAAAAATTGTTGAGTCGGCGGTGACAGGAAAACCCGTCCGCGCACTGTGCGGCAAAAAATGGTTGCCGAACTCTAACCCCGAGCGTTTCCCGATTTGCCCGGCGTGCAAAGAAATCTACGAAAAGCTTCGAGCGGAGTAGGCGATGAGCGCTTCGACCGCATTGCTCACGGACCGCTACGAGCTCACGATGATTGACGCCGCCCTGAAGGGTGGCCACGCTGACAGAGCGTGCGTGTTTGAAGTGTTCGCGCGTCGACTCAGCGGTGGGCGGCGTTACGGGGTCGTCGCAGGAACAGGCCGGTTGCTCGATGCGATTGAGGATTTTCGATTCGATGAATCGACCCTCCGCTGGCTCAGTGCCGAAAAAGTTGTCAGCCCCGAAACGCTCGATTTCCTGGCCGACTATCGTTTCCGCGGTTCAATCCGCGGCTATCGCGAGGGCGAACTCTTCTTCCCCGGTTCGCCCATTGTGCAAGTCGAGGGAACTTTTGCGGAGTCGGTCATTCTCGAGACCCTCGTGCTGTCAATTCTCAATTATGACTGTGCCGTTGCCACCGCCGCGTCGCGCATGGTCACCGCAGCGGATGGTCACGACCTGATTGAAATGGGTTCACGGCGCACCTCGGAGTTTGCCGCGGTTGCCGCCGCCCGGGCCGCCTTCATCGCGGGGTTTGGGGCGACGAGCAATCTCGAGGCTGGTCGACAGTGGGGAATCCCTACTCGGGGAACGGCTGCTCACTCGTTCACTCTGTTGCACGACTCGGAGGAAGACGCTTTCCGCTCGCAGGTCGCTGCGCTCGGGGCGGGAACGACACTGCTGGTCGACACCTACGACGTCCGTTCGGCAATCGAAACAGCCGTTCGTGTTGCGGGAACCGAGCTCGGCGCGGTCCGACTCGATTCCGGTGACCTTCCCAATCTGGTGCGTGATGTTCGTGCGCAGCTCGATTCCCTGGGCGCAACCTCGACGAAAATCGTCGTCACCAACGATCTCAACGAAAACACCATCGCCGCCCTTCGTGGAACTCCAGCGGACGTGTTCGGAGTTGGCACATCCGTGGTTACGGGGGCTGGCTACCCGGCCGCCGGACTGGTGTACAAGCTCGTTGAGCACGTTGATGCGGCAGGAAACTGGGTGTCCGTCGCCAAGCGTTCGCCCGAAAAGTCAAATCCTGCTGGCCGCAAGACCGCCTTCCGGTCGGCCACAGCCGAGACGGTCTTTGTGGGTGAGCCCAAACCGGATTCGTCGATGCGCGCTCTCGATGTGTCCTTCATCGCCGACGGTGTTATCGATACACGCTGGCGCGGACCACGCGCCGTTGCCGATGCCCGCGAGTATCACCAAACCGTGCGGGCGGAACTCACCGAGGCTGCTCTGCGCCTTTCGCCCGGCGACCCCGCCATTCCCACCGTCATTCGGTGACATCGCTAGGCTGAAACGGTGAACCGAGACGCGGCCATTGGCATCATCGACAGCGGTGTCGGTGGGCTGACCGTTGCGCGCGCGGTCATCGACCAGTTGCCCAACGAATCCATTCGATACATCGGTGACACGGCGAACGGGCCCTACGGACCTCTTCCCATTTCGGACGTGCGCGACCATGCTTTGAGGCTGCTCGACGAACTCGCCGAACACGGTGTCAAGGCGCTCGTGATTGCGTGCAACACCGCGTCGGCGGCAATGTTCCGTGACGCAAAGGAACGGTATTCGGATCGCCTCGGGATTCCCGTCATCGAGGTGATTCAGCCCGCGGTGCGGACCGCGGTTCAGCGAACTCGGTCCAAGCGCATCGGCGTGATTGGCACCGAAGGAACGATCAAGTCGGGTGCGTACCAGGATTCTTTCGTCGCCGACCCCGAGATTCAGGTCGTGACTGCTGCGTGTCCTCGATTCGTCGAATTCGTTGAAGCGGGCGTGACGAGCGGTGCCGAATTGTTTGAGGTCGCAAACGAATACCTGCAACCGCTCAAGGATGCGCGAATCGACACCCTCGTCCTTGGGTGCACGCACTACCCGATGCTGTCCGCCGCAATCCAATATGTGATGGGGCCAACCGTCACGCTGGTTTCGAGTGCGGACGCGACGGCATTCGAGGTCTATCAGACGCTCCTCACCCACGACCTGTTACGCACGTCCACCGCGGTGCCCACACATTCATTCGAAACGACGGGAAACGACGCGGCGCGATTCGAAGCCCTCGCTCACCGTTTCCTCGGCCTTGAAGTCGGTCACGTCGAGGCGTTCCCGACGGGCACGCTGCATTTACCCCCGCTCACAACTGAGGAGTAACACCATGACACGCATCGACGGACGCACCAACGACGAACTCCGACCCATCACGATTGACCGCGGTTGGTCGGCGCACGCAGAGGGTTCGGCGCTCATTTCCTTTGGCGGGACGAAGGTGTTGTGCACGGCGTCGTTCACCAATGGCGTTCCGCGCTGGATGGCGGGAACCGGCAAGGGGTGGGTCACGGCCGAATACTCGATGCTCCCGCGTGCCACAAATTCACGCAACGACCGCGAATCCGTCAAGGGCAAAATCGGTGGCCGCACACACGAAATTTCGAGACTCATCGGGCGCAGCCTTCGCGCGGTTGTCGACATCAAAGCCCTCGGCGAGAACACGATCGTCATCGACTGCGATGTTCTTCAGGCGGATGGTGGCACACGCACCGCGGCGATCACCGGTGCGTACATCGCCCTGCACGACGCGATCGAGTGGGGCCGGACCAAGGGGTTCATCGCCAAGAACGCGAAAGCGCTGATCGATTCCGTTGCGGCCGTTTCCGTCGGGATTATCGATGGCGCTCCGATGCTTGATTTGCAATACACCGAGGACGTTCGCGCAGAGACAGACATGAACGTCGTCGCAACGGGTAGAGGGTTGTTCGTCGAAGTCCAGGGAACTGCTGAAGGTGCACCGTTCGACAAGTCTGAACTCGACAACCTTTTGGCTCTCGCCATTGCGGGGACGGGTCGTCTCACCGAGATTCAAGCCGCGACACTAGCCGTGGGCGCCGAATGAGAGACGACTACCACGAACCGGACGTCGACAACGAGGCGACGGAAGACGAAATTGAACGAACCGTGATCATTGTCGCCACGCACAATGAGCACAAGATCGAGGAAATTTCGCGGACACTGCTCCCTCTACTGGGTATGCCCGTTGAACTTCGACCGACCTCGGGAAAGCCCCCCAAGGAGGATGGCGAGACCTTCGCCGAAAACGCCCTGATCAAGGCGCGCGCCGCGTTCGCCCAAACGGGACTTCCCGCCATCGCCGACGATTCGGGAATCTGTGTTGACGCGCTGGACGGCAAGCCGGGAATTCATTCCGCCCGGTACACCGAAGCCGGGACGGATGAAGCCAACCGCAAAGCTCTGCTCGAGGCGCTCAGGGGCGTGAAAGACCGCACGGCGACCTTTGTCTGCGCCTTCGCCTTTGTCACCGCCGAGGGTGAACGGGTCGAAGTCGGCGAGTGGCCGGGAAGGGTTCGCGCGGCCGAGAAGGGTGACGGCGGTTTCGGGTACGACCCAATCTTCGCGCCGAACGGTATTTCCGGCACGGCAGCGGAACTAACCCCGACCGAAAAGGCGGCCCTTTCCCACCGTGCACGCGCAATCGGCCAGATCGCTCCGGCCATCAACTACTTCCTCAACACGCACTCCGCCTAATGTCTCGGTCGATCGGTCGCTCCCCCCTTGTTTCGCTGCTGGGGCCAGCGATGGTCGCCGGTGTTGCGTACCTGGACCCCGGCAATGTCGCCTCCAACATCACGGCCGGCTCGCGCTACGGCTTTCTGTTGGTGTGGGTCGCCGTTCTCGCCAACCTCATCGCGTGGATGGTGCAGTTCCTTTCCGCCCGGCTCGGAATCGTGACCGGGCTCAGCCTGCCGGAGGTGATGGGCAAGCGAATCACCTCGCGCGGTTGGCGATTCGCGTATTGGGTTCAAGGCGAACTCGTTGCGATGGCAACCGATGTCGCTGAGGTCGTCGGCGGGGCAATTGCCCTCAATCTGTTGTTCGGGCTCCCCCTCTGGCTGGGCGGGGTCATCGTCGGTGTCATTGCACTGGCCCTGTTGGGGGTTCAATCGCGCTTCGGACCACGGCCGTTCGAACGTGTCATCGTCTTCTTCATCCTCGTGATTGTCGCGGGTTTCTGTGCCAGCCTTTTTGTGCACCCGGTCAACGTCGTTGACGTCGTCGGTGGGTTGGTGCCCCGGTTCGACGGGCAGGGTTCGGTTCTGTTGGCGACGGCGATTCTTGGTGCGACGGTGATGCCTCACGCGATCTACGCTCATTCAGCACTGTCGCGCGAGAGATTTGGCGACGTCGCGGATGCCGATATTCCGCGACTGCTGTCGGCAACTCGAATTGATGTCACCGCCGCACTCGCCATCGCCGGTGCGGTGAACATCGCCCTGATTGTCGTCGGGGGCGCGGTTTTGTCCGACCACCCCGAGTCCGAGACGCTGTCGGGCGCGTTCGCGGCACTGGGCTCCGAGCTCGGGACAGGCATTGCAATTCTGTTTGCGGTGGGGTTGCTTGCGTCGTCACTCGCGTCCACCGCGGTGGGAGCTTATGCGGGCGCGGAAATCATGTCGGGGCTGACAACGTTTAAGGTCAAACCTTTCGTCCGTCGCGTCATCACCATCGTGCCGGCAGTCGCTCTGCTGACGTCCGGACTTGAACCGACAACTGCGCTCATCGTCTCGCAGGTTGTGCTGAGCTTCGGAATCCCGTTCGCGCTGATCCCGCTCATTGTCGTGACGACCAGCCGACGCCTGATGGGCGAGTACCGTGCGGGATCCACACTGAGGGCATTTGCGACCGCAGCAGCCGTCCTCGTCGTCATCATTAACGGAGGACTGATCGCGCTAACTCTCGGTGCGTGACTCTTTCGCCATCGCGCGTCGTTCCCGGAGCCAGTGAACCCCAACAGAGGCCGCGGAAACGACGACGACGCCAATCAAAACGAGATCAATGTACTCGGTGACGAGCGCGGCGACCCCGGGGATGTGGGCGATCGCCCAGCCGACGACGGGAAGAAGACCGGCCCACAGCAGCGAACCGAGCGCGTTGTATGCGGTGAAGGTTCGACGGTTCATGCGACCGATGCCGGCGGCGACCGGCAAAAGGGTCCGGACTATGGGAACATATTGTCCGATTGTCAACGACAGCGGCCCCCATTTGCGGAAGAAATCTTCTGTGCGCTTGACGCTGTGGTGCGAAAGCAGGCCTTTTTCCGAGCGCGTGAATACAGCTTGCCCGCCGACTTTTCCAATCTGATATCCGGTCTGGTTACCGGCGATAGACGCAACCATGATGACCAACGAAACCAGCCAGATGGGCTGCTGAATTGTGCCTTGATACGCGAGCACCCCCGTAATCAGCAGGAGGGTGTCTCCGGGGAGAAGGAAACCGATGAGGAGTCCCGTTTCGATGAAGACAATTGCCGCAACGACGACGATTGCCCACACGCCGGCATCCTCAATAATCGCTTGAGGGTCGAACAGACCAATCGTTTCGATCACGCGTTTCCTTTCACCAGTGCGGGTGGAGGGACTCGAACCCACACGCCGAAGCACAGGATCCTAAATCCTGCGTGTCTACCAATTTCACCACACCCGCTTGTTCCCTCAGTGTAATGGCAGTGCTTAAAGGCGTAGAGTGAATCCGTTCGTAAACACAGGATTTGCGGGTGGTTCGACCTCCGCAACACAGAACTCCGACCGGCGATTTCGTCGGCGCGAAAGGAAGTAAACGATGCGCGCGGAAGCAGAACTTTTGGCATCAGTCCCCACCAAGCTGTTTATCGGGGGTGATTGGGTCGACGCCGAAGGGGGCAAGACGCTCACGGTAAGCGACCCTGCCACGGGTGCGCATCTCTCGACCATCGCTAATGCGTCCGAAGCCGACGCGAAGAAGGCGATGGACGCGGCTGCTGCGGTTCAGGAATCGTGGGGGAACACCGCACCGCGTGTTCGCGGGGAGATTCTTCGGAAGGCGTGGGAACTGCTCGTCGAACGACGTGACGACTTCGCGTTACTCATGACGATTGAGATGGGAAAGCCATTCGCCGAGGCACAGGGCGAGGTCACCTACGGCGGCGAGTTCCTTCGCTGGTTCTCTGAAGAAGCGGTTCGCATCAACGGCCGCTTTGGCTCGAACCCCGAGGGCACCGGCACGATGATCGTGTCGAAGCGCCCGGTCGGCCCCAGCTTCCTCATCACTCCGTGGAACTTCCCTCTCGCGATGGCGACGCGCAAGATCGCTCCCGCAATCGCCGCAGGCTGCACGGCCATCATTAAGCCGGCGGAACTCACGCCTCTGACCACGCTGCTGTTCGCTGCACTCCTCGAGGAGGCCGGAGTGCCCAAGGGCGTCGTCCAAGTCATTACGACGAGCCGCTCGCGCGACGTGTCGCCGATCATCATCCAAGACCCGCGGCTGCGCAAGTTGTCGTTCACGGGTTCAACGCAGGTGGGTAAAGTTCTGCTCAAGCAGGCCGCGGACAACGTTCTGCGCACGTCGATGGAACTCGGTGGAAACGCACCGTTTATCGTCTTCGACGACGCCGACATCGACAAAGCGGTTGATGGAGTCATGATTGCGAAGTTCCGCAACATCGGCCAGGCGTGCACCGCGGCGAATCGCATTTTCGTTCAGAAGGGCGCAGCGGCAGAGTTCACGAAAAAGGTCGCCGAGCGCGTTTCCGCGATGAAGGTCGGTCGCGGTACCGAAGAGGGTGTGACAATCGGGCCGCTCATTGACGAAAAGGCCGTCGAGTCGAGCCAAGCGTTCGTTGACGACGCCGTTGGTCTCGGCGCAAAGGTTCTGACCGGGGGCAAGCGCGTCGACGGCGCTGGGACCTTCTTCCAGCCCACGGTTCTTGCCAACGTGCACGCCGACACGCGTTTCATGGCGGAGGAAATCTTCGGACCCGTTTTGGGGGTCATCGAATTCGACACCGAGGACGAGGTCATTGCGATGGCCAATGACACCGAATACGGACTAATCTCCTACGCATTCACGAACGATATGCACCGCGGGCAGCGACTCATCGAGAAGCTCGAGACGGGAATGATGGGTCTCAACACGGGCCTCGTCTCGAACGCCGCCGGTCCGTTCGGCGGGGTCAAGCAGTCCGGTGTCGGGCGCGAAGGCTCATCCGAAGGCATCGAGGAATACCTAACGACGAAGTACACCTTCATCCCGAAGGCGTAGTTTGACGCTGTTGTGGACAAAACCCGGGGTCACGCTCCGGGTTTTGTCATGGTGGGGACATGTCCGACACCGACACCGAGAGCGTCGTTGAGCGCGTCAGGGGAGCGGTGGCTCGCGGCGCCACTGTTCGCGATGCGATCGTCACGGAGGTTCGGTCTGCACACGAACGATCACTCGGAATGGCCGCCGGTCTCGACATCGATGAACGCGCCGTATCGGAACGAGTCGACGGTTTCGGAGCACTGCAGCCGCTGTTGGATGATCCCACCATCGAGGAAATCTGGGTAAACGACGATTCGGCTGTCTTCGTTGCGCGCGCGGGAGTTCATGAGCGGCTAGATCGGAACATCGGTCGTGACGAGGTTCGCTCGCTCGTCGAACGAATGCTGCGGCGCACGGGCCGCCGAATCGACTATTCCCAACCGTTTGTCGACGCGTCGCTTCCCGACGGCTCCCGATTGCACGTTGTCATTCCTCCCATCACGCGCGAATCGTGGTCGGTCAACATTCGAAAGTTTTCGCGTTCGTTACGGTCGCTCGATGATCTTGTCTCGGCGGGGACGCTGACCCAGGGTTCCGCGACGGTTCTGACCGACGCGGTTCGCGCGGGACTGACCGTGCTCGTCGCGGGCGCGACCCAAGCGGGCAAGACGACCATGCTGACCGCCTTGTGCGGGGTGCTGCCTTCGGGCGAGCGAATTGTCACGGTGGAAGAGACGTTCGAACTCGCCCTGCCCAACAGCGATGTCGTCGGCATGCAGTGCCGAGGGCCGAGCCTGGAAGGCCTGGGCGAAGTAACCCTGCGTCGCTTGGTAAGAGAGACACTGCGCATGCGTCCGACGCGCATCGTCGTCGGTGAAGTCCGCGGAGACGAAGCCCTCGATCTTCTCGTCGCGCTCAATTCAGGGATTCCGGGTTTGTGCACGATCCATGCGAACTCGGCGGGGGATGCCGTCCGAAAACTCGCAACCCTGTGCCAACTCGCGGGGGGAATCTCGGCGGAATTCGTCACCGCGACCATCGCCGCCACCGTTGACCTAGTGGTTCACTGCCAAATGGGGTCGGACGGGGTGCGCCGGGTCACCGATATCGCTCGGCCCACGGTGGGACCAGTAGGGATCGAAATGGAGTCGGTGTGGTCCCCGTCGTAATCTCTCTCATTGCCGTGACGGGATTCTGTGTCCTGTTCACACGGTCCGTCCCGCGAATCAGCAAACCCCTTCGCGCGTGGCTCGATGAGTGCGGACTGGTCGGAACGTCGACGGGAGCCCTTGCGGTCGTGCTCGCGGTCCTGGCTCTGCTCGTGGCGGGACTGACGTCACTGTTCGTCCCCATCCCCGTCCTCGCCCCCATTGCGGCGATAGCGGGGCTGGCAATCCCGATTGCCACTCTGGATGCGGCGCGCACTCGGCGTCGAGTTCTCGCGGAGGCGCGGTGGCCCGACATTCTTGACGCCATGCGGATGTCCATTCGAGCGGGTGCGCCACTACACGAATCGTTAGCAGCCGCGGCGGGGCAGATACCGCGCGAGTGGGCGACGTCGTGGAATCACGCCGTCACCGATCTGGCGCGCGGCGCAGCCGTCGAAAGCGCCATGCTCGGGCTAAGGGCCGATCGCGCCGACCCGATCGCAGACCGAGTGTGCGAATCAATCGTCATTGCCCACGAAATGGGGGGCACGGAACTGCCGCGAATTCTCGAGGAGTTGGCGCGGGCTGTTCGCGACGATCTGCGCGTACGGAGGGAAGCCACGGCGCGCCAATCCTGGGTGAGACACGCCGCGCGTCTCGGCTCGTGTGCACCGTGGGTTGTCGTCGTGATGCTGGGCAGTCGCGCCGAGAATCGTGAAGCATTCGCGAGCGCGGCGGGTGCAGCCCTCCTCGTCGCCTGCGCCGGAGCAACCGTGGTTGCCTACATCGTGATGACCGCGATGGGGCGACTGCCCGACCCACCGCGCTGGGTAGTCGATGATTGAGGCGGCACTCGGCGCAATGCTGGGACTTGGCATCTGGATACTTATCGATGGTTCACCGAAACTACGCCTCGCTGCTCGAATCGCACCGTATCTGCGCGACCTCTCACGGGCCGCTCGTCGGACATCCAGTGCTCGTGATCTGGTCGACGTGATTGTGGCACTGATTCCGCACCCTGTTCGATTCATCACCGACCTGTGGCGAAATCGCGCATCCGTGCGCCGTCGACTCATCGACTCGGAACTGCCCGCCTTTCTTGACCGCGCGTCGGTGTGTCTGTCCGCAGGCCTCTCCATCCCCTCGACATTCGATCGTGTCGGTATCGATTCCGTCGGGATTCTTGGTCACGAGGCTCGCACGATTGCCCGCGAGCTCGGGGTGGGGGTCACGCTCGTCGACACGTGCACCGCGAGCGAACGCCGAGTTCGACACGAATCCTGGTCGCGATTTATTGAGCACGTTCTCAGTGCGCGGCGCCACGGAACTCCGATCGCCGACATCGTCCGGTCGCTCGCGGCGGACGAACGCGCTGCAGCCGGGCGCCGATTGCTCGAGGCCGCGAGCTCGCGCGAAATCTACATGCTCATCCCACTCGTGTTTGTCATTCTGCCGATGACTGTACTTGTCGCCGTGTTCCCCGGCCTTGTCGCTCTCGCCTCACTTCCCGTGTAGCGAGCGCTTCTGCCAGACTGGTCACATGACCAGTGCAAAGTCTCTCCTCATCGCCTCGCTGACACAGTTCGTCGCGGTCCTGTTCAGCCTCGGGGGTTGGATTGACCCCGTTCTGGGCGGAACATCCATCGTCGCGGCGCTCATTGTCAGTCTTGGTGCGATGTTTATCGGTCGCGTTCGGATTCCCAAGTTGAACTGGATTTCCGTTACGGCAGCGGTAGTGCTCGCAGTGGGGGCGGTTGCCTCTTTGTTGGCGGCGTACGACCCGAACGCAGGCGACGAGCAGTTGACCACCATCGCGTCAAGTCCTGCTGTGGTCGCGTTCAACATGGCATTCCGCGTAGCATCCGTTTCCGTCATCGCGGGTGAAGTCTTCTATCTGGTCCTCATCGCCACCGCGTATCGGGCGGTCAAGTTGGCTGGGGATAAATAGGGACACGTTCCCCTGCCGCACGGCACAGTGGCGGGATGACACATTTCCCACACAACCCTGAGCGCGGCGATGTTCCCGGTTGGGTTCTCATCACCCTCATGACCGCCGGACTGGTCGTTGTCATTTGGGCCGTTGCCGGTCCCGCACTGAGTGGCGTTTTCGAATCCGCCATCAATCGGGTGGTCACGATGTGACTGCTCATCGTCAGCGCGGCAGCGCGGCGGTCGAGTTCGTCGGCGTTGGAGCGGTTGTCACGGCCTGTGCGCTGGGAATCCTGCAGGTCGGTGTCGTCTCCCACATCTCCGCGGTGTTGACCGATTCGGCGATCGCCGGTGCCGCCTTTGGCGCTCTCGCCGATTCCTCGATGGCGGCGGGAATTGAGCGCACGCGCGAACTTGCGTCAGCGGGGATTGCTTCACGCTTCGTCGATGACGTCAGCGCGACCCAGACCACGGTGAGCGGTAAGCCGGTCATCACCGTCACCGTTCGATTTCGAGCACCGACCGTCGGCCCCTGGTTTCCGGCAATTGTCTCGTCCGTGAGGGGTCGCGCCTTTGTGGAACTCCCCTGACACAGCGAAAGGGGCCCGGTTTCCCGAGCCCCTTTCGTGTTGCGTTGACTACTTACCAGCGCGCATCTTGCTTGCGACGGCGATGGCATCCGAGTACGGAGCCTTCGAGCGCAAGTGAGGACGTGCGATGAGCAGGTACAGGCCACCGGGGACCAGCACTGCCACCACCCCGATGAGCGAGATGTTGTCGATGAACCAGTCACCGCTTGCTCCGGGCTGGAGCAACCACGAGATTGCCCAGATTCCGTATGCGAGTGCCGCGATGTTGATGATGAGGCCGAACGAACCCAGTGACCAGGGTCCGGCAGGCTTCCATCCACGGAATCGCTGAATGAGCGACGCGAGGACGACCGACTGGAACGCGATGTAGATTCCGAGCACAGCGAATGCTGTGATGGGGACCAGTGACGCAGGGTTGACGTAGATGATCACGGCGAGCAACATGGGGACGACGCTCGCCACGATGAGTGCGTTCGTCGGAACCTTGCTGCGGTCCGAGATTTTGCTGAGCCATCCGCTGGCGGGCAGCATCTTGTCACGCGCAAACGAGTGCAGCAAGCGGCTTGCGGCTGCCTGCAGGCTCAAAACGCACGAGAGGAAGGCCACGACGGCGACGACGAGGAACAGACGAGCACCGGTCTCTCCCAGAACATCCGCGAGGATCGTTCCGATTGGGTCGGCGTTCTCTCCAGCCGCGGTAGCGGCGAGGAGTTCCGGCGAGGCGGCGAGAACATATCCCGAGAACGAGGCGAGTGCCGAGACGGCACCGACGATGATTGTCAGGTACATGGCCTTCGGTACTTCGCGAGCAGCGTCGCCAACTTCTTCGGCGACGTCACCACAGGCTTCGAAGCCGTAGAACATGAAAAGGCCGACGAGGGCCGCTCCCATGAACGCGGTGCCGTAATCAGCTGACGCGAAGCTATCGGTGAAGATGGTGAACTCGTTTTGGCGTTCGAAGATGAGCAGGTAAAGACCCAGTCCGACGACACCGACGAGTTCCGCACCGAGACCGATGGTCGCGATACGTCCGAGGGTTTTGGTTCCACCGAGGTTGATGACCAGTGCGACTGCGAGCAACGCAACCACCATAATCAGCGTGATTTCGGGGGTGAGTTCCGTCACGCCAAGAACCGTTGCAAGGAATCCGGTTGCGTATTCGGCAACCGAAGCGATCGTGACGAGCATCGCCCAGACGTACACCCATGCGGTGAGCCAGGCGCTCTGGCGACCGGCAAGGCGACGCATCCACGGGTAGATTCCACCAGCGATGGGGAACTGCGAGACGACCTCGCCCATTACCAGTGCGACGAGCATCTGGCCAGCGGCGACGATGAGAATCCAGAAGATGGATCCAGGTCCGCCGGTCATGAGCCCAAGACCGAACAGCGCGTAAATCGCGACGAGCGGCGACAGGTACGTGAACCCGAGTGCCAGAGTGCCCCATACGTTCATGGAGCGGTTGTAGTTGCTTTCGTATCCCAGCGCACTGAGTTGCGCGGAATCCGATTGTCCATTTTTAGACATGGTGACCTTTCATTACGGTGATGAGGTCAGTCCGCGGGTTGCCCGTTGGAGTGCACCTCGTTGTGCAAGTGAAACGATAGTGCGTTTATTCGTTCAGTGGTAGATGATTCAGTTCGCAATTCCATTTGGCGTGTCGTTCGCACTTCCGATAGAGGAAAATAAAACCTTTGGTATTGCATGATTTATAAAGTCGGCGTAGAATCCTGACAACGCGACACCACCGGGCAAGCGCCCCTGAACAACGAGGTTCTGCACATATGTCTACTGACGTTGCGGTTCCCTATCTTGACATCTCGGATCCATCCTTCGCGATGCACTCCGAAGCCGTTCGAGCAGCGCGTGCCCAGCACTGGTTCGCGCGCACAAACTACGGTGTCGCGATCCTCCGCCACGAATACGTGTCGAAACTCCTCAAGGACCCGCGACTGCGCCAAGGCAGTGGCAAATGGCCCGACCACAACGGAGTCCACTCGGGACTCTTCTACGACTGGTGGACCCAGTGCCTCCTCGTGCTGGAGGGAGACGACCACCACCGCATTCGCCGCCTACTCAATCCCGCATTCGCCCCCAAGCACCTCGAACCATTTCTGCCGCGCTTCGAGGCGCTCGCACGGGAACTCGTCAACGACTTCATCGACAAGGGAGAACTCGAGTTCGTCAACGATTTCGCTGAGCCCTATGCGACCCGAGTTCTCTGCATCCTCCTCGGGATTCCCGAAAGCGAATGGCCCACCATCGCACGCCTGGCATCGACGATCGGGCTCGCGCTCGGTGTCACGCTCAAGCAAGACCTCGGTGTCGTTGAGGATGCCTTGGAAGAGCTTTACGGATATGCCGAAAACCTCATCGCCGACCGTCAGGCAAACCGCGGTGATGATCTCGTCACAACGCTCGTTCAGGCAAACGCCAACGGAGACTCGCTCAGTGATTCCGAATTGCGCAACGCCCTGTGCCTGCTGATATTCGGTGGCATGGACACGACACGAAACCAACTCGGACTCGGAATCATGTCCTACCTGCACAACCCCGACCAGTGGGAGCTGCTCGCGAAGCACCCCGAGCTTGCGCGAAACGCCGTCGAAGAGATCATGCGCACCAACCCCACCACGACGTGGGTGACCCGCGAAGCGATGGTGGACTTCGATTACGAAGATTTGCGCGTCACCGCGGGGACGACGGTCCACTTCTTCACACAAGTGAGTGGCACCGACCCGGAAGCGTATCCGAACCCCGAGATCGACATCACCGCCGAACGCGTTCCGCACTATGGATTTGGTGGCGGAATGCACCACTGCCTGGGCCACTTCGTTGCCCGCGCTGACATGGCAATCGCGCTGACGGCGCTGTCCGAGCGAATGACGAACCTCCGGATAAGCGGCAAGGACGAATGGCTGCCGGACTCGGGGAACACCGGACCGGTCAGGCTTCCCATCGGCTTCGACAAACGCTAGATTCCAACAAGGAGAAAACAATGCAGATAAATGTCGATCGCACGAAGTGCGACAACCACGGGCAATGCACGTTCTCGGCGCCGACCGTTTTCCGCCTCGACGAGCAGGGAATCCTCCAACACGAAACCACCGCCGATGAGTCGCTTCGCCACGATGTCGAGGAAGCGGCGGATGTTTGTCCCGCTCAAGCGATAACCGTCACCGACTGACGCCCCAACAACCCGATTAGGACGAAGGAGTCCACAACATGGCAAACAACATCGTGGTGAGTGCCCTCACCGATAACGACGCCTTCCACAAGCATCAGGCCGCAAACATGCGGCCAGAGGTCGTCAAGGACCTCGAACAGAAGATTTCCGCGGCGGGTGTCGAGTTCATCTATTACATGCTTCCCACCATCGGTTCGAAGGTTGTCGCCAAGATGGTTCCCGCCCACCACATCAAGCGCAACCTCGAAAAGGGCATCGCGCTGCACCGCACCGCAGTCGCCGACCTGCAGTCCGACCGCGCCGGGAACCTGATCGGCGGAGGAATCGGCGCTCGCGAAATGATCGCACTCCCCGACCCAGAAACGTTCGTCGTTTTGCCCTGGGACACGTCGATTGCGCGGATGCTGTGTCGCGCCTACGAACCGACGCACTTCGCCGGTGTTGGTGGCCGACCGTTGCAGACCGACTCGCGCGGACTGTTGATGCGCGCGCACCAGGAATTCACGGAACGCACCGGTTATGAGGTGCGAAGCGGCACGGAGCCCGAAATGATGTGGGCCGGACCGGGACTCGAGGTCATCAAGAAGGATGGCGCAAGTCCCGCCTACCAGGTTGAGAACCTCGAGCGGGCTCGTGAAATCTTCAAAAAGGTCATCCGCTACGCCACCGCGTTCGGCCTTGACATGGTCGAGGGCGACTATGAGGACGACGGGCAGTTGGAACTCAACTGGATGTTCGATCGAGTCGAGCTGACATCCGACCGGTTGGTCACGTATCGCCAAGTGTGCAAGCAGGTTGCCCGTGAATTGGGAATCACGGCGTCGTTTATGCCGAAGCCGTTCAACGGGCTGATGGGTAACGGTTGCCACCACAACCTGTCGCTCTGGAAAGACGGCGTCAACGCGTGCATCGAACCGGGAAACACCGAGATTCACTTGTCCGAGGTTGGTCGCTGGGCGGTCGGTGGAATGTTGACTCACGCTGCTGAATCGACCGCAATCATGGCGTCCACCGTGAACTCGTACAAACGATTCTGGGATGCCGGGCAGTTTGCACCGAGCTCACCGTCCTGGGGACTGGATTCACGCGAAGGGATGATTCGCATCTCGTCCATCGGGCGAATCGAGTACCGCCAACCCGATTCCAGTGTGAACCCCTACCTTTCCCACACGGCACTGCTGGCGTCGATCGAGGACGGACTCGCCCGCAAGATTGATGCGGGAGACCCACTCACGCAGGACGGAGCGAAGATCGCAAAGTTCGACGTCATGCCGATGACGCTGGGTGATGCAATCGTCACGTTCGAGTCCAGCTCGATGCTGTCCACCGCTCTGCCCGAAGAAATGCGCAAGGTGTTCATCGACCTCAAACGGGATGAATGGGCGCGTTATTGTGGTGTCATTACCGAATGGGAATTCAGCCAATACTGGGAGACGGTGCCGTGATGAAAAAGTTGCGTTTGGCCTGTATCGATTCGGCGGCACTGCCGCTGTTCGACGTAAGTCCTGATGGGGTCACTCGTGCGGGATACGAACCTGAGCTCGCCGGACTCGTTGCCGATGTGCTCGGACTCGAGCTGGAATGGGTGTTCACCGCGTGGGACAACATGATTCCCATGGTTCGTGCGGGCGAGGCGGACGCGGTCTGGTGTGGTCAGGGGATGATCCCCGAACGCGCCGCGCTCGTCGACTTCACGCAGCCGTATGCGATCTTCAACGAGACGGTTGTCGTCCGCGCGGGCGACCCGGCCAGGGGCCCGGATTCCATGGCGGGCTACCGCGTCGGTGCCATCGCCAACAGTGCGAACCTCAAGGTTGCGCAGACCATTGTGGGTGCCGAGATTGTCGAGTTCGGCGCGACCGCCGATGTTTTCGCCGACATGATTGCGGCCCTTCGCAGCGGCGAAGTCGACGCGTTCGTGGATGATGATGTCGTGATGATTCCGCTCGGCGAAGACCCCGACTTTGACGTCGCCTTCACCGCGGAAACGCGCAACCCCTGGGGGATTGGCGTGAAACCAGGAAACGCCGAACTTCTTGCTGACCTCAACCGCGCCCTTGACACTCTTCGCGCCGACGGTCGATTCAAGGCCGTCTGGGATAAATGGATGCCCACATTGGACTTCCCGCTGGGATAATGGTGGGCATGGCCCATAACATCACTCCAGCCGACGTTTTGCCGGCGACGAATGACTCGATGCCGGCAGAAGCCCCAACCGTTGCCGTAGTCGTTTCGCTGAACATCCCCGAAATGACCGATGAGGTTGCGGGGCTTGTTGTGCGATTCACACGCGTAGCTCTCAAGGAAATCAACGACGTGGGCGCGCGAATTGTTCTGATGGATTCCAGTCGTGACGACCTGTCTGACGCCGACATCGCCGATCGGTGCGACGGAGTGTTGTTCCTGGGCGGCGGAGACGTCGACGCAACAATCTATGGTCACACCGAACCGGTGAATCATGAGTACGGAGTCTCGCGCGAAGCCGATGATTACTGCATCGACATCATCAAGTCTACGATCGACCGTGACGCACCGATGCTCTGCATTTGTCGCGGCTCGCAACTGCTCAACGTTGCCCTCGGTGGGGATCTCATCCCCGATATCGAGGAGTACGCCCTGCACCGCGGCGGCGCCGGCGACCCCATGTTCAAGGACGAAAACGTGACGCTCGAACCGGGAAGCAAGATTCGCGAGATTTTGGGGCGTGACACCGTCGCCGTTCGATCAGGCCACCATCAGGCTGTTCGGCGCGTTGCCGAGGGGCTGGTCGTGTCGGCTCGTGCCGATGACGGGGTCGTCGAAGGCACCGAACTTCCCAGTGCTCGTTGGGTTGTCGGAGTGCAGTGGCACCCGGAAGACGACGACGGCTCGGCGAGCGATCGACGCAAGCTCTTTCAGTCCTTCGTCGACGAAGTGAAGCTGGCGCGCGTCTAAAACGTTTCGCGCGGAACGGTGACGAGCCGCAACCCGAGTTCGTGGACCGGCAGGTCAATCGCGTGAGCCGTTGCCGGTAGTTCGCCGACACGATTTCCCACGAGGAATTTGCCGGAGTTTCCGAGGAGGATTCGACCAGTGTTTGTCACGAGAGCGGCATCGGCGTCAATGCGGCGAAGCAGCGCCATCAGTGCAGATTCCAGCGAGCGAATTTCGATGTCGCAGCCGGCCGCGCCGATGATATTTCCGTCGAGCCGAAAGGGGACCGTAACCGTGATGATGTACTTGTCCATTCCCAGATAGTCGACGTAGGGTCCGGTGAGTGTTGGGCGTCCCGTGTCGACGACGTTTCGAAACCACTCAAGACTCTCGAAATCGTAGAAGCCAGCGGTTTGCGGGTTGAGCGTCACCAGCAAACGACTTGTGGTGTTGCCGGTCGCGCGAACCCACCACTCGACAGCACCCTCGACTCCGACGATTCCCGGTTGAATCACGACGCCGGCACCTTCGCACACGCGGTGCTTGCCGAGGAAAGCCTCAGCGGCGGGTTTCACCGCGAGAAAATCCTGTGTGGCGAGAGGAGGACGACCACCCGCGCCCTGAAGTGTCCGCTCGACACCCCGTGCGAGTTCATCGAGGTCGGAGTAGACGTCAGTGAACCAGGCGGTTAGTCCCTCGACAATTTCTGTTGTGATCACCTCGCACCACCCGTCGGGTACATCGAGTTGAGCCGGTGTTCAACGATGCGGTAGGTGTTTCGTGTGATGTGCTCGCGCACTCCACTCTGTGCGGCGGTGACATCGCCCTTGCGCAGTGCCGCAACGATCGCGCGATGGTCGGCCGCCGCCCATGCGCGGTCGGCGGTGGGATCGAGGACCGACCACAGAATCTCGGCGGATTCGCTCAGCAAGCGCATTTCGGTCTGGACGAGTCGCTCGGATTGGGCAAGGACCGCGAGCTCGATGTGGAATCGCGAATCGGCCCACACACACGCCTCGGTGGAATCGGCAGCCCCAACCAGCCCGGCGATCGCCTCGAGCCGATCAAAATCGTGGTCGGACGCGCGTTCGACCGCCAGCCGCACTGCCGCCATCCCGTTCGATGCTTGTTCGTCCGACATATCGCGCAATTCCGCCATCGACAGGTTGACGAGTCTCGTGAGGAGCTGGTCTGCGTTCGGCACCGGGGTGCCGACGATGAACGTGCCGCCACTTCGTCCACGACGGGTTTCGATAATCCCCTGGTCGCGAAGCGTTTGGAGTGCGTCACGGACGGTTGCAGTCGCGACTCCGAACATGGCGGTGAGTTTGTTTTCGGCCGGGAGTTTTTCACCGTGTCGAAGCAGCCCAAGAATTATGGCGGTCGTGAGTCGGTCGACGATGGCGTCTGCTCGGAGAACGTCGGGAAGTGGTCTGAAGACCTGCGACTGCACCCCGGAGAGCTGACCCACTGTGAACCTGACCTGTCTTCGGACGATTCGACGAATCGTTGTTGTCACGCTACTAAATAATCCCGCATCCGTAAATCATTCAGACCCGAACGAGTAGCAGAATAGAGATATGCCTTATGCAACAACCAACCCCGCCACCGGAGTCGTCGAGCGCGAGTTTCCGAGTGCAACGTCCGCAGACGTTGCCGCCGCAATTTCTCGCGCTCACAGCGCTCACGTGGAATGGCGTGAGTGGAGCGTCACGGACCGCGCCAAGGTGCTCGCCACCGTTGCCGCGCTGTACGACGAGCGCAAAGAGGAGCTCGCCGACATCATTGCGCGCGAAATGGGTAAGCCCGTCCGCCAGGGTCGCGGCGAAGCGTGGTTCGCCGGTGAGATTTACAAGTTTTATGCCGAGCACGGCCCAGCGCACCTCGTTGACGAAGACCTCCACCCGATGTCGGGAGGACAGGCCATTGTTCGCTCGGCACCACTCGGAGTTCTTCTCGGAATCATGCCCTGGAATTATCCGTACTACCAGGTCGCTCGATTCGCCGGCCCGAACCTTTTGCTGGGAAACACCATCCTCCTCAAGCACGCGAGCAACTGCCCCGAGTCTGCCCTGGCGCAAGAGAAACTCTTCCGTGACGCCGGATTACCTGACGGCGCGTACATCAATCTGTTTGTGGACTCGAAAGACATCGAAGCGGTCATCGCTGATCCGCGCGTTCACGGCGTTTCACTGACGGGTTCGGAAAAAGCGGGAGCCGCCGTTGCGGCAGCCGCCGGACGTTCGCTCACCAAGGTCGTGCTGGAACTCGGCGGCAGTGATCCGTTCATTGTTCTTGACGACAGCAACCTCGACGAGACCGTTGCGGCGGCGGCATCGGGTCGCATGAGCAATGCGGGTCAGGCGTGCACAGCGGCCAAAAGATTCATCATTCTCGATTCTGTGTACGACCGGTTCATTGAGGCGTTCGCGGCGAAGCTAAAGACCTACGTTGCCGGCGACCCGCTCGACCCCGGGACGAACTTCGGTCCACTGTCGTCCTATTCCGCTGTCGTCGAATTGTTGGAACAGGTCGAAGACGCCGTGAGCAAAGGCGCGACACTCGTCACGGGCGGTCACCGAATCGGCGAGGTCGGCGCTTTCATGGAACCGACGCTCCTCGCAAACGTCACGCCCGACATGAGGGCATTCCACGAAGAATTGTTTGGACCCGTCGCCGTTGTCTATCGCGTCACGGACAAGGATGAGGCGATTGCCCTGGCGAACGCCTCGGAGTTTGGACTGTCGGCAGCGGTGTTTGGTTCCGACGCGAACGACACTCGGTACGTGGCCGACCGACTCGACTGCGGAATGGTCTACATCAACGAAAACACGGACTCGCACGTCGATCTGCCGTTCGGGGGAGTCAAGAAGTCGGGCTTCGGGCGCGAACTCGGCAAGTTCGGGTTTGACGAGTTCGTCAACAAAAAGCTCATCCGCACCTCGTAGCTGGGGATAAAGCGCACGAGCGTCGGAGCGGCCAACCGACGATGGTGGCGTGCAGCCGTCAGAACGTGGATCCGCAAGCCTCGAGTTTGTGGTCGTCGCGCTCGGAGTACTGATTCCGATACTCGCGGTAACGGTGTCGACAACCGCAATTCAGCACGCGCAATTCGCTACCACCGAGATTTCCCGGCAAGGCGTGCGCGCTCTCGCGCTCGCCGCAAACACGACCGCGGGCAACCGTGCGATTCGTCGCATCGCCCGGCTCACACTCGCCGATTTCGGCATAACCCAATCCGCGCGATTCACGATTGCGTGCACTCCGCAGCCCTGTGGCGGTTACGGGTCGCTCTATCGGTTGACCACGACCGTCACGGTTCCCCTCGCGATGATTCCCGCGCTTCCCGGTCTCGACGTGCTCACGCGAATCCCGGTTTCGGCGACCGCCACCCACCGAGCACCGCTGCCGGTGACGCCGTGAGCGAAAAGGGATCGATACTTCCCCTCGTGGCGGGGTTGCTCGCGTTGTGCGGGGTTTTTGTCGTCGCGGCCGTGGACTCGACCGACCTCGCCATTGCCCGGACGCAATTGCAGTCGATTGCCGACGGAGCCGCACTGGCAGCGGCACAGTCGATCACCCCGGGCAACGCGACGGTTTCGAACGACCGGCTGGTTATCGCACTCACGCCGGCGACGATCCGAAGCGCGGCGCGGCAGTATGTTCGCGACACGGCCGTGCCCGGAGTCCGACTGAGTGCGGCAACCACGCCAGACGGTCGAACCGCCATCGTCACCGTGACTCGCGTCTGGCGCGCACCCATCGACAGCGACTTGCTTCCGCTTCGACTGCGGCTGACCGCAACCGCCCGCGCGCGAACCATCTTCGGTTGAGGGCGTTCGATAGTCTGGTGTTCTCATGATTGCTCTCGATGTGTCGGACCGTATCGCCGCGATTCGCGGTTCCTTCGCCGACATCGTCAGCGTCGTCGATGTGCCGACGCTCGAGGCGACCATCGCCGACTTGTCGGAGAAGGCCGGCGCGACGGACCTGTGGGACGACACCGAGGCCGCACAGAAGGTGACGAGTGCGCTGTCTCACGCTCAAACCCAACGCACCAGAATTCATGACGTTCAGCAACGGCTCGACGACCTTGATGTGCTCCTCGACATGGCGAAAGAGGCCGACGATGACGATTCGGCGCGCGAAGTGTTGTCGGAACTCGGCGAACTGGAAAAACTCATCGGCGAGATGGAGGTGCAGACGCTCCTCGACGGCGAGTACGACGCGCTACCCGCGCTCATCACCATCCGCTCGGGAGCCGGTGGCGTCGACGCCGCCGACTTTGCTGAAATGTTGCTGCGCATGTACGTGCGCTGGGCGGAACAACACAAACACTCGGTTCAGATTCTGGACATTTCTTATGCGGAAGAGGCCGGCATCAAGTCGGCGACAATCGAAATCGACGCACCGTTCGCGTTCGGGGTTCTCTCCGTGGAGGCGGGAACCCACCGACTCGTTCGGATGAGCCCGTTCAATTCGGCGGGCAAACGCCAGACGTCGTTTGCGGCGGTCGAGGTCGTGCCGTTGCTGGCTCAAGTTGCCGCAATCGACATTCCCGACTCGGATATTCGCGTGGACGTTTTCCGTTCGTCGGGCCCGGGTGGTCAATCGGTGAACACGACCGACTCGGCCGTTCGCATCACCCACTTGCCGTCGGGGATTGTCGTCTCGTGTCAAAACGAGAAGAGTCAGATTCAGAACCGCGCCGCGGCACTGCGCGTCCTCGCCAGCCGACTGTTGTTGGTGCAGCGCGAAGAGGAAGCGAAGAAGAAAAAGGAACTCGCGGGAGTAATCACGGCGTCGTGGGGCGACCAGATGCGCTCCTATGTTCTCGCCCCGTATCAAATGGTAAAAGACCTGCGAACGGACTACGAAGTGAACAATCCGAGTGCGGTTTTCGACGGCGATCTGGACGGGTTCATCGCCGCAGGAATCCGCTGGCGCAAGCGCGCCACGTAAGACGGCGGGTGTCGTTCCCGCCCCCTCGGAATGCGCGCGTTTAGGCTACATACACAATGATTCGCTTCGACGGGGTTTCCAAGCAGTATCGGTCGGGCAACCGTCCCGCCCTTCACGACGCGACCCTTCAGGTAAAGCCGGGCGAGTTCGTCTTCCTTGTCGGCGCTTCCGGCTCGGGAAAATCCTCGTTTTTGCGACTGATTTTGCGGGAAGAGCGAGCCAGTTCCGGGCAGATTCACGTGCTCGGTCAGGATTTGGGGCGATTGTCCAACCGCAAGGTTCCTCATTACCGTCGCAACCTTGGTGTTGTGTTTCAAGACTTCCGTCTGTTGCCAACCAAGACCGTCTTCGACAACGTCGCGTTCGCCCTTCGCGTTCTCGGAAAGTCGGAGGCGTTCATTCACGACGCCGTCCCCGAGGTACTCGGTCTAGTCGGGTTGGGTAATAAAGAAAACCGTCTGCCACACGAACTGTCCGGTGGTGAACAGCAACGTGTTGCTATCGCACGCGCGGTCGTCAACAAACCCGCCATCCTGCTCGCCGATGAGCCGACGGGAAACCTCGACCCGACCACGTCAAACGGAATCATGGACGTTCTGCGCAACATCAACGCCGCCGGCACAACCGTTCTCATGGCGACCCACGACACCGCGATCGTTAATCGCATGCAAAAACGCGTCGTCGAACTGAGCGAAGGGCGCATCATCCGCGACGAGGCATCGGGAAGTTACGTCACCACCGCGCACGACATCATCGTGCTGGACGAGAGCACTCTGCAGCGCGCGGATTCCCAACCGATCGCGCTCGAGCCCCTTGACTTTGACCCCATTCCCGCCTTTGACCCCATGTCGCCGACAAGCGAAGCACTCGACCTGTCCTATCTCGACCGGATGAGGGACGAGGACCCCCTGTGAGTCTGAACTTCGTCCTCATCGAGGCCTGGAACGGGTTGCGGCGCAACGTGTCGATGGTGGTTTCCGTGGTACTCGTGACACTCGTTTCGTTGACTTTCGTTGGCTCAGCGGTGTTGCTGCAGCTGCAGGTTCAATCGATGAAGTCGTTCTGGTACGACAAGGCGCAAGTCGCCGTGTATCTCTGCACCGAATACTCGGCGCTCGGCCAGTGTGACCAGGCCGAAGCGAGCGCAGAACAGATCGCCGCCGTTGAAGCGCAATTGAATTCGGCGACGCTCACCCCGTACATCGACAAGTTCTATTTCGAGACCCACGACGACGCGTATGCGAACTTCGTTGAGCAGTTCAAGGGCAGCGGTGTGGTCGACCTCGTGACCCCCGACCTGCTGCCGCAAACGTTCTGGGTCAACCTGAAAGACCCGACCCAATCCGCGATCATCTTTGAGGCGGTCGGTGGCATGTCTGGCGTCGAATCCGTCGTCGACCAGAGGTCGTATCTGGAGGGGATCTTTTCGATGCTCAACGCCGCAAGTCTGACCGCGGTGGGAATCGCCGCGCTGATGCTCGTTGCCGCTGCGCTGCTCATCGCCACGACCATTCGGTTGTCGGCGTTCTCACGCCGGCGTGAACTCGCCATCATGCGATTGGTTGGCGCGTCCAACTGGTTTATTCAAACCCCGTTCATCCTCGAAGGTGTCGTCGCGGCGACCGTCGGTTCACTGCTTGCCTGTGGCGCAATCGCGGGAATCGTTGTGTTCTTTGTCGGCGGATTCCTCCAATCCTCGTTGCCGACCACGTCGTTCATCCAGCTGTCCGATTCGCTGATTGTCTTCCCCGTTTTGTTGGGGCTGGGCGCGCTCTTGGCCGCGACCAGTGCCTACGTTGCCATTTCTCGCTACCTTCGCGTGTAGTCCACGATAAACTGGAGGGCTGGGGCTCACCGGGAACAAGGGAAGGGGGTGCGCCATGCCACGGGAAGAGGGCGAGAAAATCGTCGCGTCGAATCGCAAGGCGCGCCACGACTTCCACATCGAGGACACGTTTGAGTGCGGCCTCGTTCTGACCGGTACCGAAGTCAAGGCGCTGCGCCTGGGCAAAGCGTCGCTCGTTGACGGGTGGGCGCAAATCGTTGATGGTGAAATGTGGATGGAATCTGTCCACATCCCCGAGTACACCCAGGGCACGTGGACGAACCACGCGACCCGTCGCAAACGCAAACTGTTGCTGCACCGTGCCGAGATCGTCAAAATTTCGCACCGTGTCAAAGATGGCGGATACACGCTCGTCCCGTTGAAGATTTATTTCCTGGACGGACGCGCCAAAGTCGAACTGGCTATTGCCAAGGGCAAGAAGGATTACGACAAGCGCCAGACGCTCAAAGAGCGCGAAGACAAGCGCGAAGCAGATCGCGCGATGAAATCGAAGACGTACCGGTAAGGAATAAATCGTCACTGGTCAGACTTACACTAGAGAAGTCGCAATCGCGACGACTGAAAACTCCATAGCGTGGAATGTGACCCGCCCCCACTTGGGGATGATCGGTTTCGACAGTGTGTTCTAAGTCGGAGAGAAGCGGGTCGAGGATGCAGGGTTATCTCGTTAACGCCCCTTGCAAACCAATAGGTGCCAACGCTAAGCGCACCGACTTCGCTCTCGCCGCCTAATAAGCCGCTATCGAAGTCCGTCAGACCGGGTTCGCCTTCGACCCGGACCCTGGCGCAATTGAGAAGGCTTGCTGTTGCCCCGTGTTTCAGGAGGTAGCAGGACATTTACTGAGACTGGGCTTGTCGATCTAGGTGCCTCAACCAAAGTTCGGAGCCGAGTAGAACGATTGTGAGGATACACCCGTAGAAGACTTCGGCTGTTCATATTGGACGGGGGTTCAATTCCCCCCATCTCCACCATTTGGTTGGTCGCATTCCACGCTCTGGTCACCACTGACGGGGTGTTTGCGGTTCCGAACTCATTGGCGATGGAGGTTCACGGTGGATTCAACAGTTTTCGCGCTGTTTGTGCTCGGCATCTTTGCGTTGCCGTTCATCGCACAGAAGTGGTCGCTCATTGCGTCGTACGCGATCGGCGGACTTATTGCCGCTTATGGTGTCGCATCGATTGTCGGGAGTTTCATCGAACAAAATCATCTCTCAGGGCTCGCCCAGGTTATCGGCGCAATCGCTTTTGCCATCGGCATGGGTATCGTTGTACTTGCCCGAGTCTTGTATCGACGCAAACACCAACCACGATAGGAACCCCATGTCATTCGGCGACGCAATCAAAAGCTTTTTCACGAAGTACGTCACGTTCAGTGGCCGCGCTCGCCGCAGCGAGTACTGGTATTCGGTCCTGTTCACAACGCTTGTCAGCACTGTCATCATGATTATCTGGCCCGGCAGCGTCGAATACATCGGCGAGATCGCGGTTCAACGTGCCTCCGGATTCTCCGACCTGTGGTCGCTCGCCATTCTCTTGCCCTCACTGGCGATCACGTGGCGCCGCCTGCACGACATTGGCCGCAAGGGCACCTACATCTTCTTCGCCCTGATCCCCATCGTCGGAATCATCATGTTGATTGTTCAACTCGCGAAAGACAGCCAGCCGGGTGCCAACGCGTTCGGCGAACCCGTCAAGCCGGCTTAGCTGTTCCCTTAAACCAATACGACGACTCTTCTCGGGTATTGTCAGAACCATGGCAACAAATGAATCAGCGTCCGAGAGTGCACTTCGGGCACTCGCCGTTAAGTCGCTCAAGAAGAAGCGGGATGCTCGCGAGTTCTTGATCGTCACAATTGTGGTGAACGCAATCCTGGTTGGTGTGTGGTGGCTAACAACCCCAACCGGTTACTTCTGGCCAATGTGGGTCTTGTTCGGAATGGGAATCGGTGTCATGTTCGCCTATATCGATGCGTATGTGCGGCCATTCGCGCAGCCGATGTCTGAGCAGGACATCGAAATCGAAATCGCAAAAATTACAAAATCTCGCTAACCACTTTGTCGTGAGGCCCCTGTTATGGAATTGATTGCGACACTCGCGGGAATCGTCGCTGTTGCGTGGCTGCTGTCGATTCCTGCACGCCGATTCGAGAAGCGAACTGGCAAAAAGATGGGGCGTCATGCCGCGTCGGGCATGCTGTCCGTGGTCAACGAACTTTTCAGCCCTTCCGCGGCGAATGCGGCAGTTGTTCTTGCGGAACAGAAGGAGCGCCGCGTCGGAATCCCGGCAGGGGAGGACAAAGACTTCGAACGCAATCGGATCACCATCGTCGTCCAGGACAAGTCCTGACCGGCACACCGCGGTTCTGGGGCGAAACACAGGTTTGACCCCTAGGCTCAGTGAATGAGCACACTTCTTCTCACTAAGTCGACGTCGAACTACACCGAGTTGTTGTCGCGTGTGAAGGCAGCCGGACTGCTCGTGAAGAAGCCGTCGTTCTACATCATTCGGCTCGCGGTCATTTCTGTTATCGCATCGGGACTCTGGGTTGCCGGAGGGTTCATCGGGGCTTCCGCACTGGATGAAGCGCTCGTTATTGGATTCGCATTCATCATCGCAGGGCTGTTGGGCGTGCTCGGCGCCCAGTACGGCTTTATCGCGCACGAGGCCGCGCACCGCCAAATTTTTCACAACAACAAACTCAACGACTGGGCGGGGTTGTTCCTCGCCAATCTCTTTGCGGGATTGTCCTACGGGTTCTGGATGCGCAAGCACAACAAGCACCACCAAAAACCGAATCAGATCGGCCAAGACCCCGACATTGCGATTCGCGTGCTCAGTTTCACTGTCGAGTCACGGGATGAGAAGCGCGGGCTGGAACGGTGGGTCTCCAACCGCCAGGGCTATCTGTTCCCGTTCCTCCTGTTCTTGACCGGCTTTGACCTTTTGCTGGACTCGATGCAGGCGCTGCGACGCAAAGATCGGTCCATCGGGATTCGCGTGCTCGAATTCGGATTGATGGTTGTTCGCCAGACCGCACCGTACGTCATCATGGGTCTCATGTTCGGGTGGCTCTGGGCGATCGCTCTGTGGCTGTTCATGATGATGGTGTTTGGATTCTTTATGGGCGCCGCCTTTGCCCCCAACCACAAGGGGATGCCGCTGGTTGCCCGTGAAGCCAAGCTCGATTTCTTCGAGCGTCAGGTTCTTACGAGTCGCAACATCCGCGGTTCGTGGCTCAAGGACAACCTCATGGGCGGTCTGAACTATCAGGTCGAACACCACCTTTTCCCGTCGATGGCACGCCCCAACCTCAAGCGCGCTCACGCGATCGTTTCGGCCTACTGCGCTGACAAGAACATCACCCTCGTCGAGATGGGACTGCTGTCGTCGTACAAGGCGATTGTCGTCTACCTCAACAAGGTGGGGCTGAGCGGAAACACCGACCCGTTCGTCTGCCCGATGGTCGCCGACATGCGCCCGCGTTCCTAGCGGTCGGCGTACTTCAGCGTTCCGACAGTCTTGCCGTCCGGGTCGAAGATCACACAGTCGACCATTCGGTCACCGGCGGCCCACGACGATTCAGTGGGGTAGTAGTAGAGAAAATCAAGGTCTGAAATGCCGAAGTCGACACCGACGAACTTGGTGAACGATTTTGCACACCGGGCCGCCGCATCGCTCACGATCGATTCAATTGAGGGGTACTCGTCACCCTTCAGAGCAAAGTGTCCAAAGACTTCGAGGTCGTGTGGTTTCGTGCACGCGACGAACGGGTCGGTTTCCTTGTCCGCGTCCTCCAGCTTTAACTTGTCCAGACAGTTCCCCAACCGCAGGACAACCAACCCCGACGCGGAATACGTTCGCGTCGGCAACGGGCTTGCCTGCGCATCCGGGCCGTACGCCTGCACCAGCGTCGAGATAGTTGTGCAACCGGAGAGGGCCGCGGTGGCAAGGCTGACGGTTGCGGCGGAGGCAAGTAGGCGGGGGAACTTCACGGGTCCAGCCTACTTGAGCACGCTGAGTACGGTGTCGTGCAGCATTCCATTCGTCGCACACGCGGTACCGTGCCACGGCCCGTCCTGACCGTCGATATCCGTGAATCGTCCACCCGCTTCGGTGATGATGGGGATCAGCGCCGCCATGTCGTAAGCCTGCAAGTCGCACTCGGTTGAGACATCGATGGCGCCTTCGGCGACGAGCATGTACGACCACATATCTCCGATTGCGCGTGCACGCCAGGCGGAGGTGGCAAGCGCGATGGCTTGGTCGCCACGGCCGGCCTCGATCCACCCGGGTAGTGAGTTGTAGGAAACAACGGCATCGGCCAGCGTGGAAACCTTGCTGACGTGGATACGTTCCTCGTGTGCACCGGCGCGTTGAGTATATGCGCCGAACCCTGTGGCAGCCCACCATTTTTGTCCGAGAGCTGGCGCGGAAACGACGCCGACTTGGGGGACTCCATCAATCGCCAACGCGATGAGAGTTCCCCAGATGGGAACGCCACGCAAGAAGTTGGCGGTGCCGTCAATCGGGTCGATGATCCATTGACGGTGGGGGCGACCCTCGCCATCCTGTTCGCCGGTCGATCCGAACTCTTCACCGAGGATGGCGTCGTGCGGGCGCGCCGCGGTGATGCCCTGACGGATGGCGTTTTCCACTTCGCGGTCGGCTTCGGTCACGGGCGTGCGGTCGGGCTTTGTGGAGACGGTGAAATCGTGGGAGACAAATCGTCGCATAGAGATGAGGTCGGCGTGCGCCGCGAGGGTGCGGGCGAGTGCGAGGTCGTCGTCGAGTCGAATGGTCACAGCAACAGGCTACGACACGGAATCAAGAGACCCGATCAGCCGCTGCACGGAGTCAAGCCGTGCGGCGCCCTCCGCACCAAGCTCTCCGTGGGCGACGGCGTCGACCATTGCGCAATCGTCATCGCGGTGGTTGCATCCGCGAGGGCAGTCCTCGGCGACGGCGGCGAGGTCGGTGAACGCGGCAAGAACCGATTCGGGCCGGACATGCCCCAGCCCAAACGAGCGGACACCGGGGGTGTCAATCAGCCAGCCGCCCCCGGGGAAGCGGAACGACACCGTCGAGGATGACGTGTGACGCCCGCGACCGGTGACGTCGTTGACGACTCCGACCGCGCGATCGGCGCCCGGCACGAGCGCGTTGACCAGCGTTGATTTTCCAACGCCCGAGTGCCCGACGGCAACCGAGGTGTGACCGCGCAGCAGCTCGCTGATGGCATCGACCGGTGGCGCGTCCGAACGGGACGTGACAATTGGGAAGTCGAGGCCACGAAAGTGTTCGAGGAATTCGGTCGGGTCAGCGAGGTCCGTCTTCGTTATGCAGAGGATGGGCAGGATTCCGGCATCGAAGGCCGCAACGAGGTAACGATCGACCAATCGCTGGCGTGGTTCCGGGTTCGCCGCGGCGACAACGATGAGCATCCGATCGGCGTTGGCGACAATCATTCGTTCGACCTGGTCAGTGTCGTCGGCGCTGCGCCGCAAGACAGTGGATCGGTCCTGAATTCGAACGATTCGGGCAAGCGACCCGTCCGCCCCCGTGACATCACCCACGAGATCGACGATGTCGCCCGTGACGATGGACGTGCGAGATAGTTCACGGGCACGCTTCGCGATAACAACCGTCTCCGCGAGCTCTCCCTCGTTTACCAGCGTCATGTATCGCCCACGGTCAACGGTGATGACGCGGCCAGGAACGGAGTCGTCATGAGCTGGTCGGGTCTTCGTCCGAGGTTTGCTGCCGCGCTTTGGTGGTCGCACCTTCGCCGACGATTCATCGAATCGGTCGAACCGCTCTAGATCGTCATCGCGTGAGCTCATTCGCTCACCATCTCCGCCCACATCTGTGGGAAGTCGGGCAGAGTTTTCGCCGTGGTCGCTATGTTCTCAATCACAACGCCGTCGACGGCGAGTCCGATGATGGCCCCCGCGGTTGCCATGCGGTGGTCGTGATACGTGTGCCACACACCGCCGTGAAGGGCGGCCGGCTCGATTCGGATTCCGTCCTCCAGTTCCGTTGCGCAGCCCCCGAGGCCATTGATTTCCGCTACGAGCGCCGCGAGTCGATCGGTTTCATGTCCGCGAAGGTGCGAGATTCCGTGAAATTCGGATGGCTCGTGCGACAGTGCAGCGAGAGCGACGAGCGCCGGTGCCAATTCGCCACCCGATGATAAATCCAGCGAGACACCGGGGATCCGTGCGCCACCGCGCAATCCGCGCCCACCGTCGACGGTGAGCCCGTGTTCGGTGCGCGAGACGGTTGCGCCAAACATCGGCAGGTACTCGGCCAGATCCGCACCAACCTGGGTGGTGTTCGTCGGCCAGTCGGGAATGGTCACGGTTCCGCCCGCGATGACCGCGGCACAAAGGAATGGGGCTACGTTGGACAGATCGGGTTCAATGACCGTGTCCCCGCCGGCAATCGTTCCCGGGTCAACCCGCCACACGCCGGGTTCGGGAGAGCTGACGGTCACGCCGCGCGCACGCAGACACGCCAGCGTCATGTCGATGTGGGGCATTGACGGAAGTGCCTCGCCGCTGTGCCGCAGCGTGAGCCCCTCGTCAAATCGTGCCGCCGAAAGGAGCAGGCCCGACACGAACTGGCTGGACTGGGATGCGTCGATGGTGATGTCACCGCCTCGGACGCGGCCGGTTCCGTGAACCGTGAACGGCAGTGTGCTGCGACCATCGTCGGTGACCTCAACGCCGAGCATGCGCAGTGAATCGATGGTGGTTGCCATTGGGCGTCGCCGAGCGCCCTCGTCGCCGTCAAAAGTGACATCGCCCGTGGCGAGTGCGGCGAGCGGAGGCACAAATCGCATGACCGTTCCCGCCAGTCCGCAGTCGATTGTCGAGTTTCCTGTCAGTGGTGCGGGGGATACTTCAATCGAGTCCGTGGTGCCATCTGGGGCATCACGACACGCGACCCCGAGTTTCCCTAACGCTTCGCGCATCAGGTCAGAATCGCGGGATTGAAGGGGTCGCCGCAACACCGAGGGGCCGTCTGCCAGGGCGGATAACACAAGTTCCCGGTTGGTCAGGCTTTTGCTGCCCGGGATCGACACCGTCGCGTTAATCGGAGACGTCGAAATTGGTGCAGGCCAATTTTCGTCAGAACGGGAATAAACGCGATCAGTCATTACTTCAAACATTACGCGAGAGGTGCTGGAATCATGACACGATTAGCCGAGGAGACGATCATAAGCGACGACAACATGGACGAATCAGCAGCAGAGTTCGACATCATCGGGCAAGACCCGGACATTCAGGCTGGCATGGAGGCGAACGCCAGCGAGATTCAGATTCCACCGACCACGGGTTGGAATCCGGCCGAAATCAGCACCGACTATCGCAATGTCGGCACGTTTGACGAGGTGTTTCCGGAGCTCTTCGACCGCGTCTATAACCACGCCAAGTACGAACTCTACCGATTCGGTATGAAGGCGGAACTCGTTGCCGACGTTGTTCAGATTGCCGGAATGAAGGCACGCGACAACTGGGGAAGCTACACGCAGGGCACCTATGCACTTGCGTGGCTGAAAAGAATTGTCACGAACACGTGTTACAACCTTCGCCGTCAGTTGCGAAACCGTGATAACCGCGAAATCCAGATCGGCGATCCGGTTGAGTTTTTCGACGGCCACGGCTTCCAGTCGGCGAGTGCCGAAAAGCAGGCCGTGGAAAACATTCGCATCGACGAGCTCAAGGCCTATTTCGAGTTACTTCCTCCGGACCTTCGCGATGCGTCGAAGGCCGTGATCCTCGAACAGATGAGTACCGACGAGGCAGCCACCTATTTGGGCATCAAGTCCGCAACACTTCTCACTCGCGTGCACCGTGCTCGCACGCGACTCCGTGGGATGATCGAATCAGAGCACGAATCGGGTAAGGAAATCTAATGGACACGAACCGCGACTGTGGGTGCGCATCGGCGTTCCCCCGAATCGAGGCACTCGTTGATGGCATGCTGGACCCCATTGATTGTGCGCAGGTGCGCGGCCACTGCGACCGTTGCGAATCGTGCAGTGCCGAGCTCGATATCGTCGAAACACTGACCCACCGATTCAGGGCGGCACTGGCCGAACCCCCACCACCCGGTGTCAGAGAAACCATTTTTGCTAATTTGAATATCCCAACGGATTTTCGCACGCCACAATAAGCGCTACGCGGTTCGAAGGGTGAAGCGTCGGCTTATAGCCCGGCGAAGGCCTCGTCCATAATCTCGGCGTGTTCCTCGGCGGATCGTTTGGATGAACCGACTGCGGGTGACGCGGCGGCCGGTCGACAAACAACACGGCCGTCGATTCCGAGGCGACGAAGTTCGAGCGCAATGAACGGCCACGCACCCTGGTTTTCCGGTTCGTCCTGGACCCAGACGAGTTCGGCTCCCTTGTGTGTGGACAACACAGCGGCGAGGCCGGCCTCGGGGAACGGATAGAACTGTTCCATTCGCACCAACGCAACGCCCTGGGCACCGCGCTTGTCGCGTTCGGCCAGCAGATCGTAGTGAATCTTTCCCGAGTGCAGCAGGACGCGACGCGCTTGACCCCCGACCGAGGAGTCGTCGAGAACGGGCTGGAAAACGCCGGTCGTGAAGTCGTCGACGGTGCTCGTCGCACCGCGCAGTCGCAGCATCGCCTTAGGAGTGAACACGATGAGCGGGCGCTTCGGCTGTGCATATGCCTGGCGACGTAAAAGGTGGAAGTAAGACGCCGGGGTTGACGGGCGCGCGATGGTCATGTTGCCTTCCGCGGCGAGTTGCAGGAAGCGTTCGATGCGGGCCGACGAGTGATCCGGCCCCTGACCCTCGTAACCGTGTGGGAGCAGCAACACGACGCCCGAGTTTTGGCCCCACTTCTGCTCACTCGACGAGATGAATTCGTCGATGACGGTCTGTGCACCGTTCGCGAAGTCACCGAACTGGGCTTCCCACAGAACCAGAGCATCCGGGTTTCCGACGGAATAGCCGTACTCGTAGGCCATCGCCGCGTATTCGGAAAGAAGCGAATCGTAAATCCAGAATCGTGCCTGGGTCTCTGACAGGTTGAGCAGAGGGATCCATTCCTGGCCGTTGACGCGGTCGTGGAAAACCGCGTGGCGCTGCACGAACGTTCCACGGCGTGCATCCTGTCCGGCGAAACGAACCTTGGTTCCTTCGAGCAGCAGTGATCCGAGTGCGAGGATCTCGCCAAAGCCCCAGTCAATCTCCCCGTTGCGGCTCATGTCGACGCGCTTGGCAAGAAGTTGTTCCAGTTTCGGGTGAACGGTGAAACCCTCGGGCGGATTACCGTGGGCGTCACCGATGCGATGAACAACCGATAGATCCACTCCGGTTGCGGCCGGGTGACGTTGAGGCTGGTTTGCTTCGGCCGTCTCGGGGGTAAAGATGACGGACGTGTCAGTAGACGATTCGTGCGTTTCGGCGAATGCGTTTTCGAGGAGCGACAGGAATTTAGTCTGAACCTCATCGTACTCGGCTTGGGTGATATCGCCTCGCCCAACCAGGGACTCGGCATACAGGGTGCGAACCGAGCGCTTCGCTTCGATGAGGTTGTACATCAGCGGCTGAGTCATCGACGGGTCGTCGCCTTCGTTGTGACCGCGGCGGCGGTAACACACCAGGTCGATGACGACGTCGCGTTTGAACTCTTGGCGATATCGCACCGCAAGTTTGGCGACGCGAACGACGGCTTCGGGGTCGTCGCCGTTGACGTGGAAGATCGGCGCCTGCACGGCCTTGGCAACATCGGTCGAATACAGCGAAGTGCGGTAATCCTTCGGCAACGTGGTGAACCCGACCTGGTTGTTCGCGACGACGTGAATCGTCCCACCGGTGCGGTATCCGCGCAACTGGGACATTTGCAGGGTCTCGATGACGACGCCTTGGCCGGCCATCGCGGCGTCACCGTGAATGAGGATGGGCAGAACCGTGAAGGACGCGATCGGCTTGAAGTCCTGCTTGGCGCGAACGATTCCTTCGAGCACGCCGTTGACGGCTTCGAGGTGTGAGGGGTTGGCCGCGAGGTAAACCGGAATCGTCTGACCTTTGGCGGTGACGAATTGTCCTTCCGTGCCGAGGTGGTATTTGACGTCACCCGATCCCTGAACGGTCGATGTGTCTGTCGTCCCTTCGAACTCGCGGAAAATCTGTCCGTACGTCTTGCCAGCGATGTTGGCGAGGACGTTGAGGCGGCCACGGTGCGCCATGCCCACATCGACTTCGTCCAGACCGAATTCCGCCGCGTCCTGAATAATCTCGTCAAGCAGGGCAATCATCGACTCGCCGCCTTCGAGCGAGAAACGCTTTTGGCCGACGTACTTGGTCTGCAGGAAGGTTTCGAATGCTTCCGCCTGATTGAGTCGGTCGAGAATTCGCATTTGCTCATCGGGCGTCGGCTTCTCATAGGGCTGTTCCAACTGCTCTTGGAACCACTTGCGCTGCGCTGGGTCTTGCAGGTGTGTGTATTCGACGCCGACCGTGCGGCAGTAGGAGTCGCGCATCAGCCCGAGCACCTCGCGCAACAGCATGGTTCGGCGGCCAGCGAGCCCCCCGACGACGAATTCGCGGTCAAGGTCCCAGAAAGTCAGACCATGGTTTTCGATTTCGAGGTCGGGGTGCGTGCGCTGCCTGTATTCCAGCGGGTCAATGTCGGCCATGCGGTGCCCGCGGACGCGGAAAGCGTCGACCAGTTCTTGAACTCGAGCGGTCTTGTTGATGGTGTCCGAATCGTTGACCTTGATGTCTTGGGACCAACTGATCGGCTTGTACGGAATGCGCAGCGCGGCGAAGATGTCTTCGTAGAAGTCGTTCTGGCCGATGAGAAGTTCGTGGATGATTTTGAGGAATTCCCCCGAGCCGGCGCCCTGAATAACCCGGTGGTCGTAAGTCGACGTCAAAGTAATGGTCTTGGAGATACCGAGGTCGTAGAGCACTTTCTCTGCCGAGCCTTGGAATTCGGCGGGGTAGTCGAGCGCACCTGCACCGACGATGCAACCCTGACCCTTCATGAGTCGCGGCACGGAGTGCACGGTTCCAATTCCGCCCGGGTTGGTCAGCGAGACGGTGTTTCCCGCGAAATCGTCGGCGGTGAGCTTATTCGCGCGTGCACGGG
>CAJAKC010000033.1 GCA_903940225.1 uncultured Microbacteriaceae bacterium
GTCGCCGCCGGAAGCCACTCGTCGCTTCCGCGGAGTTGCTCCAGCAGTCCCGTGTATTTGTCGTTCATCTCTGCTGAAACTGTACCGACAAACAGCAGGGAGATGAGAGGCTTCCGCGGTGGCGGAAGTGAATGTATTCGCGATTCATTGGCATTGAGCACTATGTCGTGCCATTCTTGGGTCAGTTCGAGAGGAGTAATGATGCTCACTGTGGCAATCGTGTGCGGTGCCGGTGCTTCCAGCACATTCCTTGCTCGACGCTTGTCGGACATCGCCGATTCAACGCAGCAAACGTTCCGTTTCGTTCCCCTGCCACTCGAATCCCTCGACCCTGCCACCCTTGACCTCGTTGCCTTAGCCTCACATGTTGTCTCGGGAGCCGTCACGGCCGACCTCACTGAGCGCGGAATTGCCTACGTAGTTTTGCCCGAGACAGTTCGGGGTGGGTTCGGTGCGGAAGTTGCCCTGGAAACCATCTCCGTGTTTTTGCGAAACTCGAGCGTTCTCACTCACGCCCCCGCGCTTTCCGCGAGTGACGGGAACTACTGATGTCGACTCGCTCCGCGACTATTGCCTCCGCACACGGACTTCACGCTCGTCCGGCAGCGCTCTTTGTGCAGGCTGTGAACGACTCGGGTCTGACCGTTACCATCGAGAAGGACGGCCGTAAGGCCCCAGCCGGAAGCATTCTCGGCGTCATTTCGCTGGCAATCAACCAGGGTGACACGGTCACCATCACAGCGGAAGGTGAGACGGCTGATGCCGTTCTCGACCAACTCGTGTCATTTCTCGAGACGGATCACGACGCCGAATGACAGTTACAGAGCGCACTCTCACGGGTACCGGTGTCGGTCGCGGCATCGTGGTCGGTGACGTGCGGCGCATGCCCGACCCACTCCCGGAACCCGCCCACACCCCCAGCACTATCGGTCCCGACGCGGAACTTGCGCGCGCGCACGCGGCGCTGCAAGCGACTGCTCACGACCTTCGCGATCGCGGAGCGCGCGCCGGTGGAATTGCGCAAGAAGTCCTCAACGCACTCGCCCTCATGGCGGATGACCCCATGCTTCTCGATGACGTAAAGAGTCGGGTCGACCGGGGCATCACAGCAGAACGCTCAGTGTTTGAGGCGTTTGCCAGCTTCGCGCAGGTACTTGAGTCGTCCGGGGGATACATGGCGGAGCGCGCCGGTGACCTCGGTGATGTTGCGAACCGTGTTATCGCGCACATTCTCGGTGTTTCCGCACCGGGTGTCCCAGAATCGGACACTCCGTTCATCCTCGTCGCTCGCGATCTTGCGCCAGCCGACACCGCTCTGCTCGACTTCGACATCGTCCGCGCCCTGGTGACGACCGATGGGGGACCGACGTCCCACACCGCAATCCTGGCCCGCGAAAAGGGTTTGCCGGCAATAGTCGGGGCAAAAGATGCCGAGGTTTTGGTAGACGGCGACGTCATCCTCGTTGACGCGGCAGAAGGCCAACTAGTTGTCAACCCATCGGCTGCCCGAATCGACGCTGCACGGGCCGAGTCCGAAGCGCGACGAGTTTCCCGAGAAAACGCCTCGGGGCCCGGTCAAATGGCGGACGGCCACAAAGTTGCGCTACTTGCCAACGTTGGGTCACCAAAATCTGTCGACGCCGCGGTCGCCGCCCTCGCGGAGGGGGTCGGCTTGTTCCGGACAGAGTTCCTCTTCCTGGACGCCGAAACCGCCCCGACCATTGAAACGCAGCAAGCCGAGTACGCGGCGGTTTTCGAAAGGTTTCCCGGCCAGAAGGTGGTCGTGCGAGTTCTCGATGCCGGCGCCGACAAGCCGCTCCCGTTCCTCACCGACCAAGGGGAAGCGAATCCGGCGCTGGGCCGCCGCGGAATCCGCGCGCTGTTCGCCCACGAGGACATTTTGCGTGATCAGCTCACCGCTATCGCGAACGCTGCTCGAAAGTCAAAGGCGGACGTGTGGGTCATGGCCCCGATGATTTCGACCGCCGACGAAACTGCAGAGTTTGTTGGACTGTGCCACGAGCTCGGCCTCACGAAAGCGGGAGCGATGGTGGAAACGCCGTCGAGCGCGATTCTGGCCGACCACATCCTCGCCGAAGCGGATTTTGTGTCCATCGGGACCAACGACCTCACTCAATACACCGTCGCCGCTGATCGGCTTCTCGGCACGGTGGCCAATCTTCAAGACCCCTGGAATCCCGCAGTTCTTCGACTGATTCGCGAAGTAGGCAAGGCGGGTCACGCGACAGGGAAGCCCGTAGGAGTTTGCGGAGAAGCCGCCGCTGACCCTATGTTGGCTGTTGTGCTTATTGGACTGGGAATGACGTCCTTGTCCATGTCACCGATCGCACTGGCAGATGTGCGAGCAGAACTTTCGCGTTTCACCCTCGGTGAAGCGCGTGAGCTTGCTGAGAGAGCGCTCTCAGCGAGAAATGCAGTGGACGCGAAACGTGCTGTGTCCACTGCATTAAGCATCACCCACTAATAAAAAACACAGAAAAGGAGCGAGTCAATGACGACATCGTCATCGGTACGAGTTTCGGTCCAGAAGTTTGGATCGTTCCTCTCGGGCATGGTTATGCCCAACATCGCCGCATTTATCGCATGGGGCCTCATTACGGCCCTGTTCATCCCCACGGGATGGCTTCCTGCATTGGGCGCCAACCCTGTAGACGCTGATGGAAACGCGCTGAACAATGGAGGTCTCAACTTCCTTGCTCTCGTCGGTCCCATGATCGTCTACATGCTTCCTTTGCTCATCGCTAACACCGGTGGCCGCCTCGTTTACGGCGTCCGCGGTGGAGTCGTCGGTGTCATCGGAACCATGGGTGTCATCGTTGGAACCTCGATCCCCATGTTCATGGGTGCAATGATCGTCGGTCCCCTCGGTGGATGGTTGATCAAGAAGGTTGACGCACTCTGGGCTGGCAAGATCAAGGCCGGATTCGAGATGCTCGTTGACAACTTCTCAGCAGGTATCGTCGGCGCAGTTCTCGCACTCGTGTCATTCCTCGGAATGGCTCCGATTGTGCAGAGCGTTTCGGATGGACTCGGTGGAGCTGTTCAGTGGCTGTATGACACTGGATTCGCGCCGCTGCTGAGCATCCTGGTTGAGCCTGCGAAGGTCCTCTTCCTCAACAACGCCATCAACCACGGCGTCCTCACCCCGCTGGGAACCACGGCTGCTGCTGAATCGGGCAAGTCGTTCCTGTTCCTCGTCGAGGCGAACCCTGGCCCCGGCCTCGGAATCCTTCTCGCGTTCGCCGTCTTTGGCGTCGGACTCTCGAAGGCTTCGGCTCCCGGAGCAATCATCATCCACTTCCTTGGTGGAATTCACGAGGTCTACTTCCCGTACGTCCTCATGAAGCCGGCAATCATCGTCGCCGCCATCGCTGGTGGCGCTACCGGTGTTGCAACGAACTGGGCCTTCGGCTCGGGTCTGCGCGCTCCCGCCTCCCCTGGTTCGATCTTCGCGGTTCTGCTTCAGACCCCCGCGGACTCGTACATCGGAGTCATCCTCTCGGTCGTTCTCTCGGCCACGGTCTCGTTCCTCATCGCAGGAATCATCGTCCGTGCAACCCGAAAGTCCGACCTTGAGGCTGAAGGTCTGGACCTGGCTTCGGCCAAGGCTCAGTCCGCCTCCAACAAGGGACGGTAAGTCATGTCGGCTGACCACACCACTCTCGTCATCTTCGCGTGTGACGCGGGCATGGGCTCCAGTGCGATGGGTGCAACACTCCTTCGCAACAAACTGAAGGCCGCCGGCATCACCGACGTTCAGGTAGTCAATCAGGCTGTTGCCGAGTTGGCTTCTGACGCGGAGTTCGTCATCTCGCACCTCGGCTTGACGGATCGGGCGCGCCACATGGCGCCGGACGCCGTTCACGTCTCGGTCGAGAACTTTATGGCGACTCCGAAGTATGACGAGGTTGTTGCGACCCTCGCGGCGCAACGGGCTTAGGTCAGTCGCTACCGGGGACTCACCGTGAACACAGTTTTATTGTCCGATTCCATTCGAATGAGTGGGTCAGCGACATCGAAAGATGCCGCGATTGCCGAAGTGGGTGCGATTCTCGTAGCCACAGGGGCAGTGACTCCTGAATATGTCGACGCTATGTTCATGCGTGAGTCCTCGGTTTCCACATACATGGGGAATCTCTTAGCAATTCCCCACGGAACGAACGAGTCCAAGGACGAGATCCTCCGCTCGCAGGTCGCCGTCATTCGCTACGACTCGGAGTTGGATTGGGGAGGATTTCCCGTCCGATTCGTTATCGGGATTGCCGGAAAAGGCGACTCCCACATGGAAGTACTCGCCGCGCTCGCCACGATTTTCAGCGATATGAGCGCCGTTCAGCGCTTGTTGGACGCCACGTCAGCGGACGAGATCCTCACTCTTTTAGGTCTTGACACGGCATGACCGCTGTCCATTTTGGGGCAGGCAATATCGGACGCGGCTTCATCGGCTTGTTGCTGCACAATTCCGGACACCACGTTACATTCGTCGACGTTGATGCTGAGCTGATTGACCTCATCAACGCGAGCATTTCGTATGACGTCGTCGAAACCGGTGACGGCGCTCAGACCCACAGCGTTACCGATTTTTCCGGGCTGAACTCCGCCATACACGCCGAAGCCGTCGTTGCGGCAATCGCACGCGCCGACATTGTCACCACGGCGGTCGGTCCAAACGTTCTGAAATTTGTTGCACCGCTGATCGCCCGAGCCCTTCACGCGCGGACGGCAGCAACTCCACTCGTCGTCATGGCGTGCGAAAACGCCATTGGCGCGACGGATTCCCTTCGCGCGTGTGTGGCGGAAACTGCAGACAGTGCCGCGATCGGCCGTGCACAATTTGCCAACACGGCAGTAGACCGGATTGTCCCCATGCAACCGCCTGGCTCGGGACTGACCGTCACGGTGGAGAGCTTTTGCGAATGGGTCATTGAGTCGACTCCATTCGGAAACGCGGTCCCTGAAATCCGGGGTGCCCACTTCGTTCGCGACCTGGCTCCGTACATCGAACGCAAACTGTTCACCGTCAACACCGGACATGCCTCGACGGCATATCTCGGGAAACAACGCGGCGCGACGCACATCGCCGACGCACTCGACATCGCCGAGGTCCGCGATGGGGTAATCGCGGTGCTGGAAGAAACAACGGCGATGCTCGTTGAGCGACACGGGTTGGACTTCGACGAGCAACGCGCGTACGCGACGAAAACCATCGCTCGTTTTCGCAACCCCGGACTCGCCGATCTGATCGACCGAGTCGGTCGACAGCCGTTGCGAAAGCTTTCGCGTCACGAGAGGCTCATTGAACCCGCCGCGGCGCTGGCGGAATCGGGCATTCACCCCATCGCGCTGCTCTCCGTCGTCACGGCTGCGGTGCAATTCGATGTGCGCGATGACCCCGAGTCCGTGGAACTCCAACGGCTTCGGTCGTCCTTGACTGCTGAAGCGCTCGCGACACGACTGACGGGCATCGATAGCGACCACCCTCTGTTTCCCGAACTCGCCAACGCGATTCGTCACGCACAATAGGGTTATGTCCCCGTCAGCACTTCTCGCGCTCCTTGTTGCGTGCTTGATGTGGGGCACGACAGGTGTCGTCGCGTCATTCATGACCGACGACGTGTCAACTCTTGCGATCGGCTCTTTCACCATGGGCGTCGGTGGCGCGATTCTTGCGGCAATCACATGGCGTGACGTGCGACGAGCGATTCGAATTCCCGCAGCTCGCTCCTGGGTCCTCTGGGGCGGCCTGGGCGTCCTGGTTTATCCGTTGGCGTTCTACACCGGCATGGACCTGATCGGCGTCGCGGTGGGAAACTCGATTGCGCTGGGATCCGGTCCGTTGTTCGCTGGTCTCATCGAGTGGATCGCCACCAAAGCGGTGCCGTCCGTTCGGTGGTTCATCGCACTCTGCGTCGCGGGCACTGGACTCGTTTTCGTGGCAGTTGCGCGGGGGAACGATGGCTCGGGGGCGCTCTCCGGCATTGTTTTCGGCCTACTTGCCGGTATCGCCTACGCTCTGTATTCCGTTTCGGCCTCGCGGGTAATCGCGAGCGGAGCAAACTTCCGCGGCGCGATGGGTGCCGTGTTCGGAGCGGGTGCAATCCCACTACTCGTCGTTCTGACGATCACGGGCGCGCCCCTCGTGGCCGACGCGTCCAATGTTGCGAGGGGCGCATATCTCGCTCTGGGGCCGCTCGTCGTCGCCTATTTGTTTTTCGGATACGCCCTCACCAAGGTTTCCGCTGCGAGCGCAACTCTCGTGACACTCCTTGAGCCAGCGTTCTCGGTCATCCTCGCGGTTGTCATTCTTGGAGAGACGCTCCCGCTGATTGGGTGGTCGGGCACGGCTCTCTTGATCGCCGGTGTCGTCATCGCAACGGCGCCTCGAAAACCCCCGAAATCCGCCGATTCCGTGACTTCCCCCGTTACTCTTGTCACATGAGCAACGAAGAGGACGATGATTTCGTAGTGCCAGCGGGCAGTAGACGGTCGTCATACGTGCCACCAGCTGAGGGTGTTGAGCCCAGCCTCGGAAAGCCCACTGATTCCGATGCTGACACCGCAGCCCCTGTTTCAGACCCGTTGACCACAATCGCGCCCGCAGGCGACGAATCGATTGCCCAAACTCCGACCTTCGCCGAATCCGTCCCCGAGCCCGCCCTGTCGATCGACATTCCCGTTCGTAAGTCGCTCACCCGTGAAGCCTTAGCAGCAACACTCAGCGGTACAGACGGCTTGTCGAGTAACGATCGAATGGCACTGCTGGATGCCCAGGTCGCCCTCCGTGAGGCCGATGTTGCCGCTGTTGCGGCGTTTATTGAGGCTGTTCAAGGCGCGAGCTCTCTTGATGCACTTGCCGCACTAGAAGAAGTGAACCGTCGTTTCGGTGATATCACGACAGAGAACTTTCCGACGGCGAACGGTTCGGCGCGCGGTGCCGCAGTGGAATTCGATGACGAAACGACTCCGGTGAACGGCATCGCGGTTGCCGACGACGTGCAGCCGGAGTCCGCAATCGATATTCTCGTGAACGAACCAACCGTCGAGACTGTTGCGGTCGCTGAGGACACTGATCGCCACGAGTGGTCCCTCGCCGCACCAATCGACTCGCCTTCACAAGCGAACCAGCCCGTCGCGCGTCACAAGTGGTGGTCGGCGTTTGCGAACGTTGCGGTGATGTTTTCTGCCCTCATGATGTCGGTCGGTGTGGTCGCACACGCCTCTGGGTCAACCCCCACACTCTATTTTGTCTTCGCGGGTCTCGCTGCCGTGATTCCCTTCACCGAACTTGCCCGTCGAGCGTCGGCAAAGACCGGTGCATCCTGGCGTCTGGTTCTGCAAAATGTTTTCGGTCGGTTCCCGGGCCGGATTGTCGTGTTTCTCACCGTCGCCCTCGTCCTCACCGGCCTCGTTAGTGTGATGGTGTCGGCACTCAACGGATTGGGACTCCAGGTTGAACAGTCTGAGGCGTTGGTCAGTTACGTCAGCCTCATTCCCGCTGCCTCCGCGGCAACGCTACTCGCGGCTCTCACTCTCTTGGGTGGCGCTTGTGTAGCGGCTTTGCCGCGCACGTGGTTCACGGCATTGGCGCTTGTTCTGACCGGTTGGACGCTCGTGGGCACTGGTGCGCTCGTTGCCATGGGTTCGGCCTTGGTTGCCACGACGGTCAGTGACAGCGAACCCGAGCTTTCCGCCAACATCGACGCTGCGGGCGTCACCGCGGCCATAACTTTGCTGCTCGTTTCCGCGAGCATGTTTGGATTCCACGAGATTTCGCGTGTTCGAGAGCGATCTGCGGGAACGGTGTGGCTCTCGGTTGGATTGGGTCTTGGGCTTCTGGTATCGGGCGGCACCGTCGCTGCCGCACTACTCGCTCCCGAGGGCACACACTATTTCTTTGGGAACAATCCCGTGCTCCACATCGTTGCACCGAGCGCTCTGCTCAACATCGTTCTCGGTGCGTCTGCCCTGGCGCCGGCAGTAGTGCTCGTGTCGGCGCTGGTCTTCCGTGCGGTCTCGGCAGTGACGACGCGCGACGACAGCGAAAAGCCAAGCATCGCACTCCGCCTGAGTTTGTTGATCGTTCCGCTCGGCCTAGGCGCGGTGGGTTATCTCGGGTACGGCCCGACGATCAGTGAAGCGCTCCCGTCGCTCACGGCCCTTGCGATTCCGCTCGCGGCGATTCTCGGTGTCATGGCCGCACTGGGCTCTACGGGCCGAAAGTTGACGTCGCGCCCCGCGCAGGGCGGCCTTGTCGTCGTTGCGTTGGTGACAATCACTGTTGGGCTCGGGTTCGGGACGAGTTCGGGTGCCGCATTCGGGTGGGTGGGGTTCATCAATGCGATGCTCATTCCGCTCGGATACGGACTTGATTTAGTCGGTCCCGTCGCTCCGCTCGCGACCGCACTTCTCGGGTTCCTCCTCGCACTTGTCATCGTCATTCCGTCAACGCGGCGCGCTGCGCGTGACGCGTGAACTGACCCCATGACCGCTCCTTCCTTACGCGACGTCCTCGACCACACCGAACGCCTATGGCCTTCCGCCGGCGCGGAGGAATGGGACACTGTTGGACTCGTCACCGGCTCTCACGATTCGGCAATCCAGCGAATCCTGTTCGTCGTCGATGTCACCGACGAAACGGTGACGGAAGCAATCGACGGAGGGTACAACCTCGTCGTCGCACACCACCCTCTGCTGCTGCGGGGGATCACGAGCGTTGCGGAAGACAAGTTCAAGGGTGAAACTCTCGCTCGACTAATCCGGGCAAACTGCGCACTGCTGTCGGTGCACACAAACGGCGACCGGGTGGCGACGGGCACCAGCGCGACCCTCGCGAACGCGCTGGGGCTCTCGGGGACCGAACCGCTGCTGCCACACCCACTGGGTGGAGGGCTCGGCATCGCGGGAACGGTCTCCGCGACGACCGTGGGTGAGTTCGCGCGATCCGTCGCCTCAGTCCTTCCCGCGACTGCTCGAGGCGTGCGCGTTTCGGGTGAAATGTCTCACCCTGTCACGCGGGTTACGGTCTGCGCAGGCGCGGGCGACAGTCTGCTTGGCAATCCAACCGTTCAGGCGTCTGACGTTTACGTGACGTCGGATCTGCGACACCACCCTGCTTCAGAATTCCGCGACACGGTCAGGCGGGGCGCAAACACCGCTCTGATTGACATTTCCCACTGGGCCGCCGAATGGCTGTGGCTTGATACCGCCGCGCGCGAGTTGAGCGACGCGGTCCCCGGCGTAACGGTCGATGTTTCCGAGATCAACACCGACCCCTGGACTTTCGTGGTGGTGTGATGACTAATCTGACCGTACCCGCTATCCAGCAGGCCAAGCTCCTCGATGTGCTCGCGCTCGATACCGACGTGATCGTGACGGAAAGACACATCCGAGAAGCGGAGGAGAAGCGTGCCGGGTTGGACACCGACGTTGACTACCTTCGGCTGGTGCGCGAAGCGGAATCGGCGGAAGATCGCGTTGACGATGTTCAGCGCGAGTGCGACCACCTCGAATCGGATATCGCCGTTGCGCGGACGCGGATTGAACGCGACCGTGAACGGGAGAAGGGGACTAACGATCCGAAAGAATTGAGTGAACTCGAAGACGAGATTCACTCTCTCGAACGTCGAATTGACATGCTGGAGACGAGCGAACTCGAGGCGCTAACTAGGCGCGATGACGTCGTCGCCGAGCGAGATGAGATCGTGCGCCAGCGTGACACATTCCACACCGCGCGGGAAGCGACCGAGGCGGGGCTGACCGACGACATCGCGGCGTGGACGACGCGACTCGCATCTCTCGCTGCCCAACGAACCGCTTTACTCGCCGAACTTCCGACAGAGTTCGCTGCACTCTATGAGCGACAGCGCGAACGCTACGGGGTGGGAGCTTCGTTCCTCCAGCGCGGGATTACCTCCGCCAGCGGGGTGCAATTGCCGCCGGGGCTGCTGGATGAGATTCGGCTGGCCGATCCGGACACCGTTCTCCTCTGCCCCGACTCGAACGCCATCCTTATTCGCACCGAGGATTCCGGACTGTGAGAACACTGATCGTCGAGGCAGACGGCGGTTCTCGCGGTAATCCCGGGATTGCCGCGGGAGGCGCCGTGGTGATCGATGAATCCACGGGCGAGGTTCTCGCCGAGGTCGGCGTATTCGTCGGAGTCGCAACCAACAACGTCGCCGAGTATTCGGGGCTCCTCGCGGGGCTCACGCGCGCCCGTCAAATCGATGCCGAAGCCCCAATTCACGTTCGCATGGATTCAAAACTGGTTGTCGAGCAAATGTCGGGGCGATGGAAAATCAAACACCCCGACATGCGCGAACTCGCGCTCGAAGCGCAATCGGTGATTGCCGGGTCGACCGTCACCTTTGAATGGATTGCCCGCGAATTCAACTCGCGCGCGGACGCCGTGGCGAATCGTTCGATGGATCGACGCGCGTCCTTCGGCTAGTCGCTAGCATTGAGGGGCGAGAGGGTCGGCCAGGCGATCGCGTCACCTTCGGGTGCCGAGGAACGTCCGGGCTCCACAGAGCAGGATGGTGGGTAACACCCACCCGGAGAAATCCGCGAGACAGTGCCACAGAAAATAAACCGCCCGCAAGGGTAAGGGTGAAACGGTGGGGTAAGAGCCCACCAGCGATCGGGGTGACCCGGTCGGCTCGGTAAACCTCATCCGGAGCAAGACCAGACAGATGCCATTGACGTTGCTCGCCGAGGCATTGGGTAGGTTGCTAGAACTCAACGGTAACGCTGAGTCGAGATAGATGATCGTCCACGACAGAACCCGGCGTATCGGCCGGCCCCTCGCGCTTAATCGTTGAACTGAGCCAGCGCGGCAGCGCCCAGAATCCCGGCATTGTTGAAGTGCTGTGCGGGAATAATCGGGGTATTCAGTTCGAGAAGCGGGAGGAAGTTTTCGAACTCTTTGGACACTCCACCGCCCACGACAAACAATTGGGGGGAGAAGAGTTTTTCCAGCGTTGAGTAATAGACCTGCAGGCGCCCCGCCCACTTCGTCCAGGACAAGCGGCCCTTGATTCGAGCGGAGTTCGCGGCGAGTTGCTCGGCAGTCCGCCAGCGATAGCCCGGCAGGTTGATGTGCCCGAGCTCCGAGTTTGGCAGCAGTGTTCCGTCGTAAATGAGCGCCGAGCCTATCCCTGTGCCGAGGGTGGTGACCAAAACCAATCCCGCTACTCCGCGCGCAGAACCAAATTTGACCTCCGCAAAACCGGCGGCGTCGGCGTCGTTCACCACGTGAACTTTCCTACCGGTCCGCGTCTCGAAAAGTGTTCCGACGTTAGTTCCAATCCACGACTTGTCGACGTTTGCCGCGCTCAAGGCGACCTCGTTGACGATGACGGCGGGGAAACACGCCCCAATGGGCAGGGAACCTTGGGGGTCGAGTTGTTCGACCATGTCGTAGATGACATCGGCAACATCCGCCGGTTTCGCTCCGTCCGGAGTGCCAACCTTGATCTTCTCGGAAACGATTTCACCGTTGTCGACGTCGACAATTGCGGCCTTGATGCCGGTTCCGCCGATATCGATTCCGATGATGCGTGCCATTCGCTCACTCCGTCGTGCCATGGTGGTAGATACTGTCCAGTGTATCGAGAGGGGATAGCCCATGGCGTGGTGGTACAACCACAAGAACGGCGAGGTTGAAGAGGGTGCGCAGTCGCTGGGAAGCGATCGCGACGGGCCTTTTGCTACGCGAGAAGAAGCCGCACGGGCACCCGAGATTGCGGCTGAGCGCGCGAGGAAGTGGCGCGAGGAAGAAGAGCGCGAAAAATAGCCCGCACTCGTCGCTGAACTAAAGGGTGGATCGACGCACGGTGATGGGCAGGCGGCGTTCGCGCCCGAACGCCATTCGCGAGATTCGGGGACCGATGGCGCCCTGTCGTCGTTTCCACTCACTGATGGACACAAGGTGCGCGATGTGCGACACGAGTTCCAGAGCGAAGCCGGCTTTCACAATGGTGGAAATGCTTTCGCGTCGATCGATGAGTCGGTCGAGTATCGAATCGAGCACGTCATAGGGCGGCAGGGAGTCCTGGTCGGTTTGACCGGGTCGCAACTCCGCGCTCGGCGGCTTAGAAATTGAATTCTGCGGAATTGGTGCAGGCTCACCGTTATCCGTCGCGGCGCGATTGCGCCACTCGGCGAGTTCCCACACGAGGGTTTTGGGGACGTCTTTCAGCGGAGCATAGCCGCCGACCGTGTCACCGTACATCGTGCTGTAACCGACCGCGATTTCCGATTTGTTGCCGGTCGTGAGCACGAGATGACCGTGCTGGTTGGACAGTGCCATGAGAATCATCCCTCGAGCCCGCGCCTGAATATTTTCGGCAGCGAGTCCCTTGAGCTGCAGTTGCTGCTCAAAAGGACCCACGAGGTCCCCAATGGGCTGCACGTCATACTGACAGCCGATTCGGTTAGCAAGGTCGGAGGCGTCGCTCTGCGAGTGGTCGCTCGACCACTGGCTGGGCATCGACACCCCGAAAACCCTGTCAGCGCCGATCGCATCCGCCGCAATGACAGCACACACCGCACTATCGATTCCTCCCGAGAGGCCAAGGGCGACACTCGCAAAACCGTTCTTGGTGACATAGTCGCGAACTCCGAGGACGAGAGCTGCCCAAATGTCGTCGAGTTCGTCCTTGTCGGGCGTGATGACCGGCGCGAGAAGGTTGAGAGTCCGTTCGCGGACATCGAGGCCGCTTCCGCCAGCGGTACCGACGACGTCGTGGTGAAGAATCGTTGATTCGAAGCGCTGCGCGCGTGCGCAGACCGTCCCGCTCGCGTCAACGACCGCGCTGTCGCCGTCGAAGACGAGATCGTCCTGGCCCCCAACGAGATTCACGTACGCGACGGGCGCGGAGAATTGCCGTGCGCGGCGAACAAGCAGCGGGAAACGATTGTCGTCCTTCGTGCGATCGAATGGCGACGCGTTGATGACAACAACAACGTCGAGCCCTTGCTCGGCGAGTGTTTCGACCGGACCCTCGTCGCGCCAGAGGTCCTCGCAAATCAGGAAGCCAACCTTCACGCCGCCCAGCACCAGGGCGAGGGGCTCGTGACCGGGCACGAACACGCGTTCTTCGTCAAAGACGGAATAGTTCGGCAGGTGTTGCTTGTCATATGTTGAGTGCACCTCTCCACCGAAGAGGACAGCAAGCGAGTTGTGCGCAATCGCACCACCAAAACTCGGTGTCGCCGCTCGTCGCACAAAGCCGACGATCACCGCAATATCGCCCGAGCCGTCGGCGTCGAGTTGGCCGGCAAGAACTCTGATTCCTTCTTCCGATTCGTCCACGAAATCAGGGGAGAACGCAAGATCTTCTATGGGGTAACCGGTGAGTGCCATCTCGGGAAAGGCCACGACGCTGGCGTGCGCGTTTGCCGCATCCCGCACAGCATCCCGAATCAGCGCGCTGTTGCCCGCAATATCACCCACGACGGGGTTGATTTGGGCGAGAGCGAACCGAATCCGCGACATAGCAAGTAGCCTAGTAGTGGCAGTCAGTCGTCAAGGAGCCTTATGGAAAAGCAACAGGAATTTGTCCTCCGCACCATCGAAGAGCGCGGTGTCAAGTTTGTCCGCCTGTGGTTCACGGACGTCTCGGGCACCTTGAAAAACGTCGCTCTTGCCCCCGCGGAAGTGGAGGGGGCTTTCGCCGAAGGACTTGGTGTTGACGGCTCATCCATCGAGGGACTGACTCGCGTTTACGAGGCCGACGTGCTGTTGCACCCGGACCCCACAACTTTTCAGGTTCTCCCGTGGCGCGGGCAAGTCGACCCAACCGCGCGTATGTTTTGCGACATCACCACACCTGACGGCGAGCCCGCGGCGACCGACCCCCGTCACGTATTGCGCCGCACGCTCAACAAGGCGGCGGACAAGGGATTCACGTTCTATACGCATCCCGAAATCGAGTTTTACCTGTTCAAGTCGAACGACTCGACGAACCCGATCCCGGTAGACGAGGCGGGGTACTTTGACAACGTTCCCGGCGGAACGGCAACTGACTTCCGGAGAAATGCCGTTCGTCACTTGGAGGACCTCGGAATCTCCGTCGAGTTCAGCCATCACGAGGCTGGTCCGGGACAAAACGAAATCGATCTGCGATACGCGGACGCGCTGACCACCGCAGACAACATCCAGACATTCCGCACCGTCGTCAAAGAGGTCGCCATCGAACAGGGTGTCTACGCAACGTTTATGCCCAAGCCGCTTGCCAATCAGCCGGGCAGCGGAATGCACACGCACATGTCGCTGTTTGAGGGCGACGCCAACGCGTTCTTTGACCCCAGCAAGCCACACAATCTTTCAACGACGGCCCGCCAGTTCATGGCGGGAATCCTCACGCATGCGCCGGAGATCACGGCCGTAACAAACCAGTACGTCAACTCATACAAGCGTCTGTGGGGAGGGGGAGAAGCTCCTCCGTTCGTGACGTGGGGACACAACAACACCTCGGCACTGATCCGTGTCCCGAATTACAAGCCGGGCAAAGAGCAGTCCGTCCGCATCGAGTATCGCGGTCTCGATGCCGCTGCGAACCCCTACCTGGCCTATGCCCTTTTACTTGCCGCGGGAATGAAGGGCATTGAAGAGGGCTACGAGTTACCTCCCGAGGCCGAGGGTGACATCGCCGCGTTGTCGGCGACCGAGCGGCGCGCACTCGGCTACAAGCCCCTTCCCGAGAGCCTCCATCGCGCGCTGGCCGAAATGGAGGAAAGCGAGCTCGTCGCCGAGACGCTTGGCGAGCAGGTTTTCAACTTCTTCTTGCGCAACAAGTTGGCCGAATGGAACGCCTATCGCAATCAGGTGACGCCGTGGGAGCTGGACTCTAACTTCCGCATCCTTTAGCCCATGGCGCGCGAACTGACACTGCAGTCTCTGGCCCGCCATGGATTTTCGGACCTCAGGGTTGCGCGCGAGATTCTGATGCGTCGAGGCTGGGCTGCCGAGTGGTTTGCGGCCGCGGCGAGTCCGGATAAAGCCCTCTCGTGGCTCGACCGTATTTTTGACGGTGACTCGGACGGGGCAACGGAACGCGCTCTTGCGAAGTCGGATGGGAGTCTGCGGGAGGGACTCATTCGAGTGCTCGGAGCGAGCGACGGCTTGGCCGAGTTCATCGCGCGCACACCACTGTCCTTCGTCTTTGCGCTGCCACCGAGCACTCTTCCGACCGCGGACGAGTATCGGCAGATGTTTCGGCAGTCGAAAATCGCGGATGCGAACGCGTTACGCAGCATGTATCGGCAACAACTCGTTACGATCGCCGCATGGGATTTAACTCAACCGAACCCTGTCGATGCGGTGCATCACGTCGGTCGCGCACTCGCCGATCTCGCCGATGCGACCGTTGACGCGGCCATCACCCTCACACGAGCAACGATTTCGGTTGACGCCTCGGAACTCGCGGCAACGAAATTCACCGTCATTGGAATGGGAAAAACGGGCGCACAGGAACTCAACTACATTTCGGACGTCGACGTGATTTTTGTATGTGCTGCCGATGGAATCGAGCACAACCGCGCGGTCGAAATTGCCACAAAACTTGCGCGCTGCACCATCGCGGTCATCACTGAACCGGGAACAGAACCCGCGCTGTGGGAACTGGACGCGAACCTCAGACCCGAAGGGGCCAAGGGTGCCCTTGTCCGCACCCTGGAGTCTCACATTGCCTACTACGAGCGCTGGGCGGAGAATTGGGAGTTCCAAGCGCTTCTGAAGGCGCGCCCCATGGCGGGGGATCCTGAGTTGGGTGCGCGGTACCTCGAGGCGGTGACCCGCTTGGTGTGGTCGAGTTCCGGTCGAGCGGGGTTTGTCGAATCGGCCCAACGAATGCGTGAGCGCGTGACGGACAATATCCCCGCCGACGAGCGCGACATTCAGATCAAGTTGGGTCCCGGGGGATTGCGCGATATTGAATTCACCGTTCAATTGCTGCAGCTCGTGCACGGTAAGGACGATGAAACGCTGCGCACCCGTGACACGCTCACGAGTCTCGAGCGGCTCACCGACGGCGGGTATGTCGGACGCGCCGAGTCCCAGTCGTTTTCTCAGGCCTACCGTTCCTTGCGTGTTCTGGAACACCGCGTGCAGCTCGTCGCGCTGCGCAGAACCCACCTCATGCCCCGCGACGTCGACACCCTCCGCATTGTTGCTCGAGGGTCCAAGCTGGCCGAAACTCCCGAAGAACTTCTTGCCTGGTGGCAACCTCTAAAGATTGAGGTCCGGTCTCTTCACGAGAAAATCTTCTATCGACCGTTGCTCGCGGCGGTTGCCGCACTTCCCGGTGAACCACACGCCCTGTCGAGCGATCAGGCCGAGGCGCGACTGGCGGCTTCCGGCTTCCGCGATCCTGCGGGGGCACTTCGACACATCGCTGCGCTCACGGACGGAATCAGTCGGAGTGCGAGTATGCAACGAAACCTTCTGCCGGTGTTGCTGCACTGGATGTCCGAAGGAACTAATGCGGACGGTGGGTTGGCGGCGTTTCGCGCGATTAGCGAAACACTCGGGGATTCACCCTGGTATTTGCGAATGCTCCGTGATTCGGCCGGAGCGGCGCAACGCCTGAGCCGGGTGCTGTCGATGTCGAGTTATGTCGCAACGTTGATCGAACGGATACCCGAAGCCGTCGCGTGGCTCGATGATGACGAACTTTTGGTGCCTCGATCGTTGGACCAACTCTCGACCGAGTTCGCGGCTATTGATGGTCGACATGTAAAAGTTGACGATGCCGCGAAAGCGTTGCAATTCGCACGACGCCGAGAATTGCTCCGGCTCGCGCTCGGCGCAGTCCTGGACACGATCGACGTCCAGCAGCTCGGCCTGGGTCTATCGGATGTGACGACGGCGACCCTTCGAACAACTCTCTCGCTCGCTCGTCGCGAGCACCACGGAATCGAGTTCGCGGTTATTGCGATGGGACGCTACGGCGGAGCGGAGCTGGGGTTCTCGTCCGACACGGACATCCTCTGGGTTTTCCGCGATGTGGGAGCGGGCGACGACGCGCACAAGCGTGCCGAGGCAATCGTCAAAGACGTGGTTCGACTTTCCGAGGATATTCGCTTCCCGCTGCAGATTGACGCGGGGCTTCGCCCCGAGGGGAAGAACGGTCCACCGGTTCGCTCGCTCGAGGCCTACGCTGCCTATTACACTTCGTGGAGCGACGTCTGGGAGACCCAAGCCCTGGTCAGGGCGGTCCCCGTCGCGGGGGATGACGCTCTGCAGAGCGACTTTGATCTCATGGCAAATACTGTCCGGTATTCACGGGACATCGGCGAGGATGGATTACGTGAAATCCGCCGCATCAAGGCTCGGGTAGAGAGTGAGCGCTTGCCATTCGGCGCTGACCCCGCGCGCAACACAAAACTGGGACGCGGTTCACTGAGCGACGTCGAATGGCTCGTCCAGACACTTCAGCTGAGTCACGGCGCGACCGAGGACTCAATCCGCTCCGCATCGACGCTGGTTGCCCTCGACGCACTGTCTGCCATCAGAACACTGGACGCGAACGACGCGGCGGCTTTGCGGGAAGCCTGGCTCATCGCCTCTCGAGTGCGCAGCGCAACCACGCTGGCAACGGGAAAGAATTCGGATGTTCTCCCTACCGACCGGCGTGAACTGGAAGCGATTGCTCGGATACTGGCCTATCCGCCCGGCGGTGGGACGTCACTCGAGAACGACTATTTGAGAATCACGCGCCGCGCCCGACACGTTTTTGAGTCGAACTTTTATCCGGCTTAACGACGAAGGCGCCACCAGACGGTGACGCCTTCGTCGAGGGGAACGAACTAGCAGGAGAACGTTGTCTCGTACTCGAACGGGTGAGGACGCTGTGCGGACGGGAGGACCTCCGACGAGCGCTTGAGCGACACCCATTCCTCGATGAGGTCCGTGGTGAACACCCCGCCTTGGAGCAAGAACTCGTGGTCGTTCTCGAGAGCGATGAGCGCCTCCTCCAACGAACCGGGAACCTGGGGGATGTTCTTGGCTTCGTCGGCGGGGAGCTCGTACAGGTCCTTGTCGACCGGAGCGTGGGGCTCGATCTTGTTGAGGACTCCGTCTAGACCGGCCATCATCTGCACCGCGAAAGCGAAATACGGGTTGCTGGAGGCGTCGGGAGCGCGGAATTCGATGCGCTTCGCTTTCGGGTTCGTTCCCGTGATGGGGATGCGAATCGCAGCTGAGCGATTACCGGCCGAATAGACCAGGTTGACGGGAGCTTCGAATCCCTTGACCAATCGTCGGTACGAGTTCATCGTGGGGTTCGTGAAGGCGAGGATTGCGCCCGCGTGCTTGAGAATGCCCCCGATGTACCAACGTGCAACATCCGAGAGTCCGGCATAGCCCTTCTCGTCGTAGAAGAGTGGCTTACCCTTCGACCACAGTGACTGGTGCGTGTGCATTCCCGAACCGTTGTCGTTGTAGAGGGGTTTGGGCATGAACGTCGCGACCTTGCCGTGAATGTCCGCTTCGTTTTTGACGATGTACTTGAACTTGAGGAGGTCGTCGGCTGATTTCACGAGCGTGTCAAAGCGATAGTTGATCTCGCACTGACCCGCGGTTCCCACCTCGTGATGCGAACGCTCGACGTTCAGTCCAACCGCGGCGAGTTGGAGGCAAATCTGGTCACGCAAGTCGGCGAGCTTATCGACCGGGCTCACCGGGAAGTAGCCACCCTTGTGAGGGGTCTTGTTGGCAAGGTTTCCACCTTCTTCCTTGCGGCCGGTGTTCCAGACGGCTTCCTCCGAGTCCACCGAATAGAACGATCGACCGCTCGACACTTCGTAACGAACGTCGTCGAAAATGAAGAACTCCGCCTCCGGTGCGAAAAACGCCGTGTCGGCGATACCCGTCGACGCGAGGTATTTTTCAGCCTTCTTCGCAACCTGACGGGGGTCGCGGTGGTAGATCTCGCCGTTGCGCGGGTTGTAAATGTCGAAGATGAGAACGAGCGTCTTCTCGACACGGTAGGGGTCGACATAGGCGGTGGTCACATCGGGGATCAGCTGGAGGTCGCTTTCGGCGATCCCTTGGAATCCGCGAATCGACGATCCATCGAACAGCTGCCCGACTTCAAAGAACTCGAGGTCCACGGTCGACGCGGGGATGTTGAAGTGCTGCTGGATTCCCGGAAGATCGGTGAAACGAATGTCAAGAAATTGGACGTCTTCCTTCTTGATGAAGGCGAGAACTTCGGCCGGGGAAGTGAACATGTGCTTTATCTCCTGCGATTTGGATTGACCTGCGGTTGCAGTGATTACACGCTATCGAGATGGTGTGTCAACACCGTCACGCGAATGTTTCAGGGATGTTACAAACGCGGCGGTTTCTAGCGTGGCTTGGGGGCGCGCATCTTTGTCGGGTCGATGCCCTTCGGCATTTGCGACATGGGCGTTTTGGCAATCGAATTGAGGCGATTTGAAACGACAAGGATTTCGGCGGTACGAATGCCTTTGGGGAACTTGTAAATCGTTCGGAACAACTGCTTCAGGGGGATTCCGTCGGAACCGACGTGAACCGAGTGAATTGGAACGGCGGGGACAATGCGGGCGACTTCTTTGCGCGCTTCGTCAACGAGCGGAGCAACGCGAGACCGCTGACCTTCGCTGATGATGACAACTCCGGGACGCCCAACCAGTCGGTATACCGTGTCGCTGCTCTTGTTCATGCGGACGGGAATCTCCGAACCGCGCCAGGTTCGACGAAGCTGGTTCTTGATGAGGGACGACACCGCACCGATCTGACCATCGAGGTTGGTGTACATCAGCTTCTGGGTGATTTGGCCCAAAACGATAAGGAACGCGAGTAGCCCGGCCATGAGCCCGAGAACAATCCAAATGACCGCGCCGACGGGGTTGTCGATGGTGATGACTGCCACGACGATTCCGGCGGCGAGAGGAACGAGGAAGCTGAGGCCGAGCCACAGCCACGACAAGGGAACCCGCTTGATGACGAGTTTGAGAACATCGAACAGTTCGCCTATGCGGCCTTTGCTTTTCGGGGTAGCCATGGTGTCGCCTTAGATTCCTAAATCAGTGGATGAGAAAGCGCCCGCTTCGAGTCGCGCCTTGACGGCTCCGAGGAAACGTGCAGCGTCTGCGCCATCGATGATGCGGTGATCGTAGGACAACGCAAGATAGACCATCGATCGGATGGCGATCGAGTCACTCCCGTTGTTAGACACGACGACCGGACGCTTGACGACGGCACCGAGTCCGAGGATGGCCGACTGGGGGAGGAAGACGATCGGTGTGTCGAACAGTGCGCCACGGGACCCCGTGTTCGTCACGGTGAACGTGCCGCCCGAAAGCTCGTCAGGGGTGAGCTTGTTTTCCCTCGTTCGGGACGCCAAGTCGGCGATTTCGCCCGACAGTGCCGCAATGCTCTTCCCCGCGGCGTTCTTCACCACGGGTGTCAGCAGTCCACGCTCCGTGTCCACCGCGATGGAGACGTTTTCGAAAGCCGGGTAGACGATGTCGTCACCCTGAACGGTGCTGTTGATGATCGGGAAAGCCTGGAGTGCTTCGACCGATGCCCTCACGAAGAACGGCAAGAAGGTGAGTTTCTGCCCCGTCTGCTGGAGGAACGACGCCTTGATGGAATCTCGTAGTTGCGCAACCGCCGTGACATCAACCTCGACAACTGTCGTGAGTTGAGCGCTCGAAACCATCGACGCGACGGCTCGTTCGGCAATCACTTTTCTCAATCGCGACATCGGTGCGCGAGTTCCGCGCAGGTCAGACACGGACAGAGGCACGTGCGGGCTGGGCGCCGAGACGGCGCCCGCAGAAGACGGCACAGTCGTCGAGACCGATGCGAGGACGTCTTCCTTGCGAATCCGCCCGCCGATTCCAGTGCCGGCTATCCCCGCGAGATTCACACCGCGGTCGTGCGCCAGTTTGCGCACAATGGGGCTGACGTAGGGTGTTGCGTTGCCTGCAACGGGCGTCGTGGGTGGTGCCACCGCCGCAGCGGGCACTGTCGGCATCGAAACCACGGGGGCTGGCGCGACAACCGGGGGCGCCGGGGGCGTGACGACGACAACTTCGGGCACCGCTACGGGGGCCACAACTTCGGCAACCGGTGCGGGCTCGGAAACAACGGCGGGGGCCTCGACGACTGCCTCCACGACGGGGGTTGGTTGTGCGGGAGCGGTGACGGCTGTATCCGAACCGGTTCCCACTCGGGCAAGTGGCGCGCCCACGGCGATGACTTCGTCCTCTTGGACGAAAATCTCTTCGATCACACCGGCCACGGGTGACGGAACCTCGGTGTCGACCTTGTCCGTTGAGATCTCGACAATCGCCTCGTCCACGGCAACAGAGTCACCGACCTTCTTGAGCCATCGGGTGACAGTGCCCTCGGTGACGCTCTCGCCCAGTGCGGGAAGGTTGACGTTGGTGCTCATGGTTCTTCGTTCTCCTCGAATCGATTTCTACATCGCGTGAAGCGGCTTGCCCGCGAGGGCAAGGAACGCTTCACCAAGTGCTTCGTTTTGTGTCGGGTGCGCGTGCAGGTGCGGCGCGATGTCTTCGGGGTGAGCTTCCCAATTCACGATCAGCTGCGCTTCGCCAATCAGTTCACCAACCCGTGCGCCGATCATGTGGACACCGACAACCGGTCCGTCGACGACCCGAATGACTTTGATGGAACCGCTCGTCTCGAGAATCGAGCTCTTGCCGTTACCCGCGAGGTTGTAGTCGTATACAGCGATCTGCGCTTCACCATATTGTTCCTTGGCCTTTACCTCGGAGAGTCCAACCGAGGCAACTTCCGGTTCGGAGTAGGTGACCTTGGGAATGTTGATGTCCGAAACGACCAGGGGGTTGAGTCCTGCAATCTCCTCGGCGACAAAAATGCCGTGTAGGTAACCGCGATGCGCGAGTTGTATTCCGGGGACAATGTCACCGACGGCGTACACGCCAGGGATATTCGTTTGCAGTCGGTCGTTGGTGAGGACATATCCGCGGTCCATCTCGACACCGACGGCCTCGAACCCGCAGTTTTCCGTCGACGCTCCTCGGCCGACGGCAACGAGGAGGACATCTGCCGTAATGGTTTCGCCGCCCTCGAGGGTTACCGTGACGCCGTTGTCATCCTGGGTCGCCGATTGAAACCGAACTCCGGTCTTGAATTCGATTCCGCGCTTACGGAATGCGCGCTCAAACTGCTTGGAAACCGATTCGTCTTCGTTCGGGACTAGGTGAGGGAGACCTTCGATAATCGTGACCTCTGAGCCCCAGGAGCGCCAGACGGACGAGAACTCAACGCCGATGACACCGCCACCCAGAACGATGACGTGTTTCGGGACATAGTCGAGGGTGATTGCTTGCTCCGACGTCAGAATGCGACCGCCGATCTCGAGACCGGGAAGAGTCTTGGAATAAGAACCCGTTGCGAGAACGACGTTCTTGCCGGTGATGGTGGTATCGCCAACTTGAACAGTGGTGGGTGACGTGAGCGTTCCATGACCGTCGATGGTCTGAACGCCACGTGCCTTGAGCAGTCCCTGCAGACCTTTGAACTTTGAATCGACGATTCCCTGACGATACGCCGAGACGGCGGCCACATCGACGCCGTGAAGTGTTGCAGTGACGCCAAACTTGCCGGCCTCGCGGGTGCTATCGGCGACTTCCGCCGAGTGGAGAAGTGCTTTCGTCGGAATACAGCCGACGTGGAGACACGTGCCGCCGACCTTGTCTTTTTCGACGAGCGCGACGCTCATTCCCAATTGACTTGCACGGAGAGCAGCCGAGTAGCCACCGCTTCCGCCACCGAGGACAACTAGATCAACTGCAATGTCGGACACCAACACTCCTTGTACGTGTGAATGGAATTGAGTTTCGGCGGTTCACGCCGAGCTCACATCAGGCCAAATACGAGCCTACCCCCTATTTCTTGGGGGTGTGGGACAGGTCGTACAGGAACTGAATCAGCGTGCGCACCATCGTTCCGGTAGCCCCCTTGGGCGTGTACCCGTAGGGTCCGCTGGGGTTATTCGCCGGACCGGCAATGTCGAGGTGTGCCCACGGAATAGTGCTGCCGTCAGCGCGTTGCCCAACGAACTCCTTGAGAAAAATTCCCCCGAGCAGCATGCCGGCGGCGGTGTTGCCAACCTTGGAGTTCGCGATGTCGGCTACGTCGCTTGCGAGGACGGGTCGCAAATACTGGGGAAGTGGCATGTGCCAGACTTCATCCCCCGAATCGGCGGCCGCATAGCTGAGTTTGGTCGCAATGTCGATGTCGCCCATGACACCGGCGATGCGGTTGCCCAGCGCCGATCGTGCCGATCCGGTCAGTGTTGCGATATCGATGATGACGTCGGGGTTCTCCTCGCTCGCCGCAACAAGTCCATCAGCGAGAACCACGCGACCTTCGGCGTCCGTGTTTGTCACCTCGACCGTTTTTCCGCCGCGAATCGTGATGACATCATTGGGGCGAATTGCCGTCCCGCTCGGCATGTTCTCGGCGATGCACAGATACGCCGTGACCGCGATGGGAAAGTTGAGTCTGGCCGCCGCTCGAATCACGGCATAGACCGTGGCGGCACCGGTCATGTCGTACTTCATGCCGACCATGGATGCTGGCGGTTTCATTGACAAGCCGCCGGTGTCGAAAGTGATTCCCTTGCCGACAAGCGCAACGTGCAACTTCGCTCCGCGAGGCTTATGACGCAGGACCACCATTCGCGGCGGGCGAGACGAACCTGCGCCGATGCCGAGGATGCCACCAAAGCGACCCGCTGCCAGTTTTCGTTCATCCAGCACGGTCGCGGTGACACTCGTACCCTTCACCCCCGCGACGACCCGCGATGCCAGCTCTGCTGGACTGAGGATGTTGGGAACTTCGGTCACAAGATCGCGAACCGCTCGAACCGCGTCGACGCGCTCTGCCACCGAGGCGATATCCGGTTTGTGCTTACCGATCACGGTGATCGTTGTCACCCCGGTCGCGGGAGCAGAGGTCTTTCGCGTGAACGCGGGGATTGCCGAAAGTGCCGCGCCCTCCAACACCTGGGCAGTATCGTCGGCGGAGGCGGTCGGGAAGAGCAGCGCCAGAGTGCCCTTCAGCCCGCGTGCAGCCGTGCCCGCTGCGTATCGGAACGGGTCAATTGTTCCCGAATCCCGAGGCACACTGACGACCGCGATTGATTGAAACTCGGATGATGCTGGTGCGGGCATGACCACGCGCGCATCGACGCCGGGTTCAAAACTCAACCGACCGATTCCGTCGACGACCGCAGCATCAAGGTCTCCCGAAAGCGGGGTGATCCAGGTGCCGTCTTCGGCTTGAGTGACAAACACCGCCAACGTGTCGGCGGGTACCAGGGACGTGGAGTGAGCGTAAGTCGTCATTACTCCAGCGTAGACGGCGGGAAACCATCAGCGCCGTAACATGGTGATGTGAGCACAGCACGATTGGTTTATCGCACGGAAGGCGTTGATGTCCCCGCGGGTCTCCCGCTCGTCATTTTGCTCACGGGCTTCATCGATGCGGGACGCGCCGTCGTGTCGGCCAGCCGGCACGTTCTCGACTCCACGCGCCATGAACGAGTGTGGACCTTCGACAACGACGAGCTGCTCGATTACCGTGCCCGCCGACCAACCTTTACCTTCGAGCGAACGCATCTCACCGAGTACCGCCCGCCGGAACTCGTCCTGCGACTGGTTACCGATGAACTCGGATCGCAATTCCTGCTGCTGTCGGGATACGAGCCCGATTATCGTTGGGAGGCAGCCGCGGAAGCGGTTGTCAGCGCCATTGAACAGTTCCACGTCAGTTCGACCTCGTGGGTGCACGCGATTCCGATGCCGGTCCCGCACACCCGAGCGCAAGCCATGACCATGAGTGGGAATCGCGCGGACCTGATTGACGCCTACTCGATTTGGCGCCCAACGACCGAGGTTCCGGGCACCTTTGTCCACCTCGTCGAATTCATGTTGTGCCAACTCGGCGCTCCCGTCGCGGGATCTGTTCTGCTCGTGCCGCACTACCTCGCGGACTCGGAGTATCCCGTCGCAACCCTCGGGGTTCTCGATGCGATCACGACGATGACGGGAATAACCTTCCACTCCGAAGCCTTGAGAGAACGAGGGCGCGAGTTCTTGGCGGAGGTTGCCGATCAGGTCTCGCAAAACGATGAGCTCGCCGAGCTTGTTACCAATCTCGAAGGACGACACGACAACTACATGTCAGAGAACGCCCCGCCATCCCCTTTCGTCGACGATGAAGGGAAAGTACCCAGTGCCGATTCAATTGGAGCGGAACTGGAGCGATTCCTCAGAACGCGAGGGAACTCGGACGGTTGAGCGTCCGTGCTAATCTGTTAACACAAGACCCCGAGTCGTCGGCTTCATCGATTTGACACGGGGCTTCATACTGCCCGAAAGAGGACTCGTACATGGCGGATTCGCAACGCACACGTTTCGCAAAAATGTTTGGATTCGGTTCGAACAAGGTTGAGGAAACAGCTGCACCTGCTAAGCCTGCGGCAAAGGCCGCGCCGAAGGCCACCGCTAAGGCTCCAGCAAAGGCTCCCGCGAAACCCGCTGCGAAAGCCCCGGCGAAGCCTGCCGTGAAAGCGCCCGCGAAGCCTGCTGCCAAGGCGCCGGCGAAGCCCGCGGCCAAGCCTGCCGCAAAAGTTCCTGCAAAGCCCGCGGTCAAAGCTCCTGCGACTAAGGCTCCTGCGAAAGCCTCGGCAAAGTCTCCAACGGGAAAGCCCGCCTCAGCCGCGACGGACGAGCCCATTGTCGATGAGGAATTCGACGTTGTTGTAGTTGTGGGCGACGACGGCATCGTAGAGATTGATGTCGAAGTGCCGGCGGTCGACGAAGCCATCGAGCTCAGTGATGACGAAGCCGATGATGTCAAGGCCGTCATGATCGAGTCTTTGCCGACCGGTGCGATCATCATCTCCGCATCGGACGAGGAGATTCAGTCCAGTTCGAGCATGATTACCGGGGCAACGGCAGACCCGGTCAAGGACTATCTCAAGCAGATCGGTAAGGTCGCCCTCCTCAACGCCGAACAAGAGGTGTCGCTGGCCTTGAGGATTGAAGCGGGGCTGTTCGCCGAAGAGAAGTGGGCGAAACTGACTCCGTCGAAGCGGGAGAACTCCAAGGACGGTCGCGAGCTGCGCATCATCGCCGATGACGGGGAACGCGCGAAGCGCCACCTCCTCGAGGCTAACCTCCGACTCGTTGTTTCTCTGGCCAAGCGCTACACGGGCCGTGGCATGCAGTTCCTGGACCTCATTCAAGAAGGAAACCTCGGACTCATCCGTGCTGTCGAAAAGTTCGACTACACCAAGGGTTTCAAGTTCTCGACCTATGCCACCTGGTGGATCCGACAGGCGATCACCCGGGCAATGGCCGATCAGGCTCGAACCATTCGAATTCCCGTCCACATGGTCGAGGTCATCAACAAACTGGCGCGCGTTCAACGGCAGCTGTTGCAGGACCTTGGTCGCGAACCGTCGCCGGAAGAACTTGCCCACGAACTTGACATGACACCCGAGAAGGTCGTCGAAGTTCAGAAGTATGGCCGTGAGCCGATTTCGCTTCACACCCCGCTTGGCGAGGATGGTGATTCCGAATTCGGTGATCTCATCGAGGACACCGAGGCCATCGTGCCACTGGATGCCGTCGCCAATCGAATGCTTCTGGTTGCCCTCGAATCGGTCCTCGATTCGTTGTCGGAGCGCGAATCGGGAGTGATTCGAATGCGCTACGGGCTGGGCGACGGGATTCCGAAAACGCTTGACCAAATCGGCGAAACGTTCGGGGTCACGCGCGAGCGAATCCGCCAAATCGAGTCGAAGACGATGGCGAAACTGCGTCACCCATCACGCTCTCAAACGATCCGCGAATTCCTCGAGTAAGTCATGCGTATCGTCCTCGCGGTGGTGCTCGGGCGTTTTGTCCGCGCGATTACCCGACTTCGGGGCGGTGGGTCTGCTTTGCCCGGCTGGGTTGCGCTCAAGGTCGCACCTCGCTTTCTCGAGCACGTCATGGCGGGAGTGCATCGAGTCGAGTCGACACCCGTCGTAGTGGTGACCGGTTCGAACGGTAAATCAACGACCACGGGAATGATCGTCGCCGCGCTGGAGGCAAACGGGCATCGGGTGTTTTCGAACCCGTCCGGGGGAAACCTGCCTCAAGGCATCGCGTCGTCGATGCTCGCCGCGGTGTCGGTGACGGGGTCTCTGCGGGCCACGGCGATTGTGCTCGAACTGGATGAAGCGTACGGACCGCGACTGGTCGACATCATCAAACCGACCCATGCTCTTTTGCTCAACGTTCAGGTCGATCAGCTGAACCGGTTTTATGAGCCAGAACGGGTCATCGAGATGGTCACCTCGATCGGTCGAGCCGCCACCGTCGTCCTTGTCAACGACGCCGATGACAACACCCGCTCGATTGGGAACGAGTTGAGCGGTTCGGGGCACGAGGTGTGGGGTTTCGGTGTCGCAGATTCGGCGGCCCCCGACGGCGTCTATGACGCCACCGTGGGACTTCAGAACGTTGTCGACAAACGACATCCGATCGCCACAGTCGTCAGTGTTAGTGGTCTGGCGGCAACCGTGTCGGTGGGAGGAACCTCCCTCGACATCTCGTTGCCCGCACCGGGAGTCCACTACGCGGTTGACGCGGCCGCGGCACTTGCCATGACGTCACTCGTTCAGGGTCCATCCGCGAACCTGGGTGCCGCCGCGCTCGCTGTCTCGTCGCTCAAGCCCGTCTATGGTCGCGGTGAGTCGGTTGTCGCGTTTGGGGCTCCGCTCACGATCATCATGATGAAAAACTTCCCGAGTCTTCAAGCGAATCTCGACGCACTCACCCACGTGCCCGAGTCTCTATACCTTGCCGTGGATGAGGGAACCCCGGACCCGTCGTGGATTTACGACATCGACCTGTCGTCGATTGATCATGTTGATGTCCTCTCGGGCACGAAGGCATGGCAGTGGGAGACGCGCTTGGCGTACGAGGAAATCGAGGTGGGACTCATTGAACCTGACCCCACCGTCGCATTCGCTGCTTTTGGCCAGAGAACAACAACACGTGCTCAGTCGTTTCGAACCGCAATCGTGAACTATGAACAAATGATGGACCTTCGACGTGAACTCGGATACAAGGAAATCGAGGGGGAGTGATGGTGCACCTCGTACACCTGTTTCCCCAAACGCTGGGTCTCTTCGGCGATTCGGGTAACGTTTTGGCACTTCGCAAGCGCTGCGAGTGGCGCGGCATTTCGGTGCGGGTGACGACGGTCGAACCGGGTGAACTCATTCCGGCTAACGGCGGTCTTTACCTGATTGGTTCTGGTTCCAGTAGCGCCGTGCGACTCGTCGGTGAGCACATCCGCGAGTTGCGCGATGCTCTCACCGGGGCGCTGTCTCAGGATGCATCGATACTCGCTGTCGGGGCCGGAATGCACTTGCTGAGCGATGGGATCGCGTGGGCGGACGGCTCGCGCACGGAAGGTGCCGGAATCATTACGGGCGAATCGCGACCTCTCGCGCAGAGGCAGGTCGGAGAATTTGTCGGAACTGCGCGAGGAACGTTTGTCGCCGGTTTCGTCAACACCGGCCACACTCTCGACACCGATCTCCCTCCCCACATAACCGATGTCTCGTTCGGGGCGCAGTCGCCAACGGGAGTCGATGGCGTGGAGTTCGGAACGGTCATAGGAACCCATTCGCACGGTTCTTATCTGCCCATGAATCCGGAAATCGCCGATGACCTCGTTGCACGAATGACCGGAACTCCGTTGGATTCGACATCGGAATTCCTCGCGAGGGCAAATCGTGCGGCTGAACACGCACGAATCGCAATTCGCGAACGTATTGGTCGCTAACCTCGCACGAAGACACGGCGCACGTGTGACGGGATTCCCGTCACAATTTCGTCGCCGATCGTATTCGACCACGCCGCCCACTGCTCCATCGTCGGCCCTTCTCCGCCGATGATGTCGACCGTTGGGGGCAACGAATCACCCGCTACCTCGGTGATGCGAGGGTGCACCGCGGTGACGGACAGCGGGGTTCCTCCGCCGGAAATCCACGCGCCCGATGCAGCGGAAACCTGCGGTATCCCGTCAAACCAGCCCGCGCTCACCGAGCCACCGTCCGTCGAGGCGGACAACCGCAGAACGGGACGCAAACCGAGTCCCTCACCGTCGACGTCATCAAAGGGAGAGATGCCGTAAGCGGCAATCCCAATTCGCACAACGTCGTAGCGCGAACCGGGGTTTCGCAGAGCGGCCGAACTGGCGGCGATGTGAAGGACCTCGGGCGACAGCCCGATTGCCTTCGACTGTGCCACGGCGGCATCAAATCTCGAGAGAGCCTTCGCGTCCGATTCGTCACCGGCGTCCGCGAGATGAGACCAAATTCCCGCAACCCGTATCGATCCGGCCGACTCGAGCTCGTGTGCTCGGCGACAAAACGCCTCCCACTGAGCCTCAGACACACCGTTGCGGTGAAGGCCGGTATCAATCTTGAGGTGAACACGACCGACCCCGGGGGACGCGGCGATAGCGTCCAGTTGCTCAAAGGTCGACACGCCGAGGTCAACACCACCCGCCACCGCTGCGGCAAAGTCGGTTTCTGCCCCGTGCAGCCAGGCGAAAAGAGTCGCCGTGACTCCGTGAGTTCGAAGACTCAGTGCCGCTGGAACATCGAGCACCGCCAAACCACTTGCTCCCGCCTTGAGGGCGTTGTCAGCGAGTTCGACCATTCCGTGCCCGTAGGCATTGGACTTGATGGCGACCCACGTCGCCGCGGGCGCCGCGAGGCTAACCAGGTGAGCAACGTTGCTCTCGAATGCATCGAGGTCGATGTGTACCGTCGCCGTCATGCGGTCCACGACCGTTGGACGCGCCATGAAAGACCGGAAACAAGCGAGAGCGGGTCTCGATTGGCGGCTGCTGACCATTCTCGGACAGAGTCAAGGGAATCCCACGTGCGCGCAATCGAACCGATGACAGTCGATAGCCCGGTGAGGTCGACCACGCACTGGTCCATGGCGATGCGCCCGACCACCGGAACAACTGATTCGTCTACCGTCATCGTCGCGAGGTTAGACCCAGCTCGGGGGAGCCCGTCCGCGAAGCCGAGCGACACGAGTCCCACCGTGGATTCCCGCTGAGCAATCCAGGTGTTTCCGTACGACACCGGTTCTCCAGCATCGATTGTCTTGATCGCGACAATTTCTCCTGAAACAATGCCAACACGATCGCCCGCCGAGGTCCCGTAGAGAGTCCCGGCCGACGGCGGAATCTTTATCGCAGGGTGGTCGTCTGTCAGGAACGACGTGAATCCGGCCGCGCGAGCAGCGGTCTCAACCCAATCGGTACCGTGCCCGTATGCGTCGCACCGAAGGTCGATTACGGTGTCGGCACCGTCGCTGAGCAGAACGTCAAGATTTGATTTCAGCGCGGAGCGAGAAAACTCCACGAGTCGACGCGGTGAACTGTTAGGCACCGTGTTCGTCGCGAAGGCGATCGGTTTCGTCGTGCCATTCGAGTGCCGTTGGCTGGAGACCCGCGCGAACCTCGTCGGCGTGGTGAGCGCAGAAATACAGTTCACCGGATTGAAGTCGAACTCGAACATACGCTTGCGAACCGCACGAATCGCAGCGGTCAGTTGCGACCAATTCGGGTGCGACCGGGCTGGTTACATCCTGTGACTGAGATTGTGCCGTGTTCATGTGCGTCCTTCCGACCCCTCTATTCCATCACGACCTTCGGACATTGGTCGCTCATTTACGGTCGGTTTCGCCCGTGGCGTAAACCTTTCCCCAGGAACGGAGTGCCTCCGACCTGGGGGCTGACCCAACGCCTATGGTTAGACAGTCCACGACAGATAAGGTCGCCCCCGTGTCCAACGATTACTCCGCACGTCACCTCAGTGTTCTTGAGGGGCTCGAGGCCGTTCGGAAGCGCCCGGGGATGTACATTGGCTCGACCGACGAGCGCGGGCTCATGCACTGCCTGTGGGAGATCATCGATAACTCGGTCGACGAAGCACTTGGCGGCTTCGGTTCGGCCATCGACGTCACCCTTCACGATGACGGATCTGTCGAGGTGGTCGACAACGGTCGCGGAATCCCCGTCGACATCGAACCACGCACGGGACTGACGGGTGTCGAGGTCGTATTCACGAAGCTTCACGCGGGCGGAAAATTTGGTTCGGGGTCGTACACCGCGTCGGGTGGACTGCACGGCGTCGGCGCGTCGGTGGTCAACGCGCTCAGCGAGCGACTCGACGTGTGGGTCGACCGCGGGGGTAAGACGCACCACATGTCGTTCCACCGCGGAGAACCGGGAGTTTTCACCGACTCCGGCGATCCGTCCCCGCAATCGCCCTTTGAACCGTTCGTCGAAAACTCAGAATTGCGCGTCGTGGGCAAAACACCCAGTGGTGTCACGGGCACGCGCGTGCGATGGTGGCCAGACCCCGAGATTTTCGTCAAGTCCTCAACCATCGATATCGAGGGGTTGTCGGCGCGTGCTCGGCAAACGGCATTCCTCGTGCCCGGACTTCGACTCGCCGTCTCCGATTCTCGCGACGGTCGTTCGACCAAGGATGAGTTTGCCTTCACCGGCGGCATTTCGGAGTTCACCGAGTTTTTGTCTCCCGACGCCCCGCTGACCGGAACCTGGCGCTTGTCGGGCGAAGGCTCTTACACCGAGACCGTTCCGGTCCTTGACGACAAAGGACACATGGTCTCGACCGAAGTAGAGCGCTTGTGTGCGGTCGATATTGCCGTGCGCTGGGGTGAAGGCTATGACACCGTACAAAAGTCTTTCGTCAACATCATCGCGACACCCAAGGGCGGTACCCACGTCACGGGGTTTGAACAAGCGCTCATGAAGGTGA
>CAJAKC010000034.1 GCA_903940225.1 uncultured Microbacteriaceae bacterium
CGACAACGATCGAACCTCCGGCACTTGTCCGAACAGTTTCGGCGACCCTCTCGAAGGCACGCAGGGTCGGCCCGTCGGGCGTGTCGATAACTCCCGCATCCAGGAACACGACGCTCTTCGACCCCGGAGCAACAACGGGCTCTTGCCGCGGAGCAATCGAATAGGTTTTCTCGATCCGCACCGCACGTTTGGGAATCGCCACGCGAAGCACGTCGGAGGCGCTCCCGGCATTGCGTTCGGACACCGCTCGGACGAGCGCCCACAGTGCAGGCGTGACAACCGGTACGCCACCGAGTACCGAATCGACCTCCGCGAGGACGACTCCCTGTTGCGCCTCATTTCCAATCTCAATGACAAAGCCGTCGACGAGTCGAGACCCTCGACCCAGCGGTACTCGCACGCGACCGCCCCGGACGACGTCGGGCGACAAGCGGTCGGGGATGATGTAGTCGAGTAGCCGGTCGAGCCTCGGAACCGGCGACTCGACGAGCACTCGGGCAATCAGCATTACTGGTCGGAGGCGGCCGCGATGCGCGTTCGCAGGGACTCGACGCGGTCCAGCCGTTCCCAGGTGAACGAGGGGCCCGTGCGCCCGAAGTGCCCATAAACCGAGGTGTCGCGATACCGCACGGTCAGCAGTCCTAGGTCACGGATGATGGCAGCCGGTCGCAAATCGAATTCCTCGCGCAAGACGGCCTCGATTGTCTCGAGGGGGTACTTTTCCGTCCCGAACGCCTCAACGTAAAGCCCGACGGGTTCCGCCATACCGATTGCGTAGGCGACTTGCACCTCAACGCGATCCGCGAAGCCCGCCGCAACCGCGTTCTTCGCGACCCATCGCATCGCGTACGCTCCCGATCGATCAACCTTGGACGGATCTTTGCCGGAAAAGGCGCCGCCGCCGTGCCGAGCCGCTCCGCCGTAGGTATCTACGATGATTTTGCGTCCCGTCAATCCCGCGTCGGAACCGGGGCCCCCGTGTTCGAAGGAGCCGGAGGGATTGATGATGTAGCGAACCGCTGAGTAGTCAAGGCCAGAGTCCGCGAGCACCGGGTCAATGACGTGAGTGCGAACGTCGTCAACAATTCGATCATGCCCAAGTGGATTGCCTTCGACGGTCGGGGCGTGCTGCGTTGAGACGACAACCGTGTCAACGGTGACGGGCGTGTCGCCGTCGTAACCAATCGTGACTTGAGTCTTGCCATCGGGTCGTAAATAAGAAATCAGTCCAGACCGGCGCACGAATTCGAGCCTTTCGGCCAGTCGATGCGCGAAGAAGATCGCGGCGGGCATGAACTCTTCTGTTTCATTAGTCGCGTACCCAAACATAATTCCCTGGTCACCGGCACCCTGGTCATCCGCGCCGTGCTTATCGACCGCACTGTTGATCTCGAGAGATTGTTCGACGATGGACGTCATTATTCCGCACGTGTTCCCATCGAAATCGACCTCGGCAGAGTCATATCCAATACCCACCACCGTCTCGCGTACGATGCGGTCAATTTCGACATAACCCGTTGTGCGGACCTCTCCGGCGACGTGAACCAAACCACCGGAGGCAAGACATTCGATGGCAACCCTTGCGGCGCTGTCTTGTTCGAGGATCGCGTCAAGAATTGCGTCCGAGAGTTGGTCACAGAGCTTGTCGGGGTGACCGCTCGTCACCGATTCGCTGGTGAAATACCGAAGGCTCATCGGGAACATCCTTCTGTCGGCTGACAATTGTGTGCACCCACCGTGAAAACCCGCTGACCGGTGACTTTAGTTGGACGCGTCGAGCTCCACGAGTCCCTCGTTGATTTCGCGCATCGCGATGGTGAGTGCCTTTTCGTCGATGGTCGATTCGACCAGCGGTCCGGCGGTGACGACAGTACCCTCAGCGCGCTCCTGGTAGTAGTCGTTGATCTGGCGGGCGCGCTTCGACGCGACGATGACGAGCTGGTACTTCGAGTCCACCTTGTCGAGAAGTTCGTCAATGGGGGGATCGATAATTCCCTTGTTCGTGTTCATGCGTGACCTTTCGCGTTAACCTAACCTCATCAATGATACGACGGCTTCGGCGGCCGTATCGACATCATCGTTGATAACGGTGACATCAAACTCGGATTGCGCATCGAATTCCACCTTGGCCGTTTCCAGTCGTCGCTCTTGTTCCTCAGGGGTTTCGGTCGCCCTGGTCGACAATCGACGAACCAACTCCTCCCAGGTCGGTGGCAGCAGAAACACGAGAACAGCCTCGGGCATAGCCGACTTCACTTGGCGTGCACCTTGAATATCAATCTCCAGAATGATGCTCTCGCCCGCCGCAAGCGCTTCGGTAATGGGTTTCCGTGGCGTACCGTATTGGTTTTTCCCGTGCACGACCGCCCACTCGAGCATTTGATCCGAGGACACGAGTTTGTCGAATTCGGAATCATCCACGAAGAAGTAGTGAACGCCGTCCATCTCTCCCGGTCGCGGTGCGCGAGTCGTCGCACTGACACTGAACCGAATCTCGGGGTGTCGCTCACGAATTCGCGCGACGACGGTTCCCTTACCCACCGCTGTTGGCCCAGCCAACACGATGAGTTTCCCCGTGGCGATTTCGACGCCGGAGCTGTTGGGACGATCGCGGAGCCACTCCCCCAGCGCCGCGATTTGTCGGGACCCGAGATAACCCAATCGCTTGCGCGGATGAATCGACAGAGCCGTGAGAATCC
>CAJAKC010000035.1 GCA_903940225.1 uncultured Microbacteriaceae bacterium
CAAGTTCCAGTGCAGTTGCCATAACATCCGGGCGACCCGTTGCTTCAACGACAACGTTGGCGCCGCGACCGTCGGTGTCTTTTGCCAATACCTGGGCGATTTCGTCTGGCGTGCACACGATGTCGGCGCCTAAGTCGCGCGCTGCTTTCTGACGAAAATCGACCGGCTCAACAACGATTGTCCTCGCGCCGAGCGCTTTCGACGCTGCAGTGACGGCAAGGCCAATGGGGCCGGCGCCGAGAACCACCAGAGTGTCACTGGCGTTCACATTGCCGACGCGCATCAACGCGTAGTACGCGACACTGAATGGCTCGACGAGTGCACCGTTGTTCCACGAAATGTTGTTCGGAATTTTGTGCAACCACGACGCCTTCGTGATGAAGAATTCGGCGGCGGCACCACTGATAGAAAATCCAAAGTGGTCGTCGCCGATGACGCAATCGCCAACGACGTGGTCACCCTTTGCGAAATTCGTGACTTTCGAGCCAACCTTCATGACTTCACCGGACCATTCGTGCCCGGGAATAATGGGGTAGCTAAAGGGAATGATGTACCGACCTTCGAGCAGCTCGATGTCGGAATGGCACACGCCAACCGCACGAGACGCGATTAGTACTTCATCATCGGCGATGTCAGGAACGGAAAGTTCATTGACCTCCGCTTTACCTTCTGAAACAAACTGCAGAGCCTTCATCGTTAGTGTCCTCTCACTAGTACTTTGGTCTCGGTTCCGGTCGGTGAAACAAGCTCCTCGAAACCTTTGGCGACGATGTCATCCATGTTGATCGTCGAGCTTACGACTTTTTCCACCTGCAGACCGCGACGACCAATCAGGTCAATGATGCGGGGCCAGTCGGTGACCGGGTAGCACCAGGTTCCCGTGTAGGTGATTTCGCGCTCGGCAAGTTCCATGGGCTCAATCGACGCCGGCTTCGTGTGCAAGCCGGTTTGAACAACAAACCCACCCGACCGAACTGCCTTTATTGCCGTCTGCAGTGCTCGCTCATTTCCCGAACATTCGATGACCGCGTCAACGCCAATTCCGCCCGTTGCATCTTTCAACGCTGCGATGACGTCGTCCTTGGTTGGGTCGAGGAGTGTTGCTACGCCCAGGTCATTCATCATTTTCTGGCGGTTCGGGTTAAGTTCCGAAACGTAAACCCGTGCGCCGAGATTCTCCGCATAGATTGCGGCTAACGCACCGATCGGGCCGGCACCGGTGATCAGAATTGTGTCTCCGGGGCGAACATTCCCACGGTCTACTCCGTAAGCCGCCACCGCGGTTGGTTCAACGAGAGCACCGGCCACATCGGAGACACCGTCATTGAGCGCGAAAACGTTTGCGGCCGGAACGACGGCCTGCTCGGCAATCCCGCCCCACTCACAGCTCAAGCCAATGCAGGCCATCGAGGTGCACAGGTGGTTATCGCCACGCGAACAGAAGTAACACGCACCGCACGACAAGAGCGGCATCACCGAGACACGATCGCCTACGCGGACGTTGGTCACACCAGGGCCAACTTCCAAAACTTCGCCCGAAAACTCGTGCCCCAGAATCTGCGGCAGGATGGACCCGTTTAGCTTGTGGGGCTGAGACGGAATAACGATGGGTCCCATGGCGTATTCGTGCACGTCCGTGCCACAAATCCCGCACCAAAATGGTTTCAGTCGCACCTCGCCCGCGCCTACTGACTGCGGCTCTGCCACATTCTCAACACGGATGTCTTTCGCTCCGTAAAAGACTGCTGCCTTCATTTTTTGCTCCTTTGTATTCCAGTAGTCAAATCGATGGGTCGAACAGAACTTTGCCCTGAATTTTTCCAGAGCCGAGTAATTCAAGTTGGTTGGTGATTTCCGAAAGCGGATAGACTCCCTCGATCAATTCCGCC
>CAJAKC010000036.1 GCA_903940225.1 uncultured Microbacteriaceae bacterium
ATCCGCCCGCAGGATCAACCATCGCCGTCGGAGCAGAAACCGTGCGACCGGTCATCGGTGGTTCGGGCATTTATGCAGGGGCGACGGGCGAGGTTGTCTCGACCAATCTCGGTGACGAGGGTTGGTCCCACGTGTTCCACATCAGGTTGGACTAACGGGTCTTCCCTGCATCACACTGTGCGTGCCCTCGGCAGGAGTCGAACCTGCGGCCAAGTGATTAGATGGCGTTCGGATTGGGTTTCGATTTCTTGCCCACGAGCGAAACGATGAATAACGCCACCAACACAAAGAACACCGGCCAATTTAAGGCTTCGCCTGGTGGCGTGCGCGTACTTTCGACAGCACCCATCTGTCCCGCCAGCGCCCGCATGGGTGCATCGAGGGCAAGAAAAAGAATCACGAGTGGTGTGAAGCCCTTATAGGCAAAGAACAAAACGAGCATGAAGGCCACGAAAAGCAGTTGAATGGCTCCCCACTGGTGGAAGAGCGCGATGAGGTTGCTTCCGCCCGCGACGGTCGTATCAATGCCGGCAATCGATTCGGCTCCGCCATCCGGTGAAAACAAATGGATTGCGCTGCGCGCGACGACGACAAGCATGAACACGAACGTGATGATCCGGACGACCAAGTAGCCGGCGTAGACCTTCGGATTCTTTGGTAAAAGTGAGTTAGCCATGGCAATACCTCTCATGCTCGACGTGCCCTCGGCAGGAGTCGAACCTGCGGCCAAGAGATTAGAAGGCTCCTGCTCTATCCGCTGAGCTACGAGGGCGACGGGCCAGAGTTTCAGCCCAATTGGAGTTTATCAGGCGGGTATTCGGCGCGGCCCGCGGTGAACCGAGCCCACGAGTGGGTCTACTTCTTTACTGCCGAGTCGGGCTTTTCGGGCTTGCGCGTCGCGAGTGAAAAAACGGCGAGACCCGCAACCAGGGCCCCAGCACCGAGGCCGTAAGCCAGCACTTCGTCTGCACGATTCGAATCGACAAACACACCGACAAAGACAACGGCAATAATCGCGACTACAACACCGATGAGTTTTGATTTGAGGTCGTCGAGGTCACGAACCTGCAACCACGCCGGCACCGGGATGTCGGTGTCAACAAACAGTTCATATAGCCCGTATCCGATGACGAGGAGAACCGTGCCCAAGAGAATCGCGTCGACGGCCGTCAGCACTCCAACAATCGTGTCCTTGAGATAGATGTCGGACGTGACCGACTGGATGACGACCATGACCATCTCAATTGAGCCTTTGGCCATCAAGAGCAAGGCCCCGATGATTGAGGCGATCGCAGGGACAATCACCGCGTAACGCGTAAGTCCAAGAATCTTGTGCATGCGTCGAGTTTACGCGAGGCGGATGAACATGAGCCAAACAGGCATGCCAAAAAGTTAGGCCCCGCCACTGACGCGACGGGGCCCAACGTGAGTTGCTGGTGATTAGACCTTACGGCGGCGAACCGCAACCGCGATCCCACCGGCTGCAAGGACCGCAAGGGCGAACAGCCAGAGCTGCACAGGATCAAAGCCCGTTGCTGCAAGTTCAATCTTGATGAGCTCACCGATTACAGGTTCAGACCCAAGAAGACCATCCTCGTCAATAACGAAGGTCAGAACACGCTTGTACGAGTTTCCGTCCTCCGCGGTTCCTTCAACGGTCAGGGTGTGGGTTCCGGGCTCGAGGCCGGCCGGGATCTCAACTGATGCGAGAATCGCACCCGCGTCTCCGACGATACCTTCATCGAGCACGACAGGAGTCGATCGGAGCGTCAAGTCCCAATCGCTTCCCGGCTTGAGTCCTGAGGCCTCAGCAACCACGGGTGCGCCCTCGATGGCTTCCCCAACCTCAAGGACGAGGCTCAGGCCGATTGAGATCCCGCTGCTCGCGACCGCGCTTGAGAAGTCTCCACCCGCTCCGAGGCGAAGTGCCTCGTTCCACGCTTCGCGAGTTCCATCTTCAATTTCGTCATCGTCGGGATACCAGTCGTATCCGTAGTAGAACGCGAAACCGTCGCCGTGTTCAAAAGCCGCCACACCAACGTTTGAGCGTGCGGAGTCGATGTAAATGGGGAACACACCTTCACGGTCTGCGAGAGTCCAGTCCGCCCAGTTGGAGATTCCACCGGCATAATTTGCATTGGGAAGGGTGTCTGGCAGTTCGTCGGATGTAATGTTGAGAGCCCATTCTCCATCCACAGAAGAGTCTTCCCAGGTTCGGTCGACGCCTTGAATGGCGTCAATCAAGTCAGCGTGGTCGTATGCTCCGGTCATGATGACCGGGTTTCCTTCTGCGATAAAGTCTGCGATGACGTCTACAGCTTCTTCATCGAGGTAATCCGAGCCAAAAAGCGTCCCTTCTGGAAGAACGAGGGCAGTCTTGCCGCTGATGGCGGTCGTCCACGCACTCGCTGAGCCGTCTCCACCGTCGAAAAGCGTTACGCTTCCCAGCGACTCGAGCGCCTCAGCCATGTCCGCGTCTTCTTCAGCCGGATCGGTAATATCCTCGTTTGAGAACATGACAATCTCAACGGTAGCCTGCGATGGCAGCGCCACGAGTGCAACCGATGCAAGCGACAACGCAGTGGCCGTCGCAACTTGTTTGAATAACTTCATTTGCCTTCTACTTTCGATTGGGGATGGTTGTGTGGGAATTAAACTAGTTATTACCCCTTGAGGTTAAAAACTATACACAGAATTTGAGGTATTTGATATTCAAAACACCTACTGATTTTTAATGGCACGTCGCGTCTTATGATTGGCAGATGACAACGGTTCTCGCGTCCCTGCCCGTCGGCGAAAAGGTCGGAATCGCCTTCTCGGGCGGGCTTGATACGTCGGTAGCTGTCGCGTGGATGCGTGAAAAGGGTGCGGTGCCTTTTGCGTACACCGCACACCTTGGTCAGCCCGACGAAACGGACATTGAGTCGATCCCCGAGCGCGCCGCTCAGTATGGGGCGGAACTCGGCAGGCTCGTCGAGTGCCGCCAGTCGCTCGTCGAGGAGGGTCTCGCGGCGCTCGCCTGCGGAGCGTTCCACATCCGCACCGGTGGGAAGGTCTACTTCAACACGACTCCCCTGGGTCGAGTCGTGACGGGAACCCTGTTGGTTCGGGCGATGCACGAGGATGGCGTCGAAATCTGGGGCGACGGCAGCACGTACAAGGGCAACGACATCGAACGCTTTTACCGCTACGGCCTGCTCGCCAATCCCAATCTGCGCATCTATAAGCCGTGGCTGGACGAGAATTTCGTCAGTGAGCTTGGTGGCCGACACGAAATGTCGGAATGGTTGCGTGCCCGCGACTTGCCCTATCGCGCTTCTGCCGAAAAGGCGTATTCGACCGATGCAAACATGCTCGGCGCGACCCACGAAGCGAAACTTCTCGAGCAACTGGACGAGTCCTATGAACTCGTTGAACCAATCATGGGCGTCAAATTCTGGGATTCGTCGGTTGCCATCGAACAGGAAGACGTGACGATCACGTTCCGACAGGGTCGTCCCGTCGCAATCAACAACAAGGATTTCACGGATGCGGTTGCGCTTCTCGAGGAGGCGAACCGCATCGGCGGCCGCCATGGACTGGGAATGTCCGACCAGATTGAGAACCGCATTATCGAGGCGAAAAGCCGCGGAATTTATGAAGCTCCCGGAATGGCCCTGCTCCACATCGCCTACGAACGCCTGCTCACTGCTGTTCACAACGAAGACACCCTCGCCGCGTATTACACCGAGGGTCGACGGATGGGGCGCCTGTTGTATGAGGGCCGATGGCTGGACCCGCAAACGCTGATGCTGCGCGAATCCCTGACCAAGTGGGTGGCGTCAGCCATCAACGGCTCGGTCACCCTGCGTTTGCGCCGAGGCGACGACTACACGATCCTCGATACCCGCGGCGAAGGGTTCTCGTATCACCCCGAAAAGCTGTCGATGGAGCGCACCGAGGACGCCGCCTTTGGTCCGGCTGACCGAATCGGTCAGTTGACCATGCGCAACCTCGACATCCAGGACACGCGCGCCAAGCTGGACCTTTACCGCCAACAGGGACAGATCGAGGGCGGTCAGTTCGAACTGACCTGACCCGCGTGATGGCGTCGGGTCAAACGCATGACGACGGCCGCCAGGACCGCCGCGATAGCCCAGGTCACAACAGTCAGCCAGTATGCGCGGTCGATACCGCTCGATTCGGCGGTCTGACCCATCAACCATTTCATCGTGAAGATGACGACGGTCTGCATGACGCTCATTCGCGTCAACGCGGCCGAGACGGACATTCCCGACACGATTGACGCGGACGAGAGGAACGCCGGGGCCATCGCCGCGGTGCCGAGACCAGCGAGCGCCCACAGTGCGCCGATGAAGACAAGTCCGAGAGTCGGGTCGTGGGCGACAATGCCGGGGCCAACGAGAATACTCACCGTCATCGCGATGGCAGACAGCGCTCCGCCGAATGCCGCCTGCTGACTCAGGTGAATGGTGCGTCCAATCACGTCGATCAGACTGCGGCCCGTAATCATCGCGAGCGCGAAGCACGCGTACGGCATGGCGGCGCGCGTCGGATCGAAACCGAGCACGTCACGACCGTAGACGGAACTCCAATCCCACATTGCTAACTCAGGGAAAACGCCGACAGCGAGCCCGATCCCCAGTAGATAGACCCGCTTGGGCATGTGCCGCCACCGAACATCTTTGTCGACCGAGTTGGCTCCGGCGATGACCTCTTCGTCACGGTTAAGGAGTTTGTGGACAATCACGTAAAACGGACTCAGCCCGATGACGGTGAAGAGCGTGAGGTGAATGCCCACCGGAAGTACTGTCGCAAGGAAGCCCGAAATCAACGCGGAGAAACCGGCACCGGCAGACCACGCGGCGTGGAACCGACCGATGATCACGCGACCGCTCAGCGTCTGGAGCACCACCGTTTGCGAGTTCACGGCGACGATGAACACGCTCATCGACATCGACACGAGAACATTCGCGACAAGGTAAATCGTTGAGTCGGTGATCCACCCATACGATGCGGTACCGATGCCGACCAAGCCGAACGCTGCCATCGTGACGTGTTTGACACCGAATCTCTGGACGACACGGTTGGACAGGAAGAGCCCGGCGGCTGAACCGACGGCGCCGAATGCGGAAATGACCCCCCAGTGGGCGAACGTGACGTCAATGTTGCGAATGATGTCGGGCACGCGCGGAATGATCGCGGCGACAACGAACCCTTGGAGGAAAAACACGAGGATCATGGAACGCTGCGCCTGCACTTGCCGTTCCCGCGAGATCACCACCATTTGAGCCTAGCCCTCGTGCCGCACAGGGTCGCGATAGGATCGTTCTGGCACATCGACGAGGAGCAGGGTGAGTGGCTGACTGGAACGGACGGGTCCCCCGCATCGACGATGTCGACACGATTATTGGGGAATCAATCGAACAGGTGAAAACCTGGGTCGAAGCCGCCGCGGTCATTCCACCATCACGCGCATCGGAACGTCTCGCCGGCGTCCTGCGCGACCCCAACGGCCTGGCATTTACGGTCGGTTTTGTCGACGGTGTCGTGCGACCCGAATCGATTCGTGTTGCGGCCCGGAACCTGCGCGCACTCACCCGCATTATCCCGAGATTTCTGCCGGTCCTTCTTCGAGTTCTCATCTCTCTCGGTGGCTTCGCCTCGCGTTTCATGCCCTGGCTTGTCATCCCCGTTGCACGCCGCGCCCTGCGTGGAATGGTGCGCCACCTCATCATCGACGCGTCCCCGAAACGGCTCGGCCGAAAGTTGCGCACACTGCGCGCGCGCGGGGTCGACCTCAACATCAACCTGTTGGGCGAGGCCGTTCTCGGTCCCGATGAAGCCTCCAAGCGATTGCAGGGGACACTCGACCTCCTCAATCGCCCCGACGTCGATTATGTGTCCGTCAAAGTTTCCTCGATTGTTTCGCCCCATTCGCCCTGGGCGTTCCGTGAGGCGGTGGCAAACATCGTCGAGGAACTGCTGCCCCTCTATCGATGCGCCGCGGAGTCGGAGACCCGCAAGTTCATCAACCTGGACATGGAGGAATACCACGATCTCGACCTGACAATCACGGTATTCCGGGACATTCTCGATCGCGACGAATTCCTCGGCCTCGAGGCGGGAATCGTTTTGCAGGCGTATTTGCCGGATGCGCTCGACGCGATGATTCGACTCCAGGATTGGGCCGGTGCGCGCCGTGCCCGTGGTGGTGCGCCGATCAAGATTCGTGTTGTCAAGGGTGCGAACCTGCCGATGGAGCGCGTCGACGCCGAGATCCACGGCTGGGAACTGGCGACTGTTCGTTCCAAACGAGAAGCGGACACCAACTACAAACGTGTCCTCAACTACGCGTTCACCCCCGCCCGCATTGCCAACGTGAAAATTGGCGTGGCGGGTCACAATCTATTCGACATCGCATTCGCGTGGGCTCTCGCCGGAAGGCGGAAAGTGCGTGACGGCATCGAATTCGAGATGCTGCTCGGGATGGCCGAAAGCCAAGCCGAGGCGGTGCGTGCGACGACGGGAAGTCTGCTGCTCTACACGCCGGTCGTTCACCCCGCGGAGTTTGACGTCGCCATCGCCTACTTGATTCGCCGACTCGACGAAGGCGCGAACGAAGACAACTTCATGTCCGCCGTGTTTTTCCTGACCGAAGACGACTATTTCACGAGGGAAACCGAACGATTCGCTGAATCCGTTCGCGCACTCGACGACACCATCCCAACACCTCATCGCACCGCGATTCGTCACCGCGTTGACTGGGACACGTTCGACAATGCGTCCGACACCGACTCCGCCGTGCCGGCAAACCGGCAGTGGGGAACAGAAATTGTGAGCCGGGCGCGGAAGTCGAAGCTCGGGGTCGACGATGTCGCCGCAGCCACTGTGCGCGACGCGCAACGCCTCGAGAGTCTGCTTTCCGCGGCCGCTGAGGGCGGGCGGGCGTGGGGCCGCCGCACCGCAGAGTACCGCGCGCATGTTCTCCGAATGGTTGCGAACTCGTTCGAGGAACACCGCGCTGAGCTCATCGAAATCGCCATGTCAGAGACTGGCAAAACGATTGAACAGGCCGATCCAGAAATTTCGGAAGCGATTGACTTTGCCCGGTATTACGCCGAGCGTGCGATGGAACTCGAAACGCTGGACGGTGCACAATTCCATTCGGCGGACGTAACCCTCGTCGCGCCCCCGTGGAACTTTCCCATCGCGATTCCCGCCGGTTCAACGCTCGCCGCACTGGCCTCGGGCAGTGCCGTGATCTTCAAACCGGCCAGTCAAGCGGCGCGCTGCGGCGCCTACGTGGCCCAGTTGATGTGGAAAGCGGGTGTTCCTCGTGGCGCCTTGCACTCCGTTCAGATTTCGGACAAAGAACTGCGGCGCCGACTGATCACCGACGAACGCGTCAACCAGGTCATCCTGACCGGTGGCTTTGAAACCGCCGAACTCTTCCGCGAACTCCGCCCCGACCTGCGCATCCTTGCGGAGACGAGCGGCAAGAACGCGATGATCATCACCGAGTCCGCCGACCTAGACCTTGCGGCAAAAGACCTCGCCCACTCGGCGTTCGGACACGCCGGACAAAAGTGTTCGGCCGCGTCGATTGCCATCCTCGTCGGCGGGGTCGCCTCGAGCGAGCGATTCCGACGTCAACTCGTAGACGCCGTCACGGCGATGGTCGTCGACTTTCCGACGAATCCCGAGTCGCGCATCGGGCCGATCATTGAGCCGGCACGGGGAAAGCTCCTCGAGGCGTTGACAACCCTCAATGGCGGCGAGAAGTGGCTGCTCGAACCCCAGCAACTGGATGCGCGCGGTCGATTGTGGAGCCCCGGAATCCGTATCGGCGTCAAGCGGCGCTCGTCGACGCATCTGACCGAATTCTTCGGTCCCCACCTGTCCATCATGACCGCACGAAACCTCACCGAAGCCGTGAGGATCCAGAACGAAGTCGACTTCGGACTCACGGCCGGAATTCACTCTCTCGACCCAAGCGAAGTCAATTATTGGCTCGAGAACGTTGAAGCGGGAAACCTTTACGTGAACCGTGGAATCACCGGAGCAATTGTTCGGCGGCAACCATTCGGGGGTTGGAAGAAATCAGCGGTTGGCCCTGGCACTAAGGCCGGCGGTCCCCACTATCTGCTCGGACTTGGCGCGGTGACCCGCAGTGCGGCGAGCGACGCTCCGGACGAATTCCCCGCAGTCGTCAATGACCTGTTACAGATTGCACAAACGCACCTCTCGCCAGAAGACATCACCGCACTGAAACGCGCCGCGTTCAGCGACACACTCGCGATGGCCCAGCATTTCGGCACACACCACGATGAATCGGCGTTGGACAGCGAAATCAACGCGCTGCGTTACCGGCCATCGGCGTGCACGCTGTACCTCGGGCCCGATGCAACCCCGTTCGAGTGGTGGCGGGCTCTCATCGCGTGGGCGGTTGTTCCAGACAATCACATCGCCTTTGCGACGGCGGTCCCGCGGGGCTTGAAGTCGGCACTCGCGATGCTCAACAAGGGTTTGAACGTTATGCCGAAAACTGCGATGGCCGGCACGATTACCGTCGGCGCATCCACCAATCGGGTTCGACTCGTTGGGTTCCCCGGTCGTTTCCGTCGCAGCATGCGCCAATCGTCCGTGAGTTTGTCGGTGTATGACCACGACGTCACCGAATCGGGTCACATCGAACTGTTGCCCTACTTCCGCGAGCAGTCGGTGTCGATCACCGCACACCGTTTCGGCAACCCCGTGCAGTGGGTGCGCGAACTGTCACTCGATTAGCGTCCGCGCTGCTCGGTAGGCTCGTACTGTGAAACTTCCTGATGTTGTCGGCGTTGATCGCCGTATCGTGTGGCTCGATTGCGAAATGACGGGGCTGCGCATCAACACGGATGACCCCGCACACCCCGACGACGAGATCTGCGAGATCGGTGTCATTGTCACCGACGGGAATCTCGTCCCCTTTGACAAGGGAATGACCGTCGTCATCAAGTCGTCGGACGACGCGCTCGAACGCATGAACTCGTATGTCCGATCGATGCACACCGCCAGCGGATTACTCAAGGAAATCCCGGGTGGCGTCTCGGTTTCCGAAGCAGAACAACGCGTCATGGAGTACGTCACCCAGCACGTTCCCGAACAGTCGTCGGCTCAGATTGGTGGCAACACGATCCACATGGATCGCCGATTCCTCGCAAAGTACATGCCCACCCTTGACGCCCACCTGCACTACCGCTCGGTCGACGTCTCGACCATAAAGGAACTGGCGATGCGCTGGTTCCCCGACGTCTTCGCGGCGATGCCGGCGAAAAATGGCAACCACCGAGCACTAGCCGACGCGGTCGAATCGATTCGCGAGCTCGACTTCTATCGAACAGTGTTGTTTGCCGTCGAACCCCTCGCCGGAGACGCACTGATATCGGCCCGCGATCGCGTAGCGGAAAAGTGGCAACCCTATCTGTCGTAGGATAGAACGCGTTGCGTCTGACGCACATGGTGGCTATTGCTCTGTTGTTAGAGCGTCTGGTTGTGGTCCTGAATGTCGCGGGTTCGAGCCCCGTTAGTCACCCCACTGATTCACCCGCTGTTAGGTAATGACCGTGACGGTCGCCGTGCCGATCGGGTCATTGTCGGCGATGTGCTTTCTGACCTGCTCATCCCATTCATCCTGATGAGCGGCAAACACCGTGCCATCGCGGCGGCGCAGTCGCTCGCGGCGTTCACTATCCCGACAGTCCACCCACATCACCGCGTCAGCCAACTGTCGCGCCTCTGCCGTGCTGATTCCACAGCCCTCGATCACGACGACG
>CAJAKC010000037.1 GCA_903940225.1 uncultured Microbacteriaceae bacterium
CCGAGGGCCTTCTCGATCTCGCGGGTGGCGAGTTCAGGCGAATCCCAGAACATGGGACGGTAATCGAGGTCAAGGATGGTCAGCGGTGTGCGGCCACGGGCATCCCACGCGGCGTGGTGTGCGCCCCGCGACGGCTCCTGGCTGAGGCCGGTCACCGTTGACCAATAGATTGTGGCGTCACGGATGGCGTCGAGGTCGAGTTCGTCTGCCGTGATCTCGAGGTCGGGCGCTTTCGGTTCGCGATAGAAGTACAGCGGGAAGTCATCAGGCGGGAAAATTTCACAGAAGACGACGGGGGTGTTGAGGCCGGCGACCCCGGACACGAATTCGTCCGAGACGCCCAGGCGCACGAGCTCGTTGTGCACAAACTTTCCGAACGGGTCGTTGCCGGTGCGTGTGATGACGGCGGAGCGCAGCCCGTGGCGCGCGGCGGCGACGGCAACGTTTGTTGCGCTGCCCCCGAGGAACTTGCCAAACGATGTGACGTCCTCGAGTCCGACACCCACCTGCAGCGGGTAAATGTCCACGCCGACACGACCGATCGTGATCACATCGTACGGGGCTGCCATGTGGTGCCCTTTCATTAAGTGCGCGGGAAGTCTATGACTATGTTAGGACATATAGACAACCGAGCGCAACTCCCGCTTCGCTGTTGTCGAATAGTAGGTATTCCGTCGGTGGTCAGTGCCACACTATGGACATGGAACCGTACATTTTTCTTGCCATCGGGCTCGTCGTCGGGGCGGCCGGCGGCTGGGCTTTCGCGAAATCGCGGGCAAACAACTCCGACGCCGGGGTCCTACTGGGTCGAAACGAGGAATTGACTCGACAAAACGACCAACTGCTCAACGATCTTGCGGCGATTCGCGAAGCTGAAAAGGCGCGACTCGACGACGAAAGCAAGGTTTTGGAACGCCTTGCCCCCGTTCATACGCTGTTGACGCAGGTCGAAAACCGCGTTCGTGACATGGAAAACGAACGAAAGACGCAGTTCCAGTCCATCGACGACCAGCTCAAGCAGGCGCGCGCAGACGGCGACGCACTGCGAAATGTCACCCAGGGTCTCAAATCAGCTCTGTCCGACCCCAACATTCGCGGTCACTGGGGTGAAACGCAGCTCGAACGACTCTTCGAGGCGGCGGGGATGGTCAAAGGCATCGACTTCATTACTCAAGACCAGATCGTGGGCACCGACGACGAAAAGGGTTCACGCCCCGACGCGATCGTCAACCTTCCCGATGGGGGCCAAATCATCGTCGATGCCAAAGTGACACTGACGAACTATTTGCGTGCGTCGGAGGAAACTGATCCGAAACTTCGCGAGGGACTCCTCAAACAGCACGCGAAAGATGTTGCCCTCAAGGCCAAGGAACTGTCCGACAAAAAATACTGGCAGCGCTACGACCTCAGCGCCGACTACGTCATCATGTTCATGCCGACCGAGGCCGCTCTCGCCGAGGCCCTGCAGGTTGACCCCTCGATCTATGACACCGCACTGCGGTCGAATGTTGCCATTGCAACGCCCATCAGCCTGTTCACGACGCTGAAATCTGTTGCGTTCCTTTGGAAGCAACACGCGCAGACGGAACAAATTCACGAGGTCATCATCAAGACTCGGGCCCTCATCGACACGCTCGGCCGAACGGCCGACGACATCAATGGGTTTGCCAAGAGCCTCAGTGCGACGGTCAACAACTACAACACGTTTGCAAGCAAGTTTGAGAACAGTCTCATCAGCGCCGCCGTTGCCATCCCCGGTGTCACCGATGGGGCGTTCCCCACACTCACCAAGCTCGACAAAGTCCCCCGCGAAATCAAGGCAACCAAGGTGGCGAAAGCCAAAGCGTTGCCTCGTGCAAACGCGCCCGAACTCGAGCTTGATTTAGAGGCGCGCGCAGCAGAGTCCATAATGGACATTGATGGAGACAACGACTCGACGTAAAGCCGCACTGCGCGACAGCGTTGTCGCGGTCATCGGTGTTCTCCTCATCGCCGCCAACACACGGTCGGCGGTGTCCGGGCTCTCGCCCATCTACGACATCATCAACGAGGACGTTCCGCTTGGGCTTGACGCGCGGGCGATCCTCGGATCACTGGCCCCGATTGGCTTTGTCATCGGCGGACTGCTGACCCCGCGGCTCACCCGTCGAATCGGTCTCGAATGGAACCTCGTCACGCTCGTTGCGCTGATTGCCCTCGGACACGCCGTTCGGGCCATCGCGACCGACTGGACCGTGTTGGCACTGGGGTCGGCGATTGCCCTGATCGGTTCGGGGATGGGCAACGTGTCCCTGCCACCCACGATCAAGAAATACTTTCCCCACCACGTCGGCCCCATGTCGGCGGGATACTTCACCTTCGTTTCGCTGGGTTCCGTTATTCCGCCGCTCATCGCCGTTCCGCTCAGCGAAGCGCTGTCGTGGCAATTCACCATGGCCGTGTGGGCAGTCTTCGCAGCGATGGCACTCATTCCCTGGTTCGTTGAAATCACGTCGGGACGCGATTCGGGTGATCCGCTGGCATCGGTTGTCGGAGCCAAACTCGCGTTGACAAAATCCCCCACCGCCTGGGCGATTGCCGTGTCGCTCGCGTTGTCCAGCATTGTGGGATACGGGATGTTCGCCTGGCTCCCCGATATCGCGAAAGATGTTGTCGGCATGTCCGCACACGAAGGCGGAATCATGCTCTCAGTGTTTTCCATCGCGGGCACACCAATGGCCCTCGCGATGCCGCTCATCGCGGCACGGATCAAGAACATCGGATGGCTCGCGGGACTCGGCGGATTGCTCATTCTCTGTGGGTTCGGTGCGATGCTCATCGCCCCGACCGCGGCCCCTTACCTGTGGGTCGTGATTTTTGGGGCGGGACCGCTGCCGTTTCCGTTGAGCCTCGCGCTAATCAACCTCAGGACCCGGTCAACGTCGGCTTCGCTGCAACTCAGTTCGTTCACTCAATTCATCGCCTACTCCGTTGCCGCAACGGTGCCGCCACTCATGGGCATCTCGCGGGCACTGACGGGTTCGTGGACCCTGGCGCTGACGTGTTTGTCGCTCAGCGGACTTGTTGCGGCCTGGGCCGCCGTGGTGTTGGCCCGCAACAACACGGTCGAATCGGAACTCGCGGACCGCTAGTCCAACCAGCGCTCGACGAGATAGTCCGAGTTGACGCGGCGGATCGTTCCGGAGCGTGAACGGAAGATGATGCTTTCCGTTTTGAGCCACGGACCGTCACGTCGAACACCGCGAACCAATTCACCGTCGGTCACTCCGGTGGCGACGAAAAAGGTGTTGTCTCCGGCGACGAGTTCATCGGCGGAATAGACGTAATCGAACTTGAGTCCGGCAGCGGCGCCCCGTTCGCGTTCCTCGTCCGAACCGGGCATCAAGCGGCCTTGAATGAACCCACCCAACGCCTTTATCGCACACGTGGTTGCGACGCCCTCCGGACTGCCGCCCACTCCGTAACACATGTCAATCCGACTGTCGGGCCGGGCAGAATTGATTCCGGCGGCAACATCGCCATCCAGGATTAGGCGTGTATTGGCACCGGCGGACCGAATCTCCTCGATGGCGTCGACGTTCCGGGGGCGGTCAAGAATGGCGACCTTGATGTCGCTCACCGACACGCGCTTTTTCTTCGCCAATTCGCGGATGTTGTCACCCAGCGACTGCGTGATGTCCAGCACACCGATTCCGTCGGCTCCCGAGACAAGTTTTTCCATGTAGAACACGCTCGATGCATCGAGCATGGAACCGCGATCGGCGACCGCCAGCATCGAAATCGCGTGTCCGCGACCCGCGGCGGTCAGGCTCGTACCGTCGATGGGGTCCACCGCGATGTCACACTCGGGCCCGTTACCGTTGCCGACAACCTCTCCGTTAAACAGCATCGGGGCGTTATCTTTCTCTCCCTCACCGATAACGATCGTTCCTTGAAAATTGACGGTCCCCAAAAATGTGCGCATCGCATCGACGGCGGCACCATCGGCGGCGTTTTTGTCTCCGCGGCCGATAAATGGCATCGCGCGAATCGCGGCGGCCTCTGTTGCGCGAACCAATTCCAGCGCGAGGTTGCGATCCGGGTGGGAGAAAGCGTTGTCCATGGATTTCCTCATCTACGCGGTGGCAGGTCGAGTCGGCGGCGGACCGGCGATGGCCCCAGCCTATCGCGAAGGCCCAATCGCTAGACTGGGAATTACACGCCGCCACCAGGACACAGGAGACGAAATGCCCGTCGCAACACCGGACCAATACGCCGAAATGCTCGACACAGCGAAGAAGAACATCTTCGCTTTCCCCGCTATCAACGTGTCATCGTCGTCGACGATCAATGCGGTGCTTCAGGGGCTCACCGAGGCCGGTTCCGACGGAATCATTCAAGTTACGACGGGTGGCGCTGACTTTTTCGCGGGCCACACGGTCAAGGCGCGCGCAACGGGCGCCCTTGCAATGGCCAAGTACGTGCACGAAGTAGCCAAGTCCTACCCCATCACGGTCGCCGTGCACACCGACCACTGTCCCAAAGACGCGCTTGAAGGATTTGTGTACCCTCTGATTGCCGCGTCTGAGGAGGAAGTCAAGGCCGGTCGCGAACCAATCTTCCAGTCGCACATGTGGGATGGCTCTGCTGTGCCGCTGGCCGAAAACCTTGAGATTGCCCAGCAGATTCTGGCGAAGACCACAAACATCAACGCGATTCTCGAGGTCGAAATCGGCGTCGTCGGTGGCGAAGAAGACGGCGTCAGTCACGACATCAACGAAAACCTCTACACGACACTCGATGACGCCATCGCCATGGTCGAAGCACTCGGGCTTGGCGACAAGGGTCGTTACATGGCCGCCCTCACCTTCGGAAACGTCCACGGTGTTTACAAGCCGGGCAATGTGAAGCTGCGCCCCGAAATTCTCGCGGACATTCAAGACGGTCTCGCCGCAAAATATGGAACTGACCCCAAGCCCCTAGATCTCGTCTTCCACGGTGGATCCGGTTCGACCGAGGACGAAATCTTCGAGGCCGTTCGCAACGGAGTCGTCAAGATGAACCTCGACACCGACACCCAGTACGCCTATACGCGTTCGGTCGCGGACACCGTGTTGACGAACTATGCCGGAGTCCTCAAAGTCGACGGTGAAGTCGGAAACAAGAAGGTGTACGACCCCCGCAGTTGGGGCAAACTCGCCGAGACGGCGATGGCGACACGTGTCGTCGATTATGCAAAGCAACTCGGCAGTGCCGGGCACGCTCTGAAGTAGTCGCGCTAGCTCTTTCGACCGCCCAAGGCGCGATCATCGCTGCGCAGTTCTTTCGGCAGCGAGAACATGAGGTCTTCGGTCGCGGTCGTCACGGTGTCGACGTGACCGAACCCGGCGTGACGCAGATCGCTCAGAACTTCATCCACGAGGTATTCGGGAACGCTGGCGCCCGACGACAGCCCGATCGTCGAGACCCCCTCCAGCCACTCCTGCTTGATTTCGCTCGAATAGTCGATGCGGTAAGCGGCCTTTGCTCCCGTTTCCAGGGCGACTTCGACCAGTCGGACAGAGTTGGACGAGTTCGAACTTCCCACCACGAGGACCAGGTCGCACTCGGGGGCAATCTTCTTGATGGCAACCTGTCGGTTCTGGGTCGCGTAGCAAATGTCATCGCTCGGCGGGTCTTGCAGGTGCGGGAACCGCAGGCGAAGGCGACGAACCGTCTCCATCGTCTCGTCGACAGACAGGGTCGTCTGCGACAGCCAGATCATCTTCTCGGACTCGGGAACCTCAACGGTGTCGGCGGCATCGGGGTCGTGGATCAGGGTCGTGTTTTCGGGTGCGTGACCCATCGTGCCCTCAACCTCTTCGTGACCTTCGTGACCGACGAGAAGAATGTGGTAATCCTGGCGCGAAAAACGTTCCGCTTCGCGGTGAACTTTCGTGACGAGCGGGCAAGTCGCATCAATCGCCATGAGGTTCTTGGCGGCAGCGTCGGACTTGACCTTGGGTGAAACACCGTGGGCGCTGAAGACGAGGTGAGACCCCTCGGGCACTTCGTCGACCTCGTCGACGAAAATGGCGCCGCGCTCTTCGAGGCTCGACACGACCTCGATGTTGTGAACGATTTGCTTGCGCACGTAGATGGGCGAGCCGTACTGCTCGATGGCCTTCTCGACGGCGATGACGGCACGGTCCACGCCGGCGCAGTAACCGCGCGGGGCGGCGAGAACGATGCGCTTTGATTTCTCGGTCGGCATCTCGTCTAGTGGCGTAGTTCGCGCGGGATGGCGCACCGTCAACTCAACTGACGTCTTTCCAATGTTGACTGCGCTCACGTGTCTAGTTTAGGCAGGTTGTGTGGGGGTGTGCTGACGGGTTCCACCACCGTATCGACCGAAGGTCCGTCCTCGCGGGTACGGTGGATTCTATGACGGTCACCGGCGCAGAAGTTGTTCGGTCGGTCGCGGACGTTGCCAACAGCCTTCGCACCTACATCGAACAGCTCCCACCCGTGTGGATCGAAGGTCAACTGGCCGAGTGGAATCCCCGCGCTAAAGCGCACTATGGCAAATTAAAGGACTTGACCGGCGACGCGTCGATCAACATCACCGTGTGGAACTCCGTCCTCGAAACCATGACGGAAACCTTCAAACAGGGCGACAAGGTGCGCGTTCTCGCTAAGCCCGATTTCTGGGTCGGCGGTGGGTCGCTGTCGTTCCAGGTCAAGCAAATGCGTCACGAGGGACTCGGCGACATCCTCGAGAAAATCGAAAAACTCCGTCAGGACCTCACCGCGGAGGGCTTGCTTGACCCTGTGCGCAAAAAAGCACTTCCGTTCCTGCCTCTCTGCATCGGGCTCATCACCGGCGAAAATTCCGACGCGGAAAAGGACGTCCTGACCAACGCACGGTTGCGCTGGGCGGATGTGAAGTTCCGCATCATCAACACGCTCGTTCAAGGCGATCAGGCACCGGCCCAAATCGTCACGGCGATTCAGACGCTCGACGCTGACCCCGAGGTCGACGTGATTATCGTGGCCCGTGGCGGCGGGGAGTTCCTGCACCTCGTCACGTTCAGCGACGAACGCGTGGTGCGTGCGGCCGCCGCCTGCGAAACTCCGCTTGTGTCGGCTATCGGGCACGAAAACGATCGCCCGCTGCTCGACGAAGTCGCCGACCTGCGTGCGTCAACACCCACCGACGCGGCGAAACGCGTTGTGCCCGATGTTGCCGCCGAAATCGATGCCATCGCCGGTCACCGCTCGCGCGCGTTCCAGATTGTGTCCGCCACGATTGCGCAAGAAATCGACCGCATCACCCAGATCCGCAACCGGCCCGTGATGGCCAGCCCACTCGCGTATCTTGAACGACACGAAACAGACCTGGCGAACTACACCGACAAGGGTCTGACGTTGATCACACATGCGGTTGGTCGGGCGAACGATGCCCTGCACCGGCTGAAGGCTCAATTGCGCACGCTGTCGCCTCAAAACACCCTCGATCGCGGATACGCGATTGTGCGGGGACCGAACGGGAAAATCGTGGCACACGCGACGTCCGTCACGTCGGGGGATGCTCTCGCAATACAAGTCGCCGACGGCATTGTCTCCGCAACCGCCAATTAGTGAACGGTATCGTTGAACCATGGCCGAGAAACTTCCCGACGTCTCCACCCTCAGCTACGAGCAGGCGCGTGACGAACTGATTCAGATCGTTGCGTCGCTCGAAAAGGGAACTGCGTCACTCGATGAATCGGTGACGCTGTGGGAACGCGGCGAGGCACTGGCCGCCCGTTGTGAGGAATGGCTTGTCGGAGCCCGTGCGCGCCTCGAAGCCGCACGAAAGTCCGCGGAGTGAGCAGCGCCCGGCAAGGTCGCGCCCGGCAGTCAACCCTGACACTTCTCGGTGCACTCGGCGCCTCGTTCGCCATCGTGCTCGTCCTCGTTCTCATCACCGTCCGTCCCGCGAATACCGACCGTGCCGATGTCGATTGGCATGC
>CAJAKC010000038.1 GCA_903940225.1 uncultured Microbacteriaceae bacterium
ATGCGCGTCGGCAATGTGAACGCCAGTGACACTCTGGTGGTTCTCGGTGCTGGTCCCATTGGACTTGCCGTCACTGCAGCGTCGAAAGCGCTCGGCGCGAGGACAATCGTTGTTGAACCAGTTGATTTTCGTCAGAAAGCAGCGCGTGACTTGGGCGCCGACATCGTGTGCACGCCAGACGAAATCACCAAGGTATTGGCAAAAGACACCGACGGTCGCGGCGCCAACGTTGTCGTTGAAGCAACGGGTCGCCCGGATGTTATGGCAACTGCACTGGAACTTGCGGGCTTCAAGGGCCGTATCGCCTACATCGGCATTGACGTTGGCAAGACGGCACCTGCGCAGCTCGGTTTGATCCAGTCAAAGGAACTGACCATCACCGGTTCGATCGGCTCCCCCGGTGTGTGGGAAGAAACTATCCGTTTCATGTCGACCAAGAACATTGACCTGTCACCACTCGTCACTGCTCGATTCACAATCGACGAGGCACTCGGTGCGGTCGATGCTGCACAACACCCGATGAACAACATCAAGGCTCACATAGAGCTCAACGCAAGCATCTAGAGACAATGCAAAGTGGGGCCGTCCTTGCGGACGGCCCCACTTCTCAATTGCCCAACAACAGGGAATTTATCGCGGCGGAAGAATGTTCGCCTTGCGGTATGCCTCAACGTTCGAGAAGAAGCTCTTGGGGCTCGACCGGAAATTCAAGAATCCCGCTTCGCGTGACTTCGTCATATCGGTAAAGCACTCGATTTGGCGACCGAGGTCGCTGTCGCTGTGCCACCACGAGGCCAGCTTGCTCACATCCGACACTGCGAGGTTGTGCTTTTTCGCAATTTCTTCCCACACCGGCGCAGCGTCTTTCATTTGCTCCTCCAGTGGCTGGAAGTGCGACTCCTTCGGTCCCTCGTAGGGCAACCCAAAGTGCTCAGCAATCTGGGGCCACATCCAACGCCAACGGAAGGTGTCACCATTAGCGATATTGAACGCCTCGTTTTCCCCCGCCTTGTTGGTGGCCGCCCAGACAAGCTGCTCACCCAGCAGATCGGCATCGGTCACATCGACCACGCCGTTCCAAGACTGGGTCGAACCAGGGTAAATGAAAGGCTTGCCCAGTGCTTTTTGAATTTCTGCGTAGACCGAGAGCGTCAGAACCATGTTCATCGCGTTGTCAACCGCATAACCGAAGATCGTGTGCGAGCGGTGAACGCTCCACGTGAACCCTTGATCTTTCGCTGCAGCGAAGAGTTCATCTTCTTGGGTGTAATAAAAATTCGGAACGTCGAGCCGTGGCTCGGATTCGTGGAATGGCGTCTCGGCCATGACGGCGTTCGCATAGTTATCGAATGGCCCGAGGTAATGCTTTAAACCGGTCTGAAGCGCTACGTGGCGGACACCACCATCGGGTTTCAGGCCGGCCAGAAGGTTGCGAATGGTCGCACCGTTTACCTCAATGTTCTCGGCTTCGGAATCCTTTTTAATCCAGGCAGTCATGAACACGATTTCTGGCTTGAGACCGGAAAGAGCCGTCTTGACCTCTTCGGCATCGAGCAAATCCGCCTTGATGTGATGGACACCCGCGGGTAGGCCGTCGGTTCTACGCGAGAGCCCGTGCACTTCCCAACCAGCGTCCAACAGTTGCGTGGCAATTACTTGTCCTGAGATCCCTGTAACACCGACTACGAGTGCTCTGCGGGATGAATTATTGCTCATTTACTGGCGTCTCCATTTCAAACGGGTGTTCACTTGAGATGAACGATACCAGAAGTTCTGTGTTTTGAGTGAGATGGATTACGTCGATCTGGAGCGTGGTTTGGTGAAGGTTGCGCGCTCACGATCCCGACAATAACGGTTAAACAAAACTGCTGATTTCCGCCTGTAAACTGGCGTTGTAAGAAAAGCGACACTGAATCGTTATCAAAAATGTTCCAAAACGTGATTGACATTCCATAAAGTAGGACGCAACACATGTTCAGTCTGATAGAACTGACTAACCGTACGAGGGAGTGCAGATGGCCGAGAGAAGTGCGGCAACCCTGTCCAAGGGGCCACGCTTTCAGGTTTCAAAGGGCTTACTGACAGTTTTGGTGTCAACTGTGGCTCTCTTTATCCTGTGCGCAATCGTTGCACCGACGAGCGTTGCACCCGGACCTCTCGGCAGCATGATTCCGTTCGCGGCAATCTTGGCAATTGTTGGACTAGGCCAGATGCTCGTGATTCAGCAGGCTGGCATCGACCTTTCCGTTCCGGGATCCGTATCGCTCGCCGCGGTGATTGTGTCCGCGCTACCCGAAATAGAAGACAGTCGACTATTGCCGTCGGTCATCATCGCCCTCGTTGCCGCGGTCGCAATCGGTCTCTTTAACGGATTCTTGGTGGGTTTCCTCAAGTTGAACCCGATTATCGCCACCCTCGGAACAAACTCTTTGCTCTTTGGTTTCGTAATGCTCATCACCCAGGGCATCCCTCGCATGACAACGCAACTGTTGTTGAAAATTGTCGGCGGCTCCACTATCGGAATTCCTAATTCAGTGTTCTTCGCTGCGGCAGTCCTGCTAGGGGTCATTTTCATTCTGCGCAAAACCGTGGCGGGACGTCGTTTCGAATCGATTGGAGCGAGCGCTCCAGTTGCTATGGTCTCCGGGTTGCGGATCAAGACTCATCAGGCGATGGCTTACGTTTGGGCACAGGTCCTCTACTCAATTGCGGGGATCATGATCGCCGGAGTTATCTCAGAACCGAACGGTTCGATGGGAAGTGCTTATCTTCTTCCCTCGGTGGCCGTGGTTGTCCTTGGTGGCACTTCACTTCTTGGCGGTCGAGGTCTCCCCACCGCCACGGTAATCGCCGCAGTGTTCCTTTCCCAGCTCGATCAATTCGTGCTGGCGTTGGGGGTCAACTTTGCAATTCGCACGTTGGTGCAAGCAGCAGCACTAGCGATTGGTGTTGCCATTTACACCGTGGACTGGTCTCGCGTCAGATCACTTCTTCAAAAATTCCTGTCGACTGCACGTCGAGGGGAGCACCAAACTTCTTTGCCGACGGCTTAGAAGCACAAAATGCGAGACAGTGATGTCCCGCAATGAGATGGAGGATACAAAGATGATTCGTCGTCGTATAGTAGCCGCAGCGCTTTCTGCTGCGGCTGTTACAGCCCTGCTGTTGGCGGGCTGTGCAAGTACTGACACCGACACCGACACCGCCGCGGGAGACCGCCCGGACTGGTGTGGACCCACTGAAATCACCATGGGTCTGACCGATGGTTTTGGTGGAAACAACTGGCGTCTGGTCACCACCGCTTCGGCACGTGACGAGATCGCAAAGTGTTCGAGCGTAACCGAGCTGCTTTATGCAGACGGCCAGGGCGACACCACCAAGGCAATCTCTGACATCAACGCCATGGTCGCTAAGGGTGTCAAGGCACTCGTAGTGTTCCCCGATGCTGGAGAGGCAATCCTTCCTGCGCTTCGCGACGCTTACGCAGCTGGTGTTGTCACGGTCCCTTACCGCGTTGACGCAGGTGGCGTCGCCGGCGAGGACTTTAACATCTGGATTGGTGGCGACTTCGTCACCGACGGCAAGAACTGGGGCGAGTGGGTCAAGGCCAACTTCCCCGACGGTGCAAACATCTTGTTCTTGTCGGGTCCTGCTGGAAACAGCCAGGGTGTCGACGAGCGCACGGGCTTTGAATCAGTTCTCGGTGACGGAACCGGCGCTTACAAGTACATCGGTGAGCAGCCCTTCGAAGTTACCAACTGGGACGCAGCTCTCACACAGAAGGTACTCACCGCAGCAATCGCAAAGTACGACCAGATCGACGTGATCATGTCCGACTTCGGTCCGGTTATGGTTTCGTCGCTTGGTGAGTTCACCAAGAGTGGCCGTTCGATCCCTGCACTTGCTACGTCGGATGGAAACATCCTTGGTTGCTTCTACGAAGACAACAAGGACGCGAACGCTGACTTCAAGTTGATGACCGTTGCTACGGGTAACGACCACGTGCGTCTTGCAGTTCAGCACGCAGTTGCCCTCGCAACCGGTGGTGTTGTTCCCACGGAGACCGCCTTCGCAGGACCGGTTTTCGAGGACTCGACCTCAACGGACAAGCCCGTGCAGTGCAACCGCGACATTGACCCCTGGACCTTCCTTTCGGCACAGCTGAAGGGCGAGGACCAGCAGGCATTGCTCGGTAAGTAATAGGCTCCACCAGTAATAACGGGCACTGGGTCGGCTTAGCAATAAGCCGGCCCAGTGCACCATCTCAACGAACTGAAATACCAGGAGAAGTAGCGTGGCTCAGAACAAATCGGACAACGTGGTCATGGAACTACGCGGGATTTCCAAGAATTACTCGGGCGTCCCCGCCCTGACAGACGTAAGCCTGCAGATCAAGGCCGGGGAAGTTCACGCACTCCTTGGTGAAAACGGTGCTGGTAAATCGACCCTGATGAACGTTGCTTCGGGCACCGTTGCCCCGTCGAAAGGCGACCTCCTCGTCCACGGAGAGCGATACGACGCTCTCACGCCGGCTTTGGCCAACAAACTTGGAATCGCGATTGTTCACCAACATCCCGCCGTTTTGAATGACCTGACGGTCCTGGAAAATCTGCAAGTCGCGCTGCCCAATTCGGTTTTCAGAGGACGCGGTCCCGAATCAGTCGGAGCAGAGTTGCTCGAACGGGTGGGGCTGAAAATATCACTGAACCTGCGTGTCGAAGACTTGACTATCGCCCAAAAACATTTGTTGGAGATTGCTAAGGCACTGGCAACTTCGCCAAAGATTTTGGTTCTTGATGAGCCCACCGCCGCACTCGGCCAGGACTCCGTCGAGATCCTCTTCAATCTCATCGCCAATGAAATCGCGAAGAAAACCGCCGTAATTTACATCACCCACCGACTCGCGGAAGTTCGCCAACTTGCCGACATTGTGACAGTGCTGCGCGATGGTCTGCTCAGGATTACCTCGCCGATCAAGAAAATCACGGATTCAGAGCTTTTGGCGCAGATTGTTGGTCGCGAACTCAAATCCACATTCCCGCCGAAGCGACCGGAACCATCCGGAGTGAAGCCTGACCTTGTGGTCAAGAATCTCTCGGGTAATGGCTTCACCGATATCAGCATCCAGGCATACCCCGGTCAAATCATCGGTATTGCCGGCGTCATCGGAAACGGCCAGTCGCAATTCTTGAAGGCGTTGTCTGGCCAGGCAGAATCAAGTGGCTCCATTGAAATCAATGGTGAAATCAAGAGCACACGGCAGCTGAATGGCAAGGCCGCACTAATGCCGGCCGACCGCCAACGCGAAGGCGTCATGATGCGCATGTCGGTCAGAGAAAACTCAGCCCTGTCGTCTCTCAAGAAATTCAAACTTTTTGGGCTTCTCAGCCGCCGAAAAGAAGTAGATCAGGTTCATGAGACTCTCAGCTCTTTGTCCATCAAGGCGCCGAGCCTCGAGGCCCCCGTTTCGGCGCTGTCGGGCGGAAACCAGCAAAAGGTCGTTTTGGCTCGCGCCTTGCTCTCCGACCCGGTGATGGTTCTCGCCGATGAGCCAACCCAGGGAGTCGATGTTGGTGCCCGCCTAGAGCTCTACGATATTTTGCGCAAGGCATCGGCGGATGGAATTCCGGTGGTGGTTGCATCATCAGATGCAAAGGAGCTTGAAGGGCTCTGCGACACCGTGTACGTGTTGTCACGCGGACAAGTCGTCAAAACCTTGCACGATGGCGAAAACCGTGAAGAGGCGATGATCGAGGCTGCGGTAACCTCGACCACCAAAGTGATTCGAATGGAGCGCCAGGATCGCGAACAAAAGTTGGGGAACGAGACTGCTGCTGAAAAGTTCCGCCGATTCATGCGGGGTGACTATGCACCGCCCGTCATGCTTGCCGTGGTCATGCTTGCCGTGGCCGCGATTATCTTGCCCCGCAGTTCGACCTACCTGGGTGACTTCAACATCAAATCCATGCTGCTCTTGGTCAGTGCACTCGCCTTTGTCGCGATAGGCCAAACGACGGTCATGATGACAGGTGGAATTGACCTGTCGACCGGACCACTCGCCGGATTCCTCGTGGTCATTGCGTCCTTCTATTTCACGGACGAATCCCCACTGACCGCAGTGCTCATGGGACTTGTGACAATGGCGTTGGTAGCGGCGTTAGTCGGTTTGATAAACAGTTCGCTCATTAGGTACGTCAAATTCACGGCAATTGCCGCGACCCTCACGACCTACATCGCTATCGGTGGCTTCGCCTTCATCTTGCGGCCGGAGCCAGGCGGCTTGGTCAGCAGGGCGATTGCCGACGCTCTCAAGTCGACCCTCGGCCCAATTCCTTACGTTTTCATCGCCGCTGCAATCGCGGCAGTTGGCATGGAATATCTCCTTCGAAAGTCTCGCTGGGGTTGGAGCCTCCGCGCTGTTGGGTCGAATGAGGAGTCGGCCCGCCAAATCGGAATCAACGTCAACCGATCGATCATCGGCGCTTATGTCGTCTCTTCGTTGTTCGTATTCTTGGGGTCGATTCTGCTCACAGTCCAACTGGGCATCGGTGACGCTACTCAGGGCGTGACGTACACCCTCACGGGAATTACGGCAGTTGTCCTCGGTGGAACCTCACTGATGGGCGGACGCGGAACCTACATCGGTACGCTGATGGGGTCGATTCTGTTGATTCAGGTGCTCAACGCCACCGTGTTCCTCGACCTCGACCAAAAATGGCAGTACTGGTTGCAGGCGGGGCTCATCCTGATTGCGGCGATCGTCTATAGCGTGGCGCGAACCAGAAAAACACGACTCAACAAGGCGTGAATAGCTAGCGAATCTTCTTTTGCCGCGTCAGTTCCGCGACTGCCGACCAGTCGAGGTCACTGACGTCCGGGTCGTCTATTGCCTGCTCAAAGAGTTTGTGCAGCACGGCGGCCACCGGCAGTGTCAGTCCTAAATCGGCTGCCGCGTCCTCAACAAGCTTCACGTCCTTGAGCCCCAATTCCATCGAAAAACCACGGGGTGTGTACCTGCGGTTGACAATCATCGGCCCATAACCGGCGTAAGCCGATCCCGTAAAGGCCGTGTGGGTGAGAATCTCCATAAAAGTGTTAGCGTCCACGCCGGCGGATTCAACTAGCGCAACGGACTCCCCGATCGCTTGGAGTGCGTGAATCAAGTTGTAATTAACGCCGAGTTTTACAAAGTTTGATTTTGAGTGGTCTTCCCCGACATTCCAGTGCCGTGCTGACACCTTGTCGAAAATCACGCTGGCGGCGGCGACATCGTCCGCTTTCCCGGCAGCGACAACAAGCAGCGTGCCGTTGGTGATGGCAATGGGCCGGCCAAGCACTGGCGCAGCAATGTAACCAATCCCATGTTCATGGTGACGCGCAGCCAAAGTCTCCGACGCGGCGGGACTGAGCGTCGACATATTGATGTGGATGGCCCCGGGCTTCGCCTGTGCTAGTTGCCGGTCGCTGAAAACATCCAGAGCTGCCGCATCATTACTGAGCAGGGAAATGATGAAGTCGTTATGAAACACCTCGTCGAGAGGCGTCTTGCGCGCGCCTTTATCGAGAAGGTCCCCGACGTCCTTGTCCGATCGGTTCCAGAAGTCTAGGTCCAGGCCCTGGTCGAGCAGCCGGTGCGCCATCGCTGTTCCCATCGAGCCAAGCCCAATGATCGAAACGCGTGTTGTGCTTACCATGGGTCATCCACCCAACTCGTCGAGGACAAATTCGAGTTCTCGGCTGACATATTCAATAATGTCGCCCGTCTTCAACTCCGGTGGCAGAACATCCCACGTGTACGTTTCGATTTCCAGGTGGTCCGACAGCGGTGTTGCACGGTGCATGGCGAGAGCCTCCTGAACCCCAAAACGGGTGGTGCGAAATGGTCCGAGCTCCTCGAGAAATACGGGCACGTGAAAGTGCGTGCGCATTTCACTGGGTACCGGATTTGCTTCGAAAGCATCGAGTGCGTCGCCCAGGTTGAGGAACTTGGTGATCGTGCCGTTTTGTTTAAGCGACGTCTGGCTGAGATAAATGGTGTCCGTGAAGCGACGAAGTGCGGCGATCTTGTCGTGGGTGAGTTCTTCCACCCACAGCGATGATGCCTCTTGAAGTTTGAAGATGGGAATCCCTGCGCCAACAATCTTGTTCAGCGAGTCAGTGATGTTTTCAAAACCAACTGACTGGTGACCGATGTCAAAAACAATTCCAAGGTAACGGCGAATCGCCCCTTCCGCCTCACTGCGGGGGATGTTCGCCACCTCAGCTAGTTCGGTGATGCCGGCCGGAGAATAAATGCGATCCGTGAACCACTCGATCGTCTCGTCGGTGGTTTCGAGATAACACGCGGGCTCCGGTTCAATGGCAAGCTTCACGCGGCGCCCGGTGCGGCCCTCGAGCTCGAGCAAGTGCGCAACCACTCGAAACACGTTGCGGGTGAACATCGTGATGTATTTCTCTCCCGCAACATTTGGTTTGAATGCCAGTGGTGCAGTCTGAATCGACGGGTTCACCGTGGCCGGCGAAATCTCGGCCAGGATGTCTGCGACCGAGTTTGTGTAGTTAACGCGATCATCAGTGGTCCAGTCTGGCTCGTATACCCGCTCCATGACAATCTCGCCTTTGAATGGGCCGTACGGGAACGCGTTCACGGTGTACACGTAGAGGTCCTCCTGGGCGAGGAATTCCGCAAGCGCCCTGCGTTCAGCACCACTGTCCGTGAGTGTCTTGGCCGACGAAGCCGAAATGCGCAGCGACACGGCAAAAGGCGCGTTCGGAGAGACTCTCTTTTTGACCTGTGGGACGAACTCGCGAAGGCTGGCATTCATCTCAGCCCAGGTGTCCCCGGGGTGAACGAGCGTCGAATAACTGAGGTGGCCTAAGCCGGTGTTGAGTTTCATGTGGCCTTCCCGCCCTAACGATTAATTACAGTTTATGTGCAGTTTGACTAAACAAACCGCAGAAATTTAGCGCATTTTTGCCCATTTTTGTGAACAAGAATGAAAAATGGAGTACTTCTCTGTATGGTTGTTGTAAATTGCCTGGCCGTCCGGTTCCAGCGCACAAAAGGGGAATCGATGCATTTTGCAATTGGCGAGGAGCTGCGCCGAGTCCGCCTTGCGCGCAAGTTGAGCCTGAGGAACGTCGCTTCCGCAATTGGAGTTTCGGCCAGCCTCCTTTCTCAAGTCGAAACCGGGAAGACTCAGCCGTCGGTTTCGACCCTGTACGCGCTGGTGAACCACCTAGGCGTTTCACTTGATGGACTGATGAAGGGAATCAGTCAGTCAGTTGGCAAATCGTCGGACGACCTTGGCTACGAAGATGGACATCACGGGATCGTGCAGCGCCGCAACGAGAATCCCGTGATCGAGATGGAAAACGGTGTCGTGTGGGAGCGCTTGGCCGACGGTGGGCGCGATGATGCCGACCCGCTCATGGTTACCTACGAACCGGGCAGTTCGAGTTCGGTTGAAGGCAAAATGATGCGTCACGACGCAATCGAGTATGGATTAATCATCGAAGGCACCCTAACTCTGCGAATTGAAAATGATGTGCACGAGATTTATCCCGGAGATTCGTTTAGCTTCGACGCAAATCGTTTGCACATGTTCGAAAACAATTCGGCGAAGCCAGCGCGTGGAATTTGGTTTGTGATTGGTAACAAGGAAGCAAATAACCTCGACCTCAGTAACCTCGGTCCTGCAAAATCGGCGACGCCGTCTCTTCCCGCAAAGTCTGCGGTTGACGTGCTGAACGCGATGGGCGACGCAAAAAGTCGTAATGCAAACGACCGTGCGTCGTAGCCCCGATTCCTAGACCAACATGCTGAGCGGATTCTCAATTCGCGCCACAAAAGCTGACATCCACTGAGCAGCCAACGCACCGTCCACGGCACGATGATCGGCCGACAGCGTTACCGTCATGACGTTGGCAATGACAATGTGGCCTTCCTCAACAATTGCTCGCTGTGATGCGGCGCCAACGGCCAAGATTCCAGACTGTGGTGGATTCAAGATTGCACTGAATTCCTTCGTGCCGAACATTCCCAGATTGCTCACGGCAAAGCTTCCACCTTCGAGTTCGTCTTGACGCAACTTACCGGCGCGCGCGCGGGCGGCCAGCTCAGAAATTTCCATGCTCACGTTGCTGAGCGAACGCTTTTCCACTCCCCGAATAACCGGAGTGAACAGCCCGCCTTCTGTGGTTACGGCGATGGAAATATCTGCTGATTCATATTTGTGCATGGCCTCGGGATTCCACACCACGTTTGCATCGGGAACATCCATGAGCGCACTTGCCACGGCCTTCACAACGAAGTCATTCACGGAAATCTTTACGGGTGACGTTTCGTTTATGGACTTGCGAAGTTCTAGCAACATGTCGACCTTGCAGTCCGCTGTGACATAAAAGTGCGGGACCGTTGACTTGCTCTCGGTGAGTCGACGCGCAATCGCCTGGCGCATTCGAGTGTGCGGGATTGTCGCGTACACGCTGGAGTGCTCTTGTGTGGCAAGTTCTGAGCTCGTTGAGTACGACGCGGCCGCGGTGGTAGCCGAGTCTCCCCTTTGTGCGACGCTCTCCAGGTCTCGACGCACCACGCGACCCAGCGGTCCGGTGCCGACAACGTTCGCCAGCTCGATGCCATTCTCGCGCGCTAACTTGCGCACAATTGGGCTGACAAATTGACGAGAGCCCTCGGGCGCCGACGACGATACGGGCGAGGCGGCAACCGACGCCACGATGGGAGCCGCGTCAGGCGCATCAACAGCAATCTCGCTCTGAACGGCGGCCTCACCTCCTAGCAGCGCCTCGCCTGCGGCGCCGTCTTCGCCCGCACTGAGCAAAACCATGATCGGTGTTCCGACATCGACGGAAGCGCCTTCGGCCACGAGAATCTTATGGACGGTGCCTTCCGCATCACAGGCGTAGTCAACAACGGCCTTCTCGGTTTCCATGTCGGCGATGACGTCACCGACTTTGACCACTGCCCCCACAGCGACGCGCCACTTCGACAGCACCACTTCGGTTGCGCCGGCCGCGACCTCCGGCATTGTCACGAGAGTCGCCATCAGTTTTTTCCAAATCCCGCTGCGGCGTTTCTCAATCCCGCAACAACTTCTTCGGTTTTCGCGATCGCCGCACGCTCAAGAACCTTGGAAATGCTCGGCGATGCTTCACCACCGTGCACGCGCTGCACCGGCTGATCGAGGTAATCAAAGTATCGCCGCTGAATTTCATCAGCCAGCCAGCTGCCGTAACTCGTACCCTGTGCACCCTGCTCAACAATCATCACCGCATTGGTCTTCTTGATGCTGTCTTCGATGGTTGACCAGTCAATGCTGGCGCGGTCTAGCCACCGCAGGTCGATCACTTCGGCATCAATCCCGGTTTGTTCGACGGCCTCGAGCGAGTGGCTCACCATCGAAAGATAGGTGAGGACGGTGAGGTCGTTTCCGGCACGTTTGATGGCGGCTTTGCTAAATGGGATTTGATAATCCAAATCGCCAACTGCAATCTCACCTTTTGACGCATAAAGGTCAACGTGCTCAATCACGAGCACCGGATCCTCAAGTGCAAGTGCGGCGTTCATCAAACCGATGTAGTCAAACGGGTTGGACGCAGCAACAATCCGCCACCCTGGTGAAGTTGCAAAAATACCCGCTGGGTCCATGAGGTGCTGAGACCCATATCCAGAGCCCATCGCAACCTTGGTGCGAATCACCACGGGAACCGATGCACCGCCGCCAAACATGTGGCGCGCTTTGCCGATCTGGTTGAAGACCTGGTCCGCTGCTACCCACATGAAGTCGGGGTACATGAATTCGATGACCGGGCGAAAACGACCGTCTAACGCCATGCCCCCGCCGAGTCCGGCGAAAGCGTTTTCACTGATGGGCGTGCCCAGGATTCTGTTCGGATACTTCTCGACCAGACCCTTCGTAGCCCCATTTGTGCCACCCTTCAAGCGGTGCACGTCTTCACCCAGCACCACGATTCGGGAGTCGGTTTCCATTCGCCGGTCCATGACCGCCGCCACCGCATCAACGAAACGTACTTCTTCTTTTTCTCCCGTGTGCGAGGCGAACTCTTCCGTTCGAGCACCGGTCAACTCTGACGCGTCGCCACGAACACCAACGTTGACGAAGTCGGCACTGGGCCACAACTCCGCACGAATTCGACGAGAACCGGGTTTTCCAGCGGGGTCAGCCTCCAGCAACTCGTTCACGGCTCGCTCCATAGCCGCCTGCGCCTGAGCTCGAACGCCATTCACCTGATCCTCATCGATCAATCCAAGCGCGATCATCTCGTTGGCAACACGGGTCAACGGGTCTCGCCCGCGCCACTCCTCTTCCTCGTCCTTGGGTCGATACCCAAACGCGCTACCCGGGAAGGGGCCATTTTGGTGGAAAAATCGGTACACCTCCGCCTCAATAACGGCCGGTCCGTTACCCGCACGCGTGTGCGCCTCAATTTCTTGCATCGCAAGGTAAACGGCCAGCGGATCCATTCCATCGACACGCCAGCTGGGGATTCCGAAACCAGTGCCACGACCAGACAGCCGTTCTTCTGCGGTGACTTCTGAAACGTGGGTTGACACGGCGTAAAGATTGTTCTCAATGAAGAAGACCAGCGGGATATCCCACGCGGCGGTCAGATTCATCGTTTCTAGGACGGAGCCGATGTTCACCGCGCCGTCTCCGAAATAGCTGACGGTCAGATCGCTGGTGCCCGAGTGCTGCTGTGCCCACGCGTTGCCGGCGCCAAGCGGAACACCACCACCAACAATGGCGTTGGTGCCGAGAGCGCCCGCCTCTTTCCACTGCAAGTGCATTGAGCCGCCTCGACCGCTGCAATAGCCCTGTGCCAAGCCTAAAATCTCCGCCAGCGTGCGCTGAAGGACGGTTTGAATTGGTTCCGTCACGAGATTGGTGCAATCCAGACCGTCGGGTGTCACGTAGCCAATCGCCTTTGCCAAGAATTGGTGGTGACCGCGGTGTGAACCGTTAACCGCGTCGGTGGCGCGGAGACCCACGATGGAGCCAACGGCGCCACCCTCTTGACCAATGCTCGAGTGCGCGGGTCCGTGAACCAAACCTTCTCCCGCAAGTTGCAGAACCGTTTCTTCGAATGCACGAATGAGGTGCATCTGCCCGAGCATGGTCTCCAGAAGGTGCGGGTCGGCGTCACGCCAATCTTCCGGTGTGGTGCGAAGTTCTACCCACGGCTCTTTCGGGGAGAGTTCGATTCTCTCGGTCATCATTGACTCCAATGCGGGGTAGGGACAGTTTTCGGTGGATTACCTCACCCTAGAATAGCAAAATGTATCCAATTGGCAAATAAAATTGAAGAAATACGGATAAATTCGTCTTTCATGCGTCAGACTGTATCCAGTCAGAACATTGAGGAGTCGTTGTGAGCTCAGGAATCCCTGGTTTACGGGGCACGGACCATATCGGATTTACTGTGCCCGACATCGAGGAAGCAACGGTTTTCTTTCGAGACATCATCGGTTGCGAACTGGTTTATCAGCTCGGACCTTTCCAGAGTGACGACGACTGGATGGCAGAACACCTCAATGTGCACCCTCGCACGATCATGAAACAGATTCGTTTCTTCCGCTGTGAATTCGGGTCCAACTTCGAGATCTTCGAGTACATTTCGGCTGACCCGGATGGCCCTCGACCACAACCTCGCAATAGCGACATCGGCGGGCACCACTTGTGTTTTTACGTGGACGACATCGATGCGGCGATTGCGTATCTCACAGAAAACGGGATTCGCGTGTTGGGCGACAAGACCAACAGCTCGAACGCAAGCCTGGGGCAAACGTGGGTCTACTTCTTGAGCCCGTGGGGGATGCAATTCGAATTATGCAGCTACCCCAACGGCAAGGCCTACGAAAAGGAAGCAAAGGTAAAGCTGTGGCATCCAGCTCGCCCAGCAGAGTAGCCGCAGCGTTGAGGGCGGAGATTCTCAGCGGAATTCTCGCTCCCGGAGAACGAATAGTCCAAGAAGATGTTGCCGAGCGATTCGGGGCAAGTCGGCAGCCGGTTCGTGATGCTCTTCGACTGCTCGAGGGGGACGGTCTTGTAACCCTGAAGCCGAATTCCGGTGCGTGGGTTTCTAAACTGTCCGAGAGCGAATGTGTTGAAGCGTATTTGGTGCGCGAACGGCTTGAGCCACTCCTTATTTCCAAGAGCATCCCGCATTTGACGAGTGTCCACATTCAACGGCTGACCCAGTTGGTGGACGAGATTGCGAAAACCACCGATGTGGAAAGTTTCCTCCGACTCGACCGTGAATTTCACCTTTTGTCGTATGCGGGAGCCGACGATGGAATTCTCAAGGATTTTGTCGTTCGAATTTGGAACACCACTCAGCATTACCGCCGCGCCTTCGCAAACCTCAACGATTTTGCAAACTCCGACATCACTCACATCGAGCACAAACTCATTCTGGATGGAATTGTGCGCAAAGATTCGCGCGAGGCAGAGCTCGCGCTAGAGGCTCACATTCGCCGAACGCGCGTCACGTTGGCTCAGCACCGCGAACTGTTTGTGTAATCTCTTTCGGAGAAGCGCGGAATTGGGCGCAATAGTATTGCTAATGCCCTCCCCTTAGCGCTATAGCGAACACTGCAAAGGACGACGATGTCCAATACAACAATCGACAGCCTCCTTAACGAGGACCGACGTTTCCCCCCGCCTGCTGCGTTTGCGGCCAACGCAATCGCGCAGCCAGAGATTTACGAGCAGGCACAATCCGATCGCCTCGAATTCTGGGCCGACCAAGCGCGGTGGTTGCATTGGCACACGCCGTTCACCGAGGTGCTCGACTGGTCCCACGCACCCGTCGCACGATGGTTCGGCGACGGAGAGATCAACGTTGCGTACAACTGCCTCGACCGCCACATCGAAGCGGGACTAGGAGACCGTGTCGCAATCCATTTCGAGGGCGAACCGGGTGACTCGCGCGATCTGACCTATCGCGAACTGACCGAAGAGGTTCGGAAGGCCGCAAACCTGCTTGCCAGTCTCGGTGTCAGCCGCGGCGATCGTGTCGCCATCTATATGCCCCTCATTCCCGAGGCGGTCGTGGCGATGTTGGCGTGTGCCCGCGTGGGAGCAATTCACTCCGTCGTCTTTGGCGGATTTTCCGCTGAAAGTCTGCGTGCTCGAATCGAGGACGCCGAGGCAAAACTCGTCGTCACCGCCGACGGCGGGTACCGCAAGGGTGCCGTGTTCAACCTTAAAGACGCCGTCGATGAGGCGGTCGCCGAATCCCCCACCGTCGAAAAGGTTCTCGTCGTCAAGCGCGGGGGAAACGAGATTGCGTGGACCGAGGGCCGCGACCTGTGGTGGCACGAGGAAATGGCGCCGATGTCGGACGACCACATCGCCCAGGGATTCCCCGCCGAAAATCCGCTCTTCATCCTGTACACCTCGGGAACGACCGGCAAGCCGAAAGGAATCCTGCACACGTCGGGTGGTTACCTGACACAGGCGGCGTTCACCCACCGCAACGTCTTTGACCTCCACCCCGAAACCGACGTCTATTGGTGCACCGCCGACATCGGCTGGATCACCGGCCACTCTTACGTGGTCTACGGTCCCCTGGCGAATGGCGCGACCCAAGTGATTTACGAAGGCACCCCCGACTTCCCTGCGCCGGGCCGTTGGTGGGACATCATCGAGAAGTACAAGGTGTCCATTTTCTACACCGCTCCGACCGCTATCCGCTCGTTCATGAAAGCGGGGCGCGAGATTCCGCAGGCGCGCGATTTGTCGTCGCTGCGACTGTTGGGGTCTGTCGGTGAACCCATCAACCCCGAAGCGTGGATGTGGTACCGCGACGTGATCGGTGGAAACACCTGTCCCATCGTTGACACCTGGTGGCAAACCGAAACGGGCGCAATAATGATTTCCGCTCTGCCCGGCATCACCACAACGAAACCGGGAAGCGCCCAAGTTCCTCTCCCGGGAATATCCGTCGATGTCCTCGACGACAGTGGAGTGCCGGTGGGCGCCCCAGCGGGTGGTTTGCTGGTCATCACCGAACCCTGGCCGTCGATGCTGCGCGGAATCTGGAAAGACCCCGAGCGCTATGCGGAAACGTATTGGTCGACCTTTCCCGGCACCTATTTCGCTGGCGACGGCGCCCATCTCGATTCCGACGGGGACGTCTGGCTGCTTGGTCGTGTCGATGACGTCATGAACGTCTCCGGTCATCGCCTGTCCACCATGGAAATCGAATCCGCGCTCGTCTCGAATCAGTCCGTCGCCGAGGCGGCGGTGGTCGGGGCACACGACGACACCACGGGCCAGGCGATTGTTGCGTTCGTCGTTCTGAAAAAACGCGCGAAAGACATCATCAGCACCGAGGATGAGATTGCGGAACTCAAGGCACACGTCGTGCATGAGATTGGTGCAATCGCTCGCCCGCGTGACATTTACCTCGTCGAAGACCTGCCCAAGACGCGCTCCGGAAAGATCATGCGGCGTTTGCTTCGAGACATCGCCGAGGGCCGTGAAATCGGCGACACGACAACGTTGCTCGATACGACGGTGATTCGAATTATCGACGGGCAAGTTAACTAAGCAACGAAATCCCCAATCATCGATGCGACGACGGGAATGACCGTAGTCACGATGAACGCGGGAAAGAGGCAGGCGCCGACCGGCGCGAGGAGCCGGCCCGGCAGTAATTCGATGGCGTGTCGAACACTCGCGCTGGCTCGCCGTCGCACAAGTTCTGCCTCCACGGTGAGTAGACCGGCGATGGGAACCCCCGTTTCGACGGATAACCGGCGGTGACGATCGATGTCGACCAGTTCCGCCTCGGTTCCCCATTTCTGCGCAAGCTGACTGAGTGCCTGTCGGTGGGTGGCGGTGAGACCGCTCGACCGCGCAATGCCCGCCGCGAGAGCGAGAATCAACCCAAGATGATGTGAGGGATTGGGCATCCGTTTCTGAATGCTCGCCATCCACTTCCGCGCTGCGACCGTCATTCCGGTGCCCAGCACAAGACACGTCCAGCCAAGGGGCGTCGCGGTCAGCACCCGAATGACGTCGAAACCGAACCACTGCGCGGCCACCGCCGTCGCGAGTGGCAACAGAGTGAGTATGCGGATTGTCTGTCGAGCAGAGGCCGACGCGGCAGAAATTGCACCAACGCGACTTTCGGCCTCGTCCAGTGAATCCGCGAGGTCGGTCAGAACTCGGGCGCGCGGAACGCCCGTGTGTCGGGCGAGTTCAAGAATGTCGGCGACGCTACCCCGTTCGGCTTCGCCGCCGATATCGCTCAGGGCGAGAGCGCGTTCGAGGGGCAGGCCCGCGGTCAACCCCGCCGACAACACCCGAATCCCGCTCACAGGGACTCGATTCTCAGGTCAGCGCCCTCTGCTCGAAATCGGCCAGCGGTGACGGTGACTCGTGGTCCCACTCGTTCACAGTGCGCGACGAATGGAATGGCGGCAGCGACAAGTTGCGCAATCGCTTCTCGAGGAATGCCGGCGAGAAGCGCCAGAATCGTGACGCGTGTCGCGACCTCGTCAAGGCTTGCCGCATGAATCGTGGAGAGACCGTGATGTCCCGCCGTCACTGCGCTGAGAAAATCCCGAATCTCGGGCCCACGCACTTCGCCAACGACGAGCGAATCGGGTCTCATCCGCAGCGATTCCCGCACAAGTGCCGCCAAGCTCACCGCACCGCCTCCGTCGGCGTTGGCGGGTCGGGTCGTCAAGTGGACCGTGTGGGGATGTTGCGGATTCAACTCCGCAAGATCCTCGACGATGACTACTCGATGGGCCGCGGGTAACGAGTCAATAATCGCCGATGCCAAAGTTGTCTTGCCGCTGCCGGTGATTCCGGCGATGAGGGTCGTGTTTCCGGCGAATTCTGACGGATCGATACCTGCCGCAAAGCGAAAAGAGTCAATCCCCAACGCATCGAGGGCGGGGAATCGAAGCGAAAGCAACGGCCCGGTTCGCGCCACGGGAGGGAGCGCCAGGTGAACTCTGACGCGTCCGGACAGGGCCGCATCTCCGACGGGCTGTGCGTCGTCGACTCGGCCACCCGCCGCTTCGATCAAGGAAACACCGATTCGGCGAACATCGGCTGGAGTGAGGCCGATGGACGATTCCTGAAAGCCCCTGCCGTCGTCTGTCCAAACCCGCCCACCACCATCGACACACAGGTCCCGGGTTGCGGCGGTGATCACCGTTGCGAGCGGTCCGAGGTCGGCGCGCCAATTCTCCATCCCCCCATCATCGGGAGATGTTTCCAGCGGCGATCAGCTTGGCTCGCCTCGGTGCACTAAAGCCCCGACACGTCGGGTGTGGACTACGCGAATTCGATGATGAGTTCGAGCTCGACGGGCGCATCCAGCGGCAGGACAGCGACTCCCACAGCGCTGCGAGCGTGGCGCCCCGCCTCTCCGAAAATCTCAACCAGGGTGTCGCTCGCGCCGTTAGCGACAGCGGGCTGGCCCGAGAATTCGGGAGCCGACGCCACAAAAACAACCAATTTGACTATTCGCGTGATGCGATCGACCGAACCGATTGCCGTTTCCACCGCGGCGAGCGCGTTCAGCACAGCGGTGCGGGCATAACCCTGTGCGTCTTCGGCGGACACCTCGGTGCCAACCTTGCCCGTCGCCGGCAACTGACCGTCGACGAACGGTAATTGGCCGGCCGTAAAGACAAGGTTCCCCGCGATGGTTGCCGGCACGTACGAGGCGACGGGCTTCGCAACTTCGGGGATGGAAAGGCCGAGTTCGGCCAAACGATCAGTGACACTCATGATTTTCTCCTAGGCCGAAACGGGACGTTTGAAATAGGCAACCAGACCGCCCTCGGGGCCGTTAATCACGGTGATGAGTTCCCATCCGTCGTCTCCCCACGAGTTCAGAATCTGTGTGGTGTTGTGGATGATCAACGGCGTCGTCGCGTATTCCCAACGCATATCGGGTGCCTCGTTTCGGTGTTTCATAGGTTCACTGGGTAATCTTGATTCTATGTCGAACTGGTTGTCACGATTCACTCCGCGCGTCGGTTCCTGGATTGGTCTGGGACTTGTCTCCAGTCTCGCCGGAGTGATGGTCGCCGTGATGCTGACGCCACTCATGGCCATAAGTGGCGTCACGCTTAAAAACACCGTTGGAGTGTTTGACACGATGCCCGACTTCATAGCACTCGACCAGCTTGCGCAAACGAACGACATTTACGCCCAAACCGATGAAGATCCGGCCAACGGGTACCTCAAGATCGCGTCGGTGTACTGGCAGAACCGTAAAGAGGTCGGGTGGGATGGCGTCTCCCAGTTCCTCAAGGATGCTGCTGTCGCCGGTGAAGACCGCCGATTCTACGAACACCGCGGAGTGGACCTTCAAGGTATCGTCCGCGCAGCGTTCGGCAACGTGGTTTCCGGTGGGGTTCAGTCGGGCGCGTCGACTCTGACAATGCAGGTCATTAAGAACGTATACGTCCAACGCGCGGAGGCGCTACCGACCGAAGAAGAACGGACGGCCGCCTACGCAGAGGCCACCGCCACCTCGTTCCAGCGGAAATTCAAGGAAATCAAGTTAGCCCTGGGCCTCGAAAAACGGTACGGCAAGGAACAGATCCTGCTCGCGTATCTCAATATCTCCAGCTTCGGCGGAAACACGTATGGGGTCGAGTCCGCTGCCCAACTGTATTTTGGTAAATCAGCGGCGGACGTGACGGTCGCCGAAGCGGCATCGCTCATTGCCATCGTCCAGTACCCGATGCTGCGCAACCTTTCTGACCCAGCGAACTTTGAAGCGAACCAAGCCCGCCGTGATGTTGTATTGGCCGCGATGCACGACGAGGGGTACATCACCGACGCCCAATACGCGGAAGCCATCGCCATCCCCGTGGACGAGAACTTCGTGCACCTGACCGAGCCACTGTCCGGCTGCATCGCGGCGGACAAATACGCGAAATGGTTCTGCGACTACGTCGTCAAAAATGTCACCAACTTCGAAGCGCTCGGAACTACCCCGGAAGAACGCCTCAGCAACTGGCACATCGGCGGCTACAAACTGTATACGACGATGAACTACAAGCTCCAGGTGATTGCTCAGAAAAAGACCTGGATCGTCCCCAAGAATGAAACCAAGCCAAAGATCGGTGCCGCTGAAGTATCACTAGAGGTCGGAACTGGGCGCGTCCTCACGATGACGAATAACAAGCTGTTCAACGATACCCTCCAGGGTGGCGGTAAGGACTCTTCCGCTGTGAATTTTGCGACCGACCGCGACTACGGTGGCTCCAGCGGATTTCAAACCGGTTCAACCTACAAAATTTTTGGCCTTCTTGCATGGTTACAGGCGGGTCATGGGCTCAACGAGCTGGTCGACGCTTCTGAATTCACCAAAGACCAATCGCAATACCTCGACACCTGCACCGACGGCGGCGGCCCCTGGGGTGGCAAATGGGAGTTCAGGAACGACGCCAAGGCGCCAAAGGCCGTGTCTGTCTTGGACGCCACGCGAGCGTCGATAAACTCTGCGTTTGCGTCCATCGGAGAAAAACTTGACCAGTGCGCGATTCGTCAAGCCGCGATATCTCTCGGCGTTCACCGAGCCGACAATCGCACGCTGAAAACTAACCCGTCGGCAATCCTCGGTACTAACGAACTCGCGCCCATCAGCCTTGCCGCAGCATTTGCCGGGATGGCCAATGATGGCAAATACTGTGCACCGATTGTTCTCAACTATGTCGTCGGGCCCACCGGCGAGGAACTCCCTGGTCAAACCCCGAAGTGCTCCCAAGGGATTTCGCCCGATGTTGCACACGGAGCAATTTATGCGATGAAGCGAGTCATGTCGGGCGGTACAGGTTCCGCGTCGAACCCTCGCGACGGAGTCCCGATTTTTGGTAAAACGGGCACAACTGACTCATCAAACCAGACCTGGATTGTCACCTCAACGTCACGCGTTGCGAGTGTCGTGTGGGTCGGCAACATCGTTGGCAAGTATCCGATGCGGCAGTTCCCCGGAGGTGCACAGTTCCGGCACAGGATTATGGCCACCGTCATGCGAGCGGCCAACAAGATGTACACCGGCGAGAAAAATTGGCCGACTCCTCCCTCGAAGATGCTCGCTGGCTCCAGCGTGACCGTTCCTTCGCTTCGCGGGCTCACGGTCGAAGCTGCAACAACGCTACTCAAAGGACTCGGATTCGAGGTTGCGGTGGGTCCGACGATGGAATCCGATCTCGCGAGCGGACTTGTCGTCATGTCTGATCCGGCCGAAGGGTCCAAGCTCGCTCAGGGAATGACCATCACGCTCACCCCATCACTGCAAATTGCGACATTCATCATGCCCGACTTCATCACGACGTTGTTCACGCAGGAGGCAGCCGAGGCTGCGATGCAGAACCTCGGAGCAACAAGCCCCCGATTGCGATGCGAAGAGGCAGCTGACCCGGCTGATCCCTTGATTGGGTCCGTTATCTCGCAATACCCTGCAGCGGGTGCCGAACTGCGAATTAACAGTTACTGGCGAATAAGCATTCTTCGCGAAACGTGCGAAAACGGATGATCGCACAGCGAGTACTCGCCGGCGCAGTCGCCTTGGGGGCCGGTGTACTTGCATACGCCTCGCTGATCGAACGCAATGCATTCGGGGTTCGGCACGAATCAATGGATGTTCTCGAGCCCGGCGCACGACCCATTCGAGTTCTCCACCTCAGCGACCTGCACTTGGCGCCTTGGCAGACGCGAAAGATGGACTGGATCCGGTCACTCGTTGACTTGCGGCCCGATCTCATCGTCGCCACGGGCGACATGCTCGGACACACCGAAGCTATTCCCGCCTTGCGCTCAGCGCTCTCAGCCTTCGACGGGATCCCCGGTGTCTACGTGAACGGTTCAAACGACTATTTTGGACCGACCGTCCCTAACCCGTTCTCGTATGTGTGGAAAACGTCGAGTTATCGCGAACAGGGTGAACCCCTTGACAGGGCGGAACTCGAGGACCTTTACGCAGCAAAGGGTTGGGTGAATCTGAACAACGCCAGCGAACTGTTGACCATCAACGAATCACGACTCGTTTTTGCGGGGACCGACGACGCCCATCTTGGGCTCGACCGGCTCGACGTTGTCGCCGGTGCGGTTGAGTCCGTGCTCGAATCAGAAACCCGCACTCTCGGAACATTTCTCGGTGTCACACACGCTCCCTATCGTCGCGTGCTGAATTTCCTGACGACTCTCGGGGTCGACGCGATCTTTGCAGGGCACACGCACGGCGGCCAGGTGTGTATTCCCGGAATAGGTGCACTGACCACAAACAGTGACCTTCCCGTGTCGCTCGCGCGCGGACTTTCCGTCTGGAATCATCACGCCCGGAGTGCGTTTCTCAACGTCAGTGCCGGTGTTGGCACCTCGATATACGCCCCGGTGAGGTTTGCGTGCCCGCCTGAAGCCGTCCTGGTGACCCTGCGGCCGCGAGACTTCGGCTATTCTTGACGAATTACGGGGTGTGGCGCAGTTTGGTAGCGCGCGTCGTTCGGGACGACGAGGTCGCAGGTTCAAATCCTGTTACCCCGACACGAGGATGAGATCGGCTTTTGTCGGTCTCATCCTCGTTTCCGGGACATCAGGTGGGGTCCCGGGTTCAGCTATTGAATCTCAATGATGACCCCGCCCGCGGCAAGCTCCGCCAAGGCAGCGATGGAGGTTGCCGGGTTCACGCCAACACACAAATTGGCTTTGACCGTCACCGCAAGCCCCGCCGCGATCGCATCGAGTGCCGTTGCTCGCACACAGTAATCGGTGGCGATGCCCACGATGTCGACACCGTCAACGCCATAGGCGACGAGGACCTCGGTAATGGAGCGTCCGTCGTTGGTCCGCCCGTCAAACGCGGAATACGCGGGCAATCCTTGGCCCTTGAGGACATGGACGTCTACAAGTGCCCCATCGATTGCCCGGTGGTACTCAGCGCCGCTCGTGCCCGCGACGCAGTGGGCAGGCCACGAATTGACCCAATCGGGGGCAACCGCGAAATGCCCTCCGTTGTCGCTATCCGGATTGTGCCAATCGCGTGAAGCAACGATGACGGCATAGTGCTCGCGCTCAGTGCCGATGAACGCTGAGATTGCCTCCGCGATCGCAGCGCCTCCCTCGCACGCGAGCGCACCGCCTTCGGTGAAATCGTTTTGTACGTCGACGACGAGCAGTCCTCTAGTCACGCTGTTCCCTAGTACGACGCGAGGTTGTTGCCGCAGGAGTATGCCGCTGCGAAAACCTTGTCGATAGCGGCCTTCGCGGAATCCTTCACCTTGCCACTTGCTACGGTGATTGCGATGAGCTTTGTTCCATCGGCTGCCTCGATGTTTCCAGCGAGCGCGTAGACGCCATATATCCATCCGGTTTTTGCGGTGACGTGCCCCCTCGCGACTTTCGCGGCACCGGTAAATCGACTGCTGAGGGTCCCCGACTTCCCCGCAACGGGCAAACTATTGGCAATCACGGAAAGCTCACCCTCATCGTTGAAAATCGTGTCCAGAAGTTCGGCGAGCGGTGCGGGGTTGATGCGGATTTTCGCAGACTCGCCCGAACCGTCGATGAACGTTCCGTCCGAGAAGTCCGCGTCGAGAGTTTTCATCGTGCTCACGACTGCTTGCTGAAGAGAGCTCGCGGTGCCGCCGAGTCCCAACTTGACGGAGACCGCGCGCAAGAGTAGCTCCGCGAGTGTGTTGTCGGAGTAGGGGAGCATTTGCTTGACGAGTTTGGAAACAGGTTGGGACGAGACACTCGCAAGCTCGGTGGCATTACCCGGCGCTGATCCATAGGTGATGGTGATGTCCGATTCGCCGTCGCCCGCACCCGCGGCCAACAACGCATCGGCAAACACGCGTGCGGCCTTCCCCACGGGGTCCTTCGAGCGTGCACTGGTAGCTTTTGTGGGGTTTGCTCGATCACCGTCAACCATCAGTGGCACGATGAGCGGCTGGTATCCGTTGGTTCGTTCGCTCTTTGGCCACGACGAGTGCCAGGCGTCCTCAACGGGGAATAGGGAAACATCTACGATGACTTGGGTGATCGGCTCGGCGTCGGGGAACGCGTCCTGATAAGCCACGACGGTTTGTGCGGCAAGGTCCGTTACGGTCGGAGCGCCGGAATAGACGGATCCGTTTCCCGCACTGAGAGTGGGGTCCCCGCCGCCGATGAGGATCACACTTCCCGGTGTTGATCCTGCAACTACCCGCGTGGTGAGGCGTGCGTCCGACCCGAGAACCTGGATTGCCGTTGCGGCGGTGATTACCTTCATGACGCTCGCCATCGCCACGGTAGGGCTCGCGCCGAACTGGAACAACACATCGTTCGTCTTCGAGTTGAGGACATACACGGTCGCATCGCCCAGCTGGGCCGCCGAAACCTGACCGGCAATAGAACATGTTCGAACGGGAAAGCCCGGCAAAGGGGCCTCAGGGACTGGCCGTGCGGCTTCTGTCTCGACGGGTGTCGCACTGCCGCCAGGGGCGAGAAAAAATCCGCCGGCAAATGAAGCGACAGCGACGAGCGCCGCAATCAGTGCAAGCACGGTGAGGTTCGCGCCAGTCTTCCGCCCTATCTCGCCCGCGGATTTGTCCGCCATTAGCTCTGCCCTTCGCTAAATGCCGAGCCGACTACGAGGTTCGAACTCGTGACCTTCTGTTTACAAGACAGATGCTCTACCAGCTGAGCTAAGTCGGCGCTGCAACCAGATTACCGTCTCGACGGTGTTGATTAGTTGCTGGAGGCTGCCTGAACAGCACCCAAAAACTCAGCGGAGTCGAACGGATACGAGTATTCGAAAGAAACACCGTTGATGAGAACTGTGGGGGTTCCCGAAACACCCGTGAAGCTCGGATCGACGTTGTTGATGGCAACCGCGCCGCTGAGGGCACGTTCGGTTTTGGCTGCAACCCAGTCGACAAAGTCCCCGTTATCGATGCACTCGGTCACTTGTTCGTTGGCGCCCGCTTGTGTGGCCAGCCCGATAATCGTTGTGTCATCGAGGCCCGGGGTGTTCTCGGCTGGCTGATTAGCGAACAGGAGATTGTGAAACGCGTAAAACGCATCTGGAGTGTAATTGGCGACACAGGCAGCAGCGTTGGTTGCGCGCGTCGAATATCGGGTTCCCTGTGAACGGTTATCGAGGAATGCAATGGGGTGAATCTCGATCGTTGCCGCTCCAGTAGAGACAAGGTCGCTGATGGCTTGACCGTTGACCTTTTCAAACTCGCCACAGACGGGGCATAGATAATCGACAAAAATGGTGATGTCAACGACCCCGGCTGGGTTGGTCGGGGTTGCAACAGGGTCCAGGCCATCGGGGAGTGCGTCGGTCCTAACAGCCTTGTAGTCGGTGCCTATCTTGATTCCATCACTGGCCATGTTTATCGGGCCAGGGCCCGCCGGCTTTGTGCCTTCCACAATCACAGCGGCAAGAATTGCGATAACGGCAAGTGCGGCAACGGCAAGGCCGGCTTGGGTAAAGAAGCGGAGTCGCTTGCTTCGAGTCGAGCTCTTTTGTCCAATTTCGCGGGCCTTCTGACGAGCCTGCTCGCGGACTTCACTCCGTGATGGGCGCTTCGCTGCGTTCATGTGCATCCTGACGTTGGGGCGAAAACTCGCGCTGACGATAACTTCAACAGTTTAGCGAAGTTACCCAATGGGGCAACTTGAGACGCGGGGCGCGGGTCACCCGGGTTACCTCTAACGGTGACTGCCGCGCAACATGGCAATTTCATACATCGCGATCGAGGTGGCGATTCCCGCGTTGAGCGATTCGGTGGCCGCTCCGATCGGGATTGAGACGATGGCGTCACAGTTTTCCGCGACGAGGCGCGAAAGTCCCTTCCCTTCGTTTCCCACCAAAATGAGCAGCGGGCGGTCGGCGATGTCGAGAGTGGGCAAGTCCATCGACCCGCCCCCGTCGAGGCCAATCACGAAGACGCCACGCTCTTTGAACGCCTTGATCGTCTGGTTGAGGTTTGCAGCCATTGCAACGGGCAGTCGCGCGGCTGCTCCGGCCGACGTTTTCCACGCGGCGGCGGTCACGCCAACACTGCGTCGCTGTGGCACGATGATGCCGTGCCCCCCGAACGCCGCGGTGCTGCGGATGATGGCGCCGAGATTGCGTGGGTCGGTGATGCCGTCCAGCGCGACGAAGAGTGGGGTTTCCCCGCGGCCGAGCACATGGTCCAACAAATCCATCGGATGACCGTATTCGTAGGGCGGAACTGACAGCGCGATTCCCTGGTGAACCGAGCCTTCACTGCAGAGTCGGTCCATTTCGGGACGCATGATTTCGAGAATCGCGATTCCCTTTTTGGTCGCGAGCGCAATGGACTCCTTGACTCGATCGTCAACTTCTACTCGGGCGGCGATATACAGCGTTGTCGCTGGCACGCCGGTCCGCAGGGCCTCGAGCACCGAGTTTCGGCCGTTGAGGATTTCATTGTCCGAATCCTTGCGTTTCGTAGACGACTTCGAGCCACCAGACGGTCGTTTGGAGCCGTGGCGTTCACGAGCGGCATCAAGGCGATCCTGCGACGCTTTGCGCTTGCCCGCGACGTGCCACGAACGGTCCTCCGCCTTCGGCGTCGGCCCCTTGCCTTCGAGCGAGCGTCGGTTCTTGCCACCGTTCCCTTGAGCGGACCCTTCTTTCCCCTCGTGGCTCCGGGTCTTCCTGGCTTAACCATTGATGCTCCATCGGGTGGTGTCGGTTCCGTCTTCGACGGTGATGCCCGCGGCATCGAGGTCGTCGCGAATGCGGTCTGCAGTCGCCCAATCTTTGGTTTCCCGCGCTTCGTTGCGTTCGGCGATGAGTCGCTCCATGAGCACCGACAATGCATCGTGGGCCGCTCCGGAATTCGGTGACGTGGCCGAGAGCCCCAGTACCGCCGTCATTGCCGCGACAGCGTTGGCGTGGCTGGTGACGTCCGTACCCGCATCGAGCGCGGAATTTCCCGCGCGCACGGTGTCGTGCAACACGGAAAGGGCAATCGGCACAGCGAGATCATCGTCCATTGCCGCGGCGAATGCTTCGGGCACGACCGTCCCATCGGTAACGGCCGCCGCCGTGCGCTGGACGAATCCGCGAACACGATCCCAGGCCGCCGCGGCCTCGGCAATCGCGCCGTCGTGGATGTCCATCGGCGATCGATAGTGCGCGGCGAGGAGGAGGTACCGCGCGGTGACCCAATCGGTTTCTGCAAGTACATTGCCCAGCCCAAGGACATTCCCCGTCGACTTGGACATTTTCTTTCCGCCAACGGTCACCAGTCCGTTGTGTAACCAGGTGGTGGCAAAGTCATCACCGGCCGCACGTGACTGCGCCAGCTCGTTCTCGTGGTGCGGGAAACGCAGATCGAGTCCTCCGCCGTGAACATCGAAGGCACTCCCGAGATAACGGGAGGCCATCGCGGAGCATTCGATGTGCCAACCCGGGCGGCCGTGACCCCACGGTGAAGGCCAGGAGGCAGTTTCGGGTTCGTCGGACTTGTGTCCCTTCCACAGGGCGAAGTCTCGGGCGTCTTTCTTGGCACGGTCGACTGCCGCTTCGTCGTTTTCGACCGCATCGGGCGACTGCCGCGTGAGCTGACCGTAGTCGGGCCATGAGCTGACGGAGAAATAGACGTCACCGCTGCCATCGTCGGTTGCGTAGGCGTGCCCGCGCTCAATGAGCCTCTCGATGAGGGCGATCATGTCACCGATGTGTCCGGTCGCACGAGGCTCGTACGTGGGGGGCAGAATTCCGAGGATGTTCGTCGCATCGGCAAATTCGCGCTCGACTCGATACGCGAGCGCCCACCATTCTTCTGCGCCCGACGCGGCAAGAATCTTGTCATCGATGTCGGTGACGTTGCGCACGAGGGTGACGGTGAGTCCCCGGTAAGTGAACCAGCGACGCCAGAGGTCGTAGGTGAGCGCGCTGCGCAAGTGCCCGATGTGCGGCGACGATTGAACCGTGGGGCCGCAGACATACATCCCGACGGCTCCGGGAACGCGTGGCTCGAATTCACGCAACGTTTGCGTGACGGTATCGAACAGGCGGATGCTCACCTGCCAATCGTACCGAGCGTTATCGGCTGGCGACGTGAGCGATGGCGATAGCGGTGATTCCCTTACCCTCGCCGGTGAAGCCCAGCCCATCCGTTGTTGTTGCACTCACCGAGACGGGGGCGCCGACGATTTCGGCCAGAACCCGTTCCAATTCGACCCGTCGCGGACCGATCTTCGGCTTGTTGCCGACAATCTGGACCGACACCGAGCGCGGTTCGAGCCCTTCGGCCGCGAGCGCCTCCAGTGCGCCGCGAATGAAAACATCGCCGCGCGCCCCCGCGTAGCGCGGGTCACTTGTTCCGAAGCGCGAACCAATATCGCCCAGTCCGGCACCTTGTAGCAGTGCGTCGGTGATCGCGTGCGCGACGGCATCACCGTCAGAATGCCCGTCGAGACCCATTTCACCGGGCCATTCGACGCAACCGAGCCACAACGGCGCGTATCCGCCAAACGCGTGGGTGTCGGTTCCCAGACCGACACGAATTCCGCCCTGCGCCGCGGTCAGGTCGGACGG
>CAJAKC010000039.1 GCA_903940225.1 uncultured Microbacteriaceae bacterium
ACCTACCAATGGGAGAAAGCGAATATTGAGGAGTTTTTCGAAGATTTGAAAGAAACAGTCGGAAGTGGGGAGCGCCATTTTTTTGGAACCCTTATTCTGCAACAAACGGACGATCCAAACGGAACCAGTTTCGCGGTGGTTGATGGACAGCAGCGTCTGACGACTATCTTCATCTTGGTTGCCGCACTGCGAGACGCGATCAAAAAGCTCGACCACCACTCTATTCCTCCAGCTACCTTGGGCGGCCGTGAAGTTCGAGTCCTGGATAAAGCGCAGAACTTTCTCTACACAGATCCATCTAGCGTCGATGTTCATAGGTTCACCTCGAACCGAATTCTTCGCGACCTGATGAAAAACTGCGTCATCTCTGAACCTGAAACACAAGCCGAAGTTCCGGCACGCGACAAAAACACCACGCTCGCATTCAGAAAGGCCGTGCGGAGCATCCGGGAACTTGTCCGCAAAGATCTTGAGAAAGTCAACGGAGACGATGGGAAACTAGCGAGAGTCAATCAACTCCTCGACACTCTGTTTGAAAAGTTCGTTGTCCTTAGGATTGCTACTTCTAGCGTCGCTGAATCGCTCGAGATATTTTTGACACTGAACAACCGTGGACTTGCCCTAGGGCCGTCTGACATTGTGCGCGGCCACGTGATGAAAAACTTAGGCCACGATCTAACCGACCGTGACCAAGAGACCCTTCAGCAGCGAGTGCTAAATGAGTGGGAAACCGTTGCAGAAAACGTGGGTGATCCTGAGTCCTTCATGCGTCACTATTTGCTGACGGAAATGGAGGGGAAAGTTCAGAAAAAGAAGGTTGTATCGATTGTCACGACTCTAATTTCTCGCGAGGACCCGATCGAACGCAAACAAGCAACGCAAGCTTTCTGGAGCGATCTCATTGATGCGTCAGAGACTTATTCCAAGCTAATCACACCGAACATGGGTGGCGATTGTGCTTATCAAATTGAACTGCTCAATGGTCTGATGAAATCACACCGGATCCTTTTGCTTGCGGTCTTCCGGAGTTCAATGGATACCGCCACAAGGAACGAGATAGTCCGCTTGACCTGGGTCATGTGTTTTCGCTGGGTCATGGCGGGAATGAACGCTCAAATTTTGGAGAACTTCTTCCAGGAACTCTGCACAAGCATCCGCGAGAAGTCGCCCGCGGCAATTGTCCAACGTTCCCTGGAAGAGAAAATCGACACGATCAATCTTGATCCGGAAGAATACTTGATTGCCGAAGGTGATTCAGCTTTCGCTAGCCGAGCGCTTCTCCATGCCACGAATCGCGCGATTACGCGTGGGGCAAACCCCGTTGCGTTTGACTCAACCCTGCACCTTGAACACATCGCCCCAAACTCGGGCAACGACGACTGGGCCCAGGTTCTTGGCCTTTCTGACCCTAATTCAAGTGAATACAACAACACGGTTGGGGCAATCGGAAACTTGACTTTACTGGATGTCAAATTGAACCTGCAGGCACAACGAAAATTGTTCTCCGATAAGGCGCAAGATCATTACCACCTCAGCACGATGGACATAACGAGGGACTTATGTTCGCTTAATGGATGGTCTGCAGAGATCATCGCTGAGCGGACTAAATGGCTAAGCGAATGTTTCGAGATTCTATGGTCAAAGCAGCAGGCGACACGCGAGGTGGAAAGATTCTCGGACTGGCTTGAATCCGAATAGCCGCCTCCGGGCAACCACAATCAAAAACGGGTCGCTTGACCTGCCGTAAACCGCCCGCTTACCGTTAGTGTCGGAGTAACCCCTGGAAGGTGCACAATGTCCCCGATTCGACGCTTCACAGCTTTTGCCGCAGTTGTCCCTATCGCGCTGCTCGCTGGATGTGGCTACACGCCGATTATGTCCGCCGATGGCGCCGGAACGTGTGATGGCAAAGGTGACTTTACGTTGACCACCACGCAGTCGATAGACGCCCACGATTACACCGTGACTTATGACGGTCCGGCCGACGTCTCGCTGGTTGTGTCCCAAGGCTTTTACGTTGACAACCTTGAGGACTTGGGCCCTGACGTCCCCGGTGCAGAGCAAATGTTCTTCTCGCTCACTGATGACATCGACAATTTGCATGCGTACCGGATCGACACGGAGAACGCGGGATGGACGACGACCGGTTCCGGAGCGAACACGCACCACGCATTTGCGGGAACGTACGAAGAATTGATTGACGGTCAAACGCTGGGTGCCGGTCTTGACCCCGATCAGGAACCTTTGGTGGACACATATGCACCAGCCATCGTTGGTGTCGTATGCGACGACACGGTGGCAACGGGATTCTTCGAGTCGAGTACCGGTTCTGACTACATCGATTCGATTCAGTTTGAGGCCGCCGCGCATCTCGATGCCGGGCACCTATTGCTAGACCCGATCGTCATTGACACGTCTGTGGCCGTCGCCGGCGGACGGACTGGCACCGCACATTTCCCCGCATCCAACGCTACCGTTTTCGGTGACTTCGTTCCGGAATCGGTTCAGTACGTTGAGCTTGGAGCCGACGCGCCTGATGTTCCCAACGGTTCGTTCTCTGAGCTGTGGTTCAACCTGATTGTCAGTTCCATGGGGAACCCCAGCGGGTTGGAGTTGTCATTCCCCAACGGGATCTCGGCAGACGGCACGTTCGATTGGGACCTGGACGTATACCCCGAAGCCGTCACGGGCAACTACATTGTCGCGCTTAAAATGCACGGAACCGACGACACCGGTGATGCCGCTCGCGTTGCCTTCATGAACCTGTATTTTGACGCGGACAACGGTATTGCGTTCCTCGACCCGATCGGTGACCCCGTGAACCCCGACCTTTCCGGTTTGGCCAACACCGGTGTTGAGGCCGGGTCCATCGGGCTCGTCGCGGGCGGCCTGCTGGTTGCCGGTGCGGCTGTTGCCGCCGTGTCCTTGGGACGTCGTCGCCAGAAGTAGCCAATGAACCCCGTCGTCCGATTCTTTGAGTGCGCCGACCGCACGCCCGACTCACCGGCGGTCGTCAGCGTCGGTGGCACGCTGAAGTTTGGGGACATTGCCGACACGGTAAGGCGCATGGCGAGCAAGCTGGAGCAGTCCGGTGTGCGGCAAGGTTCTGTAGTGGGCGTGAGTGCTCGGCCGGAGATGGAGGCAGTGGCCATGCTCGCACTGCTGCAACTGGGTGCGGTGTCGATGCGCGTTTCCGAAACGATCCTGCGCGGATACCGCGACTCGATTGACCTGGTCTTGTCGGATGGAATGGCGCGAGGCGCGGGCAACCTTCCCGTCGTTGAATTGTCGCTCGATTTCGTGCGGTCGTTGGCTGGGGCCGCGCCTCGGGCCGGCATTGCAGAGCTTGGTGGCCAAGATGTCGTGCGAGTCGTGTTCTCCAGCGGCACGACGGGCACACCCAAAGGAGTGCCATTCACCAGCGACTACTTGACGGCGCGAGTCGACTCTGCCCGCCGCAACTGGATTCCTCGAGTCCCGTTCATGTCGCTACTAGGGCTTGACACGGTGACCGGATACCAAACCTTCATGTGGGCGATGATGAACGGCGAAACCTATTTCACCGTGGCGGGGGCTGCCGAAAACCTCAAACTGATCTCGGAAAATCGCGTGGCGGCCATCAAGACCTCACCCGCACGGCTGGCGGATCTGCTGGTCGAGGCGGAGCGCGCGGGCAAGCCGCAAACGGCACTCGACATCGTCGAGGTGGCCGGCAGCCTCATCCCGTCAAAGACGGTGACCGAATGTCAAATGTTCTTCGGGGTGACGCCCACCTACCTTTACGGTTCCACCGAGGTGGGCACCGTCACGCGCGGGGCTGTCGACACGCTCAACCCGTCCATGGTGGGCGAGATTGTGGACGAAATCGACGCGGAGATTGTGGATGAGAACGGCGCGGCGCTGCCCGCCAACGCCGAAGGAATTCTGCGCTTCAGGAAAGAAGGGATGCCCAGCGGTTATTGGAAGAACCCCGTCACCACCGGATTTTCCGGATTTCGCGACGGCTGGTTTTACCCGGGAGATTACGGGCGAATCGACGAAGACAACCGATTGTGGTTGGCGGGTCGCCGAGACGACCTCGTCAACGCCGGTGGGGCAAAATTCAACCTGCTGGAGCTAGACCAATGGCTCGTTGAATCAGGCTTGTTTCTTGATGCAGCAAGTTTCCAATTCACCAACGCGGCCGGAGCGACATCCGTGGGAATAGCATTTGTCACCAAACACCCGCCCGAGCCATCGATCTTGACCGCCCGCGTGAAAGAGTTCTTGCCCGATCTAGTCTTCGGCGCACTCGTGCGAGTGGAGGCGATTTCGCGGAATCAACTTGGTAAGGTAGAACGCAACATACTTTCAAACGCATTTACCCCATCGAAAGGTCAGAAATGAAGAACAAATTTCTCGCAGCCGGATCTGTCGCCCTCATGGGTGCCGGCTCATTCCTCGGCGCAACCGCAGCTAACGCCATTACCGTTGCCGACTGCGGCGATGCGCCCGTCGGCGGCGTCGTCTCGGCTCAAGGCGAGTATTGTCAAATCTATTTCGCAAACTCTGGCGATTACGAATGGTCTATTCCTGATGGAGCCACGGACGTTTGGGCTCTGCTCATCGGAGCAGGCGGCGGTGCCGGTGGTCGAATTACGTTCAACGAGGGTTACGCCGGTAACGGTGGGGACGTCCAGTACCAGGACCTAACTGACGCTGCGGCTGCTGACCTCGTCATCACAATTGGTGCCGGTGGGGAAAGCGACCCCGACAGTGGCGACAACGGTAGCGACGGTGAGGACACCTTCCTCTCCGACGGCACCACCGAGTGGACTGCGGCTGGTGGCGAAGGCAACGGCCCCGGTTCTGCGAACTGGGGATTCTGCAATGGCTTCAGTGTCTACATGGGCGAAGGGGACAGCTACTTCACAGCGGAACCTGAGGGCGATGCTGCCTGTGAGGGCGGGGCACCCGGGCTCAACCCTTCCACTGATCCCGAAGCTCCCGAAGCGTGGGCTGGATTTGAGGAGATGCTGGGCAATGGTGGCGGAGTGTTCGTCGATGAAGCCCACGGCCAGGACCTCGGACAAGGCGCAAGTGTGTATTACACCAGCGATCCTGAATCAACGGCGATGGATGATGCCGGAGAAAACGGCTACGTCGGAATTCGATGGATTCCCGCCGACCTCGCCTCGACCGGTGTCGACGCTGCGCCTCTGGGCATCGCCGCAGCGGGAATGCTCGTTGCCGGTGGAGTCGGACTGGCAATTGCTCGCCGCGCACGCCGCAGCAAGTAATTCATCACATCACGAGAGGTCGGACTTCGGTCTGGCCTCTCGTCGTTTAACCGACCATCGGTCTGCGCAACCTTGGGAATGGCTAGCATTACGCGTAACCACCTCAGTAGTATTGATCGATACTTCAATCAACGTTCAGCACAGCACCGAAAGGTCAGAAGTGACTCACAAATTGATTGCCGCCGGATCCGTCGCCCTCCTGGGTGCAGGATCTTTGCTCGGCGCGACCGCAGCAAATGCGTTCACCGTTGCTGACTGCGGTGCCACACCCGCTGGCGGTTTTATCGATCATACTGACGGGCACTGCCAGCTCGGCTTCCCGGCTGGCGAATACACGTGGACCACGCCAGCGAATTCCTCAGAACTTTGGGGGCTCCTCATCGGTGGCGGGGGCGGAGCGTCTTCAGACCTGAGTCCCTCACCGGATTCAGGCTATGCAGGTGGCGGTGGTGAGGTGGAGTTTGTCGACCTGACGGAACTTGATGCCGGAACGGAACTGGATATTTTGACTGGTGCCGGCGGTTTGAGCACCATCGATGGGAGCCGCGCAGCCGACGGTGAACCGTCGGTGTTGACTGCAGGTTCACAAGTGTGGACAGTAGCCGGTGGCGTTGGCAACGACGACTTCAGTTGGAGTTGGGGTTGGTGCGGAGCGGGGCTCGTTGGGCAGGGACCGAGTTACTTCGATGACGGCCTACCAGAGCCGGCAGACGAATTCTGCGGTCCCGGGGCCCCCGGCTATATCCCTACCGAAGAGTTGGACACACCGGGAATCTTTTCAAACGTGACATTCGAAATCGCCCCAGGCGGTGACGTTCTCCTCGACGGTATCGGCAACCAGGTCGAGGGCAGTGGGGCCGATGTATTCGTTGACAGCCTTACCCAAAATGCAACAACTGACCCGAAAGGCGATGACGGAGGCATCATTTTCCGTTGGATTCCCGGCGACCTCGCCTCGACCGGTGTCGATGCTGCGCCTCTGGGCATCGCCGCAGCGGGCATGCTCGTTGCCGGTGGTGTCGGGCTGGCGATTGCTCGCCGCGCACGCCGCAGCAACTAGTTTCGGCTAGGTGACCATCGTGCCGTCGGCGCGAAAGGCGATTGTGCGTTCGACGAATTCGCCCTCGAGTGCGCTTGGCAACCAGGTTCGGGCATCCGCCCACATACGATCGAACGGAATCGCGGTCACGTCGAACCACTGAGGGGCCAGTTCGTTGCTGGCGCTGGGCTCCCCCACCCATCGTCGGGCGATAAATCCGTGGCTGCGCTGACTCCATTCGGCGCGGTCGACGAACGGGTAAGTGATGACGCTGATCGGCTCAAGGTCTGCCGGGTCAACGGTGACGCCCAATTCCTCGGCGACCTCGCGCACGGCAGCAGCGAGAACGTCCTCGCCCGGTTCGACCTTTCCGCCCGCGCCGACCAACTTGCCGATGCCGATGCCCGTCAGTTTCTCGCCGAGGAGGATTTCGCCGCGGGTGCCATCAGCGGTATAGATGGTTCGCACCAGATACACCACGCAGACGTCGTACATAGTAAACACCGTAGGGGCAACAACCCGCTATTCTGAGATACGCGCTCGGTACACTACCGACACCCCCTTCGCGTCACCTCATTCCCAGGAGCACCACAATGTCAAAATCCACAGCGCTGAATGACGGCGTCCGCGCCGGGGATTTCCCAGCGTCCTGGACGCTGCTCCTGCGCCGCACACTCGGATTGGCAAATGTCGTTGGCGCGTTTGTGATTGCTGTCGCCCTGACCGTGAACATCACCGACCGAATGGTGCAAGGCATCTTCGACCCGTCGCACTATTTCCAGTACTTCACCATTCAGACGAGCATCATCAACATCGTGGCGCTGACCATGGGCGGCATGTTCGCTTTGCTGCGACGGACCGATCCGCGCTGGTACGCGGTCGTGCGTGCCGGCACGGTGGCGTACGCGGTCGTTGTCGGGGTCGTCTACAACGTGCTGCTCGCGGGGTTGTCCATCAATGACGGTTACATCTCCACGTTCGAATTCCCCAATCTGGTCCAGCACGTGTGGGGGCCAATCCTCATCGCCGCCGAATGGGTGCTGATGCCCGGCCGCGCACAATTGGGGTGGCGTGTCCTGTGGATGGTCGCCGTTTATCCTCTGACCTGGGTGGTTGCGTCAATCAGTCGCGGACTCGTCGGTGACGGCTGGTTCCCCTACTTCTTCCTCAACCCCGGCGAAATGGGCTGGGACTGGGTTGGAATCTACGTCGGTGGGATCGCAGCGTTCATCATCGTCGTGACGGCCGTCGCAATCCTGATCGGCCGACTACACGGCCGAGTATTCGCCGACGTGGGCGGGGAACGCTAGTCGTTGAGTCGGTTGGTCAGCGCGTCGGTTAGCAGCGCCATCAATGCCGCGGTCTGAACTGTTTCGCTCTGGTCGACTTCCGAGTCGCTGCCGTCCAGTGCGCGTGCGGCAATGCCGGCCTTGGAATCGATGAGGTCGGCGATTCGCGAATCAATTGTTTGCGCCGCGAGAATGCGCCACGCCGTGACGGGCAGTTCCTGACCGATGCGGTGGACGCGGTCGATGGCCTGAGTCTGTTCCGCGCTGGTCCACGACAATTCGGCCAGCACCACGTTGGACGCGACCTGCAGGTTGATGCCGACGCCCGCGGCGGTCAGCGAACACACGATGACCTTAACGTCGGGGTCGTTCGTGAAGTCATCAATCGCGGAGGTTCTGGCCGCGGCCGACTGGTCGCCGCGAATCGACGTGGTCTTGATTCCCGCCTTGGCGAAGAACGTCTCGGCGGTGTCCATCACGTCGATGTGCTTGGCAAAAAAGACGACCTTGCCGACGTTTGCCGCCAACTGGGCGGTGTAATCGGCGGCGAGAGTTGCCTTTGCCTGACCGATTCGGCGAACCATCGCGAACACGTTGTCGCCGGTCTCGGACGACTTCGATTCTTCGACCTCGCTGTGAGCGACAAGGCGCACGATGTCGTGGTCGATTCCCGCGGGACGATCGCCGCGACCGGCGATGATGCGGTCATAACGTTCGACGAGTCGTTGCATGAGCAGCGCCTCGGATTGGCGAATCGAACGCCCGTAATCGTCGTCGAGTTCGACCGGAATGTCGGCGACGCGACGAGCGGGAATGTCTTTGGCGACGTCGGCCTTGCGACGGCGAACGATTCCCATGTCGATGACGCACTGACGCGCTTCGGGGAAGAACCCACTATCTGCCGGCGAAAGCCCCAGCGATTCGAGCTTGGCCATCAGCGCCGGCATCGGCTTGTCGTCATCGATCCAACCCAGGAACTTCCAAATCATGCGGAAGTCTTCGACCTCGTTGATGAGCGGTGTTCCCGTGAGGGCAATGAGCAACGGGTTGCCGTGACGACTGCGGATCGCGTTGGCGATTTTCTGCACATTCAGTGACCGCTGCGACTCGCGGTTCTTGATGAAGTGTGCCTCGTCGACGACCATGCCGGCAAAGCCGAAGCGACTCGCCCAACCTGCGTGGCGCTCGAGGATGTCGTAATTGACGATGATGACGTCGGCGAACGCATCAAGGTCGTCGCCGTCACCGTGAACGACCGACGAAATACGGTGAGGAATCCAGCGGTCAACCTCGCGTTCCCAGTTGCGCTTGACAACGTTGGGAACAACGACGAGCAGCGGGAATGATTTGGTGGCCTCGGCGGCGAGCAACGCCTGTGCCGTTTTGCCCAGACCGGGTTCATCAGCGAGCAGGTACGAGCGGTGCCCCGCCTTCGCTGATTCCACAAACCGCGCCTGGTGGCGCATCAAATCCATTCCACCGGGGGTGTGCAGACTGCGCGCCTCGGGAAGTTCCATCGACGCGGCCTGGCCGCCCTGTTCGAAGGCGCGGAAGAGTGGGTCGATCAGTTCCCAGTTTTGCAGGCGACCCGTCACGCGAGCGCCCGGAACGAAAACGGGGGTCAGGAACGGGTTTGCCAATTCGGCGCGACGAACGCTGGGGGGCAACACCGACTTCGCCTTGTCGGCGACATCCGCCGGCGACTCGTCGACAATGAGGATTTCGTCAATGTCGAGTTCCTGGCCACTGGCCAACAGCATGTCGCGGCGAAGTTTCTGGGTTGCGGACGACACCGGCGCATTCGTATCGAGCAAGGTGCCCAGCGACTGGTCCTTGGCCAGGCACTTGACCATGATCATCGCCAAACCATCGAGGCGCTTGTTGATGTCTTCGCGGTCCTTCTGGGGAATCGACTTATCCTCCGCCATGCGCTGCTTCTCTTCGCGAATCAGCAGTCCGGCCGCGTGAAACTTTGTGCGGTTCGTGGCGTTCACCTTGCCATCGCGGTTGACCGCGTTCTCGACCTCGCGCACCGCGCGGGCCAGGATCGGGATGATTCCCTCTTCGTCGAGCGGACGACGACGTTTCGCACGAGTGTTCGTGCCGTTACGGCCAGACTGGGCCATTGTTCTCCTTGAATACTCACCCGCCACATCCGATTCGACACGATATCGATTCGTTGCGGTGGAGATGTGCCCTCACTGCGCTTTTCGCGGCGGGCGTGCTTCTACTTTACCGCATTTATGCTGGTAACATTCACTAAACCCCTTACCCCCCTAGAACGGAATTTTCTCGTGAATAAAACAATCAAATCTGCCATCGCACTTCTCGCGATCTCGGCACTCCCCCTTATATCGGTGGCCCCGGCATCCGCAGTGATTGACCGCGACGCATTCACGTTTGACTGCAACGTGGGAACCATTGGCGAAACCGATCACGCCCTGGCGGCCGGCGAAACAGTCACCATCACTCTCCTGAACTGTGACGACTCTGGATTTGAAATCAGTGATACCTGGGCCACCGGCAATGCACGCCTGGGCTCAGTGATCATCACCGCGACACCAATTGCCATCGTTACAGACCCCGCGACGATTGTGGTTGATGAGTTTTCCCAACTTTTCCTAAACGACCCGGGCATCATCGATGAGTATTTCTATGTCAACCTTGCTGATGATTCCGAAGACCCCGCCGGTGACCTTCTCGCGACTACGTCAACCACACTGACGTCGACTTCGGACTTCTTCACCACACCGGAAGATGCAGAGATTTTCGACGGGGACGCGCTCATTGGCGGGATTGCTTATTGTGATGTTGAAGTCGGATCTCGTCCATATTCCACCGTTGACGTCACAATCACAGAACCCGGAACCTACGCCTTCCGAGTGGTCGACACCGACCCCGTCGAGGAGGACTTGTATTTCGGAATCGAGGAATCGCCGGTGGGTGATAGCTTCCTCGCCATTTACACCACATTCGACCCAGAAGATATTGATTCGGGCGTCGTGGGCTGTAATGACGATGGTGACGACGAGGGTGCTGCCGCTGCCGAGATGTGGGAGATTGCCCACACTGCTGCAGATTCACGTGGCCAAGGCGACGAAAACCTCCTCACGTCAACGGGCTTCATCCTCGACGATCAGTTTCCCTGGTTCGCCGCGACCCTCCAGCCCGGGCAGTACACGCTTGTCGGTACGTTATATTCCGCATATACCGAGAGTGAGTGGTTGGAGACCCTCGATAGTGCCGGGGTCACCGAGGCCAGCATGACTTACGAAATGTGGGGGCCTGAAGGTGGCCTGGTACTGGGACTTGCTGACACCGGTGTCGACCCAGCCTTCGGACTGTGGACCGGACTCGCACTAGCCGGGACGGGTGTGGCGATCACCGTCGCACGCCGCCGCGCACAGCGCGCCTAAACGCCGCCGCCTCCGCCTCCGCCACCGCCACCACCGGCGGAACCTCCGCCGTCAGAACCTCCGGCGGAGGAGGCGGAGGCTGCGGATGCGAACGATGACAGGGAACTGCTGAAACCGGTCGCGCTGAATGGAACGGACCCGGCGTACCAAGTCGGGGAACTGCCCGCGTAGGCGATTTCCATGACGCGGGCCCAATCCTTTTCGCGACCCAACAGTATTGCCCACGGCAAAACCAGCTCGTAGAGGTGAATGACCGTTCGCGGATTCGTTGTGTCGATCGGTTTCTTGAGCGCACCGTCGGGGGATTGCAGAACGCGCAACCGGTCGGCTTCTGCGACACGAATGTAAAGGTCGAGGCCTGCCACGTGATCACGCACCTCGGCGCCTTCCGCCGTGAGGGGCGTGTGCATGGACAGCATCAGGCTCACCATGCCAGCGATGAACCCGGCAAACAGCGTGATGGCGGGAATCCAATCCCCGCGGGCGTCGGTCAGCATCCCGATGCTGACAAAACTGTTCGCGATGGTGAGCAGAATTGCCAGCGCGCCAAACAGCCGGCGACCAGGTGGCGGATGGCGCAGGCCGAGTGACACGAGCGCGGCTCCCGCGCGACCGGCGAAGGCGACGACTCGTTGTGTCAGGCTTCGGGACGGCTTCGAGACCGTCGCGCGGGCACCGACCGCCGCGTCGGCGCCGAGCAGAGCCGCAACGAACTCCTGATCCGGTGCCGTCGGCAGTTTGATGAGCCTCAACGCCCAGGCGCGCTTGCCAAAACCGGGCGGATCAAATTCTTCGATGACGATGACGCCACGAACGGCCAGGTCGACCACGGCGGCGGCAAACACGCGCTGGGGCTTGGACAACAAAGCGGAGACGGTGTAGAGCGAAACCCCGGGTGGAGGGCCGTACTCGGCAACAATTGTTGACCGACCGGCGGCACTGCGGCCGACGGTGAATCTGCGAACGAGAGTGAGTACCAGAAGCGCTGCCATTGCCAGAGCCGACGCAGAATGCAGCGGCCACCACGGCGACGCCCAATACGAATTGTCGCGCGGGGTGAAGGTGCCGGCCGCGAATTGCGCGGCCACCGTCAAGGTCTGATTCGCGTCCAGGTTCTCGTGGGCTACGGTAATTCCGGTCGCGGTCGACTCCAATTCGGCACATTGCGTTGAGGCGCCTGCACTGCCCGCGTAACAGGAAACCTGTCCGGTGAATGCGCTGGCGATGCTGGCGTCAAGTCTGACTTCAGCCGATACGCGACCGAAGGGTTGTGGCCAGCCGTCGCCGTTGATGTCCCAATAAAACTCTTGGGCGGCATTCGCCGTGTCGTCGAGGATGACGTTGTGGGCAATATACGCGATTTCATACGTCTGGACGCCTCGAACGAACTCACCTTCGGGGACCGCGATCGTCAGAACCAGAAACTCGCCGTCCGACTCGGTTTCGTATGAGCGATTGATGCCAGTTTCGTCCGTCACGCTGACGATCTCGATTTCGAGAGGATTATCTTGATACGTCTCCGGGATGGCACGTCGAATTCCACGATTCTGGTCAAAATCGGGGAACCGGGCGACAAGCACTTCGTGAACCGCGAGCACGGAGTGGCCCTGGGCGTCACGCGACAGCTCGTACATGCCGTCGAAACTGTCAAAGGTGAAATCGTCGACCGTCGCATGCGCGATGGTCGGGGACCAGAAAGCGAAAAGTACGACGAGCAAACCGAGAATCTTCTTCACGTTGCCAGCGTAACTCGTGCGGTCACGTGCGTGAAGTGCCTCGGCATCACGAATTTGGCAATCCAAAACCCCGTTTGGTGTTGACGAGAAGCCCGTCCGACAGCAGCCCCTCAATCGCGCGATCACGCTTGGAGCGGTCGGGGACCGCGACGGCTACTTCGGACGCCGACACGTGTTTCTGGCTACGTGCGAGCGCGAGGATCGTCCCGCGGGCTTGTCGGACGCTACCCTCGTACTTAGCTTGCGGGGTTCGCGTGCGCCCGGCGTTGGCGGGGAAGCCCGCCAGAGCCCATGCACAGTGTTGGGCGATCGGGCATTCGACGCAGGTCGGCGTTCGCGAAGTGCAGACGAGCGCACCGAGTTCCATGATTCCCGCGTTAACGGCAACGGAATCCGTCGTCGAGGATGGCAGGACCGATTCCATCAGATCCATGTCGGCCGTGACGCGTGGCGGTTCCGGTTCGGCAATGCCGAGCACCGCCCGGGCAAGCACTCGGCGGATGTTGGTGTCCACCACGGGAACGCGCTGTCCGAATGCGAATGCGGCGACCGCTCGGGCGGTGTACGAACCGATTCCGGGCAGTGATTCCAACGCGTCAACGTCGGAAGGAACTTCTCCCCCGAAATCGTCACGAATGCGGGTTGCAGCGGCGTGCAGGTTCAGCGCGCGGCGCGGATACCCGAGCCGGCCCCACGCGCGCACAACATCGGCGGGGCTCGCATCGGCCAGATGTGTCGCGGTCGGCCAACGGTCAATCCATTCGAGCCACATCGGTGCGACACGAGCAACGGGCGTTTGTTGCGCCATGACCTCCGAAAGAAGCACTCCCCACGGCGATGTTTCATCGTTACGCCACGGGAGCGGACGCGCGGTGCGACGAAACCAGCGCGCGACGGTCGAAACCATCGCCCGCTCGCGGTCACTATTCCTCGTCGTCATCCTCGTCTTCACGCGGGCGAACATACGGGTCTTCGTCGCCGGCGTACTCCGCACCGGCGGAGGCCTTCGAGACCTCATCGTCGTGCATTTTTGCCTTAATGAGCAGGTCTTCGAGGTGGGCCGACGTTTCCGGCAGTGCATCCAGCACGAACTCGAGCGACGGGGTCAATCGCGCGGTGATGTTGCGACCGACTTCCGATCGCAACATTCCCGTCGCTGATTTAAGGGCATCCCACGAGTTCTGACGTTCCTCGTCGGAACCGTAGACCGTGAAAAAGACGGTCGCGTGTTGCAGGTCACCCGTCATGCGCACGTCGGTGATGGTGACGAAACCAATTCGGTCGTCACGCATACCTTTTTCCAGACGACGAGCAACGATCTCTTTGATTCGTTCCGCCATCTTGCGAGCGCGATCGGGTGCCGACATTAGGCGCGGATCTTCTCCTTCATTTCAATCGTTTCGATTTCATCGCCCAATTGGAGGTCGTTGAACTTGCCCAAGCCGATACCGCACTCGAAGTCGGTCTTGACTTCGGTGACATCGTCCTTGAATCGACGCAGCGATTCGATGGCCAGCCCGTCCGCGATGACGACACCTTCGCGGATGACACGGGCCTTCGAGTTGCGCGTGATGGTTCCCGAGCGAACGATACAACCGGCGATGTTTCCGAGCTTGCTCGAGCGGAAGATTTCGCGAATTTCCGCGACACCGCTCTGAATCTCTTCGAATTCCGGCTTGAGCATTCCCTTGAGGCTCTGTTCGATCTCCTCGAGGGCGCTATAAATGACGTTGTAGAAACGCACGTCAACGCCTTCACGCTGGGCGCGCTCGCGCGCCTTCGTGTCAGGGCGAACGTTGAATCCGACGACGATCGCGTTGTCGATGGTGGCGAGGTTGATGTCGCTCTCGGTGATGGCGCCAACACCGCGGTGGATGATGCGCAGTTGCACGCTGTCGTCCACCTCGATCTTGAGAACCGACTCTTCGAGCGCCTCGACGGCACCCGAAACGTCACCCTTGAGGATGAGGTTGAGGGATTGAACCTTGCCGTCTTCGATTGCCTTAGAGAAATCTTCGAGCGAGATGCGCTTGCGGGCCTTCGCCAGCAGGGCGTTACGTTCGGCGGCTTCACGCTTTTCGGCGATCTGACGGGCGGTGCGGTCATCGTCGGTAACGATGAACGAGTCTCCGGCGCGAGGAACCGAGGAGAGCCCCTGAACCTGAACCGGGCGGCTCGGGTAGGCCTCGTCGACCTTTTCGCCGTGTTCGTCCACCATCGCGCGGACGCGACCGTAGGCGGTGCCGGCAACGATGGCGTCTCCGACGCGCAGAGTTCCCGACTGGATGAGGACGGTCGCAACCGAACCGCGGCCCTTGTCGAGCTTCGCTTCGATGGCGATACCGCGTGCGTCCTTGTTCGGGTTGGCGGTGAGGTCAAGGCCGGCATCTGCGGTGAGCAGAACGGCTTCAAGCAATTCGGCGACACCGACGCCCGTGAGCGCGGAGACGTTGACGAACAGCGTGTCTCCGCCGTATTCCTCGGTGACGAGTCCGTACTCGGTCAGCTGCTGACGGACCTTGTCCGGGTTTGCGCCTTCCTTGTCAATCTTGTTGACGGCGACGACGATCGGAACACCGGCGGCCTGAGCGTGGTTCAACGCCTCGATGGTCTGGGGCATGATTCCGTCATCGGCAGCGACCACGAGGATCGCGATGTCGGTGACCTGTGCACCACGAGCACGCATGGCGGTGAACGCCTCGTGGCCCGGGGTGTCGATGAAGGTGATGGCACGTTCGTTACCGTCGTGCTCGGTCCACACCTGGTAGGCACCAATCGCCTGTGTGATTCCACCGGCTTCGCCCGCGGCGACATCGGCGCGACGAATCGCGTCGAGAAGCCGGGTCTTACCGTGGTCAACGTGACCCATGACCGTGACAACAGGGGGTCGAATAACGAGATCCGCTTCGTCGTCTTCCTCGTCGAGGTCGATCGAGAACGATTCGAGGATTTCCTTGTCCTCGTCCTCGGGGCTGACGATGTCGATGGTGTACCCGAGTTCGGCACCGAGCACCTCGAAGGTGGCCGCGTCGAGCGATTCGGTTGCGGTCGCCATTTCGCCCAACTGGAAGAGAACCGTCACGAGGTTTCCGGGGGGAACCGGAATGCCCCACATTGTTTCGATCTTGTCGGCGAAGTCCGCGATGGAGGAACCCTGACGCAGACGAATGACGGTTGCACCGTCACCACGGGGAATCTTGACACCACCGAGTGACGGCGCCTCGCGCATTTCAAACTCTTGGCGCTTCGTGCGCTTCGACTTGCGGGCCTTGTTCTTGCCGCCGCCCTTACCAAATGCACCAGCAGTGTTTCCGCCACGACCGCGACCACCGGGGCCACCGCCGCCGGGACGGCTGGGGCCACCGCCGGGAGTACCGGGTGCGCCGCCGGGACCGCCGGGACGCTGGAATCCGCCCGTAGCGGGTCGTCCGCCGGGACCACCCGTGCGGGATTGGAACGGAGCATTGGGGCGTCCGCCCGGGCCGCCAGCTGGGCGACCTGGGCCGCCAACGGGTCGAGGCCCGCCGGTCGTGCGCTGAGCACCGGTCGTCATGAACGGGTTGTTGCCCGGTCGCGGCGGACGCGGCATCGACGGAGTCGCTTGGAACGGGTTGTTTCCACCCGGACGCGGAGGCGCCGTTGCGGGCGGTGCGTCGGGATCATCCGGGTTTGACGACACCGGAGGAGCGGGTGGGGCAGCGGCCTGCGCTGCGGCTTCGGCCTCGGATGGGATCGTCGGCAAATCAACCTGTGCGGTCGTGCGCGGCTTGGCCGGCGCCTTCGCCGGTGCGGCAGACGCTTCCTGACGGGTCAGACCGTCTTTTTCTAGCGCCGTGCGCAGTTTGCGCGCCACGGGCGGTTCGATCGTCGATGACGACGACTTGACGAATTCGCCGAGGCTACCGAGTTTCTCGATAACCTGCTTGCTTTCGATACCGTACTCCGACGCAATCTCGTGTACGCGTGGTTTTCCAGCCACAATTCTCCTGTCCGGGGCGAACCCCCAAAACAGGGCACGCCACTAGTGCGAGGTACTCATTTCGAGCCGCTCATTAGTAGTCCATCAGCCTTCAACCTTTTCCGTGATGATGTGGGCAGTGAGCCCGTCTGTATCGAATGGGCCGCTGCGACGAAAAGACCGAGCCAATCCGCCCCGCGAAATCGCGTTGTTCACACAATTCGCTGTGGGGTGGACCCACGCCCCGCGACCGGATGCGGTTGCCGACGAATCGACCACCACCGTGTTTCCAGTCAGGACAACTCTCAGGAGAGAGGCTCGATCATCGCGTGCGCGACAACCGATACAGGTTCTTACGGGTTCCATTCTACCCCGACAATCCGTTTACTCGTCCAGCAGGGTGTCGCTCTTGACGTCAATCTTGGCGCGCGTGAGCATTGCCGCGAGTCGAGCGTTCTGACCGTCCTTGCCGATCGCCAACGAGAGCTGATATTCGGGGACGTAGGCGCGAACCGCGTTCGTTGCTTCGTCCACGAGAATCGCCTTGGTCACCTTCGCGGGCGAAAGGGCGTGAGCGACGAACTGGGCGATGTCGGTCGAGTAGTCGACGATGTCGATTTTCTCGTCACCGAGTTCCTTGGAGACGTTGCGAACGCGCGCACCGAGCTCGCCGATGAACGCACCCTTCGCGTTGAAACCGGGTTCCATCGAGAACACCGCGATCTTGGTGCGGTGACCCTGGTGGCGCGAAATCGCGGCGATCTTGACGAGTCCCTGGTTGATTTCGGGAACTTCGAGTTCGAACAGGCGCTTGACGAGGTCGGGGTGATGCCGGCTGACCGTAATCGACGGACCCTTGAGACCCTTCTTGACATCAGTGATGACGACACGGATTCGTTTTCCGTGCGCGTATTCTTCGCCGGCAACCTGCTCGGCCGAGGGCATGACGGCTTCGAGGTTCTTGCCGATGAGCACCTGGACCATCTTCGAGTTCGACGACTGCTGGATTACACCGGAAATCAGGTCACCCTTTTTGTGGCTGAATTCGCCGAGAATCTTCTCGTCGTCGATCGCGCGGATTCGCTGGATGAGAACTCGCTTGGCCTCGTTCGCGGCGATGTACCCGAAGTCGGTGTCGACGATTTCTTCTTCACCGGTCAACTCGTCATCGTCGTTGTACGTCGGCGCGAAAATCGTGACGTCACCCGTTTTGCGGTCGAGAGTCGCGCGGGCACGCTTGTTTCCGTGATCGTCCTCCATCTTGACGGGGACGGGTCGATCTCCGAGTTCTGCGGGCACCGGGGTGATGTGTTTCACATACGCGCGCTCAATGGCGTCTTCCACGATGTCGACGAGTTCGTCGAACGGGATTTCCTTTTCCGCTTCAACATCGCGCAGATTCTTAATCTCGATGTGCATGGGGTGCCCCTATTCAGATATCGGTATTCGGTTATCGGCGCCCGAGTTAACGCGCCGTACGTTCTAGGTTAGCGAAGCGCGGGCTATTTCGCGACTGAGCGCAGCCACGTGAGCACCTCGGTGGCGGGCAATTCGCTCCGCTCCCCCGTTCGGCGGTCCCACACTTCGACGACACCATCGGCCGCGCCTCGACCGGCGATGACGATGAGGGGAACGCCAATCAGTTCGGCATCGCCGAACTTGACGCCCGGCGACACCTTCGGACGATCATCGAGCGCGACCTCGAAACCGGCCGTTTCGAATTCGGCGGCGAGGCCTTCCGCGAGGGCCAGCGCGGCATCTTCTTTTCCCGTTGCCACGACGTGGACGTGGAACGGAGCGACGTGAATCGGCCAAATGAGTCCGCGATCGTCGTTGTTCGTTTCGGCGATGACCGCGAGGATTCGCGTGACACCGATTCCGTAGGACCCCATGGTGACGGTCACGAGCTTGCCGTTTTCGTCGAGCACCTGCAGACCTAGCGCTTCAGCGTATTTGCGGCCGAGTTGGAAAACGTGACCGATTTCCATTCCGCGGGCCGCGTGAATCGGACCGGACCCGTCGGGGGCGGGATCGCCGTCGCGCACTTCAGCGATGTCGGCAACGCCGTCGGCGGTGAAATCACGACCGGCAACAAGATTGAAGACGTGCTTCTGGTCTTCGTTGGCGCCGGTGACCCAGTCGGTGCCCTCTACAACGCGCGGGTCGACGAGGAATCGAACTTTTGACGTGGACTTCTCGCCCAAAACCGAACCCGATGCTGACCACGGGCCGATGTACCCCTTGACCAGCGCTTTGTTCGTGGCAAAGTCTGCCTCGGTGGCGGGCTCGACCGCGTTGGGCGAGAACCACGCTTCCGCGCGCTTCATGTCGACTTCACGGTCGCCGGGAATGCCAACAGCGACGAGCTCGCGGTCGCCCGTCGGGCTCGTCAGGGCAAGGACGACGTTCTTGAGCGTGTCGGCGGCCGTCCAGGGGCGGTCGGCGCGCGGGTGGCGGTCGTTGGCCAGCGCCACGAGGGTTTCGATCGTCGGAGTATTGGGGGAATCGAACACGGTCGCGGCTGGTTGGCCGTCAATCGCGATGGCGTCCGGGGCGGTCGTGCGATACGCCTCGACGTTCGCCGCGTATCCACCCTCCGACTGAACAAAGGTGTCTTCACCGATCGGAGTCGGGTGCAGGAATTCTTCTGACTTGCTGCCGCCCATCGCACCCGCATCGGCCGACACGATGACGTAATCAAGACCGAGGCGCGTAAAGATGCGCTCGTAGGCGTCACGCTGCGACTGGTACGACGCGTCCAGACCCTCGTCGGTGTAATCGAACGAGTACGCGTCCTTCATCGAAAACTCACGTCCGCGCAAGAGTCCTGCGCGCGGGCGTGCTTCGTCGCGGTATTTGTCCTGGATTTGATACAGCGTGACGGGCAGGTCTTTGTAGGACGAATACAGGTCTTTCACCAGCAGGGTGAAAACCTCTTCGTGGGTGGGCGCCAACAGGTAATCCGCGTCCTTGCGGTCTTTGAGGCGGAAGATTCCATCACCGTATTCGGTCCAGCGACCGGTCGTTTCGTAAGGTTCGCGCGGCAAGAGGGCCGGGAAGTGCACGTTCTGGGCGCCGGCGCGTTCCATCTCCTCGTGGATGACCTGTTCTATCTTGCGGCGAACCCTAAGGCCCAGCGGCAACCACGCAAACACCCCGGGAGCCTGGCGGCGAATGTAGCCGGCGCGAACGAGCAGTCGGTGCGACGTCACTTCCGCATCGGAGGGGTCCTCGCGAAGCGTGCGGACAAACAGTTGAGAAAGACGGGTCACCACGCGTCAACCCTACCGTTTCGGCAGGTTAGGAGACGGTGACCTCGGGGCTGCCCGTGGCGCTGGCGGGCATTGACGCAGCCAAGCGATTGGCTTCTTCGATGAGGGTCTTGACGATGTCGGCTTCGGGGACGGTCTTGATGACCTCGCCCTTGACAAAGATTTGGCCCTTGCCGTTACCCGATGCGACGCCGAGGTCTGCTTCGCGCGCCTCGCCCGGGCCGTTGACGACACAACCCATGACGGCGACGCGCAGCGGAACGGTCATGCCCTCGAGACCCTTGGTGACGTCTTCGGCCAGCGTATACACGTCGACCTGGGCACGGCCACACGACGGACACGACACGATTTCGAGTTTGCGTTCGCGCAGGTTGAGCGATTCGAGAATCTTGAGCCCGACCTTGATTTCTTCGGCGGGTGGCGCCGAGAGAGAAACGCGGATGGTGTCACCGATTCCTTCGGCGAGCAGAATGCCAAATGCCGTTGCCGACTTGATGGTTCCCTGGAAAGCCGGGCCGGCCTCGGTTACACCGAGGTGCAGCGGCCAGTCACCGCGTTCGGCAAGCTGGCGGTAGGCCTTGACCATGACGACCGGGTCATTGTGCTTGACCGAGATCTTGAAATCGTGGAAGTCGTGTTCCTCGAACAGGCCCGCCTCCCAGACGGCCGATTCGACGAGTGCTTCGGGTGAGGGGCGACCGTACTTTTGCAGCAAGCGAGGGTCAAGCGAACCGGCGTTGACACCGATGCGAATGGAAACTCCGGCGGCCTTGGCGGCCTTCGCAATTTCGCCGACCTTGTCGTCGAACTGCTTGATGTTTCCCGGGTTCACGCGAACCGCGGCACACCCGGCGTCAATGGCCTGGAAAACGTATTTCGGCTGAAAGTGGATGTCCGCGATGACGGGGATCTGGCTCTTCTTCGCGATGATGTGTAGAACATCGGCGTCGTCCTGTGTGGGCACGGCGACACGAACGATGTCACAACCGGTCGCGGTGAGCTCGGCGATCTGTTGCAGTGTTCCGTTGATGTCCGTCGTCTTGGTCGTTGTCATCGACTGAACGGAAACGGGAGCGTCACCCCCAACAAGAACCTTGCCAACCTTGATCTGGCGGGACTTACGACGCGGGGCGAGTGTCTCAACTACTCGCGGAGTTCCAATATTGACTGCGGCCACGGTTCCAGCGTACCTCGCTACGGACCGAGAGTTATCGGTTTGACGATGTCCGCGTAGATGAGCAGTGCACTCATTGCAATGAGCAACGCAGAGGCGATGACCGTGATGGGAACAAGCCGTGCGGTGTCAATCGGCGCGGGTGCCGGCCGCCCGAACAGTCGGGCGATTCTGAGGCGAAACCAGTCGATCAGGGCGACCGCAACGTGCCCGCCGTCGAGCGGCAACAGCGGAATGAGGTTGAACACGAACAGCGCAACGTTGAGCGACGCGAGTATTCCGATCAGTGCCGAAACGCGGGAGACAACATCGATTCCGTCGAGACTCGCGACCTCCCCCGCGATGCGACCGACGCCCACGACCGAGACGGGACCGTTCATATCGCGCTCGGCGGTGCCGAAGGCGGCGTCCCACACCTGACCCAGTCGGTTGGGCAGGTCGATGATGATCCGGCCGACGTCGACGATGTTTGTGCCGAGGCTGCCGAGGGCAACGGCCGGGGACTGTTGCTGACGCGCATATTCGGGCCCGATACCGACGTAGCCGACCGGTGCCGTCTGATAGGTGCCATCGGCGTTTTTCACGGGAGCGCCCGTCTCGTCGATGACATACCGTTCGGCTTCGACGGGAGTCACGGACAGGGTGAGAGTTTTTCCGCCACGGTCGATGACAAAGTCAATCGGGTCGTTCGCGTGGTCGCGAATGATGGAAATCTGCCTGGTCCAGTCGGTGAACGGGGTGCCGTCAATTGACACAATCGTGTCACCGAGTTGGAGGCCAGCCGCCTTGGCGGGGGCAACCGGGTCGGACGCCGCACAGGTCTGGTCGGCCGCCGCAATCGGCTTGACACATTCGGCGACGGACCCGATTGCGGTGGTGGGTGCCTGAATGCCCAGGCCGGAAAACAGGAATAGGTACAGCACCGCTGCGATGAGCAGGTTCATGACCGGACCGCCGAGCATGATGACAATTCGCTTGAAGGTGCCGAGTCGATAGAACGTGCGGGACTCGTCGGTGATCGTTTCGGCCGAGGCGTCTCGGGCGTCTTGAACGAGCGAGCGGAACAGGCGGAACCCGCGGTTAGGGGTTGCCGTGGGCGGGTACATCCCCGACAGCGACACGTAACCACCGAGCGGAATCGCCTTGATGCCGAATTCCGTCTCGCCGAATTTGCGTGACCAGAGAGTTGGACCGAAGCCGACCATGAACTTGCCGACGTAGACGCCGAATTTGCGGGCGGGATAAAAGTGCCCGAGTTCGTGAAGGCCAATCGACACCCCGATACCGAGAGCGACGAAGAGAATCCCGAGAATCGACAGCACTACATCCATGTGTTCAAGGGTACCCGCGAGGTCTGACGCCGCGCGCCCGTGCGGTTACTTGCTCAGGAACTTCATAGCCGCGGTGCGCGCCCAGGCATCCGCGTCGAGCACGGACTCCAAAGTCACCGACGCTGGTGCGGTGTGCTCCCCGACGACCCGCTCGATGGTGTCGACGATGTCAAGGAATCCGATCGTTCCCGCCGTGAACGCCTCGACCGCGACCTCGTTCGCCGCGTTATAGACCGCGGGGAACGTCGCCCCGGCAATGCCGACCTGACGAGCGAGTCGGATAGCGCCGAAGACGTCCTCGTCGAGCGGGGCAAAGGTCCATTCGTGGGCCTTCGACCAATCGACGGGGGTCGTCGCACCAGGGATACGGTTCGGCCAATCAAGCCCGAGGGCGATCGGCAGGTGCATGTCGGGTGGGGAACACTGGGCGATGGTCGACCCGTCGACGAACTCGACCAACGAATGAATCACGGACTGTGGGTGGACCGTGACCTCGATGCGGTCGAATGGAATGTCGAACAGCAGATGCGCCTCGATGACCTCGAGCCCCTTGTTGACGAGCGTCGACGAATTCGTCGTGATGACGGAACCCATGTTCCACGTCGGGTGCTTGGACGCTTGTTCCGGTGTGACGGTGGCGAGCTGGTCACGAGTGAACCCGCGGAAAGGGCCTCCGCTGGCGGTCAACACCAGTTTTGCGACCTCGGTGTGGGTTCCCGCGAGAAGCGACTGGGCGATTGCGGAGTGCTCCGAGTCGACGGGGACGATCTGCCCCGGTGCCGCAGCCGACGTAACGAGTGAGCCGCCGATGATGAGTGACTCTTTGTTGGCGAGCGCCAGTGTCGACCCCGTTGCGAGCGCCGCCAGTGTCGGTTCCAGACCGACTGCACCGGTGATTCCGTTGAGGATAACGTCGGCCTTCACCGATTCAATTAGTTTGACGGCGTCGGCAGCACCGTACGCGACCTCGGAAACCCCGAATTCGGCCGCTTGTGCTTCGGCGAGTTCACGGTTGCGACCCGCGGACAGCCCGACAACACGGAACCGGTCGGGGTTGGCGCGAATGACGTCGAGCGCCTGGGTTCCGATGGACCCGGTGCTGCCGAGGACGATGACGTCGCGCATGTTTTCAGTCTGCCAGCCGTGTTCGCTAGACGAGCACGTTAGCGCCGACGGTGCGGTCAATCGTGAACTGTCCGAGCACGCGGGTACCGACATACAGCACCGCGGTTTGCCCGGTGGCAACGCCGCTCAGCGGCACGTTCGGTCGAACGACGATTTCTCCGTCGATGTTCTCGGCGATGGCGGGGACGGGGTCGGCGTGGGCGCGGATTTGCACTTCGCAATCGAACGCGGTGAATCCACCATCGGTCGTCTCGGCAATTCCGCTGATCACGGGGTCATTTCCCGCCCACGAGAAACGCGCACCGGCAATCTCCACGATGTCGAGGTCTGCGCGTGACCCGACAACGACCTGGTTTGTCGCGGGCTTCACCGTGACCACGAATCGTGGGCGACCATCCGCCGCTGGCACACCGAGGTTCAACCCCTTGCGCTGTCCGACCGTATACGCCAGCGCTCCGTCGTGCTGACCGATTACCTGACCGTCCGTGTCAACGATCTCGCCCGGCTCCATGTCAATGCGGTCGGCCAACCAATCGCGCGTATCGCCCTCGGGAATGAAACAGATGTCGTGACTGTCCGGTTTGTTCGCCACAGACAGCCCCCGGCGTTCCGCCTCGGCTCGGACGAGGTCCTTGGACGGGGTGTCCCCCAGCGGGAAAATGGCGTGACGCAACTGGTCGGTCGTCAATACCCCCAGCACATACGACTGGTCTTTCGCCCACGCGCTGGCGCGGTGCAGTTCGGGGGTGCCATCCGCGGCCCATTCGACATTCGCATAATGGCCGGTTGCGACGGCATCGAACCCCAATTCGAGGGCGCGATCGAGCAGAGCCGCGAACTTGATTCGCTCGTTGCACCGCATGCACGGGTTCGGGGTGCGACCAGCGGCGTACTCGGCGACGAAGTCGTCCACGACCGCCTCGGTGAATTGTGCGCTGAAATCCCAGACATAAAAGGGGATGCCCAGCAATCCGGCGGCCCGACGAGCATCGAGCGAGTCTTCGACGGTGCAGCACCCGCGGGACCCCGAGCGAAACAACCCCGGCATGCGTGAGAGGGCGAGGTGAACGCCGGTGACATCGTGGCCAGCCTCGACGGCGCGCGCGGCAGCGACCGCGGAGTCCACTCCGCCACTCATCGCCGCCAAAACCTTCATGGCTTAAGTCTAGGCGAGCCGTCAGCGGGTTGTGCGGGCGACGATGGACGGCAACACATCAAGCAGGGCGTCGATTTCGTCCTCGGTGTTCGACAACCCGAGCGTGAACCGCAACGGTCCGTCCTTTTCCGACAAACCCATCGCGAGAAGTACGTGAGACGGGGCCTCGACCCCGGCTTCACACGCGCTGCCGGCGCTGACGGCGAATCCGGCTTCGTCCAGCAGAAACAGCGCCGACGCCGATTCGAGCCCGGGGACGGTGACATGCACGTTTCCGGGGGAACGGTGTTCGCGGTGTCCGCGAATGGTGGCGTTGGGGACTTTCGCGAGAATCCCGTCGGCAAGTCGGTCTCGCAACGATTTAAGGCGAGCGGCCTTCGCCGCGATATCGGCGGTGGCGATTTCGACGGCACACCCGGCGGCGAATACCCCCGCCGCATCGAGTGAACCGCTGCGGAGTCGCTGCTGGGAACCCCCGTGAATCATCGGCACGATAGGTGCGGTGCGTGCCACAGCGAGTGCGCCGACGCCGACCGGCCCTCCGACCTTGTGCGCCGAGATGGACAGCGCGGCGAGCCCGCTGGTTCGAAAATCGATGACGGTGTACCCCAGTGTGGCGACAGCATCGAGATGCACGGGAACGTCGTGAACGGCCGCCGCCGCGACGATCTCGGCGACCGGCTGAATTGTTCCGACCTCGTTATTTGTCCACAGCGCTGTCACGAGCGCAACATCCGGCCCCAACTTAGCGGCGAGGTCACCGAGGTCAATTGTTCCCCACTCGTCAACCCGCACAAACTCGACAATCGCGCCCTCGGACTTTTCCAACCAATGAACCGCGTCCAGAGCCGCTTGGTGTTCCGCTCGGGTCAACAGGATTCGCGGAAACGCGAGCGGGCTGTCCGTACTTCGCCCAGCGCGCGGCCCGTTGCGACCCTCGAACAGGCCTTTGATGGCGAGGTTGATCGCTTCGGTTCCGCTGCCGGTCAAGGTCACATCGAACGGCGCCGCACCGATGGCCGCAGCAATCTTGTCGCGTCCCGCCTCCCACACGAGCCGCGATTTTTGGCCGTCGCGATGGGTGGCGGAGGCGTTCCCACGCTGATGAACGGCCTCGGTCCAGGCGTCGATCACCGCCGCCGGCATTGGCGCGGTGGCCGCAAAATCAAAATATGGCACGGATTAGCGAACTTCTTTTGCTGAAACGAGCGCGTAGGAATAGCCGAGAAGTCTTAACTTCTCTGACGACCCAATCGCCGGTACAAAAAAGAGCAGTTGATACTGATAATTGGCGACAATTCCGCGCAGTGAACTGGGCCGTCCTGACAAAATCTTGACGGCACCTTCGGTAGAAATTGCGGTACTACCACGAGCAGGCTTAACCGTCTCCGCTTCGTTGATTGTCAAGCCAACAAGCGCTCCCGCATCGGTGGTCGCAAACACGACGGGAACATCATCGGTAAGTTTGTCCACCCACGAAAACGCCATCGAACCTTTAGTTGCGGAGACGCGTCTTGCTTTAGCCGCGGCTCCAATCTGTTCTTGAAGAGTGTCGGGTTCGAAGAGCGACACAAAAGGACTCTCGTCGCCGTTTATGAGAAGATCGCCATACTGTTCGGCAACTTGTGAGGGCGTCGACGACAGCAATTCAGTTTCACCAGCCAGAACCGCGGTTCCGTAATCGGCTGACGGTACGTCGGGCATGACAACACCGGGCTCCAAGGCAAAAGTGAAGTTGACGAGATAGTTGGAACGCGGTCCGTCTTGTGTCATGACAATGGCGACCGATGAGGCGTCCTCGTTGGCAGTGTCATCGATGATGGCGAACACCGAGCGGGGCCATCCAACGGTCTGCTGAGGCAGCATGAGGCGAACCGTGCCGTTGGGAATTTGGAAAAGTGTTCCAAGTTTTGGATTGGCAGATTTGATCCGGTACGTTGCGGTTCGGAAGCGCAGCGCGGCTCCCTGGAGTCGACTCGCGGCGATGTTTTCTGCCCGCTTCTTATCAGCACCCTCGAGCGTTGCGACGATTGCGTCAAGGATTTTTTCAAACTGTTGAGTCGAGACGGCGACGAACGGGAGCTTCCCCTGCGCAACAGGGGTTGGTGTGGGTTGAACGGTTGCGGGACTTGCACAACCGACGAGTAGAGCGGGAATGACGGCGAAGCCAGCGACGACCGCTGTCATTCGGCGTCCACGACGACGACGAGCCGGCTGGCCAGACCCCAAGACCGGACGCGTCGGCCGCCACCTGCGTGGCTTGGGAACGCGGGGCATCGGACGCTGGCGGTTTCGCCGAAGTCGCCGCTCGCGCCACACCCCCCAAGCGAAAACTGCGAGACCGACTAAACCGGTGAATGCGGCGAGATACAGCAGGACAGTCGGAATGGTCCGATCGACATCGATTTTCCAAATCACCGTCACTGCAGCTGGCGCGGGGAGTGTGCCGTCGGTCGCGATGATGATTGACTGGCCCTTGCGTAACGAAAAATCCGCGCTGACGGAGCCTTCCCCATTCCATTCTTCAAGCCACAGGTCAGATCCAGCCGGGCTGGGTACGCTCGGTTCGAGCCCTGACACGGGAGACGCGGAGAGTTCACCCGTCGTCGCATCCACGGTGATGTATTGATACGGTGCACTTCCAACCCACGCCAGGACGTCTGGTGTACGTCCCCACGCGATAGTAACGGGGGTGGTCTCTGCTCCATCGGTCTGCTCCTCACTGACGGACGCAACCAGTGTCTCCGAGCCGGAAATCTTGCGAAATTCTTTCGCGTTGATGACGGTGATCGGGGCGGTGCCGTCCAGCGTTATCGTTTGTGTCAACGTGTCGGATGCCGAAAATCCGTATCGAATCGCGATGCTCCCCGCGAACAGTGCAAGTGAGATGACGAAGAGGACGATGGCATAGAAAAATCGCATTCAAGCCCCCTCACAACGGCACGGGTCCAGTTTAGCCGACGCACCAGAGCCTGTGTACTCAGTTGTCGCCTGTCCGCCCCGACGGGTAAACTGAAGACGCGACCTTCGAGGAGAGATTATGGCTAGTGACGGACAGTTCGCCATCACGCTGCGTGGCTACGTGCGTGAGGACGTCGACAAAGCCATAAACAACTTGCGGCGCGAGCTCATTGCCGCTAACACTGAACGCAACGAGTTGGCCGCTGAACTCGCCCGCCTCTCGGGAACCGAACAGGAACTTCCGTTAACCGAATCGGGCACACCGTCCTATGCCGTGCTCGGAACAAAACTCGAAATGGTTTTACGAACCGCCGAGGAACAAGCGACGGCGCTCGTATCCACTTCGGATGTTAACTCCCAGCGAATTCTGACCGACGCCCGCATCGAGGCCGACCAGATTGTGTCCGATGCGACCGCCCGGGCAGACGCAATTCTTGCGTCCGCCAACGAGCGAGCGTCGTACGTAACCAACTCTGCAACAATCGACTCCGGAAACATGCTGACCATCGCGGCACGCGACATCAAGGCGATGAATGACGAAGCTGTTCGTGAAGGCGTTCGGATTCGCGGCAGCGCCTCGACAGAAGCGGCCGAATTGCGCGCGACAACGCGACGGGAACTCGCAGAAAAGCGCGCGGCGTTTGACCGTGAAATGGCCGAGGCTCGACTCGTGATGGATAAAGAATTTCACGAGAAGCGAGCGGAAATCGCTAAACTCCTCGCCGAAGCGGACCGTGCCAAGCTCGATCTCGTAGCTGAGGTGACTGCCCGTCGCCATGAGGAAGAACTGAAACTCCTCGAACACCACCGCGACGCCGTGGCCCAAAACGAAATGTATCTCAAGAAGGCGAACGAGGAATTCACGGTGCTTCAGAAATCGCTGGCGTCGCTCAAGAGAGAGCACCACCGCCTCGAATCGGAAATTCTCAAGACGCGTGAACGCGTCGAGATTGCAGCGAAAGAAGATTCACGTCATCTCGTTACCGACGCCGAAGCCCGAGCGAGGAAAATTCTCGCGCGAGCGCGCTCGGAAGCCAAGTCAATCGTCGAGGACTCGGAAAAACGTCTCCTCCACCTCCAATCTGAACGCGATGTGATTGCCGCGTATATCGGTGACCTCAACAAGCACTTTTCGTCGGCAATTCGTGCATCCAACGAACCCAAGGTCAAGCCCTCGCCCACCGCCACCGTTGTTAAGCGCGCCGCGATCCCCGCCAAACCCACACCCAAAGCTGAGCCGGCCAAGCCTGCGCCCAAAGCAACTCCCACCAAACCGGCACCCGCAAAGCCTGCGCCCAAAGCAACTCCCACCAAACCGGCACCCGCAAAGCCTGCGCCCAAAGCAACTCCCACCAAACCGGCACCCGCAAAGCCTGCGCCCAAAGCCACGCCGGCCAAACCAGCCGGCAAACCGGCGCCCGTCAATAACCGAACACGTAAATCCTCGGGCAACTAGTGACGATCCACGGTGCGTTCCGAATTGGCCTGCTCGGTGGACTCGGTGTTCTCACCGCGACTCTCATCGGCGGGGCTGTAATCACCCTCGGTTCCGTCATCACCTACGTTGGGTTCGCGCTGTTTCTCGCCCTCGGACTTGACCCGATTGTTCGCTACCTGGTCACGAAGGCGTTTCCGCGCTGGCTCGCCGTAGTAACCGTCGTCGTCGCCCTCCTCGGCGTGTTCGCCGGTTTCGCTCTCGCCATTGTGCCCGTGCTCGTTGAACAAATGACGCTTCTGTACAACACGATTCTCAAATTCCTGACGTCCTATGGCTCCCTCACCGAGTTGGAAACGGCTATTCAATCGATCATTCCGCTGGAATCACTCGACGTTCACGCGACGTTCCAAGGCATCATCGACTTCCTGTCGAATCCCGCCAACATCGGAAGTATCGGCGGAGGCGTGCTGTCGGTCGGTGCGGGGTTTGCCAATGCGGCGCTCGGCGCGTTTCTCACGGTGATGCTGACCATTTATTTGGTTGTGTCGCTCCCCTCCATCACCGCCGCAGCGTATTCCGTCGTTCCCGCCTCGAAGCGCGAGACATTTGTTCGGTTGGCCGAACAGGTCATCAAGGCCGTGGGCCAGTACGTGATTGGTCAGGGCTCGCAGGGTTTGACAAACGGCGTTCTCAGTTTCATCGCATTGTCACTGATCGGCGCGCAATACCCCGCGTTGTTCGCCATCATCGCGCTCATGTTCTCGTTAATTCCGTTGGTCGGAACAATAACGGGCTCGATCATCATCGTCCTCACGCAATTCCTGATCGCCCCCGACAATCCGGCACTGACGTTGACCGTCGCGATCTATTACCTTGTCTACACGCAGCTCGAGGCCTATGTAATCGGTCCGATGATCATGAATCGTGCGGTCAAGGTGCCCGGTGTTGTTGTCATCATTTCAGCGCTCGCCGGCGGTGCACTCATGGGTGTGCTCGGAGCGATTGTCGCTATTCCGGTCGCCGCTTCTGTGCTGATCGTTTTCCGCGAAGTCATTATCCCCGCGCAAGAAAAACGCTAGGCGACGTGCGTCGGTAACGGCAGCGCCGACGGGTTCAGCCTTCTGACGATTTCACTGAGCACCCGATACGTCTGCTGCTCGCCGACCCACAAGTGCTTTCCGTCCTCGACCTCGACCACCTCGACGCGCGGCACGATGGCAAATTTGTCGCGAGCCTCGGCTGGCTTCAGATAATCGTCGTGCTCGGGCACCAGGGCAACAATCGGAACATCGTTTTCGTTCCACCGCGCTAAAGCCTCGGCGGACGTGCGGTGCAGCGGGGGCGACAGCAGAAGGACTCCCGCGACGCCGTGATCCACCGCGTGCTGAAGAGCCACTTCGGTTCCGAACGACCACCCGATGACCCACGGGTTGGGCAGGCCGCGTTCGCGGATGAACGCGAGTGCGGCCTCGAAATCGAAACGTTCGTCGATGCCGTCGCCGAACTGACCCTCGGAGGTTCCCCGTGGACTCGTCACACCTCGAAAGTTGAAACGAAGTACCGCGATGTTCGCGAGTGCGGGCAATCGATTCGACGCCTTACGCAGGATGTGTGAATCCATGAAGCCGCCGGCGGTGGGCAGAGGATGAAGAAAAAGTATCGTCGCAACGGGGTGCCCCGATTCGGGGAGCGCGAGTTCCCCGACCAGGGTCAGGCCATCGGTCGTCCGGAGTTCGATGTCTTCACGGATGGCCGGAAGGACCGACATCGAACGAATCTCGTTCATCGACCCGACTTCCAACACGGAATGTGCCAGTGGCGGCGGTCACGCAACGCTGCTTCTTCGCCGAAAAAACCTTCCTCGCGCCACGCCACAACGTGTGCCATCCCGATGGAAATGGGGATGACGCAACCGGGGCAGGAGTACTCCTTCTGCGCATTCGCCGCAGGAATGTCTTGCACGATGTATCCCTCGCCACGCCGTGTCTCTACCCGGCGGCTGCCCATCGTGCGATTGAGCTCAAGTGGAACGTGCTCTTCGCGCTTCGGCTTGTTCCGGCGGGCCATCAGTACCAACCCGTGTCTTCGGAATGCTTCCAGGCCCCGCACGGTGTCTTGTAACGCTGTTTGATGTAACTCAGTCCCCAGTCGATCTGCGTTTCGGGGTTCGTTTCCCAATCCGCGCCGGCCGACGACATTTTTTTGCCCGGCAGCGCCTGCGGAATTCCATATGCGCCACTGCTCTTGTTCATGGCCCGATGATTCCAGCGGGATTCCCGTGTCCACAAATCGACAAGGCACTGGAATTCGGCCTCGTCGGCACCCGCGTCTTGCAGTTGGTTCCGCGCGTATTCCTGAGCGGCCCGAACGTCTGTCGATGCGAGGAAGCCCGACTTGATCCCCCAGGCGTCTCGCTCAACCGTCACACCCGCACCGTCGATCGCGGTGAAGTTCTGGCCGTTTGTGCCATCCGCCGAGGACGAACCGCCCAGTGCGTTCACCGCAAACGGAGCAACCAACGGTGCGAAAACGAGGGCGGCGATTCCGACAGCTGCGGCGATCGACACCACCGAGCGTGTCCAAGCGCGCGCGGGGGTTTTCACTACCGCACAGCGAGCATGACACGAACCAGCTCGTCGAGCAGGAAGTCGACTTGTGCTTCGTCATACCCACGCAGTTGGGGTCGGAACACCGTGGCTCGCACGTCGTTACGAGAAAGTTTGCCGCCCTCGGTGAAGTAATCGTGAATTCGTTGGGTGAAGGAGTCAACCTCGGCGACGCTGTAGCCATAGACGAACCAGCCGGAACGACGGAATCGGGCGCCCTTGGCGCGAGCAATCCGGTTAAGAATCTCTTGAGCGGTTGCGCGGGTTTCCGCGTTCCACGCGTCAATGCCGATTTCCGCGATGCGCGCGTCGCGTTCACGCTCGGCAAAGGTGTCCTCGAGCCGGTCGATAGCTGCATCGACCTCGGCGGGAGCGTATCCACTCGTGACGAGCGGAAACACAACGGACCGAACATTCGCGCTGGTTACGGACGTATCGCCGGATTGAAACGCTTCGCGGGCACTGGCGAGGAACGAGTCGACGACTCCCTGGTCGTAACCGAGGGACTTGGATTCTGCGAGAGGGAAAGTCACCTCTCTATTGTGCCCTAGGAGAAGAGGATGGCGAAAACCGAAGCGACGAACATCGACGGCAAAACAGAGTCGAGCCGGTCGAGGAATCCGCCGTGTCCGGGAATCAGTTGCGACGCGTCTTTGGTTCCCAGTTCCCGCTTGATCAGGGATTCAATGAGGTCACCGACCGTTGCAACGCCGAGGATGATGATGCCCAAAAGGACCCCCCACCACCAATCGATGTTCACCGCGAGCGTGGCGACGAAATAGCCCGCCACTGTTGCGAAGATTGCCGAACCGACGAAACCCTCCCACGTCTTTTTCGGCGAGATCTTGGGTGCCATCGGTGTTTTCCCGAACAGCACGCCTGTGGCGAAAGCGCCGGTGTCAACGCTCGCAATGATGATCATTGTCCCCAGGGTCCACCACTCGCCGCCGTCGCGCGCAGCCATGAGGACCGCGAACGACGCGAGGAACGGGACGTACGCGAGCGTGAACGCCGACATGAGCACGTCGCGGTCGGTGATGTCGGACCGCGACAACCAGCGCTGCAACACATGCCAGACGATGGCGAAGATGATTCCGGCGGCGAGCGTCAATACCTGACCGAGATAGCCGAAATAATACGTTGCGGGCAGCATGCCCAAAGCGGCGATGAGGACGGGAATCCTCGGGACATGACGGTTCGCGGTGCGCGAGATGGTCGCGAGTTCCCACGTTCCGAAACCAACGAAAACCCCGAGGAACAGGATGAACCACTGCTTGTCAAAAATCAGGCTAAAAATGAAGACCACACCGAGGCCGATGCCAATGGTGAGCGCAGCGAAAAGATTGCGACCCGTGCGGGCCTCCACTTTGGCGCCGGCGTCGCGAATGGCGTGGTCGATGTCCATCTAGACCTCGAGAAGCTCGGCTTCCTTCTTCTTCAGCGCTTCATCCAGAGCCTCGATGTGCTGTTTCGTGAGGTGCTCAATTTCCTTCTCCGCACGCGAAACCTCATCTTCGGAGGTATCTTTCAGCGCTTCGATGTCCGAAATCCCTTTGCGACGGATGTTGCGGATCGCAACGCGACCGTCCTCGGCCTTCGCCTTCACAATCTTGACGTATTCCTTGCGTCGTTCCTCGGTCAGCTCCGGCATCGTCACACGGATGATGTCGCCGTCGTTCGTGGGGGTCGCCCCGAGGTTGGGGAAGTTGACAATCGCTTTTTCGATTTCCTTGAGTGCACCCTTGTCGTAGGGCTGGATGACGAGAGTTCGAGCCTCAGGGTTTTGCAAACCGGCAAGTTGTGCGAGCGGGGTCGGGGTTCCGTAGTAATCGACCAAGATTTTTTGGAACAGCGCGGGGTTCGCGCGTCCCGTGCGCACCGTCTGGAAGTCATCCTTGATGACGTCCACGGCCTTGTTCATTTTTTCCGTTACTTCGGCAATGGTTTCGACAATCACGGGGTCCTCCTCGGTTTTCCTTGAGTCTATCCGTCAACCGACCGCGAGCAGAGCGACTCCCGACACGACAACAACGGAACCGATGACGCGTTGAACGACGTGTTTCTCGCCAAAGAACAGCGCGCCACCCAGTGCGACGAGAACCACAGAGACCTCGCGGGCCGGGGCAACGAGCGAGACCGAACTGAGTTGAATCGCCGTCAATGCGAGCATGTACGACATCGGGGCGAGGACACCGATGAGGCCGATTACCCAGGGGTGTGCTCTGAGAGACGCGACAACCCGCTTCGTGCGCATGGCGAGGGGGGTCATGAAGAGCGCTTGCGCGACGAGTGCCATCCAGTAATACCCGACGGGCGGCAAACCGAGGGTTCCGACCGCCCAACCATCCCACAGGGTGAAACAGGCGATGTAAAAGCCAACCGAAAGGCCGTAAATCACGGAAATCAGACGTGCACGTCCCGAGCCGCGGATGCCGGCGGTTGAAATGATGGCGATGCCCGTAACGACCACAGCGACGCCGAGGAGAGCGACGGTGCTTGGACGTTCTCCCAGAATCAGAATGGCGCCGATCACCGACAGTGTCGGGCCGGTCCCCCGCGCCATCGGATACACGAGCGAGACGTCCCCCGAGCGATAGGCGTTTTGCAGGAGCGAGAAATAGATGACCTCGAAAATGCCGCACACGCAAGCGAGGCCGACCCAGTGCCATTCGAACTTTGCGGAGACAAGCGACGTGATGCCGAGCGGCGCGAGTGCGACGGCTCCGACGATGAATGTCCACCAGAGAAGGTCGTACGTGGTGTGACCGACCCGCTTGAGAAGCAGATTCCACGACGCATGCGCAACGGCCCCCAGAGCGATGAGGCCGAGAACGACTGGACTAATTGCTGACGACCGTTCCGATGTTCTCGCCCAGAATCGCCCGAGTGATGTTGCCGCCCGGTTCCATCCCGAACACGCGCATCGGAAGGTTGTTGTCACGACACAGTGCGAATGCCGTCGCGTCGATCACCTTGAGCCCCTTTTCGAGAGCCTCCGAATAGGTGACGGTGTCGAGGAGCACGGCGTGGGAATTCTTTTTCGGGTCATCATCGTAAATGCCGTCCACGCCGTTCTTGGCGACGAGAACCTCCGTCGCGCCGATCTCCAGTGCGCGTTGAGCGGACACCGTGTCGGTGGAGAAGTACGGAAGGCCCGCCCCCGCTCCGAAGATGACGACACGACCCTTTTCGAGGTGGCGGATCGCCCGCAGCGGGATGTAGGGCTCGGCCACCTGGGTCATCTCGATTGCCGACTGCACACGCACCGGCTGACCCGCTTGCTCAAGAAAGTCCTGCAGTGCGAGGGCGTTCATCATCGTGCCCAGCATGCCCATGTAGTCAGCGCGTGAGCGGTCCATGCCGCGTTGGCTCAATTCGGCGCCGCGGAAAAAGTTACCGCCACCGACGACGATGGCGACCTGCACGTCCTTCGCCGCATCGGCAATTTCACGAGCGATGGCGCTGACGATGTCGGGGTTGACCCCGAGGGTTCCTCCGCCAAACGCTTCACCGGACAGTTTCAGAAGGACGCGGCGCGTAGTCATGGAACCTCACTTTCGAGTTCCAGAGTACCGAGAAACCGCGGGAAACAGTGAAGGGCGGCTCGCGTGTAGCGAACCGCCCCTCAGCTTCAGATTTTTTAGGCGCCGACCTTGAAACGAACAAAGCCGCTGACGGCGAGTCCGGCTTGGTCAAGAACCTGCTGCACGGTCAACTTGTTGTCGCGCGCGTAATCCTGCTCGAGCAGGGCAACCTGCTTGAAGAATCCGCCGAGGCGACCTTCAACAATCTTGGGCAGAGCAGCATCGGGCTTGCCTTCACCGCGAGAAATTTCCTCGACGATACGACGCTCGTTGTCGACCTCCGACTGGGGAACGTCGGACTTGGCGAGGTACTGGGGGTCGGCGAACGAGATGTGCTGCGCGATTGCGCGAGCCGTCTCGTCATCCGAACCCGTGTACGCAACGACCACGCCGACCTGCGGAGGAAGATCCTTCGAGGTGCGGTGGAGGTAAACGGCGAACTTGTCACCGGCAACCTTGGCCACGCGGCGAAGTTCAACCTTCTCGCCGATGATCGCGGCGTCGTCCGAAATGCGGTCGGCGACAGACTGTGAGCCAACCGAAGCGGCGAGGGCCGCGTCGAGTGAATCGGCGCCTGCAGCAGCAATCGCATCGGCGACGACCTCAGCGAGGGCGATGAACTTCTCGTTTTTGGCGACGAAGTCGGTCTCGCACGCGAGCTCGATGAGGTACACCGCTCCAGCGGTCTCCTTCGCGACAACGAGCCCCTCACTGGTGGAACGGTCGGCACGCTTCGCGTTGCCTTTCGCCCCCTTGAGTCGGAGAATTTCGACTGCCTTCTCCATGTCACCGTCCGCCTCAACGAGCGCGTTCTTGGTGTCGATCATTCCGGTGCCGAGGCGCTCACGGAGCACCTTGACATCCTCAAGCGAGAAATTTGCCATGAGTGATTACTTTCGTGATTGGTGTGGTTAGTTTTATTCGGCTGCTGGCTTTTTAGCAGCTGGCTTCTTTGCGGCAGGGGCCTTGGTGGCTGCAGCTTTCGCGGCGGCTGGCTTCTTTGCAGCGGGAGCCTTGGCGGGCTTTTCGGCGTCGGCATCAGCCTTCTTGGCGGGAGCCTTCTTGGCCGCGGGTGCCTTGGCGGCTGCGACTGGCTTCTCGTCGGTCGCGCTGTCGTCGGCGGGAGCCTCATCGGCGGGAGTCTCATCAGCAGCTGCAACAGCAGCCTCCCCGAGAAGTTCCTTCTCCCATGCGGCCAGAGGTTCGACGGCAGAAACGTTGCCAGCCTCGGCGGGCTTGTCGTGACGAATGACGAGGCCTTCGGCGACGGCATCCGCGATGACACGAGTCAGCAGCCCAACGGAACGAATTGCATCGTCGTTACCGGCAATCGGGTAGGCGATGTCGTCCGGGTCCGCGTTGGTGTCGAGGATTCCGACGACGGGGATGCCGAGCTTGGCTGCCTCACTCATCGCGAGGTGTTCGCGCTTGGCGTCAACAACCCACAGCGCGCTGGGGGTCTTGGTGAGGTTACGAATTCCACCGAGCGACTTGTGGAGCTTGATGAGCTCGCGGCGCTTCATGAGGAGTTCCTTCTTGGTGAAGCCCTTGGTCGTGTCATCGAAGTCGACCTGTTCCAGTTCCTTCATGCGCTCGAGGCGGCCGAGGACGGTCTGGAAGTTGGTGAGAAGTCCACCGAGCCAACGCTGGTTGACGTAGGGCTGTCCGACGCGGCCGGCTTCTGACGCGATCGCTTCCTGGGCCTGCTTCTTGGTTCCGACGAACAGGACTGTTCCGCCACGAGCGACAGTCTCACGAACGAATTCGTAAGCGGTGTCGATGTGACCGAGTGACTGCTGCAGGTCGATGATGTGGATGCCCGACCGTTCGGTCAGGATGAAGCGCTTGACTTTCGGATTCCAACGCTGAGTCTGGTGTCCGAAGTGAACACCACTGTCGAGCAGCTGGCGAATTGTTACAACGGCCATTGCCGTTCTCCTTACCTGTGGTTTTATGCAGTGACGGATGTCACTTGCCCTGGTGTTCGGATCGATGCCACCCACTTGGGGACCAACGGATTCGATCGCTGATGAACACGCGAATTCGTCCACCGAAATGGACGTCCCCCCAGTTTACACGCGGATGGACCCATCGTGCACACGGGTTGTGGAGGAGGACTTCTCCACCGGCAGCACTCGCGTCGGCGGATGGTGGGCCGAGTCGTGCGACGGTGTCGATGTGTCGATTTCCCGTCGTTTACCGCCGCCCGTGTGGGTTGCGGTTGCGGTTGCTCTTTCCCTGTTCGCCATCCCCCGGGCCGACGCCACTGTGTCGTGGTCGTGGCCACTGGTCGGGCCCATCGTGCGCGCGTTCGACAAGCCCGAAAACGACTATTCGGAGGGCCATCGCGGAATCGACATCGGTGCGATTCGCGGTCGCGAAGTGCGATCGCCCGTCGACGGCGTTGTGTGGTTTGCCGGAGTCGTGGCGGGCCGGTCGGTGCTGTCGATTGACACGGCTGACGGGTTTATCGTCTCGATGGAACCGGTTGAGGCGAGCGTGACTCGCGGTGACGTCGTCCGAGCACGGGAACCGGTCGGCCTGATTTCCGAACAGCACGACGGCATGAACGCCCTTCATCTGGGTGTGCGCGTCAATGGCGTGTACGTCGACCCTCTGCGATACCTGGGCAATCCGCCGCGAATCGTCGTCTACGACTCGTGGGTGGACAGTTACGCCCTGGGATGAGACGTCTTGTACGCCGCCTTGAGTCGCTCACTGGAAACGTGCGTGTAGATCTGAGTGGTTCCGACACTCGCGTGCCCGAGAATCTCTTGAACGCTGCGCAGGTCGGCACCGCCATCCAGCAGGTGAGTCGCCGCCGAGTGCCGCAACGTGTGGGGGCCTTTCGGGCCTTGCCCAGGGATGTCACCGATGATTCGTGACACCAGTTCATAGACGGTTCGAGTCGTGAGTTTCTTTCCCCGAGCGCCAACAAAGAACGCCGTAGTCTCGGGTGAAACGGGCAGTGCGGGACGCGCCCGGTCGCGATAGGCGACAAGCGCGTCGCGGGCGGGTGTGCCAAACGGCACGATTCGTTCTTTTGCCCCTTTTCCCATCACGCGGACGGTTCGGTCGGCCCAGTCGAAATCGGATTCGGTGATGCCCACCACCTCACTGACGCGAAGCGCGCTGGCATACATAAGTTCCCAGAGGGCGAGATCGCGCGTCGCGATGGGATCGCCCGTCGCCGCGAGGGTCGTCAGGTTGTCCAGGAGGTCGGACATCACGGACTTGGACACAACTCGCGGAAGGTGCTGGGGTTTTTTGGGCGCCGCCAATCGAACGGCGATATCGGTCGGGGTGTCGCCGCGCGTGTGAAGCCAGTGGAAAAGGCTCTTCACCGCGGAAACCCGACGGGCGATGGAACTCGCGGAATCGCCCTTCGTCGACATTCCCCACACCCAGGAACGACACTCCTCGAGCGTGATCGCGTCGAGTTCGGTTATGTCAGCACGCGGCAACGACTGAACGAAAAGGTCGAGGTCGCCTCGATAGGCGCGAAGGGTGTGCGTGCTCGCGCCACGCGCCGCCTCCATTTCGTGGAGGAAGCGCGCAACCGATGCGTCGATTCTCACGTTTCCAGTGTGAACCCCGGTGCCTTACTTCGCGGTCAACACGCCCGTCTTGCGCGGCCACCACATCTTTTCCCCAATGAGGAAAGTCAGTGAAGGAACGACGACGGTACGAATCAGGAGCGTGTCGAGGAGAACGCCGACACAGACGATGACACCGATCTGCGTGAGAGTGATGAGTGGCAGAACGCCGAGCACGGCGAAGACCGCGGCGAGCAGCACACCGGCACTCGTGATGACACCACCCGTTGCGCCCAGTGCGTTCGTCATTCCGGCAATAATCCCCGCCGGCTTGCCGTTGACAATCAGCTCAGATTCTTCCTTGACACGCGTCATGAGGAACATGTTGTAGTCGATACCCAACGCCACAAGGAACAAGAACGTCTGCACGAAAACGTTCGAGTCGAGTGCGGGGAACCCCCAGATGGCCTGGAAGAGAAGCCACGACGTGCCGACAGCGGTGAAGTACGACGCGACGACGGTTGCCAGCAGAAGCAGCGGTGCCACCAGTGCCCGCAGCACGATGACCAGCATGAGTAATACGACCGCGAGGACGGAGGGGAAAATCAGGCCCTCGTCGGAAGCGATTGCGTCCTTTGTGTCGACGACGGCGGCGTCCGAACCGCCGAGGATGGCTTCTCCATCACCAATGGAATCAAGATCGCTGCGAATTTCGCGAATTGCCGATGCCGTCGCATCCGATTCGGTCGGGTAGTCGAGCTTGGCCGAAATCTCGGTCCAGCCATCGTGAGAGTCACCGACGGTGGAGTACGTCGGATCGACGGGCCCTGGCGCAATAACGGGAGGTCCAACGGGCATTTCGGCGCCGACACCGGCGGGAATCACCGGGGCGGGGATTTCGACGATGTCACTGCGATCGGCGAGGTATTCCTGGACTTTGTCGACGTCGGCGTCGTGGGCGAGGACCGTAATCGACGAGCCCTGGAACGACTCAAACTTGTCGACAAGGACTTCGATGCCCGTGACAGCAGGCGGCTTGGTGAGGAATCGCTCGTTCGCGGTGAGTCCAACCTGGACGGTCAAGGCGGGGGCCGCAAGACCAAGCGCGAGGAGGGCCGAAGCGACACCGGCGATGACCGGGCGCTTAGCGATTGCGAGTCCCGCGCGCTTCCACATGCTCTCGCGCTTGGGAACTGCCCCGAACTTGGGCGTTACGGGCCAGAAGATTCCGCGAGGGAAGACGACAAGAGCGAAAGGCAGTACGCCGATTCCGAAGATCATCGCAATCGCGATACCGACAAGTCCCGCGATTCCGAGAAGGCGACTGCCGTCAACCTGGGCGAACGTCAGCACCGCCATCACGATGAGAACTGTGCCACCGGACGCGAGAATTGCGCCGGCGGTGCCTCGAATCGCAGTCGCCATCGCATCGGACCGCTTTTCGGTTTTCAGGAGCTCTTCACGATAGCGGGAGATGATGAGCAGGGCATAGTTCGTTCCCGCACCGAACACAAGGACGGACAGAATTCCTCCGACCGAAGCGTCGAGCTGGGTTCCCAGCATGTCGGCGACCTTCTTCGAAACAGTTCCGGCCAGTGCATCGGCAAGACCGACAACGATGAGCGGGACGACCCACAGAATGGGCGAACGGTACGTCACCAGCAGGAGGATGACGACGACGCTGGCGGTCGTGGCGAGAAGCGTGATGTCGGCACCGGCAAAGACATTAGAAATGTCCTCGGCAAAGCCTTCGGGTCCCGTCAGATACAGGTCTACCCCGCCGAGTCCCGCCGCTGCGGTGTCTTTGATGTCGTTGTAGCGTTCGCTGCGCTCGTCCACGACATTGGTCTTTGACAGGGGAACGATCGCACCGGCCGTCGTGCCGTCTTCGGACACCTCCGCCTGCGGAGCAAACGGGATTTCGGTGTACTCGGAATAGATGTCGGCGATGTTTCCGTTGATGGTGTCGAGTTCGGCAGCGGACAGCTCATTGTCAGCGGTGAATACAAGGAAAATAGCCGTGCCCGATTCGACGGGGAATTCGGCTTTCAGGCGGGCAACCTCCGCAGTTTCCGACTGGCTCGGTGCCCCGGTTTCCGGGGCTGTCTCGACCGAGTCGAGCTGTGACAGCACGAATGCCGCCCCGGAAAGTGCAAACGAAATGACAAGGGCGATGATGGACGACCACAGTCGGTAGGTCTTGTTAAGGAACATCAGTGTTCTCCTGCTGAGGATTTGGATTCGGCTTGATTAAATTCTGAGGTCTTGTTTGAGACCATTTCAATGATTTGTGCTTCATCCATCGTATCGGCGAGAACCCGAAGTGCCGTCGGGTATGCCGCGATTTGCGGGAACTCGTCGACGGGCACGACCGTATGAACCACGGTGTCGTCGTAAACGTGAACGAGTTGAATCGACTGGCCTCCGTCGACAGCGGTCATCAGGCTGTCTTTCGATGTACCCATGTCGACGGTGTAACAGGTCGCACTGGCGACCGCGACGGGAATTCCGACGAACGTGCCGAAGGTCGAATAGTGCAAGTGACCGCCCAGAATCGTGCGAACGTCACTGCCGCGAAGAACCTTTTCGAGCCTGTCCTGGCGGAAGAGTTCGATCATGCGCACCAGCGGGTTGTGGCTGCGGATGGGCGGGTGGTGAAGCGCCAAGACCGTGCCGTGCTTCGCGGGGATTGCGAGTTCGGCCGTCAGCCACTCGAGTTGCGAATCCTCGAGATTCCCGTGGTGATAACCGGGGACGGTCGAGTCGAGGGAAATGATTCGAAGACCGTTGAGGTCATAGACCCGATCGTGGGGTGAACCGTCGGATTCCTCGTCGAACAATTCCCGCGCATAGGGCTCGCGCTCGTCGTGGTTGCCCATGACCCAGACCACCCGTGCACCGAGTTCCTGCGCGATGGGTTCGACCTGTCCGCGAATCCAGCGATAAGCCTCGGGTTCGGCAACGTCAGCCAGGTCGCCAGTGAACACAAGCGCGTCAAACGTCATCCCGGTGGCACGGAGTCGTTCGAGTAGATCGGTGAGGTTTTTCTTGACATCGACCCGCGAAAACAGCTTTCGGCTGCCGCCCAACAGGTGGGTGTCGGAAATGTGGGCAAGCACGTGGGTCGGGGTCGGTTCCTCAAAGAACATGTCAGCAGACTATCGCCATGGCACTAGGTCGGACGGGACCATCCCTTCTCTGATTGGACAGCACGGCCCTCCGCATCGAGAAGCCGAAGTTGAGAAACAACGACTGATTCGGCGAGACCGGATCGTTTGGCAATCGATTTCGCGGTTCGCGGAGAGTTGGAAAGCGCATCGAGCACGCGAACGGTGTCGTCCGCATCACGGGACTCGAATTCATCATCAACCAGACTGCCCGTCATGAGTTCGATCACATCGGCAACACTCGTGACGAGTTGGGCGGCGGGGTTCGTGCGGAGCAAGCGGTGACAGCCAGCGGATTGACCACTCGTGATCGGACCGGGAACCACCCCCAGAGGGCGGTCGAGGTCGCGGGCGTGGGTTGCGGTGTTCAGCGAACCGCTGCGATACCCCGCCTCGATGACCACTGTGCCACCGGCCATCGCGGCGATCAACCTGTTGCGCTGAAGGAAGCGCCACCGAGTGGGAGCGCCCCCGGGAGCAACCTCGGATGCGACGGCACCCGTATTCATGATTCGTTTGAGCAGTTCCTCGTGTCCGGACGGGTAGAGGTTATCGAGTCCGCCGGCCATCACCGCGACGGTGGTTCCGCCGCACGCCAGGGTTGCGCGATGCGCCATACCGTCTATGCCGTATGCGCCGCCCGATACGACCGAGTATGCGCGAGAGACAAAACCCGCCGCGAAATCCATGGCGACGTGTTCGCCGTATCCGGTTGACGCGCGCGCACCGACTATGGCAACACTGGTCGATGTGGACGGTAATGCCTCGATTTGACCGCGCACCCACAGCACGCGGGGACCGTTGTCCCCCAGGTCGACGAGACCATCCGGCCACGCATCGTCGGAATCACGGACGAGAGTGATCCCCAGAGTTGCCGCACTGGTCAGTGATCGAAAGAGCGCGGGAGTTTCGAGGCGCGGTTCCCATCGCGCGAGCGCTTCGGCGATGTCAGTAGCCGACAGTTCATCGTCGGCTAATGTCGACGCCGCTGGCCGGGCAACGATTCGCGCGAGTGCCTCGGACGAGCCAAATCGGCGAACCAGAGCGCCGGCCACCCTGTCCCCCGGTTCCACGAGAAAACTCCAGGCCGCATCGGCGAATGTGGCTAATCGGTCTTCGGCGGTTGAATTTGGTCGTAGTGGCGCTATCGCGCGATCGATGTCGGCGACGGGCACGTTCCACATCATGGTCATGCGGTGAGTCCTTTCCTCAGTGCGAACGCGCGACCGACGTGGTCGCGCGTGGGAGTGGTTGTGCCGTCAAGATCGGCCAGCGTCCAGGCGATGCGAAGCGCGCGGTCGTAGCCCCTCATCGAGACGGCACCGCGGTCGAGGGCCAGGTCGAGTGGCGCGGTCACCGTTGCGGCGAGGCGGAAACGTCCTGCGCGGAGTTCCTGCGACGCCGGCGCAGCACCACCCCATCGCTCGCGCGCCGTCGCACGTGCGGTGACGACGCGGGCACGAGCCTGCGCCGTGGTGACCCGAGATTCCGAGTCATCGAGCAGTCGGGCGCGCGCCACGCGCCGAACCGGCAGGTGGATGTCGATGCGGTCAAGCACTGGGCCCGACAGCCGCGCGCGATACCGCCGTCGGCGATCGGGCGTGCACACACAATCGGAATCGGAAAGTCCGGCCTGCCCGCACGGGCAGGGGTTCGCCGCGAGAACGAGCTGCACGTGCGCGGGGAACTGTGCAACCTGGTGCGCGCGATGAATGGTGATGTGACCCGATTCGAGCGGTTGACGCAGCGCATCGATCACCGCGGGCGAAAATTCGGGGGCCTCGTCCAGGAACAGCACACCCCGACTTGCCCGCGAGAGCGCCCCTGGCCGGATGACCCCCGAACCGCCGCCGACAATCGACACCGCGGTCGCGGTGTGGTGGGGAGATTCGAACGGTGGTCGTGTTGCCAACTGGGAGGTCTGGGAAACACCGGCAAGCGACGCAATGCTCGTGACCTCGAGTGACTGTTCGGGGGTGAGGTCGGGCAGAATCTCGACGAGGCGCTCGGCCAGCATTGTCTTGCCCGCACCGGGTGAACCCAACATGTAGACGTGGTGCGCGCCCGCAGCAGCGACAATGAGCGCCTCGACCACTTCGGGCTGGCCGACAACGTCAGCCAAATCCCGCTCGCTTATCGTCTCGGCCGAGGCATCGGGCGCCCTAAGCACATCAACGTCGAATGCTGCGATGTCGGCACCGTGCGCGACCAACGCGTGACGAATTGACGCGACGGGAATCACCGTGATGCCCGACACGAGTTCTGCTTCGGCGCGGTTACCCGCCGGCACCACGACCCGGGTGAACCCGGCATCCCGTGCGGCGACAACAGCAGGTAACACCCCCGCGATGGGTCGCACGCGTCCGTCGAGGGCCAATTCCCCTAAATGGATCGCCGCAGCAACAGATTCCGCCGGCGCCTCGCCGGTTCCGGCCAAAATCGCCATCGCGATTCCGAGGTCGAACGCGCTGCCCTGTTTGGGCAGAGACGCCGGCGACAGGTTCACGGTGACACGCGTGGGGGGCATGGCGGACCCCGAATTGGTGATGGCACTGCGCACTCGGTCTTTTGCCTCGCCCAGCGACGTGTCGGGCAACCCGATGAGAACAAGCGCGGGCAACCCCGACGCGATGTCTACCTCGATGTCGACGACGTTCCCCGTCAGACCCATCAGCGAAATGGACCGGGTGCGGCCGATGCTCATGCGATGACATCCGTGCGGTGATCCAGCGATTCGATTCGCACTCCGTCGCCAACGATTCCGATGCCATCGATGCGGATCCGCCCCCGCGAATAGCCCGTCGTGCGGCACCATTCCCCCGCCAACACGCGCAGCCGCGACATTTTGGCTGGAGTGATGGACTCTAGCGGGTGCCCAAATTGCAGAGTTCGCCGCGTCTTGACTTCGACAAATGCGGTGCAGTCCTCGCGGTGCACGATGATGTCAATCTCGCCGTGAGCACAGCGCCACCCGCGGTCGACGATGGAATACCCTTCGGACTCGAGGTATTCAGCCGCAACGCGTTCGCCCCACCGCCCGAGGTCGTCTTTGTGTGCCATACCGACACTGTCGCGCGACAGACGCGCTCACATCACACCATGGCAGGCATTAGTGCAGAAGGCAGACCTTCAGGTGGCTGTGGAGAGTTACGCGTCGCCGATGGCGAGGTCGCGCGGAAGCTTGAGTTCTTTCTTGCCGGTCTCTTCGATGTTGACGTCCTTGAACGTCATGATCTTGACCGACTTGACGAACCGATCGGCGCGGTAGACATCCCACACCCACACATCCGTCAACGTCAAGTCGAAATAGAAGTCTTTGCCCGTTTCCTTGACGACCTGCTGAACATCGTTGGCGAGATAAAAGCGCCGTTCCGTCTCGACGACATACGAGAATTGCCCAACGATGTCCTTATATTCGCGAAACAGGTTGAGTTCCGCGTCACGGTCGTAAGCGTCGAGGTCGTCGTCATTCATCGTCGTCAGTCTATTCGCCCGAGGCGTCGGGCGAAACCGAGCGCAGCCAGGTTGTGCGGTGAAACGGGGTCACGCCGTGCTCTCGAATCGCCTCGAAATGCCCCTCGCTGCCGTACCCCTTGTTCGACGCCCAGCCATAGGTGTCGGCGTCGCCTGCCTCAGTCACCATGAGTCCGTCGCGGTAAACCTTCGCACACACGGAGGCGGCCGCCACAACCGCGCAATCACGGTCGGCCTTTGCCCGCACGCGAATGTCCAGCGCCGGAATCAAGCCCGCCTTGAGCCAGTTGTGCGTGCCATCCAACAGGACGACAGCACCGGTCAGATCATGGTCGGCGATCGCGAGTTTGGCGAACGCCCGCTCCCCCGCGCGGGTCAGCGAGGCGACGATTCCGAACTCGTCAATTTCGGCGGCGGACGCCTCACCCATCTCCGCCGCCTCGACCCACTCGAGAACCGGGCCGACGAGGGCTTCGCGACGTTTCGCGGAAATCAACTTTGAATCGCGCAGACCCGCAGGGAAGTCGGTGGCCGAGCGAATCAGCGAAACGCCAACGACGACGGGACCGGCGATCGCACCGCGCCCCACCTCATCAACACCGATGACGCACGTGGCACCGGCAGCGAACAGTTCCCGCTCGACGTCAAGAGTCGGGTCAGTGGGCATTCGAAAAATGGTCGGTGTAGTTATCAAGCCACGCCCAATGGTCGAAGGGCCACGAGACGACAACCGCTCGGCCAACGACCTTGTCAATGGGCACGAAGCCCTTACCCGGCTGCTCTTGGTTGTACCGCGAATCCGCCGAGTTGTAGCGATTATCGCCCATCACCCACAACGACTTTTCGGGGACCACGATGTCAAACTCCATGCCGCTCGAGGCCGAATCCGCCGACGGCAACTTGATGTAGGGCTCCTCGACGGGCTCGCCGTTGACTTCGATGAACCCTTGAGGTGTGCAACAAACGACGTGGTCACCGGGCAAACCGATGAGTCGCTTGACAAGGTGTTCCTCGGAATCCGAACCGCCC
>CAJAKC010000040.1 GCA_903940225.1 uncultured Microbacteriaceae bacterium
ATTTACGAGAAGAAACTGCACCTGTCCAACTTGTTGGAGAAAGCGGGCGCAGACCTCGGATTGATCGAGGAGGTGCTCGTCGCCGAATACGGCCCCGACACCCTCGTGCCGCAACTCGACGGGGACCCGGTGCCGTTCAATCGTGCCGAACAAGAGGCGCGACTGGTCAGCGCCGATAAGGCGTTCGATCAACTTGGGCGAGTGAACCCACTCGCGCTGGAAGAATTCGCCGCACTCGAACAACGGCATTCATTCCTCGTTGACCAGCTCGCCGACCTCGAAAAGACGCGTACTGACCTCATCCAAATCATCGATGAATTAGATGAAAAGATGCAGGTCATCTTCATCGACGCATTCGTCGACACGGAAGCGGCGTTCGGTGAAATCCTGCCCATCCTGTTCCCGGGTGGAACGGGGCAACTGACGTTGACCGACCCCGACAACCCCCTCACGACGGGAATCGAGGTGTCGGTCAAGCCGGCGGGCAAAAAGATTGAACGCCTTTCCCTGTTGTCGGGAGGCGAGCGCTCCCTCGCGGCGGTGGCTCTGCTCGTCGCCATTTTCAAGGCACGCCCTTCGCCGTTCTACATTCTCGACGAGGTCGAAGCCGCTCTCGATGATGCAAACCTCGGCCGTTTGCTCACCGTTTTCGAGCAGTTGCGGGAATCGTCCCAGCTCATCGTGATCACGCACCAGAAGCGCACAATGGAAATCGCCGATGCCCTTTACGGGGTCTCGATGCGCGGAGATGGCGTGTCAGCGGTGGTCGGCCAACGCGTCGTCGCGACGACGGAGGCCTAGCCGTGGCGTGGGGACTCGGTAAGGCGTTCACGAAACTTTTTTCGAGCGCGCGGCAAATTGAGGCTCACGACTGGGATGACCTCGAGGACACCCTTGTGCAGGCCGATTTTGGACCGGCGGTAACCGACGAGACTCTGGCGGCGGTGCATCGAGTTGCCGATGCTTCCGCGACTCTCGATACCGACGATTTGCGCCGAATCCTCGGTGAAGTCCTCGAGGAGCGTCTCGCGAAGTTCGACCCGACACTGAACCTGAAATCGTCAACCGGTCAACCCGCTGTTGTCCTTGTTGTCGGCGTCAACGGCGTTGGCAAGACGACGACAATCGGGAAGTTCGCGAAGTTCATTGCCACGCGCGGCAAGCGGGCCATTGTCGGTGCGGCCGACACGTTCCGCGCGGCCGCCGTAGATCAACTTGCAACCTGGGCGGAGCGCGCCGGGGTCGACATCGTCCGCCCGACGGTGGACGGTCAGGACCCGGCAGCCGTCGCGTATCAGACCGTCGAGCGCGCCATCGCCGAGGGTCACGACGTCGTCATCATCGACACCGCGGGCCGCCTCCACACGAAGTCGGGGCTGATGGACGAACTGGGAAAAATCAAGCGCGTTGTCGAAAAGATTGTGCCCATCGCCGAAGTGCTGTTGGTGCTCGACGCGACAACCGGCCAGAACGGGCTGAACCAGGCGACCGCCTTTCTCGAGCATGCGGGGGTCACGGGGCTTGTCCTCACCAAACTTGACGGCAGCGCCCGCGGAGGTTTCGTCTTTGCCGTGCAAGAAGAGTCGACGATTCCCGTCAAGCTGGTCGGGCAGGGCGAAGGCATCGATGACCTCACCGGTTTCACTCCGCACGTGTTTGTCCGTCAATTGCTGGACTAACCGCCTAGCCTTGTCTTCATGAAGCGTTCGTTCGGCGGTATCGACCCGGTCGTTTCGGCCGATGCGTGGATCGCACCCACCGCAACACTGATCGGCAACGTCACCATCGGATCCGAGGCGTCCGTCTTTTTCGGAGCAGTGGTTCGTGCCGACATGGCTGCCATCGTGCTCGGCGACGGCTCAAACCTTCAGGACAACGTGGTCGTGCACTGCGACACGGGCATGCCCGCGCTCATCGGTCGAAACGTATCGGTTGGTCACTCCGCCGTCATCCACGGGTGCACGATTGGCGACGACTGCCTCATCGGCATGAACGCAACCGTGCTGTCTCGCGCGGTCATCGGCAACCAATCGCTGGTCGCCGCGGGAACGGTCGTACTCGAGGGAACCGTCATCCCGCCACGCTCTCTCGTCGCGGGTGTACCGGGAAAGGTTCGACGCGAACTGACCGACGACGAGGTGGCTGCCATCGAACGCAATGCCGCTCAGTACCGGGAACTGCGCCTCGAACACGCGGCCGCCGACTAATCTGGTTGAATCATGGCCGTCTTTGGTTCTCTGTCTGAACGACTCACCTCCGCGCTGTCCAGCCTGCGCACGAAGGGGAAGCTGAGTGCGGCCGATGTGGACGGAACCGTCCGCGAAATTCGGCGGGCACTTCTCGAGGCCGATGTCTCACTCGAGGTGGTCAAGGATTTCACCGGAAAGATTCGTGAGCGTGCACTCGCCGATGACGTCAGCAAAGCCCTCAACCCTGCTCAGCAGGTTGTCCAGATTGTCAACGAAGAACTCATTGCGATTCTCGGTGGTGAAACCGCCCAGCTGACCTTCGCCAAGACGCCGCCGACCGTCATCATGCTTGCGGGACTTCAGGGTTCGGGAAAGACGACGTTCGCGGGAAAGCTCGCGAAGTATCTCAAGGGCCAGGGACACACTCCCGTCCTCGTCGCGTGTGACCTTCAACGACCGAATGCCGTTACCCAGTTGACGATTGTCGCCGAGCAGGCGGGCGTGGAGATTTTTGCCCCCGAACCGGGCAACGGTAAAGGCAATCCTGTTGCCGTCGCCAAAGCCGGTGTGAAGTTCGCCAAACAGAAACTTTTCGACACCGTCATCATCGACACGGCTGGTCGATTGGGTGTTGACGAGGCACTCATGAAAGAGGCACGCGCGGTTCGAGACGCAACCGACCCCGACGAAGTCCTTTTCGTGCTGGACGCGATGATCGGTCAAGACGCTGTTGTTACCGCCAAAGCATTCCAGGACGGCGTCGACTTCACGGGAGTGGTTCTCACGAAACTCGACGGCGACGCCCGCGGTGGTGCCGCTCTCTCTGTCCGCGGATTGACGAACCGCCCCATCATTTTCGCGTCCACCGGTGAATCGCTCGACGAGCTCGAACCGTTCTATCCGGACCGCATGGCGAGCCGCATCCTCGACCTCGGTGACATTCTCACCCTCATCGAGCAGGCGCAAAAGAACTTCACCGAAGAGGAATCGGAAAAGGTTGCCGAGAAGCTCGCGACCGATTCGTTCACCCTCGCCGACTTCCTCGACCAGTTGCAGCAGGTACGCAAGATGGGGTCGATGAAGGGAATGTTGGGCATGCTCCCGGGAGCCAACAAGATGAAGGCGCAGATCGACAACTTTGATGAAAAGGAAATTGACCGCACCGAGGCCATCATCCGTTCGATGACCCCGGCCGAACGAACCACTCCCAAACTTCTCAACGGGTCGCGCCGACTGCGCATCGCGAAGGGCTCGGGAATGACGGTGACCGACGTCAATGCACTAGTTACGCGTTTCGAGGCCGCCGCGAAAATGATGAAGACCGTTGCACGCGGCGGAACCCCCAACATTCCGGGGATGGGACCGATGCCCGGCGCGCGGGCCAAAGCCAAGCCCGTCGTAAAGAAGGGCTCGAAGTCGGGTAACCCGGCGAAGCGCGCGGCCGAGAATGCCGCAATCGCCTCCCCGCCCGCCGTCACCGGAAATGCGTTCGGTGTCGGTGAGTCGGCCGAAGCCCCGTCCGACAAGGACATGGAGACCATGCGCAGGTTACTTGAACGCGGCGGGCTGTGAGCGAGTCGCGGGTCAGCCCCAAGGTTCTCGCGGCGATTGTGGGAACACTTCTCTCGTGGTCGAGCGCCTTTGTCGTGATTCGCGCCACCGTTCACGTGTTCCAGCCGGTCGAACTCGCGCTCTTGCGGCAGCTCGTCGCGATTCCGTTGCTCGCACTCTTGCTCATTGGGAACAAGTGGGTTAGACCGACCGCAACAGAGTGGCTCCTGATATCGGTTTTCGGACTCGGCTGGTTTACGACGTACATCATCGCGTTGAACACGGCCGAGCAGACCATCGATGCCGGCACGGCGTCGTTCCTCGTCAACATTGGGCCACTGCTCATTGCCATCGGGGCGGGTGTGTTTCTCAGAGAGTCCGTTCCGCGCAACCTGCTGGGCGGGGCCGTTATCGCACTCGTCGGTGTGGGGCTCATCGCGTGGGCAACATCGTCGAGTGAGTCATTCAGCATCGTCGGGATTCTCTGGGCTCTGCTCGCGATGGTCACCTACGCCATCGGCGTGCTGACTCAAAAGCCGGCGCTGAAACGAATCTCCTCCGCGCAGGTAACTTTTCTGGGCGCGGTCATTTCGGTCATCCCCATCCTTTTCTGGCTGCCTGCCGCCGGCGAAACGCTGTCGACCGCCCCTCTAGACGCGGTTCTCGGCGTGATCTGGCTGGGTGCGATCCCCACCGCCCTCGGCTACGCGCTCTGGGGTTATGCGCTGACACGTATGCCCGCCAGCCGACTTGGAGTGGCCACTTATCTCGTCCCACCGCTCGTCGTCATCGAGTCTTACCTCATCCTCGGGGAGGCCGCGCAACCGCTTGCGCTCGTCGGCGGGGGAATCGCACTCCTTGGTGTGTGGTGGTCTCGTCGCGCGTGATTGGCGCGGACGGGCTTTTTCTGGCAGACTTGACCCTTGTGTCCATCTCGTAGGACCCTCTAAACCTGCGAAGTGGCTTCCTGCTTCCGGAAACGGGTGTCCCCACGCCTGAATCTCGGTGCGTAACCATCGCAAACATTCATTGGAGAACTGTGGCTGTCAAGATCCGCCTCAAGCGACTCGGAAAAATCCGTTCGCCTCGCTACCGCATCGTCGTTGCCGATTCCCGCACCAAGCGTGACGGTCGTTCGATCGAAGAAATTGGTAAGTACCACCCCACCGAGCACCCCTCGTTCATCGAGATCAACTCGGACCGCGCGCAGTACTGGCTGTCGGTCGGCGCTCAGCCGTCGCCGCAGGTGCTCGCAATCCTCAAGCTTTCGGGCGACTGGGGCAAGTTCAAGGGCGACAAGAATGCCAAGAACATGATCCTGACAAAGGACTCGAAGGTCGCATTCGAAGAGGACACCAAGAAGAAGTCGGTCATCCGACCCCGCGTCGAGAAGAAGGTTGAAGAAGCCGCACCGGCTGCTGCACCTGCTGACGACGTCGTCGAGACCGCTTCGGACGTTTCGGAAGATGTCGTTGCGAACGTCGCTGACGTTGTTGCAGAAGACGTCGTGACCGAAGCCGTTGCTGACGAAGCACCTGCTGACGAAGTTGTTGCTGACGAAGCACCTGCTGACGAAGTTGTTGCTGACGAAGCGCCCGCCGAAGAGGCACCCGCCGAAGAAGCACCTGCTGCTGACGAAGCACCTGCTGCCGAAGAGGCACCCGCCGAGGAAAAGGCCGAATAAGTCTGATGCTGGCGGCCGCCCTCAAGCACCTCGTCTCGGGGATTGTCGATCACCCGGAGAGCGTCACTGTCGTGGCGAAATCCTCTCCGCGTGGCGACCTCCTCGAGGTGTCCGTGCACCCGGACGACCTCGGTCGTGTCATCGGGAAGGGCGGTCGCACGGCAAAGGCGTTGCGAACCCTGATTTTGGCAATTGCTGACGGCAAGCGCGTTCGCGTCGACATCGTCGACTCCGCAGAATAATGGCCAACGCGAAGCGGCCCGAATCGGGTCTGCGCGTTGGTCGTTTGCTGAAGGCGCACGGGCTCAAGGGCGCCATCAAGGTCGAGATGTACACCGACGACCCGGCGGCGCGTTTCGTGCCCGGGTCCGTATACACACTCCAGGTTCCCGACGAATCGGAATGGCTCGGCAAGACGCTGACCCTCATCGAACTGAAGTGGTACAACGATTCACCCGTCGCGTTCTTTGAGGGCATCACCGACCGAACTGGTGCTGAATCTCTCATCAAGGCGATCCTGTGGGTCGACGAGGAAACCGATTCTCGACCCGCCGAGGACGACGCGTGGTACGACTATCAGCTCATCGGGCTGACCGTTCGACGCGACGGCGTCGCGGTGGGAACCATCGCGCGCGTCGACCACATGCCCGCACAAGACCTGCTGATCGTCGACACGGGCGACCGCGAAGTGATGATTCCGTTCGTCAAGGCGATTGTCTCGAGTGTGGACATCGCAGCCGGAACCATGGACGTCACCCCGCCGTTCGGTTTGTTCGAAGAGCCCGTCGAGGACGACTCGGCCGCCACCGATTCATAGACTGACGTCATGCGCATCGACATCGTCACGATCTTTCCCGAGTTCTTTGATGTGCTCGACGTGTCGCTCGTGGGTAAAGCACGCGAGTCGGGACTCGTCTCAATCGAAGCGACCAACCTGCGCGACTTCACCCACGACGTGCACAAAACCGTTGACGATTCCCCCTACGGTGGCGGGGCTGGAATGGTCATGCGCCCTGAGCCCTGGGGTGAGGCGCTCGATTCACTCGTGACGGATGACACGATTCTCGTCGTTCCTTCTCCCGCTGGCGAAGTGTTCACACAGTCCATCGCGCGCGAGCTGTCCGGTGCGGGGCACCTGGTATTCGCGTGCGGTCGGTATGAAGGCATCGACCAACGCGTCATCGACCACTATCGGGGTCGAATCACTGTTCGAGAACTCTCTCTTGGTGATTATGTATTGAATGGCGGCGAGGTCGCGACGATGGCGATGATCGAAGCGGTCACGCGATTGATACCGGGAATGGTCGGCAACCCCGATTCGTTGACAGAGGAAAGCCACGAGGACGGGCTGCTGGAATACCCGTCGTACACGAAGCCGCAGGAGTGGCGCGGGTTGGTGGTTCCCGAGGTCCTCTTGTCAGGGCATCACGCCAAGATCGTCGAATGGCGTCGCGAGCAACAGGTGGAGCGCACGCGCGCCCGCCGACCCGACTTGCTCGACTAGAGACCGGTGCGGTCCGTCAGGATGACCGGGCCATCTGCGGTGATGGCAACCGTGTGCTCGGTGTGAGCTCCGCGTGATCCGTCGGCCGACCGCAGAGTCCAACCGTCGTCATCCGTGAAGATTTCGTCCGTGCCACGCATGAACCACGGCTCAATGGCGATGACGAGCCCTTCGCGCAATCGGTAACCGCGGCCGGGACGGCCGTCGTTGGGTACGTGCGGGTCACCGTGCATTTCGCGGCCGACACCGTGCCCGCCGAAGTCCATGTTGACGCCGTAACCATAACTCGCGGCGACGTCGCCGATTGCCGCGGCGATGTCACCGATAGCGTTTCCGGAAACGGCCTGGGCGATACCGGCCTCGAGAGCCTTTTCGGTCGACTCGATGATGCGCAAGTCTTCGGGGTCGGCATTGCCGACGACGTACGAAATTGCGGAATCGGAAACCCAGCCGTCGACGCTCGCGGCGAAGTCGATGGACACAATGTCACCGTCCTGAATCGCATAATCGTAAGGCAGCCCGTGCAGCACGGCGTCGTTGATACTCGTGCAAATGACCTTGCCGAAAGGGGAAGCGCCGAACGACGGGTGGTAGTCGATGTAGCACGAGGTGGCACCGGCGTCTCGGATCATTTTGTGGGCGATCTCGTCCAATTCGAGCAGGTTCGTTCCCACCGAGGTCGCTTCCTTGACCGCCACCAGAACGCTTCCCACGAAGCGGCCGGCCGGGCGCATCGCCTCAATTTCGGCAGGGGTTCGAAGCTCAATCACGACTGGTGTCCTTTACGCGTCAACCGTTCCAGCCTAATTGGTAAAAGGAGACGGGTTATGGCAAGATAGGACTTTGTGCCACTGGCACGCCGCGATTCACGGGTTCTCTGCTTCGGGGGAGCATCCACGTGAGACATCGCGACCGAAAATTCCCGCAGTCGTCCCGAAGCGAATGCAGAAAGCGAAACATCATGCAGAAGTTTGATGACATCGACGCAGCGTCGATGCGCAGCGACATCCCCGATTTCCGAATCGGCGACAATGTCAAGGTTCACGTCAACATCACCGAAGGTACCCGCAGCCGAATCCAGGTTTTCCAGGGTGTCGTCATCGGTCGCGCCGGCCACGGCGTGAGCGAAACCTTCGCCGTGCGTAAGGTCTCGTTCCAGGTGGGCGTCGAGCGCAAGTTCCCGGTCCACTCGCCGGTCATCGACCACATCGAAATCGTCAGCCGCGGGGATGTCCGTCGCGCCAAGCTTTACTACTTGCGCAACCTGCGCGGTAAGGCCGCCAAGATTCGTGAGAAGCGCGACGCCTAAGTCCGCTCACCGTTTTCCGACTGAGGTCGTCCGCGTCACGCGGGCGGCCTCAGCCTTTGCCCATAGACTGGCGGCAATACTTCGTTCTGCGACAAGGACCACATGACCAATCCGCTGCTCAAGAGCACGCTGACATTCCTCAAGGATTTGGTCATCATCGTCGGTTCGGCACTGCTGATCTCGTTCGTCATCAAGACGTTCCTTTTCCGCTCGTTCTACATCCCGTCAGCGTCGATGGAGGACACCCTCCAGATCAACGACCGCATCATCGTCAACGAGCTCGTCCCCGATGTGTTCCCGCTTGAGAACGGTGACGTCGTCGTCTTTGCCGACCCGGGTGGGTGGCTGTCGATGGCACCGAAGTCCGAACCGGACATTCTCACCCAGGCGATTGACACGCTGTTCACCGTCGTCGGTCTGGGCGGTTCCGATTCCGAGGAGCACCTCGTCAAGAGGCTCATCGGTTTACCCGGAGACCACGTCGTTTGTTGCACACCTCAAGGGGTCATCGAAGTCAACGGCGAGCCCGTCGAGGAGCCCTACATCAAGTTGCCGTCGGCGGATTCGGCCTCGAGCGGCATGGAGTTTGACATCGTGGTCCCCG
>CAJAKC010000041.1 GCA_903940225.1 uncultured Microbacteriaceae bacterium
AGCCCAGCAGAAGACGCCTGGTCGGCGAAGGCTTCGGCGTTGGGGATGACCCCGATGACACGCGTTCCAACGGTCGAGCAAATCAGTGTTTTCGACAGTCCCGCAAACTGGGTCGCCGCAGCGTCGACGGGATACGAAACCTCTTGACCGGCGGTGTATGCCGACGACTCGATCAGTTCGCCGGTCGTCGCGTTGTAAAGGGTGTAGTCCATCTGAATGGAGGAGCCCGATGTCACCGGCTCGCCATCGCCTTGGATGACTACCGTTCGCTGGGTGGCGTCAACGGTCAATCCCTTGTCAAACGTGACGGTTGGCTTGACTCCAAAGTCACCCTCGACCGTGACGGCCTTCGATGCGTTGCCGTCACTGGCGACGCAGTCGGCATTTCCCGGCGCGCAACCAGCGAGCCCAAGGGCGGAAAGGGAAACAAGTGCAAGAGCAGCAGCTAAACGACGCATGAGAAACCTTCGTGACAGGAAAATCGCGCCAATCGACGCGTATAACTAGTTTACGGTCGGCTCGTCGGCTTGCACGACTCCGGCGATGTTTATGGGGAAATTCACAGATTGACGCAAGACGCACATGCCCTTCGCTTCCTCGTGCATTGCACCGATCACCACAGCATCCGCTGCGGTCACAACGAGGGGCTTGAGAGTCACCGATGTCATCGCGCCGGTTCCGCCCGAGAATTCCATCTCGCCTTCAACGTCGTCAATGTAATCGATGATCTCGACACCGTCTCGGTTGGCGATATACAGAAAGGACAACAGGTGGCACTGCGCAATGGCTGCCATGAGCATTTCCTCGGGGTTCCACAGGTTGGGATCTCCGCCGAAATCGGGCGCTGCCGACGTCACAAGTGCCGCATGGCCGGGAATAGTGGCGAAGCCTTCGTGCGAATACTCGCGCACGAGTTCGCCATCGAACGCACGAGTGTTTCGCCAGCGCAGGTTAAGGGCAAAAGTATGTCTCATGGGACCCGTTTCGATAGGAATGTTGTTCGTCAGAGGAGTACGCTAACGGTATGAATAGCGTAACCACCGATGTCGCACAAGAGCGCCGCATTGTCACTTCCGTTCCCGGCCCCAACTCGGAGGCCCTGCACGCACGTCGTTTGAAGGTCGTTTCGGCCGGAGTTTCAGCGACCTACCCGATTTACATCTCCCACGCCAAAGGCGCGGTGATCGTTGATGTCGACGGCAACCAGTACATCGACATGGGTGGCGGAATTGGTGTCACCACGATTGGACACACCGACGATGCCGTCGTCGATGCCGCGATGGAACAGGCTCACCGCGTCACCCACACTCTGTTCACCGTCGCCGGTTACGAGTCGTATGTTCGCGTCTGTGAACTGCTCGCCCAGCACACCCCCGGCGACTTCGCCAAGAAATCTGTTCTCGTGAATTCGGGTGCCGAAGCGGTCGAAAACGCCGTGAAGATTGCCCGCAAGTACACCGGCCGCACTGGCGTCGGGGTGCTCGACCACGGTTACCACGGTCGCACCAACCTGACGATGGCCATGAACTTCAAGGCAATGCCGTACAAGCTCGGGTTTGGCCCGTTTGCGGGTGACATTCACCACGCACCCAACTCGTACCCGTTCCATGACAAGTTGTCGGGTGCAGAGGCCGCCGCACGCACCATCTCGTACCTCGAGAAGAAGGTCGGCGCGACGGATCTCGCGTGCTTGGTTGTCGAACCGATTCAGGGTGAGGGCGGATTCATTGTTCCCGCCGACGGTTACCTGCCGGCTCTGCAGAAGTGGTGCAACGACAACGGCATCGTCTACGTGTCGGATGAGGTCCAGTCGGGCATCATGCGCACCGGTCGCTACTACGCGTCGGAGCACTTCGGTGTCATCCCCGACCTCGTCACCACCGCCAAGGGTGTCGCCGGCGGTTTCCCCATCGCCGCGGTCACCGGTCGCTCCGAAATCATGGACGCGAGCCACGCGGGTGGATTGGGCGGAACGTTCGGCGGAAACCCGATGTCCGCAGCCGCCGCCGTTCAGGTGTTCGAGGAGATCGAAAAGCGTGACCTCCTCAAAGAGGCACAGCGAATCGAGAAGACGCTCAAGGGCGCTCTGGGCGCTCTGCAAAAGAAGTTCCCCGCCATCGGAGACATCCGTGGCATGGGCGCGATGATTGCCATCGAATTCACCGAGCCCGGAACCGACACTCCGATTTCGGACATCGTCCCCAAGATCACCGCATACGCAATCCAGAAGGGCGTTCTGCTCCTCTCTGCCGGAACCTACGGCAACGTGCTCCGCTTCCTCCCGTCGATCGTCACCTCGGACGAGCTCTTGCTCGACGCCGTGTCCGTCATCGACGAGGCGCTGTCGAGCTTCTAAATGCATCCCCTTGCGGTCGATGGTTGCGTTGAACTTGCAGCCATCGACCGCAATGGTTTAATCGAGTCGCGGCACGTCGGCGCATTCGTCGTCATCAACGCTGCGGGCGAGATCCTCGAATCGGGCGGCGACGTCGATGCGACGATTTTCCCCCGTTCCACCCTCAAACCGCTTCAGGCCGTCGCCCTCCTCCGTGCTGGTGCCGACCTCGAGGGTGTCGATCTCGTCCTCTCGACCGCGTCGCACTGTGGATCGCACCGCCACACCGACCACATCGAGTCAATGCTGACTCGGGACGGACTCACCGTCGATGACCTCGGGTGTCCCGCGCAGTGGCCGCTGGGTCTTTCCGACAAGGCAGACCGAATTGCCAACGGCGAGAAGTCGCAGCGAATCACCATGAACTGTTCGGGCAAGCACGCCGGGTTTCTGCGGGCGTGCATCGCAAATGGCTGGGACACCACCACGTATCTCGAGGCAACGCACCCGCTGCAGGTGACGATTCGCGAGGTCATCGAAGAGTTCACCGGGACAACCGAGTTGTGGCCGGCGGTCGACGGTTGCGGTGCGCCCCTCTACGGAATGAGCCTCCGCGCTCTGGGTACCGGACTCGCCCGAATGTCGGACGGAACAGACTCGGCCGCAACGAAACTTGTCGAGGCGGTCCGCGGCAACCCGTGGGCGCTGGACGGACCCGGCCGTGACAACACCCGGGTCCTCGAAGTCACCGGTGCGATAGCGAAGATTGGTGCCGAAGGAGTCTTGCTCGCGGCACGAGACGGAATCGCCGTTGTCATCAAATGCCTCGACGGCTCCCAACGACCGAACACCGCGGTCGCCGTCACGCTGCTCGAACGCCACGGAGTAATCGACGCAGCGGCGCGAGACACTCTCATTCGTGAACTCGTGGAACCCGTCACGGGCGGGTCCGAAATCGTCGGGTCTTTGTCCGTCTCCGTATAAGAATCGTGGTGAAACCGAATTGACAACCGTGACCTCCCGCCTCGTGCTCAATGCCGATGGAGAATTTGAAAAGATTCCTATCTACCGCCTACTGTGGCTCTCAAAATTGGTGTACAGCAGCGCGTTCGAACTGTTCATTGCTGCGGTCATTGCCATCAACGCAGTCTTTCTCGCCGTTCTCACCATCCCCGGAATCACCGACAATACTCGTGAACTCGCCATTGCCGTCGACACCGGTGCGATGGTTGTTTATGCGGTCGAACTCGCACTGCGAATCGCGTCGTACGGGCGCAAACCGTGGATGTTCTTCACTCGTGGGTGGAATGTGTTTGACTTCATCGTCGTCGGACTTGCCCCCTTCGCCGCGGGTCAAACCGTTGTGCTTCGACTCCTCCGACTCATGCGCCTGCTCCGGATTTTCCGATTCCTGCCGGAAGTTCGGGTGCTGTTCGCGTCCATTGTGAAAAGTATTCCGCCCCTGTTGAGCATGTCGGTGCTCATCGGGCTCATGCTGTTTCTCTATGGGATGGCGGGCACCTACCTGTTCGGCACAACTCTTTACGATTCGTGGGGACACATCGGGCTCAGCTTGAAATCTCTTTTCATCCTGTTGACGCTAGAGAACTTCCCCCTGTACTTGGAAGAGGCGATGCTCGTCAGTCCCTGGGCCTTGCCGTACTTCCTGTCGTACGTGTTTTTGATCGTCTTCACAATCCTCAATGTGCTGATCGGTATCGTCTTGAACGCGATGGACGAGGCCCGCAAAGAAAATCGTGTTCAGAACGTTGAGGCCGAAGCGGTGGACAAGCTCCACCACATCATCACCGCGATGAGTGCGGATGGGAAGATTTCCAGTGCCGAGCTCGCCCAGTTGAAGCGCGACGTCGTGCGACTGCGAAAGTCGCTCCCGTCCTGAGACGCGACGAACCGCGTGACTAGGGCGTGATCCCGAGCTTCTTGCGGCGAATAGCCCCGCCGACCTGGGCGGTGACAACCCCGGCGATCGCGAGCAGGAATACTGCGGACGCGAGGACGTTCGCCTCGGCCGGGATACCACGGGATGCCGCCGTGTAGATAAACGATGGCAAGGTATCGACCGGACCACGGTTGAAGTTGGTGATGATGAAGTCGTCGAACGATAGGGCGAAGGCAAGCAGCGCACCAGCAACGATTCCCGGCAACAGCAACGGGAAGGTGACCTTCCACCAGACCTGTGACGGATTTGCGTAAAGATCGCGGCCCGCCTCTTCCAGTTTCGGATCGAGACCAGCGACGCGAGCACGTACCGTCACAACAACGAAAGAGATGCAGAACATGATGTGCGCCAAGATCACGGTGAGCATTCCCTTGGGCATTCCCGCGTTGAGGAATTGCGCCGCTAGACCGGCACCGAGCACTACCTCGGGAGTTGCCATTGGCATGAACAGAAGGAGGGTCGTCGCGGCGCGGCCCTTGAACTTGTAGCGCACCAGTGCGATAGCGATTGCCGTGCCCAGCACTGTCGCGACAATCGTTGACACGGTCGCGATGATGATCGAGTTGGCAAATGCTTGGCAGACGCCCTGCGCGTCGCAGACGTTGAGCCAATTGTTGAAGGTGAACCCGTTCCAGATGATGTTCGTGCGCTTTGAGTCGTTGAAGGAAAACATGATCGTGTACGCGATGGGAACCATCAGATAAATGAGCGCGAGAACTCCGTAGAGCGGCAAAAGGAGCTTTCCGAATTTCACAGCAGGTCGTCCGTTCCGCTCTTGAACACATACGCCGACACCAAAACGAGGATTGCACCCATCAGGATGAGCGACATCGATGCGGCGTGCGGATAATTCTGAAGCACGAGGAAGTTGGATTCGATGACGTTACCGATCATGGACGTCTGCGTACTTCCCAAGAAATTGGCCGATGCGTTGACGTAGTCACCCGCCGCGGGAATAAACGTCAAGAGTGTTCCCGAAACGATGCCCGGAAGGGTCAACGGAATGGTGACTTTCCTGAACGTGGTCATGGGGTTTGCATACAGGTCGTTGCTGGCCTCGATGAGCCGCAGATCAAGCCGTTCGATGCTCGTGTACAACGGCAGTGTCATAAAGGGGATGAAGTTGTAGGCCAAACCAAAAATCACGGAAATGGATGTTCCCGTGATGTGCGCATCCGGCGGCAGGATCGCAAACGCCTTCATTGTCCCGACTATCCAGCCTTGGTCAGCAAGCAATTGCTTCCAGGCAACGGTTCGCAGCAGGAACGAGATGAAGAACGGCGCAATCACGAGGACGAGAGCGAGGGATTGCAACAGCGGATAGGGCCGCAGCCGCACCCCGATGAAGTAGGCGAGCGGGTAACCGATTGCGAGTGCGATCAGAGTGGCGATGGCTGCATAGGTGAAGGATCGAAGCGAGTGCTCCCCATACATCCCGAGAACCTCGACATAGTTCTCCCAGCGGAACGCGTAAACGTATTCGCCAATGAACGCGGCGGGAGGCGCGGTCTTGAACGACGTGAGAACCAGAGAGAACAGGGGCGTGAGGAAGAAAAGCAACAGGTAGACGATGCCGGGCAACAGCAGGAACCACGCGACGCGGCTCTTCTTTTGCGACTCCGCGGATACAACGGTTCCGGTCGGTCCGTGACTAAACGCTCCGATTGCCATCGTCGGCTACTTCGCTTGAGCGGCGAGCGTCGTGGTGCTCGTGTCCGAATCGTGGAAGCCCTGGGCCTCGAGCGGAATTCCGAACGAGAACTCCGAATCCCATGACAGCCACACCTCGGTGCCGGCCTTGACAATATCCCCGTCATTCTGCTCAAAAACGGTCATCGTCGAGAGTCCGGGAACATCGACAAGGTACTGCGTCGACACACCGCTGAAGGACGCGTCGGTCACGGTGCCCGGACCAATCAACGACCGCGATTTCGATGCGGCCGGCTTGGCGCGGGTAATTGCAATCTTTTCGGGGCGAACGCCGACCGTGATGTCCCCCGACGTGATGGCGCTTCGCTTCGCCGGCAGTTCGAGGGTTCGCGACCCCACCGCAACCGAAATCGTCGATGCCGTCGCGCCGGTGACTTTTCCGTCAAACAGGTTCGATTGACCGAGGAACGTCGCGACGAACCGCGTCTTTGGCAGCTCGTAAAGTTCGGCCGGCGCTCCCATTTGCTCGATCTTGCCCTTGTTCATCACGGCGACAGTGTCGGCCATGGTCATCGCTTCTTCCTGGTCATGCGTCACGTGCAGGAAGGTCAGACCCACCTCGGATTGAATGGCCTTGAGCTCAATCTGCATCTGGCGGCGCAGTTTGAGGTCGAGTGCACCGAGCGGCTCGTCGAGCAGCAACAGTGCAGGGCGATTGACGACCGCGCGGGCAAGCGCAACGCGCTGCTGCTGACCACCGGACAACTGCGACGGCTTCCGCGACGCCATGTGGTCGAGCTCAACCAGCGCGAGTGCCTCGTGCGCCAGTTCGATCGCGTTCTTCATCTTGCGTTGCTTGAGCCCAAACGCGACGTTTTCAAGAATCGTCATGTGAGGAAAGAGCGCGTAGGACTGAAACACCGTGTTGACCGTGCGCTGATGCGGCTTTGTATTGGTGATGTCCTTGCCGCCGATGAGAATCTTTCCGGCGGTGGGTTCTTCGAGACCCGAGATGAGCCGAAGAGTCGTCGTTTTGCCACACCCCGATGGTCCGAGCAGAGCGAAGAACGATCCAGCAGGAATCTTCAGGCTGATGTTGTCGACCGCAGTGAAACCGGGGAACACTTTGGAGATGCCGACGAGTTCCAGGTCAGAACCACCCGCCGCAAACACGGACGCGTCTTTCTGTGCCATGAGTGGATCCTCGGCTAGCCGAGGACGACGCCCTGGAACGCGGCCTGGAATTCCGATTCCTCGGCGTCCGACAGCGAACGGAAGATGTGAACCTGGCTCAGGGTGTCAGCGTTGGGGAAGATCCACTGGTTTTCGGCCAGCGCTGGATCAATCTTGACGGCTTCCTCGAACGCGCCCTTGACCGGCGTGACGTAGTTGACCCACGCCGCGACCTGAGCGGCAATCGCCGGGTCGTAGTACCAGTTGATGAGCGTTTCGGCATTCGTCTTGCGCGGGCTGCCGATGGGAATGATGAAGGTGTCGTTCCAGAACGTTCCACCGGACTCCGGCAGGACGAACTTCCACTTCTCGTATCCGGCTTCTCCGTTGAGCACCGTGATGTCACCGGACCACACGATTCCCGCGAGAGCATCCTCGTTGACGAGGTCCTCGGAGTACGAGTTTCCCTTGACGTTACGGATCTGGCCTTCGCTGACCTTCGCGGTCAGTGTGTCGAGTGCGGCGTAGAACTCGTCTGCCGTGAACTTCGTGATGTCGACGCCCTGGCCGAGCATGATGACACCGAGCGTGTCGCGCATTTCGCTGAGCACAACCACGCGACCCTTGAGGTCTTCACGCCACAGATCGTCCAGCGTGAGGACGGGAGTCTTGACCAGGTCGGTGTTGTAGACGAATCCTGCGAACCCGCCCTGCCACGGAAGTGACGACTGGCGCCCAAGGTCGAAGTCAGGGTTGAGCAGTGTGTCAACAACGTTGGCGTGGTTGGGCATGTTGTCCAGGTTGAACTTCTGAGTCCAACCGCGACGAATCCAACGCGAGACCATCCACTCGGTAAGGCACACGGTGTCGGCTCCGACGTCTTGACCAAGAGCAAGCTGGTCCTTGACCTTAGCGAAGTAGGAATTGTTGTCGTCGACATCGACGATGTACTTCGCGGCAATCCCGGTTGACGCCGCAAAGGCATCGAGGGTGGGGTGGTTTCCCGCATCGTCCTCGTCCAAGTACAGCGGCCAGTTGGCCCAGTTCACGGTTTTGTCGGTTGCCGACATGTCTTCGGGTGCTGTCAGTGTTCCGTCGCCGGCCGGGGCACACGCCGCCAGGGCCAGAGCGGATGCTCCACCGATCGCACCGCCGAGAAGTGCACGACGAGTCATTTGCGCTCGACGTGCCTGGATGACAAGCTCACGAACAATCGGATCTTCGGGAAGGTTTTTCGTGGTCATGGGGTTCCTCACTTGAACGGACTTCATTGTCACGCTTTCGCGTATCTGAATACTGTCACACGTGACCCATAATTGTCACGCGATAGGGAAAAATCGACACGCCGACGAGCAGATAAACACGGATTTCGAAGCAATTAGCAAATTTCGTTGCGGATTCCTTAGCAAAACGGAATAATGGCAAAGGGATTTCTTCCCCGATAACCAGTCACAGGAGACAGACATGCGGATTTCCGTTCCCGCCGAAATCAAGAACAACGAATACCGAGTCGCCATCACCCCGGCGGGTGTAAAGGATCTCATCAACGCCGGTCACACCGTCCTGATTCAATCGGGCGCCGGTCTCGGCAGTGGCATCACCGACGAGCAGTACACCAAACAGGGTGCGACCATCGAGAAGGACGCCGCAAAGGTGTGGGCTTCCGGCGACATGGTCCTCAAGGTTAAGGAACCGATTGAAAGTGAATACGGCTACTTCCGCGAGGGAATGCTCCTCTTCACGTACCTCCACCTTGCGGCCGAGGAACACCTCACGAAAGCTCTGCTTGACGCGAAGGTGACCGCCATCGCCTACGAGACCGTTCAGTTGCCGACACGCGCGCTGCCCCTTCTCGCTCCGATGTCCGAAGTTGCTGGTCGGCTTGCCGTCATCGTCGGCGCGAACGCCATGTTGCGCCCCAACGGCGGCCCCGGACTCCTCGTTCCCGGTGTTCCCGGAACACACCCGGCCGACATCGTCGTGCTCGGCGGCGGAGTCGCCGGAACGAACGCCGTTGCCATGGCCGTCGGACTCGGCGCAAAGGTAACCGTGCTGGACACCAACATTCAGCGTCTGCGTGAACTCGATGCACAGTACGCCGGGCGCGTCCAGACCATCGCCTCGAACGCATTCGAAATCGAGAAGGCGGCGCACACCGCCGACATGGTCATCGGATCGGTTCTGATCCCCGGAGCGAAAGCGCCGAAGTTGATCACGAACGCGATTGTCAAGAACATGAAGCCCGGTTCGGTCCTGGTTGACATTGCGATTGACCAGGGTGGTTGCTTCGAGGACTCGCACGCGACAACGCACAGCGATCCGACATTCGCCGTGCACAATTCCATCTTCTATTGCGTCGCGAACATGCCCGGTGCCGCACCGCAAACCTCGACACACGCGCTGACGAATGCGACGGCACCGTACGTCCGCGCAATCGCCAACATGGGGTGGATGGACGCCCTGCGCGCCGATGCGTCATTGGCGCTGGGGCTCAACACCCACGACGGTCACATCACCAACGGCCCTGTCGGTGAAGCTCACGGGCTCCCGTCGGTCACCGTCAATTCCGTCCTGTCGTAAACAACAACGCGCTGACCCTTCCACGAACCCACCCCGGGTTTGGCGGAAGGGTCAAACGTTTCGAGCGGTTCCCCCGTCGCGAGATGAACGTCGCGATTTGGCGTAGCCAAGACCAACACGTGGGGCGGGAGTCCGTGGATCCGCGGCGCCCACGACGCAACCGACACAATGAAGGTCGGCGGGTCGTGCTCGAGTCGCCGCGACGCGAGGATGCCGGGCGGTTCGTGTTTGCGGGACTCCGGCAATTCGTCCACTATGCGGTCGAGGTCATCAATCACGACGAGTCCGCGCGCGTGCGCAAAGTCGTCGATGGTTCTAACCCACGTTGCGCCGTGATCACCAACAAGTGAACGCGCCGCGGTCGTTCGACCAGAGCCCCGCCGCCCAACGATGACAACGTCTCCGTCTGCGGGGGTCCACGTCGCGGGCGGTTGAGCCCGCCGACCGACATCGTCTATTCGGCCAAACCCGGTGGTGCCCGCGAGCGGTGGCTCTAGCGCTGGCAACCAGGGCGGTGTGAGACGAACCCCGGCGACGGCACGCGTGTCGGTTGGACGAGCACCACACCGCACTGTCACGCGGAACTGACGGCCGTCCCCCAGCACAATGACCGGTTGGCCGAGGGCGGGCTGAGCGCGCGCTCTTTCGCCAAGGACACTGGTGACGTCGTGTTCCGATGCCATCGGAAAACAAACACGCACGGCAATGTTGGCCGCGAGGCCGTCGCGGTGGACGACGTTCGCGCTTTGGGTTGTCAACACGAGGTGCACCCCGAGCGATCGTCCGCGGCGCGCAATGTTGGCAAGAACATCGAGCGCGTCGGGGAACTGTCGAATGAGTTCGGGGAATTCGTCGACGACGATGGCGAGTCGACCGAGGGAGCGGGAGTCGTCTACCCGTTGGACACCCTCTAATCCCAGCTCGCGTTCACGGTCGACGAGTTCGGCCTCGAGACTCGCCAGGACACGTCGAACGCCGTCATCGTCGAGGTCTGTCACGATGCCGCGGCAGTGAGGCAGATCGGCCAGTGGTGTCAGTGTTGCTCCACCCTTGAAGTCGATGCCAACCCACGACAGTCGGGCGGGGTCAAACCTTTCCGCCCAGTCGCACAGCAGCGCCGCAAGAAACTCCGACTTTCCGGTTCCCGTACGACCACAGACCAAAACATGGGAAGTTTCCGACGTGAGGTCTAGGCGAAACGGGCGACCATCGACCAAACCGATTCCCTCGGGGCAATCTTCTCGTGCGCTCCAGAACACAGGGTCTTCCCTCGATTCGCATTGTGCGAGAACCCGCAACCAGTGCGTCGAATCGTCGGGAAACCAATCACCGCGTTCCGGCAGACTTCCCCGGCGCGTAACGAACTCGACCTCGCCACCCGAGCAGCGAATCGAGATTCCGGCCACATCATGATCACCGCGGTGAATCCAGGCGCCTGTCGGCCAGGCGGCGTGGTCGACCACGTCACCCACGCTGCCGCACGCGGCACTGGTGTGGACGAGAAGGGAACGCCACACCGCTTCAGCGGCGCGACCGTCTCCGACCACGGCGACGCCGTCGCCCACATCGACAAGCCAGGGAAAACCGCGTACCCCATCACGAGCCTCCGAACCCGCGCGAACGATCATCCGCCCGTCTAACGGTGGTTTCCACCCTGGGTTGTCGAGGATGTGCGCGATGGAGGGATGCAGTGTGTTTGCTTTTCGACGTTCGCCTTCCAACCCAGCCAGGCGTTCACGTTCGCGGGCTTCCGCATCGCGGGCTTCACGACGGATCCGTGTCCGTTCCTCTCCTCGAGCGCGTCGAACCCCGTCGCCGTAGTGCGCGAGCACCATCGCCGGCCCCAACACCGAGCCCACGAGGGCGAACACCGACCCCGTGAATGCCCACATTCCGAGTCCCAGAATGAGCGGGGTGAGCACGCCAACGAGGGGGAACGGCAGTGACGCTGGTGGCACTGACACAGTTCACCAGTCGAGGGCTCCACCATGAGCAGCATAAGCGGCATCCGTGAATAAAGAATCGGCGGCGGCTCTGTGAAGAACCGCCGCCGAGTCAGGACAGAGTTGTTACTCGCCGATGTAGGACATGACGTGCTTGATGCGCGTGTAGTCCTCGAAACCGTACATCGACAGGTCCTTGCCGTAGCCCGAGTGCTTGAAGCCACCGTGAGGCATTTCGGCCACGATCGGGATGTGCGTGTTGATCCAGACGGCACCGAAGTCGAGGCGCTTCGCGAAACGCATCGCGCGACCGTGGTCCTTGGTCCACACCGATGAGGCGAGACCGTACTCGACGCCGTTCGCGTTGGCGAGGGCTTCGGCATCGTCCTTGAACTTCTGAACCGTGATGACCGGCCCGAAGATCTCGTTCTGGATCACCCAGTCGCTCTGCTTGAGTCCCGAGACAACGGTCGGCTCGATGAAGAAGCCCTTGTCACCCTGACGCTTGCCACCGGTTTCAATGTTCGCGTGCTTGGGCAGATCCGCAAGGATTCCCATGACCCGGTCGAACTGGTTGATGTTGTTGACGGGACCGTAAAGGATGTCTTCGTTGGTGGGGATTCCCGTCGCGATGTTTTCGGCGATGTACGCGCGCATGGCGGCGACGAACTCGTCGTGGACGTTTTCGTGAACGAGAACACGAGTGGCTGCCGTGCAGTCCTGACCGGCGTTGAAGTAACCCGCAATGGCGATTCCCTCAACGGCGCGGGCAATGTCCGCGTCATCAAAAACGATAACGGGTGCTTTGCCACCCAGTTCGAGGTGAACGCGCTTGACGTCGAACGACGCCGACTTTGCGACCTCCATACCGGCGCGAACCGAACCCGTGATGGAGACCATCTGCGGGATCTTGTGCTCGGTCATCAGTGCACCGGTCGTGCGGTCACCGACGACCACGTTCATGACGCCCTTGGGCAGGAATTCGGCTGCGACCTCGGCGAGAAGCAGGGTCGACGACGGGGTCGTGTCCGACGGCTTGAGGACGGTCGTGTTTCCCGCGGCGAGCGCCGGGGCGAACTTCCAGATGGCCATCATCAGGGGGTAGTTCCACGGCGTCACCTGTCCGACGACTCCGATGGGTTCGCGGCGAATGCTCGACGTGTGGTCACGCATGTATTCGGCGGTCGCACGGCCTTCGAGGTTTCGCGCTGCGCCGGCGAAGAAACGAATCTGATCGATGCCGACCGTGACCTCTTCGCTAATGGTGAGACCGAGCGGCTTGCCCGTGTCTTGCACCTCGGTCTTTGCGAACTCTTCGGCGCGCTCCTCCATTGCATCCGCAATGTTGAGGAGTGCCTTCTGGCGCTCACCCGGGGTCGTCTCGCGCCACTCCTCGAAAGCAGCGGCAGCTGACGTGTAGGCGTGGTCGATGTCGGCGTCATTGCTGACGGGCGACTTCGCGTAGACGTCGCCGGTGACGGGATCGACCAGGTCGATGGAGTCCTTGCCGCGCGAGTCGACGTGTTCTCCGTTGATGAAGTTCTTTAATGTTTTGCTCATGCATTTACCCTAACGAGTGACGGCAGAAGTTTCTAGCGCAAAAACAACGAATTTCGACACTGTTTTTGTCAAATCGCTTCGAAATCACTTGATTTTCGTCACAATAGGCACCAGAATCGGGTTATGGCAAATACACCGCGAGCAATTGCGCTCGATGACGTCTCGAAGGCGATCATCGAACAGTTGCAAACCGATGGTCGGAAATCGTATTCCGACATTGGTCGCGCGGTCGACCTCTCGGAAGCCGCCGTCCGGCAGCGCGTCCAAAAACTCATCGATGGCGGAGTCATGCAGATCGTCGCCGTGACCGACCCGCTGCAGCTCGGCTTCTATCGCCAGGCCATGATCGGCATTCGAACGATGGGCGACTCGCGCGCGGTTTCGGACGCGATTGCCGCGATTGACGCGGTCGAGTATGTCGTCCTCACCGCCGGCTCGTACGACATGCTCGCCGAAGTGGTGTGCGAGGACGATGACAGCCTGCTCGCTCTGCTCAACGGGCAAATACGGACGGTGCCCGGCGTCGTCCAAACCGAAGTCTTTACCTATCTACAACTGAAGAAACAGCAATACAATTGGGGCACTCGCTAGAGTCCTCACCTACATTACGGAGTTGATAAAAATGGCTTTCCTTACCAAGAAGCCGAAGGTAGCGAAGTCCCCTGCGGGCAAAGCTAAAAAGGCAGCGTCGCCGATCAAGCCCCAGTCCAAAGGCGAGATTGCAAAAGATCCGTTGCAGCAAATGGCGAAAGACCACTTGTGGATGCACTTTGCTCGTCAGTCCGGCATGGAGTCAGGAAATGGCGTACCCATCATCGCGCGCGGTGAAGGTCACCACATTTTTGACTCGACCGGTCGCAAGTACATCGACGGGCTCTCGGGTCTGTTCGTTGTCAACGCGGGACACGGCCGTAAGCGTCTGGCCGCCGCCGCCGCGAAGCAAGCAGAAGAACTGTCGTTCTTCCCCCTCTGGTCGTACGCGCACCCGTCGGCGATTCGTCTCGCAGACCGCTTGGCCGACTACGCACCCGGCGACCTCAACCGTGTCTTCTTCTCGACCGGTGGTGGCGAAGCAGTCGAGACCGCGTTCAAGCTCGCCAAGCACTACTGGAAGCTCCAGGGTTTCCCCATGAAGACAAAGGTCATCTCGCGCAACATCGCTTACCACGGCACGCCTCAGGGTGCGCTTGCCATCACGGGTCTTCCCGGGATGAAGGCAATGTTCGAGCCACTTGTCCCCGGTGCGCACCACGTTCCCAACACGAACATCTACCGCGCCAAAGAACAGGGCTACATGGGCGAGATCACCGACGAGCTCTTCGGAATGTGGGCCGCGAACGAGATTGAGCGCATGATCGAGATGGAAGGCCCCGACACCGTCGCAGCCGTCTTCCTCGAGCCCGTTCAGAACGCCGGCGGTTGCTTCCCTCCCCAGACGAACTACTTCAAGCGCGTCCGTGAAATCTGCGACAAGCACAATGTCCTTCTCGTGTCCGATGAGGTCATCTGTGCATTCGGTCGCATCGGTGAAATGTTCGCCTGCAACGCGTTCGGATACGAGCCCGACATGATCACGTGCGCCAAGGCAATGACCTCCGGTTATTCGCCGATTGGAGCGACCATCATCTCGGATCGCATTTACGAACCGTTCAAGCACGGACAGGTTTCGTTCCCCCACGGTTACACGTTCGGTGGTCACCCGGTTTCGGCCGCGGTTGCCATGGAGAACCTCGACATCTTCGAAGAAGAGGACCTCAACGGAAACGTTCGCCGCAACGCGCCCGCGTTCAAGGCAACTCTCGAGAAGCTCAAGGACATCCCGATCGTCGGTGACGTTCGCGGTGCCGGGTACTTCTACGGAATCGAACTCGTCAAGGACCAGGCCACGAAGGAAACGTTCAACGATGACGAAGCCGAGCGTTTGCTGCGCGGCTTCCTGTCGAAGGCGCTCTACGAGGCCGGACTGTACTGCCGTGCGGATGACCGAGGAGACCCGGTTGTTCAGCTCGCTCCCCCGTTGACCATCGGCCAGCCCGAGTTCGACGAGATCGAGCAGATTATGCGCGACGTACTCACGCGCGCAACCAACCTGCTCTAATCCGATGGAAGCTGTCTCGTTTTGGCACGAGGCGGTCGACCTTTCCCCGAGGCCGGCGCTTGATGGTGACACTGAAGTTGATGTCGCAATCATCGGCGCCGGTCTGACGGGTTTGTGGACCGCTTATTACCTGCAGAAAGCCGATCCGTCGCTGTCCATCCTCGTGATGGACAAGAACGTGGCCGGTTTCGGTGCTTCGGGGCGCAACGGTGGCTGGGCGAGCGCGCTCTTCCCCCAAACCACTCCCGCCTTGATTTCGCGATACGGATTCGAACAGGCGAAGGCACTGCGTGACGCGATGGTCGCATCGATTTCGGAAATCGGTCGTGTCGTCGCCGCCGAAAAGATCGACTGCGATTGGGTGCACGGCGGGACGGTGATTTTTGCGCGGACACGACTGCAGGAAAAGATGTTGCGCGCGGAGGTTGCCGAAGCGAAAGAACTCGGAATCGACAACCTCGAATGGCGCGAGGCCGACACGGTGGCGGCCGAAGGCGCTCGAGGAGCCACCTTCACGCCCGATTGCGGGCGCGTACATCCGGCTAAGCTCGTCCGCCGCGTGGCGGAAATCGTCGAGTCGCGCGGTGCGCGCATCGCCGAACACACCGAGGTCATTTCGTGGACAAAGGGTCGTGTCGTCACCGACCGCGGAATTGTCACCGCGAAGCACATCATCAACGCGACCGAGGGGTACGGCGCCACCATCGCGCAGACGAAGACCCGCATTCTTCCTCTCTACTCACTCATGATTGCGACCGAGCCGCTTTCCGATGCCGTGTGGGACGAACTGAAGATCGCGCAAGGGCAAACCTTTAGTGACGGACGGAACCTCATCATCTATGGCCAACGAACGGCCGACAACCGGTTCGCGTTTGGCGGACGCGGTGCGCGTTATCACTGGGATTCTCAGATACGCCCCGAGTACGACCGGGTCGAGGGAGTCTTCCTGCACCTCACGCGGACCCTCCGCGAGATGTTCCCCCAGATCGCCGACCAAATCGTGGTCACGCATCGCTGGGGCGGGCCACTCGGTGTTCCGCGCGACTGGCATGCGCACGTCGCCTACGACCCCGCCACGGGGATGGGCAGCGCCGGCGGATACGTCGGAGACGGTCTGACGACGACTAACCTTGCCGGGCGAACCCTCGCCGACCTCATCACGAAGAAGAAAACGGCACTCACGGCACTCCCGTGGGTCGGCCACCGCTCTCCCAGTTGGGAACCCGAACCGCTCCGCTTTATTGGCGCGAACGCGGGCCTGCTGGGCATGACGGCCGCCGATATTGAAGAGGGAGTCACCGGACGCCCCTCGATCATCGCTAGGTTGCTTGCGCCACTCACGGGACACTAAGCAATAGCCTGAAGTGGTGTTACGCAACTACCTGACACCAGGCTGGGGTCGCCGCGTCGGCGTTGCCGTAGCTATGGTGTCGATTGCGGTGCAGGTGCTCGTCCTCGCCGCAGGCGCGTGGGCGTTCGCCAATCGGCCAACCATCCGAGACTGGCTCGTCGTGGGCAAGGTTATTCCCTCGGCCACCCTCGAGACGTACGTTTCCGAAGCGGGAATGTCCTCCGCTGGTCGGTTCTATCTGTACGCGACGAAGCCCGAGCTTCACACGACGTCAACATTCGCCAAGTCGTGCCCGAACAAAGAGACCGGCGTCGCGGTGTTGGGGTGTTACATCCCCGGCACCGATCGAATCCATTTGCTCGACATCACCGACCCGGCCTTCGACACGATGGAGCCCGTCGTGGCCGCGCACGAAATGTTACACGCGGTATGGGCCCGATTCGACGCGGCCGAGCGCGAGCGTGTCGCGGCAGCCGTGGAAAAGTCGTACGACGCAATCGATGACCCCGTTCTCACGGAACGACTCAGCGTCTACGAGGACGCGTCGGGGCAGATCGACGTCGAGGAACTGTTCGCGGTGTTGGGAACCGAGGTCGCCCTCGTCGGCGAGGAGCTCACCGCCGTCTACGACCGCTACTTCGATCGGCGGGGGGCTGTCGTTGCACTCGCGGTCGAGGCAGCCACCGTCATCTCGACCATCGTCGATGAAATCACCCGCGTTGGCACCGAGATTGTTGCGCTCGAGGGTGAGATTGTCGCAGCGCGACTCGACTATGACAAGGCGATGACGTCGCTGGCTGCCGACATCGAGACGTTCAACCGTCGCGCGAATAAACCGGGCTATTACCAGTCACAGTCAACTTTCAATCGAGACCGAGCGGCACTGAAAAAGAGGTCGGACGCGCTAGACGCCGCGCGCCTCGCGATTAACGTGCAAGTCGACGAATACAACACCCTTGTCGGACAGTTGGATGTCCTCAACGGTCAAGCGATGGCGCTCAACAAGGCGTTGGGCATCGATGTCAGCACTCTTGCCCCCGTGAACGAACCGACGGATTTTCCCTAAGCCGCGGGAAGATTGAGTTTTCCACCGATGACACAACGGCCAATTCGATTCCTGCACGCTGAAGTATTCTCGACACATGACAACGTTTGACTCCATCATCCGAATGGACAGCCCCCTTGGGCGACTCGAGCTGCTTTCCCTCGACGGCAAAGTCGTCGGCGTCGAAATCGAGCGCCGCGGTCGACTCACTCACGACGGTGAGCCCTCCTCGTCCTCCCCCGTGCTCGACAAAGCGCGAAAGCAAATAGACGAATATTTCGCGGGTAAGCGGAAATCGTTTCAGATTCCCGTCTCACTCAGTGGCACCGAATTCCAACGTTCCGTCTGGACAGCCGTGACGGACATCCCGTTCGGCAAGGTGCTGTCCTATGGCGAAGTGGGTCACGAAACCGGTCGCCCGACCGCGGGGCGTGCCGTCGGTGGTGCCGTCGGTGCGAATCCGGTGCCGATCATCATCCCGTGTCACCGTGTCCTGGCCTCCGACGGTCGCATCACCGGGTATTCCGGCGGTAACGGCATCGAAACAAAAGCGTGGCTACTCGACCACGAAGGAATCGCCCACCGGTGACGGCCCTCCTCGTCGGTGAGGACGGTCTCGCGCGCTGCTGGTGGTGCGGCACCGACCCGCTATACGTCGATTATCACGACACCGAATGGGGCGTTCCAGTCCACGGCGACCGCGAGATGTTCGAGCGGCTGACTCTCGAGGCTTTCCAATCGGGTCTCTCGTGGATCACCATCCTCAAGCGCCGCGAAACGTTCCGGGCCGCATTCGCCGGATTCGATCCGCGCGTCATTGCCGGATTCGGGCCCGCGGATCGCGAACGGTTGATGAACGATCCGGGAATCATCCGCAACAACGCCAAGATTGATGCCACCATTCACAACGCCGCCATCGTCGCCGACATGATGGACCGCGAACCCGGCGCCCTGGACGAACTGATCTGGTCCCATGCGCCGAAGTCAACCGCCCGTCGAGCCACCCGCGCCGACATCCCCGCCGTCACACCAGAATCACAAGCACTTGCAAAGTCGCTCAAGAAGCGAGGTTTCCGTTTCGTCGGCCCCACCACCGCTTACGCGCACATGCAGGCGGTCGGTGTCGTCAACGACCACGTTGCCGGTTGTCACCGCGTGCCTTAAGGTCGAGATATGAATTTTAACGAGGCAGACCCCGCCATCCAGCAGTTCATTCAGGACTATTTCGACGTGATGCACTTTCAAGACATGGACTTGTTCGATCGCGTGTTTCACAAGGAATGCGTCCTGTATTCCTCGCAAACCGGAGAGTTGAACATTCGCCCCTACGCGGTTTATCGCGAGGCCGTGGCGAACCGTCAATCCCCTGCCGAGTTGGGAAATGCTCGGGACGACCGCGTGCTGATGTTCGATCAAGTATCGCCCACTCTCGCACTCGTGAAGCCACAACTTCAGATGTTTGGAGGCGTCATGCAGGACTACCTCAATCTAATTTTTCTGGACGGACAGTGGTGGATTATCTCGAAGCTGTGGGAGAGAGTCGGCGACGTCAGCTAAATCGTGAGTTGAATTGACGTGTCTTTCAACTCAATCGCAAAACCGTTCACTGTGGCCCAGGCAATGAGAGAGTCGTTCGTTTGCAGGTCGGGCGAATCGGTCACGAGCGCACGAACGAGTTCGCCCTTGTGGATTTTATTGAAGTGGTTGAGGGCTTTGCCGCCGTTGGCTGAGACAACCTCGAGGTAAGCGGTGGGGACAGTTGCTGGAATGGGTGCGAGAGCGCGGTAGCCCTCCGAACGGCAATCGAGAACCCAATCCCCGGCCGCCATCTCACCGATTGCGTCCTGAACCTGGCCCAACCAAAAATCCTTCAGCGCGAGTCCGTTGACTTTTGTGTCGAACGACAGTCGATACGTGGGTATCTGATCGGCTGACGAAATGATTCCGAAGAGCGCCGAGTGAACGAAGACGTGCTCCGCGGCCCATTCGCGCTGGGCCGGAGTCCAGTCGGCAACACCCGTCGCGGAATACAGCACACCGGTGTATCGGTCAATCGCGGGCATCAGGGGTGCGTCCGTAAACACGTTATTCGCCAACTCGTCGATTGACTTGGGCCCCAACTTCAGGGCTTTCGCGGCGGCCTCGGGGGAATCGCGACACCACGCCTCGAGCGCAACCATCAGGTCGCGTCGTCCCGGGTTCTGAACAGAAAAACTGAGGGCGGGCAACCCGGTGTTGGGTCGCCCACCCTTGAGCTTTGTTTCCGAGGGCGGAAGCAGCAGGCGCACTAGGCGACCAGTTCCGCCTGGCTGGCGACGACCATGACGGTGTTGTGCTCGACGGAGAGGAAACCTCCGTCGGCCTGCGCCAGGATGATGCCCTTGTCTGCGGTGTGGATTCGAACCTCGCCGGTGGACAGAATTCCGAGGAGAGGTTCGTGCCCCGGAAGGATTCCCAGTTCGCCCTCGGTGGTGCGGGCGACCAGCATGGTCGCCTGTCCCGCCCAGACTTCACGGTCTGCGGCGACGACACGCACCTCGAGTGTTGACGTGGCCACGGTCTAGCCGTTTTCCTTCTGGATCTGTGCCCACTTCTCTTCGACGTCGCTGATCGGGCCGACGTTGAAGAACGCCTGCTCGGCGACGTGGTCGAATTCACCCTTGGCGATGGCGTCAAACGACTCGATGGTTTCCTTCAGCGGAACCGTCGAACCCTCAACACCCGTGAACTTCTTCGCCATGTAGGTGTTTTGCGAAAGGAACTGCTGGATGCGGCGTGCGCGCGAGACGGTGATCTTGTCCTCTTCCGAAAGTTCGTCAACACCGAGGATCGCGATGATCTCCTGGAGTTCCTTGTTCTTCTGGAGGATCTGCTTGACCGTCGTGGCAACACGGTAGTGGTCGGCACCGATAAAGCGCGG
>CAJAKC010000042.1 GCA_903940225.1 uncultured Microbacteriaceae bacterium
AGTGTTTGCGCGCAACGGCACCGAACGTCTCGTATGTCCCTTGCAGGATTCCCAGTGTACCGAAGTAGATCCACGAGCCCGCTGTCATTTGCCCTTACATCATCAGTCCTTCGGCCTCGAGCTTGCGGAACTCGGGCCATGTTGCCCAATCGCCCACGAGGTTCGAGTTCGCGATCAGGACGCGGGGAGCCCACTCGTGGGTAGTGAAGATGCCAACGGGCTTGCCGGATTGAACGAGCAGGGTTTCGTTTGGCTCGAGGTCATCAAGCGCCTTGACGATGGCGTCGAACGCGAGCCAGTTGCGCGCTGCTCGACCGGTGCCGCCGTAGACGACCAGATCGTCTGGACGCTCGGCAACCTCGGGGTCGAGGTTGTTCATGAGCATGCGCTTGGCGGCCTCGGTCGACCAGTGCTTGGCGGTAATGGTGCTACCGCGCGCTGCGCGAACGGTTCGGGGTTCGTGTCCGGGAACGGACCCCCCTACGGGAATAACGGTCATTTTAGTTTCCTTCTATTCGAGGGTGCCGGTTGTGGCTTCGGCGGTGGACAGAACGCGCCCCGATTTGACGAGGTCAACGACGGCCTCGATTTCGGGGGACAGGTAGCGGTCGGGGCCGGGGCCACCGGTCACACCGTTGACGAGGTCGACGACGTGAGTGTTCGCGGGCGAAGGCTGTTGGGAGCGCAGCGCGATTCCACGGGAGGCGGTGAGGATTTCGATCGCGAGAACTCGCGCGAGGCCGTCAATGGCAGTGCGCAGCTTGCGTCCGGCCGCCCACCCCATGGAAACGTGATCTTCTTGCATCGCCGACGATGGAATCGAGTCGACCGATGCGGGGACGGCTAGCCGCTTGAGCTCGCTGACGATTCCTGCTGCCGTGTACTGCGCAATCATGAGCCCGCTGTCGACGCCCGCGCGGTCGGCCAGGAACGGCGGAAGTCCGAAGTTGCGGGACTTGTCGAGGAAACGGTCGACGCGTCGTTCGCTCATGCTCGCTACGTCGGCGACGGCGATGGCGAGGAAGTCGAGCACGTACGCGACGGGCGCTCCGTGGAAGTTGCCGTTTGATTCGACGCGGAAATCGAGTGTGACGACCGGATTGTCGATGGCCGAGTTCAGTTCGTTCGTCGCAACGCGGTGAGCGTGGTCGACGGTGTCGCGTGCAGCTCCGTGAACTTGTGGCGAACACCGCAGTGAATACGCGTCCTGCGTGCGGGCGCTCTCGGAATCGCGTTCGCCGTGGACGAGGTCACTTCCCGCGATGAGTGCGCGGATGTTGGACGCCGACGCGCGTTGCCCGGGGTGCGGCCTCAGTTCCTGGAGGTCATCGGCGAAGACTGCCGCGTTCGCCCTCAAACCCTCGAGCGAAAGGGACACCGCGATATCGGCGACACTGAGGAGATTGCGAAGATCGTGAATCGCGAGAACGAGCATGCCCGTCATCCCGTCCGTGCCGTTGATCAGCGCGAGCCCCTCTTTCTCTCGCAATTCGACGGGCGTGATGTTTGCTGCGGCGAACGCGACGTCCGCGGTCATCACGTCGTTGTTGCGGTCACGAACGTCACCTTCTCCCATGAGGGCGAGAGCACAGTGAGACAGAGGAGCAAGGTCGCCGGAACACCCGAGCGACCCGTATTCGCGAACCATCGGTGTGATCCCGGCATTCAGCATGGCGGCATAGGTCTCGACGACAACAGGACGCACTCCGGTTCTTCCTGTCATCAGGGTCGAAAGGCGCTGAACCATGAGGCCACGAATCACTTCCCGCTCGACCTCGGGGCCGCTGCTTGCTGCGTGCGAGCGAACGAGTGATTTTTGAAGCTCAACGCGGAGGTCGTCCGGAATGAACTGAGTCGCGAGCGCTCCGAACCCCGTGGAAATCCCGTAGTGCGGTTCGGGATCGGTGACGAGCGCGTCAATGGCGACTCGTGTCTGCGCGACGGCGTCCACCGCGCGGGGGTCGAGTTCGACGGTTTCCCCGAATCGGGCGACAGCGACTAGTTCGTGGTGGGTGAGCGGGCCGGCTCCGATTGTGACGGTCATGATTCGATTACACCGCGTGGTCGCCACTCGCGGTTGGCGTATCAGGATAATATGTCTGGTATGTCAGACACGGTGCAGGTTCCGGCAGCAGATCAGACTCTCGCCATCCTCGGCTACCTCGCCCGCCAACGTGCATCGGTCCCCGCTGCGACCATCGCGACGGCGCTCGGCATCCCGCGTTCATCCACGTATCACCTACTCGCAACCCTCGCTGAACACGGTTTTGTCGTCAACGGCGACCGTCGATGGGCGCTCGGGGTCGCGTCACATGACCTGGGAACCGGCTACCTTCGGCAGCAGCCGTTGACGTTGGTCGGCCGGCCGCTGGTTTCCAAGCTGGTCGACACGGTCGGAGAGAGCGCGCACCTTGCTGTGATGCATGGTCGTGACGTTGTCTATGTAATCGAGGAGCGCGCCGCGGGTCGACCCTCCCTCGTCACGGACGTCGGGGTGCGGTTGCCCGCCCACCTCACTGCGAGCGGGCGTTCGATGTTGGCCGAAATGTCCCGCGAACAACTGCTCGCTCTGTACCCGGACGATGCATCGTTTGCGCAACGCGGCGACACGGTCATGACTCGTCGTCACTTGCGCGACGTTCTTCGCGAAACGCGCGGCCGCGGGTTTGCAACCGAGAACGGAGATATCACCCCCGGTTTGGGTTCGGTGGCCGTCGCCATCATCGATCGCGTCGGGTGGCCGATAGCGGCATTGGCTCTGACGTTTGACGATACCCGTGCCGTCACCGATGAACTCGTCGCCACAATCCGAGCCACCGCCGCAGACATTTCCAAACGCCTGCGCGTTTGAGGCAGTCCGAGCGGTGTCAGAATAGAGACATGGATTCACTGTCGCGGCACGAGGATTACGGCTCGGACCCGCTGCGCGAATCGGACATGGTGGCCGACCCGCTGGCACAGTTTCGCGATTGGCTGAAGGACGCGGAAGATTTTCCCATCTACGAACCCAACGCTTTCGTGCTGGGAACAATCACCGACAAAGGCACGCCGACGGCCCGAACAGTTTTGCTCAAGGGGCTTGACGACGGCTTCCTCTTCTCCACGAACTACCTGTCGCGAAAGGGTAACGCTCTCGACGCAGACGATCACGTGACCGCCGTATTTGGCTGGTACGCGATGCACCGCCAAGTCATCATCGAAGGGACCGCTGCGAAAGTCAGTCCCGATGAATCGAGCGAGTATTTTGCGTCACGTCCCCGCGGTTCTCAGGTGGCGGCGTGGGCCAGTGAACAGTCTCGACCGATTGAATCACGCGATGCTCTTGAGCAACAGTTCGCCGATGCCGACGACCGGTTCGCCGGAGACGGGGACGTGCCACGCCCACCTCACTGGGGCGGCTATCGCATTGTCCCAACCCGACTTGAATTCTGGAAAGGCCGTTCGAATCGGATGCACGATCGAATCGTCTATCTGCGCACGTCCGACGGTTGGTCCGTCGAACGACTTCAGCCCTAACCCGCACTGCAAAGGAACACATGACCGACCCCGCGAAACTACTGTTCGGACTCGACACGTTTGGGGACATGAGCGACAGGCTCGACGGAACTCCCGAAACCGTCGGTCAGGTGATTCGCAACGTGGTCGAACAGGCCGTGCTGGCCGATGAACTCGGGCTGCACGCCTTCAACGTGGGCGAACACCACCGCGACGATTTCGCCGTCTCGGCGCCGGACACGGTGCTTGCCGGTATCGCCACCCGAACGTCTCGGATTGTTTTGGGAACCGGCGTCACCGTCCTCTCGAGCGAGGACCCGGTGAGGGTGTATCAACGATTCGCGACGATCGACGCACTGTCCAACGGCCGTGCCGAAATTACCGCCGGGCGCGGCAGCTTCACCGAATCGTTCCCGCTGTTCGGCTTCGAGTTGTCCGACTACCACGTGCTCTTCGAAGAGAAGCTCGAGCTTCTCCTCTCGTTGCTCGAGGAGGGCCCCGTGACCTGGTCGGGTAAGACGCGATCGGCACTGAACAACCAACAGGTGTATCCCAAGACCGATGGGCACTCGATCGGGCTGCGCGTCGGAGTTGGCGGTAGTCCTGAATCTGTTGTGCGCGCCGCGCGACTCGGAATACCCATGGCCCTTGCCATCATCGGAGGAGACCCCGCCCGCTTCGCTCCCTTTTCCAAGTTGTATCGGGATCAACTGCAGGCGTTTGGTCGCCCGGAGTTGCCCGTCTCGATTCATTCGCCGGGGCACATCGCCGAGACCGACGAGCAAGCGATGGAAGAACTGTGGCCACAGTACCTCGCGGGGTTCGGCCGCATTGGCCGAGAACGCGGCTGGAGCCCGATGACAAAGGATCACTTCCTCAACGAGGCGCAGCACGGTTCGGTCTACGCGGGAAGTCCCGAAACCGTGGCCAACAAGATTGTTCACGCGGTGACGTCTGTCGGGGCGTCGCGCTTTGATCTCAAGTTTGCCAATGGGCCGATGCCGCATGAACAGTTGATGTCGTCGATCGAACTCTATGCAACCCGAGTCGTGCCTCTCGTCCGCGATAAACTCGCGGGATGACCGACAACCTGATCGTCACCCTGCGGTGCAAGGATCAACGTGGAATCGTCAAGGCGGTAGCCGATACGGTTTTCGATCTGTCGGGAAACATCGTCGATTCGGCCCAGTTCTGGGATCAGCCGAGCAACTCATTTTCCCTCCGCATGGAAATCCACGTTCCCGCTAACACCGAACGGGCTCTGGGCGATGCGCTGGATGCCAACCTCGGCCACTTCAATCCGATAATCACAGTCCGGTCAACGGCGGTGAAACGTCGGGCTCTCGTTATGGTCTCGACGGCTGACCACTGTCTGCGTGAACTTCTGTATCAGTGGGAGGCGGGGGAACTGGGAGCCGAGATCGTCGGTGTGGCCAGTAATCACTCCGCACTGAAACCTCTCGCCGACCACGTGAATCTGCCGTTCTGGGAAATCCCCGTGACGGACGGCACAAAGGCCGCTGCCGAAAAGGAACTGGAACGAATTCTCGCCGAGACCGGCGCCGACTTCATCATCCTCGCTCGCTACATGCAGGTACTGAGCGACGAGTTCTGTGCCCGCAACCAGGGTCGAATCATCAACATCCATCACTCTTTTCTGCCCGGGTTCAAGGGAGCTAAGCCTTACCACCAGGCCTACGACCGAGGCGTCAAGCTCATCGGCGCCACCGCCCACTACGTGACAGCAGACCTCGACGAGGGACCAATCATCGAACAGGATGTCGTTCGCGTTGGCCACCACCACAGCGCGGAACAGTTGGTGTCGATTGGGCGTGATGTCGAGCGCCGAGTTCTCGCACGAGCCGTGCGACTGCACGCGGAAGACCGTGTTTTTCCCAACGGCTCGCGAACCGTGGTGTTTGACTACTAGCGATCAGTGGCGCAGCGGTCCGCCGAGCAGCCCGAGGTACTGCAACTGTTCGGCGATTTCCGCACCGTTGTGACCGTAAATCCACTGCACCCCCGGTGTGGGTCGTGGGTGCTTGTGAGGAGCCCCGGCGAGCACTGCCTCGGGAGTCGACAGGCGACGAATGGCGATGGCGAGCACGTGTTGGGGGAAATCGCGCGCGAAGTTGCCATAGATCGTCTCGTCGTGTTGCCCGTCATCTCCGACGAGCAACCACTTGACTGCGGGGAAATCTCGGGCGAGCCGTTCGAGACTCTTCACCTTGTGTTCCTTCCCGCTGCGAAATGCGCGGTCCGGAGTGGCACCCCAGTCGGTGAGCAGCAACGGCCCCTTAGGGTACATGTGCCTCGAGAGAAATCGCTCGAGCGTGGGGGCGACGTTCCACGGACCGGTTGACAAATAGACCGTCGGAACATACTTGTAGTTGGCGGCAATCTTGTTGAACAGCACTGGCATGCCGGGTACTGGCCTTCGGGCATTTTCGTCGAGGACAAAGGTGTTCCACGCTGCGAGAAAAATTCTGGGGAGATAGGTGACCATCACGGTGTCGTCAATGTCGCTGACGATTCCCACGGTTGCTTTCGGATCGACCACGAGGACCTCGGTGAGCGCCCATTCGCTGTCTTCCGAGGCGAGCATTTCGATATCGTGCCAACCGGGCGCGAGAGCGATGCCCAGTACCACATCGATTACTCCGCCGCGGTCACTCGTTACGGTGAACGAACGCTTTCCGAGTGTGACTTTTACGCTGTGATTGACCACGGGGACACTCGTGAACGCTCGCCATCCACGAACAACTTTGCGAACCTTGCGCGTTGACGGGTCGGGATGGACAAAGAGGAGCCGCGCCAGAATGCGCACGCTCGAGGTGGAGCCAATTCCGCGAAAGCCGACAACGGTCGGCACCTTTCCCGCAGTTACCGATAACCGCGCACGGCGCGCTATGACCCAATCTTCGACGCGCGCGAACACATTGAGACGCGTGGTTGGCATCGGAGTTTTGGGCACGCTTTCTAACTTAGCCTGTGGACGTACCCAACGATTATGTGAGAATCTTATAAATTAAAGCGTTTACTATTAGACTTCAGTCATCCGGTATTTTCTTCGCACCGGCACTTCGACACTCCTCAATCATTGTTACTCCATCGACCAAAGGACGGTTCGGAACGTGCCCAACATCACCCCCGCAAGTGAAATGCTCCGTGATTCCGAGCTTCTCCGATCAGCTCCGGTGCAGGCGCGCAGCAACATCCGTCTATCGGCACTTCTCGATTCGGCCGCGGAACTTATCCAGATCGAGGGGTACGAAGAACTCACAACCGCTGCCGTCGCGAAGCGGGCCGGAGCCTCGATTGGCACCGTCTACCGATACTTCGAAGACCGAGTGGTCCTGCTGAGGTCTCTGTCTACCCGAAACTTCGAGCGAACCGTCAAGGCTTTTGGTTCAGCACTAGACGTCGCCCAGCCCGAAACGCCAGCCGAGGCAATCAACGTCCTGTTCGATGCCTACCTCACGCTGTTTCGGGTCGAAACCGGTTTCCGTTCACTTCGACTCGGTGACGTCCTAGACATCCGTCCCGTCGACGGGATGACCACATCACAACGCTCGTGCGAAATGTTGGCACGCCGACTTGCCGTCGACATCTCCCTCCCGGTCAACAAAACCAACGTTGACATCTTGGAAATTGGTTTTGTGACAATGGACGCTCTGCTCGCTCGAGCATTCCTCCTCTCAAGCGAGGGCGACCCGGTGTTTATCGAGGCGGCACGCGCCGCTGTGTCAGCCGCAACCCGCGAATTGCGTTAGACGTTAGTCGTCGTCCCGCGCACCGTGCGCGTATTTGTGGAGCGCTTTCTTCACGATCGTCATGATGGCGATGAAGAACAGAATCACCCCGACAACGATGTATCCGGCGAATTTCAATGATTCGCTCAGTGCGCTGTAACTGAGGGCAACCGTGTGTCCGACGGTGACGTACAGGGTAGACCAGATGATGCATGCCGGGGCGGTCCACGCGATGAATCGCCAATATCGCATTCCGATGATCCCCGACGTCAGCGGCACAAGAGAGTGAAGCACGGGCAGGAAGCGTGAAACAAAAACTGCCCAACCGCCGCGATGATCAAGAAACTTTTCCGCGGCGACCCAGTTCTTGTGCCCAAGGAGCTTTCCCAGTTTGGAGTGTTGAATCGCGGGCCCAAACGTTGAGCCAAGGAAATACCCGATTGTCTCGCCCATGAGTGCACCGATGACTACCGCCACAATCAGGGCGATGAATTCCGTGTTTGACCCGATACCCGTTGCTGCGACCAATACAACGGTGTCACCGGGAATAACAAGTCCAATGAGGACACTCGTTTCGAGCAGGATCGCGAGGCCCGCGAACAAGGTGCGGAAGACGGGGTCAATCGACTCGACGCCGCCGAGGAACCAGGTGAGCACTTCGTTCATAACATCAGGTTACCGAACGAACTACAGCGGCGTTCGGCGATTCACATAACGCACTCGCCAGTCCTCGGCTCGTTCCGACGCAACGGACAAGTCGGGACCGTCACGCCACTCCGTCGCCAACCGAATGCCGTGAAGCGCTGACAGGATCCACACCTCTGTGCCGCTCAGGTCCTCCGGTGTCGCGAGAGTGTAGACAACGTCGACCCCCTGCTCCTGCACAAGTTCCACAACGATGCTCTCCGTGACGCTGGCCAACCGGGGCAGAGTCGGGTGCACGCGGTGGAGTGTGCCGTTTTGCCACCACACCACCGATGACCATGCACCTTCGGTGACAAAACCGTCAGTCAGCAGAATTGCCTCGTCTGCCCCGGAATTGCGGCGCAGTTTTCCCAGATTGACGAGATCGGGTCCCTTGACGGTGTGGTTGGTGCGGGGGTCGGATGACGCCGTTGCCAATCGAAGAGTCTCCATCGGATCCGGCGCCGGACGAACAAGCAGCCGCAACAATGCGCCGTCTCCGTAGTCAATCGCCTCGATGCGGGGAAACCACCTTCCCTCGCGCGGAATCGCCGCCGTGACGGAGGCGACAAACCGAGCAACGTCGGCCTCGATGTTGGACGCGGTCAGCCCTCGCGCAAAACGCGCGACGTGGCGGTCCATCGATGCGACAGTGCCGTCGACGACGAGGAACGAATCCGCAACGTGAACCGCTCCAGGATTCGTATCGCACCACTCCTCAATCGCGAGCACACCGTCCGCCCAGCGGTAAATCGTCGTGTCGACCATAGGGTTAAGGGTATGGCAGACCGATACATCAAACTAGACGTTGATGTCCCGGTCGATGTCGAGGCAGCCTTTCTCGCACTTGTCGCGCCGGCTCACCACGGCTTCTGGCTCGATGATTCACTCACCGAAACCCTGTCGTACCTGGGAATCGGTAATCCCTTACCCGTGACCGACGGATTCACGGAATTCGACACCGTTGCCGATAGTCCCGTCAGCCGGGTGGGTTGGGTGTCCTACGGTGAACGCGAGTCAACCATGGGGGTTTCTGTCGGGTTGCAACGGCACCCTCGCGCCGTGGTCCTCGACGTCGAAATCGTTCTCGAGGTTGACCACCGTGACGGTTCCGTCGCCCTGTATTCGCGAGACGCATCTCTCGCTGACGCATGGTTGAGAGAACTGCGATTGATGGCCGCCGCTGAGGATCGCGCACCGGAACCACGAACGACCCAACTTCGGGAAGCTCACTGGCGGGACGGCGTCGCTGAGTATTCACGGATGATCGAAACCTGTTTGCGGCACATCACCGACGGTGACGCCTATCAGTTGTGTCTCACCACATCGATTGACGTTCCGGGCGCAATCGATCCCATCGAGACCTATCGTGCCCTCCGGCGAGCAGCGCCGACCAGGCACGGCGGGTACCTCCGCTCACACGACGTCGTGCTGCTCAGTTCGTCACCCGAATCCTTCCTCACCGTGCGCGGGCGCGTGGCGGCGACGATGCCGATTAAAGGAACTCGACCGCGCAGCATGGACCCGGCTGAAGACCTCTTGCTCAAGCGTGAATTGCGGGAGTCGGAAAAGGAGCGCGCCGAGAACCTCATGATTGTTGACCTGTGCCGAAATGATTTGTCGAGGGTGTGTGACGTGGGGTCGGTACACGTCCCCGCCCTGCACGTCGTCGAAACATATTCGACCGTTCACCAGCTGGTCAGTACGGTGTCGGGAACTCTTCGAGAAGGAGTGACACCCGCGGACGCCGCGCGGACACTTTTCCCCGCCGGGTCCATGACCGGGGCCCCCAAACGCAGCGCGGTGGAAATCCTCGGGGGACTCGAATCCGAGGAGCGCGGAATCTACTCCGGTGTCTTCGGTTTTGCCGGGCGCGGGGAACTCAGCCTTGCGATGACCATTCGGAGCATCGTGATCGACGATGTTGGGGCGACGATCGGTGTCGGCGGCGGCATCACCTCGGGGTCCGACACGCTTGACGAGATCCACGAGGTCGGAGTCAAAGCGGATGCGCTGTTACGTGTACTCGGCGCTACGCCCAATCTCTTCCTTTCCGCGGAATAAACTAGAGAGTGCGCGTGTCGCACTGGAAAGGTTGTCGTGGACGAGATCGAGTATGACTTCCGTCGTTTGGAAGAGAAATGGGCTCCCGTATGGGAATCCGAACGCCCGTTCGACGTGCCCGATGCCACTGACGACCGGCCCCACAAATACATCCTCGATATGTTCCCGTATCCCTCGGGGGACCTCCACATGGGCCATGCCGAGGTCTATGCGCTGGGTGACGTGCTCGCACGCTACTGGCGGTTGCGCGGATACCGTGTTTTGCACCCGATCGGGTGGGACTCATTTGGACTTCCCGCGGAAAACGCGGCAATCAAGCGCGGCGTGAACCCGCGCGATTGGACATACGACAACATTGCTCAGCAGCGCGCGTCGATGAAGCGCTACGCCGCGTCGTTCGACTGGAGCCGCGTGCTGCACACGTCCGACCCCGAGTACTACAAATGGAACCAGTGGCTCTTCCTCGAAATGTTCAAGCGGGGACTCGCATACCGCAAGGATTCCTGGGTCAACTGGGACCCGGTTGACCAAACGGTTCTCGCCAACGAGCAGGTGCTGCCCGACGGGACCAGCGACCGCAGTGGTGCTGTCGTGGTCAAAAAGAAACTAACGCAGTGGTATTTCCGCATCACCGACTACGCCGATCGGCTTCTCGCTGACCTCGACCGCCTGGAGGAGACGTGGCCCGCAAAGGTCTTGACGATGCAGCGCAACTGGATTGGTCGTTCGCGCGGGGCCGAGGTCGTCTTCACCGTCGAGGGTTCCACACGTGAAATCCCCGTGTTCACGACGCGCCCCGACACACTGTTCGGTGCAACGTTCATGGTTGTCGCACCCGATTCCGACCTCGCGAGTGAACTCGCTGCCGCGGCCGTCGATCCCGCGATTCGGGTCGCCTTCGCCGAGTACCTCACCGACGTGCAAAAGAAGACGGAAATCGAGCGCCAAGACGCGACCCGACCCAAGACGGGCGTATTCCTTGGCGTCCACGCGATCAATCCCCTCAACGGGGAATCCGTCCCCGTATGGACCGCGGATTATGTTCTCGCGGATTATGGTTCTGGCGCAATCATGGCTGTTCCTGCGCACGATCCGCGCGACCTCGATTTCGCTCGCAAGTACGACCTTCCCATCCGAGTAGTGGTGGATGTTCCCTCAGATGAGCCACACGATCCCAGTGTTTCCGGGCCCGCCACAACCGGAGACGGTCCGCACATCAACTCGGGGCCGCTCGACGGGTTGGGCAAGGCCGACGCCATCGTCAAGGCAATCGAGATTTTGGAATCCGCGGGCACGGGTAAGGGAGCCACGACGTATCGACTGCGGGATTGGCTCATCTCGCGCCAACGATATTGGGGAACCCCCATTCCGATCATTCACGGTGAAGACGGTGAATTGATTCCCGTGCCCTTCGACCAGTTGCCCGTTGAGCTCCCGCCGACCGAAGGACTCGACCTGCGCCCGAAAGGCTCCAGTCCGCTCGGCGCGGCCGAAGACTGGGTAAACGTGCAGGATCCTCGAGACGGTTCAGCCGCGAAGCGCGACCCCGACACGATGGATACCTTCGTCGACTCCTCCTGGTACTTCCTGCGATTTTTGTCGCCGCACGACGACACGCAAGCGTTCGACCCCGAGCGCGTCAAGGCGTGGGCGCCCGTCGACCAGTACGTCGGTGGTGTCGAACACGCGATTTTGCACTTGCTCTATGCACGCTTCATCACCAAGGTTTTGTTCGACCTCGGTCACATCGATTTTGACGAACCGTTTAGCGCGCTTCTCAATCAAGGGATGGTCATTCTCGACGGTTCGAAGATGTCGAAGTCGAAGGGCAACATCGTCTTCTTTGGTGAAGAGCTCGACAAGTTCGGCGTCGATGCGGTTCGTTTGACGATGGCTTTCGCCGGCCCGCCCGAGGACGACATCGACTGGGCCGACGTCTCGGTGACGGGTTCGCAGAAGTTCCTCGCGCGCGCATGGCGAATCGCCAACGACGTGTCGAGTTCGGTCGACGTTGATCCGGCAACCGGTTCAACCGGGCTTCGACGTGTGACCCACCGGTTGCTTGCTGATGTCGGTGGATTGGTCGAGTCGTACAAGTTCAATGTCGTCGTTGCCCGTGCGATGGACCTCGTCAATCACGTTCGAAAAGAGATTGACACCGGTGCTGGTCCAGCCGATCCGGCCGTGCGCGAAGCGGCGGATGTGCTGGCCATCACTTTGTCGATGTTCGCGCCTCACGCGGCCGAGGACATGTGGGAACTTCTCGGTCACGAGCGCTTCGTGGCTCTGCAGACGTTCCCGCCCGCCGATGAATCCCTGCTGATTGAGGAAACAATCACCGCGGTCGTTCAAATCAACGGAAAAGTTAAGGAGCGGCTTGAGGTGCCGCCGACTATTTCCGAGGACGAACTCTCTGCCCTGGCTCTCGCGTCGGTGGCATCTTTTCTCGAAGGGAAATCGGTGCGCACGACAATCGTTCGCCCGCCCAAGCTCGTCAACATCGTTCTCGGCGACTAGTTCTCCACAACGGCGACGCGACTCCTCGCCGCCGCCCTCACCGCGGACTATCGTCAACGCGTGGGTGATTGGTATGTCCGAGCGGTGCCCGACGATCCTGACCGCCGCCGCAAGTTGTTTATCGCGGCCGGTATCGGCGTCGGGGTGGTTGTCGTGGCGGGTGCGTTCCTCTCGGCAGGCACCCCCGAATCGCACGTTGTCGAGGCAACCCCACCACCCGTCGAACTCGCGGTGCCGACGGGAACCGTGTTTGTCCACGTTGCCGGTCTCGTCGCGCAACCGGGGGTTTACGAACTCCCTCTGGATTCTCGAGTCTTCGACGCGATAGCCGCGGCTGGTGGCGTGACGGATAAAGCAGACGGGGCGTCGATCAACCTCGCGCGAATCGTTCAGGACGGTGAACAGATCATTGTTACTCCGGCGGGAACGTCGGTAACCGCGGTGGCCGCGGGAAGACTGAACATCAATCGCGCGACGGCGAGTGATTTTGACCTCCTTCCCCGCATTGGCCCCACCCTCGCGGAACGCATCGTCGCCTATCGCGAGAAGAACGGACCGTTCCCGTCGATTGACGCCCTCGGAAATGTTCCTGGTATCGGCGACGTGACTCTGGCGGGGTTCCGAGACCAACTCACCCTGTGAGAGTCCCCGCACTGGCCTTGCCGGCTGCTGTGCTGTGGGTGGTCTGCTCGTTGTTCGCGCCGGCGGAGCCCTACACCGTGGCGACGCCGCCACCGTGGGTGATGTCCGTGCGCGATGACTTTGCGGCTCGAGTGGCACGGTTTGGCGGTGACGGCGCACTGTTGTTGCCGGGATTGGTACTGGGTGATACGAGTCACGTTCCGGAGACTCTCGACCGTGCCATGAAGATCACCTCGCTTGCGCATCTCACCGCCGTGAGTGGGGCAAACTGCGCGGTTATTGTCGCCACCGTTTACGGGTTGACCGCGCTCGCGGGATTCGGAATCTGGGTGCGCACGTTTGCAGCGGCCCTGGGGCTCGGTGCATTTGTCATTCTCGTCGGAGCAGAGCCCAGTGTGATTCGCGCGGGAATCATGGCGTGCCTGGCACTTCTTGCTCTTGCATTGGGACGGTCGGCCGCGGGACTAACGGTTCTCTGCGCAACCGTGATCATCGCTTTGGCGCTGGCGCCAACGCTAGCCCACAGCGTCGGCTTCGCCCTATCGGTCTCCGCGACGACGGGTTTACTCGTTCTGGCTAAGCCGTTGACGGAAATCCTGGAGCGCTGGCTCCCCGGTCGGTTTGCGCTGGTACTGGCGGTTCCGCTCGCCGCTCAGATTGCGGTTCAACCGCTCCTTCTCATTTTTTCGGCTTCCATCCCGACCTACGGGATTCCGGCAAACGCGCTCGCCGACCCACTCGCGCCACTTGCGACGATTGCCGGCCTCTTCGCGCTCGTGACCAACCCGTTGCCGTGGGTGTCCCTTCCGTTTCTGGGGCTCGCGTGGATGGCCAGCAGTGCGATTGCGGGTATTGCTCGGGTTACCGCCGCGCTGCCATGGGCGACCATTCCGTGGCCCAGCGGGTGGCTGGGTATCGCGCTCGCGACGGTGTGCACGCTTCTGGTTGCGTGGGCCATCCTCACCCGACGCTCGAGCATTGCGCTGATCGGCGTACTCCTCGTCGCCGCGAGCCTATCGACGACGGTTGGGGGTGGCGCGGTCGCGTGGGCGACGGCACCTCGAGTTTGGTCTGCCGCACAGTGCGATGTTGGCCAAGGAGACGCCATGGTGTTGCGCGACGGCGACACCGTTGCCCTGATCGACACGGGCAGGGACGAGCACGCGTTGCGTTCATGCCTCGATCGCCTTAACATTCAGCAGATTGACCTGCTCGTCTTGACGCACTTCGACATCGATCATGTCGGTGCATACAACGTGGTGGTCGGTCGCGTGGGAACCGTGTTGCACGGCCCGACGGACGGCATCGCCGACGAGGTGACAGTCCGCCGACTTGGCGAAGCAGGGGCGCACGTCGTCGACGCACGACGGGGACTCACGGGAACCTTTGGCCGCTGGGATTGGCGCGTGTTGTGGCCGACGAAGTTCCTCACCGTTGAACCAGGGAACCCCGCTTCGGTTGTGCTGTGTTTTCGGTCGACAACCGGCCCGCAACTGTCGATTCTCAATTTGGGGGATCTTCCCGCGCAACAACAAGACGCCATGCTGGCGCTTGGTGGTGTCGGTCCCGTCGACGTGGTCAAGGTCAGCCACCACGGCTCGCGCGACCAGTCGCCTGCTCTGTACACACGAATACGCGCCGGAGTCGGACTCATAGGAGTCGGGGCAGGGAACGAATACGGGCATCCGACGGACCAGACGTTGGCGATGCTCGCAGGGGTTGGGACCGTTGCCGTCCGCTCGGATCGCGACGGAATCGCTCTCCTCGGCCGTGACGAGGACGGAACCCTACGCGTGTGGACGGAGCGAGCGGGGTAGCTCGCCGTAAACTTGGTGTTAGGGAGGCCATAGTGGCAAAGGCAACGATTGTGCCGTGGCAGGGAGTCCGCGAGGCGCCGATCGTCCTGGTGAGCGGTCCCGAGGACTATCTTGCCGACCGTGTCTTTCGCGAACTGCGCGACCGTGTTCGCTCGGTGCACGCCGAATTGGAAGTGACCGACCTCGACGCATCCCAGTACACGCGCGGGTCACTCCTCGATTTCGCCAGCCCCTCACTGTTTGGCGAGCCGCGCATGATTCGCGTGTCGAGTGGCGAGACCACCAACGATGACTTCATCGACGACATCATCACGTACCTGGATCGTGTCGAATCGGACGTCACCGTGATGATTCGCCACGGAGGCGGCAATCGGGGCAAGCGCATGCTCGACGCAATCCGCGCCTACCCCGACACGATTGAGGTCGAGTGTGCCGAGCTCAAAAAGGACGCAGACCGGATTTCCTTCGTAAGTCAGGAATTCGGAAGGCTGGGTGCGAAGGTCGAACAGGCTGCCGTTATCGCTCTCGCTGAAGCGTTTTCGGACGACCTCGCCGAACTGGCCGCTGCGTGTTCGCAGATTGCCACCGACGCCCTGGGCGCTGGAATCACGAAAGATTTTGTCGATAAGTATTACGAGGGTCGGGAAGAGGTCACGGCTTTTGCCGTGGTCGATTCGGCCATCGACGGAAACCGGGCCGAGGCGCTTCGCCTGTTGCGCCACGCGCTGCAGACGGGGGCCGACCCCGTGCCGCTCATCGCAACATTTGCAATGAAGTTGCGGCAGATGGCAAAGGTCGGCGGGTTCAAGGGCCGACCAGCCGACGCAGCCCGGGAGTTGGGAATGGCGCCTTGGATGATCGACCGAGCCAAAAGATCCCTCCGCGGCTGGACGGGGCCGACACTGGGAGCCGCAATCATCGCGACCGCCGAAGCGGATGCGATGGTCAAAGGAGACGGGCGTGACCCCGTCTACGCGGTGGAGCGACTGGTTGACATCGTCGCAACGCGCGGCGACCGGGGATAGAAAAAGGCCCCCGGAATTCCGAGGGCCTTGATCGGGAAAAACTACTTGCTGCTGGCAGCCTTCTTCGCTGCGGGCTTTGCTGCCGGCTTCTTGGCTGCGGGCTTTGCCGCCGCTTTCGGTGCCTTCTTGGCGGCAGCCTTGGCGGGTGCCTTCACGACCTTGGCATCGCCCGAGAGCGCGGCGACTGTTGACGCGAGAGCCGACTTGCGGTTCGCGGCCTGGTTCTTGTGAATGACGCCCTTCGAAACGGCTTTGTCGAGCTTCCGCGAAGCGGTCGCCACGGCGTTGACCGCAACGGCCTTGTCGCCGGAGGCGATCGCGTCACGCGCGAAGCGGACGACGGTCTTGAGCTCACTCTTGACGGCCCTGTTGCGCTCTTGCGCCTTGAGGTTCGTCTTGATTCGCTTGATCTGCGACTTGATATTTGCCACGAATGTGTGTCCTTTACGGTGATGGTGTCGAACCGGGAGGGGTGTTGCGAACCCCGGTGTCGTTCCGCGACGACACGAGAGGGAGTCGGCGCGCAAGCCAAGTGTCAAGAATAGCAGGTCAAACGGGCTCGGGCTAACCGCAATGCGTGAAAGAATAGGGGGAATGCCTCGTTCTACTCGCTCGCCGGTACCGGCCAAGACTGACCCGTCGATAATCCGCAACTTTTGCATCATTGCGCACATCGACCACGGTAAGTCGACCCTTGCCGACCGCATGCTGGGGATCACGGGAATCGTGGGCGACCGCGAAATGCGTGCGCAATACCTCGATCGTATGGACATCGAGCGCGAGCGCGGCATCACGATCAAGAGTCAAGCGGTGCGCATGCCCTGGAACGTCGGTGGCGTCGATTACGCGCTGAACATGATCGATACGCCCGGCCACGTCGACTTCACGTATGAGGTGTCACGTTCGCTCGCTGCGTGTGAAGGCGCGATTCTGCTGGTGGATGCCGCTCAGGGCATTGAAGCCCAGACACTGGCAAACCTTTATCTCGCTCTCGACAACGACCTCGAAATAATTCCTGTCCTCAACAAGATTGACCTTCCCGCGGCCGAACCGGAAAAGTATGCCAAAGAGCTCGCGTCGCTCATCGGGTGCGACCCCGCCGACGTCATGCGCGTTTCGGGAAAGACGGGCGTTGGCGTGGACGAGCTTCTCGATCGAGTCGTCGAGAACATCCCCGCGCCGCAGGGTGACAAGAACGCACCCGCTCGCGCCATGATTTTTGATTCGGTCTACGATGCGTATCGCGGCGTGGTGACGTATGTGCGGGTAATCGACGGCACCCTGAGTCCGCGGGAGCGCATCCAAATGATGTCCACGAGGGCCTCGCACGAACTTCTCGAAATCGGTGTGTCCTCGCCCGAGCCGACTCCGTCAGAAGGGCTTTCGGTTGGTGAAGTGGGGTATCTCATCACCGGGGTAAAGGATGTGCGCCAGTCGAAGGTGGGCGACACCGTGACCAACCTTGCCAAGCCCGCCACCGTTGCCCTCGACGGATACACCGACCCCAAGGCAATGGTTTTCTCGGGCCTTTATCCAATCGATGGCTCCGACTTTCCGCTACTGCGCGAAGCTTTGGACAAACTTAAGCTGTCCGATGCGTCGCTCAACTACGAGCCGGAAACCTCGGTCGCACTCGGTTTCGGCTTCCGTTGCGGATTCCTCGGACTGCTGCACCTCGAAATCATTGGCGAGCGACTCGAGCGTGAGTTTGGACTCGACCTCATCTCGACGGCGCCGAGTGTCATCTACAACGTGACGACCGACGACGGGAAACTCATCGAGGTCACCAACCCGTCCGAATACCCCGTGGGGAAGATCGCTCAGGTGCGCGAGCCGATTGTGCGAGCAGCCATCCTCGCCCCGAAAGATTTCGTCGGGACCATCATGGAATTGTGCCAACAGCGCCGCGGAACTCTGCTGGGGATGGACTACCTCGGCGAAGACCGTGTTGAAATCAAGTACACCATCCCGCTCGGGGAAATCGTCTTCGACTTTTTTGATCAGCTCAAGTCACGCACGGCGGGTTACGCGTCGCTCGACTATGAGCCCGCCGGCGAACAGGAAGCCGACCTCGTCAAGGTCGACATCCTCCTGCAGGGCGAAAAGGTCGATGCGTTCAGTGCCATCGTGCACAAGGACAAGGCCTACGCCTACGGAACGATGATGACGTCGAGGCTGCGCGAACTCATTCCGCGGCAACAGTTCGAAGTCCCTATCCAGGCAGCAATCGGCGCGCGTATCATTGCGCGTGAGAGCATCCGCGCGATGCGCAAGGACGTTCTCGCCAAGTGTTACGGAGGAGACATCAGCCGTAAGCGCAAGTTGCTTGAGAAGCAAAAAGAGGGAAAGAAGCGCATGAAGATGGTGGGTCGCGTCGAGGTGCCGCAGGAGGCATTCATTGCCGCGCTCTCGGGGGATGTCGAAAAGAAGGACAAGAAGTGAATCCCCTCGGCAACGCGCGGGTCCTCGTCGTTGTTTACGGAGTGCTCGCCCTCGCCGCTCTTGGTCGAAGTTCCTATCAGTTGGCAACCCGATTTTCGGAGGCGCCTTTCGCTTATGTCCTGTCGGCAATGGCGGCGCTCGTCTATGTCGTCGCCACGATCGCGGTCGCTCGCGGGAACCGGGCACTCGCGCTGTGGGCGATGGTATTCGAACTGGTCGGAGTGCTCGTGGTTGGCGCGCTCTCGACCCTCAATTCGGAGCTCTTTCCTCGTGACACCGTGTGGAGTCACTTCGGCGCCGGGTACCTGTGGGTTCCCCTGGCTCTGCCGATCATCGGGATCTGGTGGTTGGTGAAGGGGCGTCGACCGTGAACTGGCCTACCCCCGCGGACGGCATCGCCTCGGTCGTGACGATCGGGAAGTTCGATGGAGTCCACCGCGGTCATCGCGAAGTCATCGCACAGTTGCGGTCGCGCGCCGAGGGTAGGCGTGTTGTCGCCGTGACGTTTGACCGCCACCCGCTTTCGGTTGTTGATCCTGCCCGAGCACCGTTGCCCCTTTTGTCGGTGAAGCAAAAGGTCGAGCAGCTTGAATCTGCCGGCGCCGACGTGGTCGTCGTTCTGCCGTTCACCGAAGCGTTCCGGGACCTCGCGCCAGAAGCCTTCGTTCGCGAGATTCTCGTCGACGGGTTCTCCGCTCAGCTCGTGCTCGTCGGAGAAGACTTTCACTACGGTCGAGACGGCGTGGGCACAATCGATTCGCTGCGAACCGAGGGCGAATCCTTTGGATTTACGGTGACGAGCATCGGTGACGTCTGTGTCGACGAGTCACACGAACGAATCTCGACGTCGACCATTCGAGAATTGCTGGAAATCGGCGATGTTGAAGGTGCCGCTCGTTTGTTGGGACGACCACACACGATGCGGGGCGAGGTGGTTCACGGCCATCAGCGCGGGCGTGACCTGGGTTACCGCACGGTGAATCTGGCCGAGGGCGCCGAAGGCTTCGTGCCGTTTCCGGGGGTGTACGCGGGAACACTGAGCGTCGGCGGCAACGAGTACGTCACCGCCACTTCGGTCGGCTTTAATCCAACGTTCGGGGACGTGACGCGCGTACAGGTTGAGGCACACGCTCTCGATGCCAGCTTCGATGCGTATGGCAAAGTTGCCACCGTCTCGTTCACGCACCGCATCCGTGACTCGATCCAGTTCAGTTCTGTTGACGGGCTGATTGCGGCCATGGCCCAGGATGTCCTTGATGTTCGTGCGCTCGCTGCCGCCGGAGAAATTCCCATTTCCTGAAGCGATTGCGCAAATGTTGACGATTTGCTCATATGCGCGTAGAGTTCTGCAGTGAGCAATTCTGAGTCGGACATCGCGCGCCGCGCCGCGCGACTGTATTACGACGAGAACAAGACCCAAGACGAAATCGGCGAGATGCTCGACATCACGCGGTGGAAGGTTGGCCGTCTGTTGGCGCTGGCCCGTGAGGTTGGAATCGTGTCTATTTCCATCACCGACTCTGCGACGCCGAGCGAACGCAGTTCGAGTGGGATTATCCCGACGGATCGATCGCGCGCGCAGGGCGTCACCGACACTCAGTCACTGCGGTCGTTTCTGCGTCGACTGCCGGCAGTAGACGCAATCGGTCTCGAGGCTCGCGCGGCGACTCTTGCCACGCGCTCTATAAAGACAGAATCCAAGCGCGCCGCTCTGGACACGATCATCCGGCTCGTCGACCTGACGACCCTCGAGGGGGCTGACACTCCGGGCAAAGTAAAGTCGCTCGTCGCCAAGGCGCTGGTTCCCGATGCGAGCGATCCAACGACGCCCCGCGTCGCGGCTGTCTGTGTTTATCCGGACATGGTGGCGCACGCCGTTGCCGCGCTCGGACCGAACCGCGGCGACGGCGAGAGCGGCATCGCGGTTGCCTCCGTCGCAACAGCATTTCCCAGCGGGCGATCCACCATCGACGTAAAACTTGCGGACACCCGGTTCGCGGTCGACAAGGGCGCCACCGAAATCGACATGGTGATTGACCGCGGGGCGTTTCTGTCGGGCGATCTCGAGACCGTCTTCAATCAGATCGTGCTCGTTCGCGAGGCGTGTGTGCGCGCCGACGGGTCACACGCCCACCTCAAGGTGATCCTCGAAACGGGCGAACTGCGCACCTATGACAACATCAAGCGAGCATCCTGGCTAGCCATTCTCGCCGGTGCCGACTTCATCAAGACGTCCACGGGCAAAGTACAACCGGCCGCCACCTTGCCGACAACGGTTCTCATGCTCGAGGTTGTGCGGGACTGGTTCCACCTCACGGGCGAACGAATCGGAGTTAAACCCGCCGGCGGAATTCGACAGTCGAAGGACGCCATCCGCTACCTCGTGGCTGTCGCCGAAGTGGCTGGGGAGGAATGGCTCACGCCCCACTTGTTCCGCTTTGGCGCGTCCAGCCTGCTCAACGACGTGCTCTTGCAACGGCAAAAGATGACCACCGGTCGCTACAGCGGCCCCGACTATGTGACCGTGGACTAGGAGTTCCCGTGAGTTTTCTCGAATACGCGCCAGCGCCGGAATCGACGTCAATCCTTAATTTGTCGCCGTCCTACGGGTTGTTCATCAATGGCGAGTGGGTCGACGGTGGGGACGATTCCTACACCACCATTTCACCGGCGACGGAAAAGCCCATCGCTGAAATTGCTCACGCGTCAGCCAACGATGTAGACCGAGCTGTCGCTGCGGCACGCCGCGCCTATGACACGGTCTGGTCCCGCATGAGCGGCGCCGACCGCGGCAAGTACCTGTTTCGCATAGCCCGGCTGATTCAGGAACGTGCGCGCGAACTCGCGGTCGCCGAGACGCTGGATAACGGCAAGCCCATTCGCGAGACCCGGGACGTCGACGTTCCGCTCGTCGCCGCGTGGTTCTTCCACTACGCCGGGTGGTCAGACAAACTCGAGTGGGCGGGTCTCGGTGCAAACCCGAAATCGCTCGGGGTTGCCGGTCAGATCATTCCGTGGAACTTCCCGTTGCTCATGCTCGCGTGGAAGGTCGCCCCCGCACTGGCGGCCGGAAACACCGTCGTTCTCAAACCCGCCGAAACGACCCCGCTGACCGCGCTGTTGTTTGCCGAGATTTGCCAACAGGCTGGCCTGCCCGCGGGAGTCGTGAACATCATTCCCGGTCGCGGAAGCGTCGCCGGCGCTCGGTTGGTCGAACACCCGGATGTCAACAAGATCGCGTTTACGGGTTCGACGGCGGTGGGTCGCCAGATTGCCCGAACGATCGCGGGAACGGACACCAAACTCACCCTCGAACTCGGCGGCAAAGGCGCGAACATCGTTTTCGACGATGCGGCGGTGGACGAGGCGGTCGAGGGCATTGTTCGCGGAATCTTCTTCAACCAGGGGCACGTGTGTTGCGCCGGTTCGCGGTTGCTTGTCCAAGAGAACATTCACGACGAAATCGTCGAGAAGCTCACCCGTCGACTGAGCACACTGCGACTGGGCGATCCCCTAGACAAGAACACGGACATCGGTGCGATCAACTCGAAAGAGCAACTGGACCGCATAACCGCGCTCGTGAACACCGGCGAAAGCGAAGGCGCCGAACGGTGGACGCTGGATTGCCCCGTGCCAAAGGCTGGCTTCTGGTTCCGCCCGACCGTTTTCACCAACGTCGCGACGAGCAACACCATCGCCCGCGAGGAGATTTTCGGTCCGGTGCTGTCCGTCCTGACGTTTCGCACCGCCGACGAAGCGATCACGAAAGCGAACAACACCCCGTACGGACTGTCGGCGGGAATCTGGACTCAGAACGCCAGTCGGATGCTGCGGGTTGCCGATGAACTTCGCGCCGGGGTCATCTGGGCGAATACGTTCAACCAGTTCGATCCGACGAGCCCTTTCGGCGGCTACAAGGAATCCGGTTACGGGCGCGAGGGTGGCCGTCACGGACTCACCGCGTATTTGACGAACGGAGATGCACGATGAGCCGCCTTCCCGTCGCAAAGACCTACAAGCTCTTTATCGGTGGCGCCTTCCCGCGCAGCGAATCGGGTCGCGTGTACGACGTGGCCACGCCAACGGGGGAGTTCATCGCGAACGCATCCAAGGCGAGCCGCAAGGACGCGCGGGATGCGGTTGTTGCCGCCCGTGCTGCCGTCGCTAAATGGTCGGGAGCTACCGCCAATAACCGCGGTCAGGTGCTGTATCGCATCGCCGAAATGCTGGAGGGACGAACCGCACAGTTCATCGACGAGATTCAGAAGTCGACCGGTGCATCGGCGAAGGACGCGTCGGCGGAAGTTCACGCGGCGATCGACCTGCTGGTCTGGTACGCGGGGTGGACGGACAAGTACGCCCAAGTGGTCGGTGGCGCGAACCCCGTTGCCGGACCGTTCTTCAACCTTTCCGTGCCCGAACCGACCGGTGTGGTTGCGGTCGTTGCGCCGCAGACGGGACCAACCTCACTGCTGGGACTGGTCGCAACCGTGGCACCGGCACTTGTCACGGGAAACACCGTCGTGGTTATCGCGAGCGAGTCGTCACCCTGTGCGGCGATGTCGTTTGCCGAAGTTGTTGCGACGAGTGATGTCCCGGGCGGAGTCGTCAACATTCTGACGGGGTCGCCGACGGAGATGACCCCGTGGCTCGCCAGCCATCAAGACATCAACGCGATTGACCTGACCGGAGCCGATAGCGAACTCGCACTGGCGTGTGAGCGCGATGCAGCCGAGACCCTCAAGCGCGTCGTGCGCCCCGGACAGTTCAGCGCGACGCTGGGATCGATCGATCGAATCGGCGCTTTTGTCGAGACGAAGACGGTCTGGCACACCAAGTCGCTCTCCTAGACGCACGGTGCGCGGGCGAACGTCTCGTCATCGAACGCGAGTGGGCTGATACCCTCGCAGTGTGGTGAGCGGAATCCTGGTAGTCGACAAACCGCAGGGGCCGTCTAGCCATTCGGTTGTCTCACTCGCGCGGCGCGCGCTCGGTACCCGCAAAATTGGCCACGCGGGAACCCTTGACCCGATGGCGACCGGTGTTCTCGTTCTCGGGGTCAACTCCGCCACTCGACTGCTGACCTATCTTGTTGGTGCAGACAAAACATATGAGGCGACGATTCGACTGGGTTCGGCGACGGTGACGGATGACGCCGAAGGCGAAACGATCGCCGTCGTCGCCCCAGAGGACGTCGCCGCGGTGACGGATGACGCACTGCATCGCGAAATCGCTGTTCTGACGGGTGACATCGAACAACGACCGTCGGCGGTATCCGCGATCAAGGTTGCGGGGCAGCGCGCCTACGATCGGGTTCGTGCCGGAGAAGACGTTGTGCTGGACGCTCGAAGGGTGCGCGTCGACCGGTTTGATGTTCGCGCGATTCGCCGCCTCACGGATTTCCTCGACGTCGATGTGCTGGTCGATTGCACCTCGGGAACGTACATCCGAGCGCTTGCCCGGGATCTCGGCACGGCACTGGGCGTGGGCGGCCACCTCACCGCGCTGCGTCGCACTCGCGTTGGACTCTTCACTCTCGATAACGCCGTCGCGCCCGACACGATCCGAGACAGTGACGTGGTGGCGGCTGCCGATGCTGCGTCGATGTTGTTTCCCGCGTGGGACCTGACCGAGGACGAGGAACGCGATGTTCGATTCGGGAAGCGCGTGAAGACCACGGTCGCCGACGCGCCTCTCGTTGCGGCGGTTCGAGACGGTGTCCTCGTGGCAATCGTGCGAATCACCCACGGCGTCGCGCACGTCGAGACGGGATTCCCCCAATGATCGAGTGGTTCACGACCGTCTCCGTCGTCATCGCGGTGCTTGCCGGATCGGTGGCACTGGTGTCGGGACTTCGCGGTACCGCGCCGCGTGACCTCACTGTCCTTTCGACCCTTGCCGTCGAGGCGGTCCTCGTCATTCAGGTTGGAGTAGCGATCGCTCAACCGTTTATGGGGAATCCGACGGTGGGTGACCCGCTCGAATTCTGGATGTATCTCGTCACCGCGCTGCTCATGCCCCCGGCCGTCGTGATCTGGGCAATCGTGGACAAGACGAAGTGGGGGACTCTGGCGATGGGTGGAGTATCGCTCTCCGTTGCCGTCATGATTCTGCGCATGTCGGTCATTTGGGCCGGCGCCTGATGGCACAACCACCGAGCGGCGAAACGGTCCCCGCGGACGGACTGATTCCCACCCCGAGCGCTGCGGATACGCCGTGGTCGGTTTACCTGCACATCCCTTTTTGCACGGTTCGCTGCGGATACTGCGATTTCAACACGTACACCGCGTCCGAACTGAGGGGCGTGACACGGGCCAGTTTCGTCGACGACCTCATCTCTGAAATCGAATGGTCGTCGGGCGTGCTGGACGCGTCGGGCATTCCCCGCCGCGCGGCGTCGACGGTGTTCATCGGCGGCGGCACGCCGAGTTTGATGCCATCGGATGACATACAGCGGATTCTCGATGCGGTTCGTGCTGCACACGGATTGTCCACTGATGTCGAAATCACGATGGAGGCGAACCCGGACACGGTCACCGAAGAGCTCACCGCGGGGCTCGCCACTGCCGGCGTCACGCGGCTGAGCATCGGGATGCAGAGCGCGGTACCGCGCATCCTCGAACTGTTGGATCGCACGCACAACCCGGCCTCGGTCGCAACCGCAGTTGCCGCCGCACGACGGGCAGGGTTGCAGACGTCGGTTGACCTGATTTACGGAACACCCACCGAGACGCTCGATGAATGGCGTGCATCGCTCGACTCGGCGGTTGCGCTAGAGACCGACCACGTCTCGGCCTACGCCCTCATCGTCGAAGAGGGGACCGCTCTGGAGCGTCGAATTCGACGCGGTGAGCTCGCTCCGATCGACGACGACGCCCATGCCGATGCTTACGAACTCGCGGATGACCTGCTCGCACGGGCGGGGTTCGAGTGGTACGAAGTCAGCAATTGGTCGCGCGACGATAACTCGCGGTCGCGCCACAACCTGGCGTATTGGACGGACGCGGATTGGTGGGGCTATGGCCCTGGTGCCCACAGTCACATCGGGGGGACCCGCTGGTGGAACGTCAAGCACCCCGCCGCTTACGCCGAAAGGCTCGCCGCTGGCGTATCCCCGGGCCACGAGCGTGAGGTGCTGACCGGGGAACAACGACACGACGAGCTGGTTCTCTTGGGCTCACGATTGCGAGAAGGATTGCCGTTGGAGCGCCTCACGAGTGATGAGCGCACCCGAGTCGCCGGGCTCATCGCCGAGGGGCTGGTGGACGGCCATTCCGCGATCGCCGGTTCCCTCGTGTTGACACGGAACGGCCGACTTCTCGCCGACCTCGTCGTCCGTCGAATTCTCGACTAGTTCGTCCCGGTGACGACGAAGCCGCTGTCGAGTAGTGGGGGCGGGATGCACGCGACAGCGCTCAGTGCCGACGGTACTATTGGGGTTAGCAATCGCGCATCGAGAGTGCTAAACGGAGGTGACCATGGTTTCGAGTCGAGCACTCGATGTTCTTCGTGTCATCGTCGAGGACTACGTCGCATCGCGCGAGCCGGTCGGGTCCAAGTCGATCGTCGAGCGACACGATTTCGGTGTCTCGGCGGCAACAATTCGAAACGACATGGCTGCGCTCGAGGATGCCAACCTCATCCACGCTCCGCACACCTCGGCTGGCCGCGTTCCCACCGACCTCGGATACCGCACGTTCGTCGATGGCCTCCACGATGTCAAACCGCTGACGCGGGTTCAGCTCACGGCAATCGAACGTTTTCTCGACGAGTCACTGGATCTCGACGATTTCTTTCACCGCACCGTGCGACTCTTGTCGAACCTCACCAATCAGGTCGCGTTGGTTCAATACCCGGTGCTGGGTCGTGAAACCGTCGCGCATCTCGAACTTCTGCCGCTCGGTTCAAAACGAATCCTCTCGGTTCTCATCACCACGGGGGGACGCGTTGACCGTCACGTCGTCGACCTGCCCGTCGACATCGATGAGGCAACGCTGGGCGATCTGCGGGCGCGCGTCAATGCGGCCGTTCAAGGTGCCGATTTTGCGACGGCCCCCGCACAACTGGCCGCGGCGGGCGCGCACGTCGGTCCAGACCTCGCACCCGTTTTGGCGGCCGTCACCGCGGCGTTCACGGACCAGATTGAGGCGCAGCGTTCCGATCGACTCCTCGTTGCCGGCACCCCACAGCTTGTTCGTGCCGAGGGTGACTTTGCCCGCAGCATCGCACCCGTCATGGACGCCATCGAAGAGCAAGTGATTCTGCTCAAGCTGTTTGGCGAAATGGGTGGCGAGGACGACCGCGGAGTGCGCATCGGCCGAGAACTCAGCGACGAGCTGAGTGACACCGCGATTGTCTCGGCGGCGTACACCTCGACCGGAGCGGATGCGGCGAGAATTGCAGTTCTCGGCCCAACCCGCATGAATTATTCGTTGAACATGGCGGCGGTGGACGCGGTTGCGCGTTACGTCTCCTCGGTCTTGGGGGACGACGCGTAGTGGACCATTACGACGCTCTTGGCGTCTCTCGTGACGCGAGCCAAGACGAAGTCAAAAAGGCGTATCGAAAACTCGCCCGCGAATTACACCCCGATGTGAACCCGGCGGACGACGCGGCGGAGCGTTTCAAGCTCGTCACGCACGCGTTCGACGTTCTGGGCGACCCGGAACAACGCCGCAACTATGACATGGGTGGCCAGGGTGGCCAAGGTGGGATGCCCGGTTTCGGTTCGATGGGCGACGTGTTCGATGCGTTTTTCGGTGGCGGTCAACAGCGCGGACCGCGTTCGCGCCAGGAACGCGGAAACGATGCCCTGCTGCGGGTCGAGATTGACCTTGTCGACACCATTTTTGGGGGAGAGCGGTCGATCGAAGTCGACACCGCCGCGCTGTGCGAAACTTGTTCAGGTTCGTGTTGTTCCCCGGGTTCGTCGCCGCAACGCTGTGACGTCTGCGGAGGGTCAGGCTCGTTGCAACGCCAAGTTCGCAGCTTGCTCGGAAACATCGTCACCTCCACGCCGTGCGGGTCGTGCCGCGGATACGGAACCGTCATTGCCGCTCCGTGCCCAACGTGCGCTGGGCACGGGCGCGTTCGTGCGCGAACAACTCTCGACGTGAAGATTCCGAGTGGTGTCGACAGCGGAATGCGCATTCACCTCCCCGGTGCAGGAGAAGTCGGTGAGGCGGGCGGTCCATCCGGAGACGTCTACGTGGAATTCACGGTTGAGTCACACGATCTCTGGGCGCGTCAGGGAGACGACCTTCTGGCGACAATCCAAATCGACATGGTCGACGCAATTCGGGGCGTCCGAACGTCGCTCGAGGCGCTCGATGGCGCGATGGACATTGACATCAAGCCCGGTGCGCAATCCGGCGATGTCGTGACCGTCAAAAACCGCGGAATCAGCCACCTTCGGGGGTCCGGCCGAGGCGATGCAAAAATCGGAGTCCAGGTCGTCATCCCGCAAAAACTGTCCAAGGCCGAGTCGGCGCTCATCGAAGAGTTCGCGAAACTGCGACCCGCCACCGAGCCCCACTTCGCCGAACACCGGCAGGGTCTCTTCGCCAAACTTCGTGACAGATTCTTTGGCGCATAGTGGCGAACCTGTACTTCTCCGACACTCCCATCGATGAGTCCACCACCATCGTCACACTCACGGGCGACGAGGCCCACCACGCCGCCCAGGTCGCGCGACTGCGCGAGGGCGAAACCATTGTGATCGCCGACGGTCGCGGGTGGCGCGCGTCGGGCGTCGCGCAGGCGGTTACTAAATCCGTCGTGGAAGTCGCCCTGTCGACTCCCGTGTTCGAGCCGGCAACCGGACTCGAGGTGACGCTCGTCCAGGCTCTAGCCAAGGGTGATCGTGACGAGCTCGCCGTTCAAGCCTCAACCGAGCTCGGCGTATCTCGGGTAATCCCATGGCAAGCCGAGCGGTCGATCTCCCGCTGGGTCGGGGAGAAGAAGACCAGGGGAGTCGCGCGCTGGCAGACCATTGCGCGCGAGGCCGCCAAGCAGTCGGTTCGCTCTCGAATACCTATCGTTACGGAACCTGTCGCCGTCGACGGAATCATCGAAGCGTGCGAGCGTGAAAAGGTACTCGTGCTCGATCCCCGGGCCGATCAAGGAATCGGCGAATGGGCACGAACGAATTCCGACATCACGGCGGTCGCACTGGTCGTTGGCCCCGAAGGCGGAATTTCGGAAGGCGAAGTCGCCGCGTTGGTTTCGGCGGGAGCAACCCCGGTGCGGGTTGGCACCGAAATCATGCGAACGTCGACGGCGGGTCCCGCCACCATCGCCGCTCTCAACGCCCTGCTCGGCCACTGGTGACGTGGATAGACTGGGAAACGTGAGCATCTTCAGCAGAATCATCGACCGCGAGATTCCGGCGGACATCGTTTTCGAGTCCGATCGAATCATCGCGTTCCGTGACATCGCCCCGAAGGCACCGGTGCATTTGCTCGTTGTTCCCAAGACCGAACAGTTCGCCAATGTCACGGAACTCGCCGAAGGTGACCCCGCACTGCTCGCCGAAATCGTTGCCACTGCTCGCGATCTTGCCGCCGAGCACGCCGACGGCGATTTTCGATTGGTGTTCAATACCGGAGAAAGCGCCGGTCAAACAGTTTTTCACGTCCACGCCCACGTGCTCGCCGGCGGAGTATCGGAAGGTTCCCTTGGCGGAGAGTAAAGGGAATAGTGCCTTTCGCAATCGGGTGCAGTCGTGACCGTTGACATCGTGAACGAGACGACTGTCACCGTCGATGCGGAGACGATGAATGCACTCGCCGCACACGTGCTCGCCGCAATGAAAGTTCACCCCGATGCGGACCTCACAGTCCTTTTCGTTGACGAAGAGGCGATGGAGAAACTTCACATCGAATGGATGGATGAACCCGGTCCGACCGATGTGTTGTCGTTCCCCATGGATGAACTGCGTCCGGGAAGCGACGACAAGCCCAGCGATCCGGGGCTCCTCGGCGACGTTGTCATTTGCCCCTCGGTCGCCGAGCGTCAGGCTGTAGACGCGGGGCACTCCACGGATGCCGAGATTCGGCTCTTGTTGACGCACGGAATTTTGCACCTGTTGGGATTTGACCACGCAGAGAACGACGAGGAAAAGGCGATGTTCGCCCTTCAGCGCCAATTGCTGGAGTCCTTTGCCGCTGACCACGACTGATGGCCGTCTGGTTCAGCATCATCGCCGTCGCCCTCATCACCATCGGGGGATTGACGGCGGCGATCGACGCGGCCTATTCGTCGTTGTCGCGAAACGACGTTGCGGGGATTGGTTCCGGAACGTCGCGCGCCGCCCTCTTTGACCGTATCGCCGCGGATATCCCCGGTCACCTCAACGCCCTCAACTTCATGCGCGTCCTGTGCGAAACCTTTGCGGCCATTCTCGTGTCGCTTGCCTTTGTCAGCGCGGGACTGGATCTTGGGCAGGTACTGATTGCGTCAGCCGCCACGATGGCGGTCATCACCTTCGTCCTCGTCGGGTCGAGCCCGCGGTCTGTTGGCCGGGCGCACCCCCTGGTCATCGTGGAATGGACGGGCTGGTTGGTCCGGGCGTTCCGCATCGTTCTTGGGCCCATCACCGTCGCACTCGTGGGTATCGGCAACGCGGTGACACCCGGCCGCGCGCGCACCTCGGTCAACACCGAACGGCAACTGTTGTCGCTCGTCGATGAGGCAACCGAATCAGATGCAATCGAAGAGGAAGACCGCGACCTGATCCGGTCGATCTTTGATTTTGGCGACACCATCGTGCGCGAGGTGATGGTCGCGCGAACAGAAATGGCGACGCTGGACGCGACCGACACAATCGACGACGCACTCGGAAAGTTCCTCGCGGACGGTTTCTCGCGAATGCCCGCCATCGGCGAAAACACCGACGACATTAAGGGCATCGCGTACCTCAAGGACGTGATTCGATATGTTCGCCGTGACCCCAAGGGCGCCACGTCGACTCCGGTGACCGCCATCTTGCGCCCCACCCTGTTCCTGCCCGAGGTCAAAAAGGCCGACGAAGCACTGCGGGAACTTCAGTCCCGTGCCAACCACATGGCTCTCGTGGTCGATGAATACGGCGGAATCGCTGGTCTTGTGACGATGGAGGACCTCATCGAAGAGGTTGTCGGTGAAATCTCCGACGAGTACGACGACACGGACAGCGATTTCACTCCGCTCGGCGATGGAACTATTCGAGCGAGTGCCGCAGCGGACATCGGTGACCTGGCGGAGCACCTCGACCTCGAGATTGACGAAGATGACGTCGACACCGTCGGCGGGCTCTTCATCAAGAACCTGGGCCGATTGCCGGCCACGGGGGACAGCGTGCACGCACACGGACTGCTCATCACCGCCGAGCGAGTCGAACGCCGTCGCAAACGCTTGATCACTGTTCTCGTCGCTGTGGAGGATCCGAATGTCGACGCGTAGCGGTTTCTTGTCGTTCGTTGGTCGTCCCAACGTTGGCAAATCGACGCTGATGAACGCGCTGATCGGTGAGAAGGTCGCGATTACGTCCTCAAAACCACAAACCACCCGAAAGACGATTCGCGGGATTGTCACCCGCGGCGAAGGGCAACTCATCATCGTCGATACGCCGGGGCTGCACCGACCGCGCACACTTCTGGGAGAACGACTCAACGCTCTCGTCGAAACCACGCTGGGTGATGTCGATGTGATTGGGATGTGCCTGCCGGCGGACGAACCCATTGGGAAGGGCGACCGGTTCATCCTGGAGCAGCTCGCACGTTATCCGCGTGCACGTGTTGTCGGCATTGTCACCAAGACTGATCGCGTGTCATCCACGAAGGTCCTGGCAAAACTTGCTGAGATCGGGCAGTTGCGGGATTGGAAACTCGTGATTCCCGTGTCGGCCGAGACAGCAGATGGAATGGAAGAATTCATTGCCGCCCTAATCCCGCTGATGCCCGAATCGCCGTGGCTCTATCCCGAGGGTTCCATTTCCGACGAAACGCTCGAATCGCGAATCCCCGAGATCGTCCGTGAAGCGGTACTTGAGGAACTCAGCGACGAACTGCCTCACTCACTGGCCGCAACCCTGATCGACATTGTCACCGAGGGCAGGCGAACGAAGGTGTTTGTCTCGCTGATCGTGGAACGCGATTCGCAAAAGGGAATCATCATCGGCAAGCAGGGTTCGATGCTGCGACTCATCGGTGAACGCTCGCGTCCGACAATCGAAGCGCTGCTCGGTCGCCCCATCTATCTGGACCTGCACGTGACGATTGCGAAGGATTGGCAACGCGACCCCAAGGCACTGGGGCGTCTCGGCTTTTGATTCTGTCCGCACGGGCGTGTTACCCTGACAACATGCTGAACGGTCTCCTTCTTAGCGGCCGCGACGGGTCCTAGTCTTCAGGCCTCACTCGTCGCGGAGATTCCCATTGGCCGCAAACCCAATCTCAGGAGAACACCGTGAAGAACAATCAGCAGCCGTCGTCGATGCCGTTTCATCGATACCGCCCGTATCACGAGATCATTCCCGTTGACCTGCCGGACCGCACCTGGCCGACGAAACGAATCACCGTAGCACCGCGCTGGTGCGCCGTTGACCTTCGTGACGGAAACCAGGCGCTGATCGACCCGATGAGCCCGGAGCGCAAACGCGTCATGTTTGAAACGCTCGTGTCGATGGGGTACAAGGAAATCGAAGTCGGCTTTCCCTCGGCGTCGCAGACGGACTTTGATTTCGTTCGCACCATCATCGAGGATGGGTTGATTCCCGACGACGTGACGATTCAGGTCCTGACCCAGGCGCGTGAACACCTCATTCGTCGCACCTACGAGTCGATCAAGGGCGCGAAGAACGCCATCGTTCACCTCTACAACTCGACGAGCATTCTGCAGCGAGACGTCGTCTTCAAGACCGACAAACAGGGCATCATCGACATCGCGCTTGAGGGTGCTCGCTTGTGCCGCTCGCTCGAGAGCGAGGTGCCCGAGACGAACGTGTTCTACGAGTACAGCCCCGAGTCGTACACCGGCACCGAACTCGAATTCGCGGTGGAGGTGTGCAACGCGGTCCTCGACGTTTTCGAGCCGACCCCCGACCGCAAGGTCATCATCAACTTGCCGGCCACGGTCGAGATGGCGACACCGAACGTCTATGCCGATTCGATCGAGTGGATGTGTCGCCACATCAACAATCGTGAGAACGTCATCGTCTCGTTGCACCCGCACAATGACCGCGGAACAGCGATCGCCGCTGCCGAACTCGGCTACATGGCAGGGGCTGACCGGATTGAGGGCTGTCTGTTTGGGAACGGCGAGCGAACCGGGAACGTCGACCTCGTGGCTCTCGGGTTAAACCTGTTCACTCAGGGCATCGACCCCCAGATTGATTTCTCTAACCTCGACGAGATTCGCCGAACCGCCGAATACTGCAACCAGTTGAAGGTGCACGAACGCAGCCCGTGGGCGGGCGACCTTGTTTACACCGCCTTCTCCGGTTCGCACCAGGACGCCATCAAGAAAGGCTTCGAGGCGATGGAAGCCCAAGCTGTCGCGGCGGGCAAGACGGTCAACGATATCGAGTGGGCGGTGCCATACTTGCCGATCGACCCCAAGGATGTCGGTCGTTCCTACGAAGCGGTCATCCGGGTCAATTCGCAGTCCGGTAAGGGCGGTGTTGCTTACCTGCTGAAGGCCGACCACAACCTCGACCTACCTCGCAAACTACAGATCGAGTTCTCGGGCGTTGTCCAGGGCAAGACTGATTCGGATGGCGGTGAAGTCTCGAGTGATGAAATCTGGGCAACCTTCATCGACGAATACCTTCCGGCATCGACCGAAGACGACAAGTGGGGCCGATACGAACTGCTCGGCACGCGAACACAGTCGGACATGTCTGGCGAAGTGCGTCTTGACGCTGTTCTGCGCGTGGGGGAGTCATCGGTCAATGTTTCCGGCACCGGAAACGGTCCCGTTGCCGCGTTCCTCGGGGTCATGGCGGAACACGGTCACGAGATTCGACTGTTTGACTATGTTGAACACGCTCTCAGCGCATCGGGTGACGCCCTCGCCGCCGCCTATGTCGAACTCGAAGTCGACGGAACAACGCTGTGGGGCGTCGGAATCGATGGCGACATCTCAACCGCGTCGCTCAAGGCCATCGTGTCGGCGGTCAACCGTTCGGTGCGGGCTCGCGCAACCGTATAACTACGGATCAGACGGTTGGGGTTCGAATTCCGCGCAGGCCGTGAATTCTGGCGGCAGCCCCTATCTAGCTAGCAACCTTCGAGTAGCGCACAAGTCCCTGTAATCGACAGGGTTACCCAGACCTGCCATGCCACGCAGATGGCGCAGACAATGCCACCGATGATTTGTGGCGCCTTCGTCTTTGCCTTTCTGCCAGTGGCAAACGCCGAAACGGGCAGGACCAGGGTCAGCGCGCCAGTACCAATCACAACAACCGAGCCGATTGCACCCTCCATCCACATCCCAAAAAACTGCACGAACCACAGGAAGGGGGTGGTAACGACGCTACTGATTGCCAGCACTAGTGGAACCGGGCTTCTTGATGAGGTCATGAGCACACGGTATCGCTCGGGGGAACGTCGGTCAAGGGTGCTTGTGTTGGTTGCCCACCCCGCGACTATTCACCGAGGATTCCGATTCCAGAACAGCCATCGCAGCATTGTGGCCACCGATTCCGCTGACGGCGCCACCCCGCCGCGCGGTTGAGCCACAGAAGAAGATGCCCGGCTCGCCGGCGTCGACCCCCCAGCGTTCAGCTGGCGTCGAGAGCGGGGAGTCGTCCGAGACGAACGGCCAACTGAGCGGCGCGTGGAAAATGTTTCCGCCCGGCAACCCGAGAGCGTTTTCGAGATCAAGAGTTGTTTTGGTTTCTATGCAGGGTTTGCCGTTCGCGTCCACCAACAACAGATCGCGGATGTCCTCCGACAGCACCGAATTGATGGAGTCGATGACCGCGTCCTCGAGTTTCTGGCGCATCACGGTGTTGTCGTTGTCCCGCAACAACGAATGAGGTGTTTGGAGGGCGAAGACGGTGAGTGTCTGGGCGCCCGACTCGCGGAGAGTTTGACCAAGGATGCTCGGGTCGGTTATCGAATGACAATAAATCTCACACGGCAGCGGGTTGGGAATCTCACCGCGCTC
>CAJAKC010000043.1 GCA_903940225.1 uncultured Microbacteriaceae bacterium
AGGATCTGGCGAACAAGCGATAGAAGCCATTGTTGCTGCGCGCGAAAGCGGTGGTGCTTTCACAAGCGTGTATGACTTTGCACGACGTGTCGATCGCTCGCGCTTGAATAAGTAGCAAGTTTCCGCCCTGCTTCAGAGTCAACGCAAGATTGAGACGATTGCGCTCTCCGCCCGAGAGGATCCCCGCCTTCTTTTGCTGATCAGGACCTTTGAACCCGAACGAAGAGACATAGGCGCGGGATGGAATTTCGACATTCCCCACCTGGATGACGTCCAGTCCTTCGGAAACTACTTCCCATAGCGTCTTGTTCGAGTCGATTCCACCCCGATTTTGGTCGACGTACGAGATCGTGACAGTTTCACCAACCTTGAGGTTTCCCCCGTCGAGCGGCTCCATGCCAACGATGGACTTGACGAGCGTTGACTTTCCGACACCGTTGGGGCCGATGATGCCGACGATGCCGTTGCGGGGAAGAGAGAAGGAGAGGTGGTCAATGAGGACGCGTTCGCCGAATCCCTTCTTGATTTTGTCAGCTTCGAGGACAACGGCACCGAGTCGTGGGCCTGGCGGAATCTGAACTTCTTCAAAATCAAGCTTTCGCGTGCGCTCTGCTTCGGTCGCCATTTCTTCATACCGAGCAAGTCGCGCCTTTGACTTCGCCTGTCGTCCCTTTGCGTTCGACCGAACCCAGTCAAGTTCCTCGGCGAGCCGCTTGGCGAGCTTGGCATCTTTCTTGCCGGCAACGTCTAATCGCTCAGCCTTCTTTTCCAGATACGTCGAGTAGTTTCCCTCGTAGGGATAGAGGCGACCACGATCAACTTCGGCAATCCACTGGGCGACGTGATCCAGGAAGTACCGGTCGTGGGTGATGGCGATTACAGCGCCGGGGTATTTCGCCAAATGCTGTTCGAGCCACTGAACGGATTCGGCGTCGAGGTGGTTAGTTGGCTCGTCGAGCAGAAGCAGGTCGGGCTTTTCGAGGAGAAGTTTGCACAGTGCAACGCGACGCCGCTCGCCCCCGGATAGGACACTGATTTGCGCGTCCGACGGCGGGCACCGCAGTGCGTCCATCGCCTGTTCGAGTTGGGAATCGAGGTCCCATGCATCGGCGTGATCAATTGCCTCTTGGAGTTCGCCCATTTCCGCAAGCAGTGCATCGAAGTCCGCGTCGGGTTCGCTCATCTGCATCGAGATCGCGTTAAATCGTTCAAGCTTGTCGTACATCCCGCGGACGCCGTCCTGGACGTTTTCGAGCACCGAACGGGATTCGTCCAGTTCGGGCTCTTGCATCAGGATCCCGACGGTGAACCCCGCCGTGAGTGTCGCTTCACCGTTGGATGGAGTGTCAAGACCGGCCATGATCTTGAGAATGGTTGATTTGCCAGCTCCGTTCGGACCAACCATACCGATTTTGGCACCGGGAAAAAATGACATCGTGACGTCGTCAAGGATGACCTTATCGCCGACCGTCTTGCGGGCCTTGATCATCGTATAAATAAACTCAGCCATGTTGCTTTACCACTTTATGCTTCGAGTTTCGCCAACCAGGCAGCCACCCGAGGGGATTTCTGTTTCAATGCTGGAGGAATACGATTTGTCACTCATGCGCTGCCCGAGCAGGCACGACGAGTCAATTTGCACCGAAATGATGACGGAATCGGTGGGCTTACCCGTACCGGACTTCGACGCCGTTAACTCCATCTGCTTAATGGTAAATCCTGCGGCCTTGAGCGCCTTCACCATTCGCTTTCCGGGGTCTTTGGTTTCGATGAGAACCGCATGCCCCAGAACCCAGTCAAAAAGCGGCTTGTTATCAACCGCGGTACCGTCGGGGAAAAAATCGGGCTTAGGGCCGAACGGATCAACCGAGACGGATGGAGTCGGGGTTGCGGAGGGCGAGTTGATCGGTGCGGGTGCGGGCGTGCAACCACCGAGGGCAAGGGCGGAGACAACTGCGAGCGACACCGCAATCGTGCGAATTAGTTTCACGCTTCTCTCCGAACGGTCTGCTGGACAACTCTCCAATTCTATCCGCCCAGCCCTGCGGTGGGTTTACAGCGCGGGAACGGGAACGGCAGTGTCGATCAAGTCCGCCTCTGGCTCTGACGTGTCACGTGACGAATCTGCTAAACCGACGGTTCGCGTGAATGACGCGGTGCCCCAGAAAAGGTCGTGCCCAATGGATTCCGCTTCGATTTCGACGGTCGTCCCCGTGCGGTCGTCGTTCTGCCAGTCACGAACGCGCAGCCGGCCGGTAACAACGACCCGCTCGCCCTTCGACAGCGACGGGACGACGTTGATGGCTAGCTGACGAAACGCGCTGACGGTGTACCAGTTGGTCGACGCGTCGACCCACTTGTCGGCGGCCTTGTCGAAGCGTCGCTGCGACGATGCGAGCCGGAAGCTCGTGATCGGCAGTCCTTCTGCCGTGACGACGTGGCGCGGTGTCGTCGCGATGAGCCCGGTGATGGTGATGGTGTCACTCATGGTGTTCTCCTGTTCTCGAGTGGCGAGCGCCGGAGCCGAGTCGATGCCGGTCCGGCGCTCAACTCGAGAATCGCGCGCATCGGGCTCTCGTAGTGCACGGACTCAGCGATCTGTGGAGAACTGCCCCACTAGGCGCGGTGTTGGCGTTTAGGCGCTGAGGTACGGCGCGAAACCGGCGCGCACCTTGTTGACCTTCGGCACCGCAACCGCGAGGCAATAGCCCTGGGTCGGGTTCTTCGCGAAGAAATCTTGGTGATAGTCCTCCGCCGGATAGAACACACCGAGTTCCTCGAATTCGGTGACCACCCCGCCACCCCAATTCTCGTTGGCACGGTCTAGCGCAGCCTGGAACAGGTCCCGTTGTTCGGAGTCGGTGGGGAACATCGCTGAACGGTACTGAGTGCCGACGTCGTTTCCCTGACGGTTCAACTGACGCGGGTCGTGCATCGTGAAAAATGCGTCGAGAATCACGTCTGCCGGGATCACGGATTCGTCAAACGTGACCGCGACAACCTCGGCGTGGCCGGTCGACCCAGTGCACACGGTGTCGTAGCTGGGGAACTCGGTGGAACCTCCTGCGTAGCCCGAAACGACCTCGGTCACACCGCGCAGAACGCGATAGGCCGCGTCGAGACACCAGAAACAGCCACCGGCCAAATAGAACGTCATCATCGGTTCAGTCTAGACGCACCCGATACGCTGGTCTCATGACGTATGAAGCAGCACCCGACCGTTACGAACAGATTCCCTACCGCCGAACAGGGCGCAGCGGGCTCCTTCTGCCCCGCGTTTCGCTGGGATTGTGGAATAACTTCGGCGATGACCGCGATCGTTCGGTGCAGCGTGATATTGTCCTGCGCGCCTATGACCTGGGTGTCACGCACATCGATCTGGCCAACAATTACGGCCCTCCGCCCGGTGCGGCCGAGCGCGTCTTCGGCGAGATTCTCGCCCGCGACCTCGCACCGTATCGAGACGAACTCATCATCTCGAGCAAGGCCGGTTTCGACATGTGGGCTGGCCCCTACGGCGAGTGGGGTTCGCGCAAATACCTCCTCGCCTCACTCGACCAGAGCCTCGAACGACTCGGTCTCGACTATGTCGACATTTTCTATTCGCACCGGTTCGACCCGGACACTCCCCTCGAAGAGACCATGGGTGCACTGGCGACGGCCGTCAGCTCGGGCCGGGCGTTGTACGTCGGAATCTCGAATTATGACGAGGAGCAGACTCGTCGCGCGCATGCAATCCTTGCCGACATGGGCGTGCCTCTTCTCATCCACCAACCGCGATACAACCTGTTCGATCGTCGCCCCGAAGCGGGCCTGTTCGATGCGCTCGTCGAGCTCGGGGTTGGCGCAATCACCTATTCGCCCCTCGCCCAGGGCCTCGCAACCACACGGTACCTCGATGGTATTCCGGGGGATTCCCGCGTTCGCACGGCACAGTGGATTGACGAGTCGAAGATCACCGAGGAATACCGGGAGCACATTCGTGCGCTCAACACAATCGCCGAGGCTCGCGGCCAGACACTCGCCCAGCTCGCACTGACGTGGACCCTGCGTCACCCCGCCGTGACGAGCACCCTCATCGGTGCGAGCTCGGTCGCACAACTCGAGGATTCACTGAAGGCCGCGACAGCCGAACCGCTCACCGCCGCCGAGATAGCCGCAATCGACCCCCACGCGATTCACCAACTCGTCGACAATTGGCTGTGATCCGCGTCTCGCCGAGGACGATTGGATACCTCGCTTCGTCGCTCGGCGCCCTTCTCTTCGGACTCAACGGCGTCATCATCAAAATTTTGATGGACGGCACCGGGCTGACGGGTTTTCAGGTCACTCAGTTTCGCGTAGCGGGGGCCGCACTGCTCATGGGGGCGACGATGCTGGTCATCGACCGCACTGCGCTGCGCTTGCCCCGCCGACGGATTGTGCCGATTGTTGCGATGGGAATTGCGGTCGCAACCCTGCAGGCAACCTATGCGATCGCGGTCTTCATCCTGCCCGTGGGAATAGCGCTCTTGCTCGAATACACCGCGACACTCGCCGTCGCTCTGATTGCTTACTTCTTCCTCAAGGAACACGTCAAGACGCGCATTTGGGTTGCCATCGGGCTTGTCCTTGCGGGCCTCGTAGTGGTCGCCGAAGTGTGGAACACGACCCTCGACCCAATCGGCGTGGTTTGGGCGCTTCTCGCATCCGCCAGCCTCACCGCGTATTTCATCCTCGGCGAGCGCCAAACCGGGGCAATGAACCCGATGGCTGTCGGATTCTGGAGTATGACGGTTGCCACTGTTTTTTGGGCGTTTCTGTCGGAGTGGTGGGAGATCGACCCCGCAGTGCTCTTCGCAAACATCCCCCTCACGGCGGAACCGGGAGGGGTCAAAGGTCCGGCGTGGTTGCTCATGGCCCTGAACATCGTGGTCGGGACGTTCTTCGCATTTGCGCTGAGCCTGTTCGCCATCAGTCGACTCAGAGCTACGCGATCGGGGATTGTTGCCACGAGCGAGATTTTGTTCGCCTTCCTGTTTGCGTTCCTGCTGTTAGGTGAGAAACTAAACGCAGGTCAGATAGTTGGCGCGGCTGTGGTGCTCATCGGAATCATCGTCGCTCAAACGGCTCGTGACAGTCACGGTGTCGACGCCGACCTGGCCCTCGTATCGAAGGACACATCATGACACTCGCACTCTGGGACATTCCCGTCGTCACCGCTGATGGCGCTTCGACCACGCTCGACGAGCACAAAGGCAAGGTCATGCTCATTGTCAACGTAGCATCGCGCTGCGGACTTGCACCGCAGTACGCCGAACTCGAAGCCCTCCAAAAAAAGTACTCTGACCGCGGATTTACCGTTCTTGGCTTCCCATCGAACCAGTTCTTCCAGGAACTCAGCTCGAACGACGAAATCGCGCAATACTGCTCGACCACGTGGGGCGTCACCTTCCCAATCTTCGACAAAATCAAGGTCAACGGCAAAACCCGTTCACCTCTGTACGCCGAACTTGTCAAGACCAAAGACGAGCGGGGAATTGCCGGAAACATCCGGTGGAACTTCGAAAAGTTTCTCGTCACCCCTGCGGGAACAGTCATGAGATTCCGACCAACGACCTCGCCGTCTGATCCGACGATTGTTGCTGCTATCGAGGCGAACCTTCCGCGCTAAACCTGAGGTCGGCTACGATCATTCACTAGCGAAAATGTCGATTTATCAGGTATCCTGAAGGTTCGCACCATCGTCTGACAAACGGAAGTTGACTCCACCCCATGCGTATCCTTCGTGCGCTATTGACAGGACTGTTGACGGTCTTGTTTTCGGGCGTGCTCTGGGCCAGCCCCGCGACCGCTGCCTGCGTTGACTCGGGTCAGGATATTGCGCTGAACGCGCCGGGTCAGGTCGCGTTATATCACACATGCGGTGGAGACGACGATTCATATGAGATTCCTTTACGAAATCCAGTCCTCTTCGACGGCGTTTATTACAACAAAATTTACGCAACGACAAATTCGGTCATTACCTTTGGCCAAGCAGACAACACTTACTGGGACTACCCACCAACACCCTCAATTTCGCTGATTTCACGAGATTGGTGGAGCTATCCCCCAGACATGCCAGATACTAAGTTCGACATCTCGATTAGTGATGGTGGTTTTCAGGTTGAAATGAAGTCGCGTCGTTGTTGTAACGCCAGTGATGCGATCACGACGATGATTATCACCGGCATAATCAGCTCGAACGGGACTGTTGACCTCACCTACGCACAATCCGGCCCCCTCTATGGTGGCGAGAGATCTGGTGTGCGTTTGCGAAATGGTGACGTCGTCTCTCTCGCAACTTATGGAGTTAAGTTGGTTACCACGCCACCCGAGGTCCCGACAACGCCGGTCGCGGACATTAACTGGACCGATCAGACTCTCGCGTCGGCAAACTCGTTTATTCAACGCGGTGACAGCTTCGCTACGGACGGCGTCGCGGCATCGGGAACGGGAACAATCACCTACGCGTTCGATGAACCCACCGGTTCCCTCAATGCCGGACAGATCTCGGGCCGACCGCTGTGGCTGAATATCGCCTCCAGCACTGGGATGTTATCCGGAACGCCGCCGGGGGTAACGGATTACTCGGGTGATGGAGTGTTCGTTTTTACCATCAAGGCAACGGCTACAAGCGGTGAGTCGGTCGCTGCGGTCAACACCGCCAACATCACGCTCACTGTTGGTGGGCCGCCCAACATTAGCGCGGTAACGTCCGCGACGACGGCGACTCATGGCACGGCGATTAGCTCGATCAGTTTCGCCGACAGCGTCGGCTTCCCCGCGGCGACCTATTCCCTTAGTTCCGGAGCATTGCCAGCCGGTGTGACCGTGAACTCGTCGACCGGAACCATATCCGGAACACCGACGGATTCGGGGGTGTTCACGTATCGCGTGACGGCTCAAAACGACTTCGAAAACTCGGAGTCGGCATCGAGCACGCTGACCGTTAACCGCACCCCGACGTTCGCGGGGGGCGACCAGACAATTGCGTCGCAAGGAACAACCAGCGACCCTTACTCTGCTAACGTTTCCGCACTCGGTTACCCGTCGCCAACGTACTCAGTTTTCTCCGGTGCGCTGCCACCCGGCCTCGCCCTGAATTCTGCCTCCGGGGTCATCTCGGGAGCGCCGTCCGCCACCGGTGACTACGATTTCGTCGTTCGTGCAACGAACGCGTTCGGCCACGCAGACACAGCACCGCGATCCGTGAGCATCGGGTCGACGCCGTCGGTCGTGAATGGGTCGATCACGGAATACGGTTTTCTCACCGAGCCGTTCAGTCAGATGCCGACATTCTCGGGATACCCCACACCAACTTTCAGCATTGTCGGTGGGGAACTACCCAGCGGGTTAACAATCAACTCAACAACGGGTCGTCTCTCAGGAACCCCGACCGAAGCGGGCACGTTCACATTCAAGGTTCGTGCGACCAACTTCGCCGGCTCCGCCGACACTCAGTTGTACTCGCTCGTCATCCGCGGAGAGCCCGTATTCAAAGACTCCACCGATATGCCCGGATATGGCACCCGCAACCAGTCGTTCAGTGGGCACGTGAAGTTTTACGGCTCCGTGACCTCGTATTCCATCGCTGATTCGTGCGGGTGCGAAATCGCCACCGGCGACACCGAGGGAGTCCCGCCTGGACTTTCGCTCAACACTTCCACCGGTGTGCTCAGCGGAACCCCCAACCTAACCGGGACTTTTCACTTCCGCATCCAAGCACAGAGCGGGTCAGGGTTGACTGGGTTGTCCGAGACGCTAACGGTACAGGTCCGACAGGCTCCCATGTGGGTGGACAGTTCATTAACTCTGGTTGCACCAACCAAGACTGCCTACAGCGACCGCGTCGAGGCCGGCGGTTACCCCAGTGCTGAGTATACGGCGATAGGCGCGCTCCCTCCAGGAATCGCTTTGAATGCGCAAACCGGCGTCATTTCGGGCACCCCGACGGTCTCGGGCACGTATTCCTTCTCTGTTCGGGCAACGAATTCGGCCGGAAACACAACCACGTCACCGTTTTCGTTCGTGGTCAGCCAAAACCCAATTCCCAGTGACGTTACGATTACGCCAAACACGCTGAGGAACTCTGCCTTTGCGGACGGAATCAGCGTGACCGCCTATCCTGCACCGACCTATGCAGTTGCCAGCGGAACACTGCCGCCCGGACTCTCTCTCAACTCGGTCACGGGTGCCGTGACGGGAAACCCTACGGCGCTGGGACGCTACGTCTTCGCGCTGACAGCGAGCGCGACGGGCTATTACTCGATGTCACCGATTAGCTTTGCCGTGAACGTCGAGCAAGCACCAATTATTTCCGACGGCACCGTTGCGTCCATCGCACCGATTGGCCGGGCCTATACTGACGCCGTCGAGGTCGAGGCATTCCCTGCTGCAACTTTTGCGGTGACCGCCGGCTCAATGCCTCCCGGGCTAACCGTGAACGCAACGACGGGTGCGATCACGGGCACTGCGACGGAGCCCGGCGAATACTCCTTCACGGTCACCGCAACGAATGTTCGAGGAACGAAGACAATCCCCCTCGCGATCGCCGCCCACGAGGCTCCGGGTAAACCAACCTTGACGCTCGCGCCCACCGTCACACTCGGCGAAGCCGTAAACGGAAACACGGCCGTCACCGGATACCCCGATCCAACTTTCTATATCGCCGATGGTTCGCTGCCCGACGGAGTCAGCATCAACCGGACGACGGGGCGAATCACCGGCGTTCCAACCGAAGCGGGAAGTTTTTCGTTCACCGTTGGGGCGCTCAATGATCAGGGGACGGCCGTGGCATCGGAATTCGCCCTGAATGTAATCTCCCCCACCGCAAACATTGATTTTGCAGTGCCCGTCGGTGAACCTGTCCTCGGAGCACCGGTCGAAGTAGAGTCAGGTGGGCTGCAGCCGGATACGGGCTACACCATTACTGTTCGCTCGACGCCGCAGATCGTCGGCTCGGGAAACACAACGCGTCTGGGGCAGCTCCTTACACAAGTTAAAATCCCCGACAACCTCGAACCGGGCTGGCACTCCATCACCCTCGACACGCTAGCAGCAGACGGTTCGCGACTCGAAGAAGTGGCGTGGTTTGAACTGACCGCGACAGGATTGCTCGAAACAGTGAGCGAGCGGGAACCGAGCGCTGGCGAAAAAGTGAATGCCCTAACTGACGATGCGGCGTTCTACGCGGACATCGGCATCGACCCCGGTACGCAAGTAGAACCCGAAGAGGTCGCGAGTACCGTGCAAGAAGTTTCTAGCGTTGTCGCATCCGTTGCGCTCGTGTCAGCGGCCGCGGCGGCAACAGCAGCAGTCGCGAGCGCCGCTTCTGCCGCGAGTGTTGCGGCGGCCGCCGGAGCAGCCTCCGCATCAGCATCGGCAGCAAGTTCGGCTGCCGGTTCCGCTGCGTCATCGGGAAGTGCCGCCAGTAGTTCGGCGGCCGGTGCCCGCACAGTGACTCCCAGTGCGCCGAGCAGTGCCGGTTCATCAACGAGCACCGGTGGCTCAACATCGAGTGGCGGTGGCTCATCGTCTGGTGGTGCCCGCGGTGGAACGTCGTCTGGTGGGTCCGCATCGGGAGGTTCGTCGTCCGGTGGAGGCTCATCATCGGGCGGCTCGGGCGGTTCGTCGAGCTCTTCTAGCGAATCCGGTGGCGAAAACGGGGAAGACGCGGTCGAGTACGCAAATCTAGAAGCCGACCACGACGACTTCACGGTCGACCACGTCGGTTGGGGAGACGCTCTCGCGTGGTGGTCGGTACCAGCGATGACCGCTTTGGATCGCGTTTCTGTCGCCGCCACGGAATACACGTCACGCGTCTCTCCCGTGCTGTCGCGAATCATCAACGACGGCGCCTACCTGAGGGCGATGGTCGGTGGTGCGATGGTGATTCCCTACGCGATTGCTCTGCTGCTGGGCGCGATAGCGGTCGATCCGACGGCGGAGAGCATCGCCGCCGCCGGGAGCATCGGCATGCTGTCGATCATTTTGATCCTGGGGACGCTCGATGCCTTCGCGGGACTCATCGGAATTCTCTCGTTCACCGTGGTTTCGGTCTCCATGTTTGGAATTCACTCGCTCGGCGATGTGCGCTATCTTCTCGCGATGTTCATCGCCGGTTTTGCACCCATCATCCTATCGACCACTTTCCGCAAGATTCGCCGACCCAAGGTTGAATCGTTGAGCGATGTGTGGGAGCGCGTCATCGACGTGTTCATGATCGCGTTCGTCGCGTCGCTCACGACGCTCTCCGTCGTCGGGGGCATCTCGGCATTCGCGGGGGCGACGGTGCCATTGGCCGACAACGCGAAGAATTTGGTCTGGGTCATCACCGGGGTCGCGCTGACGCGTATTCTGCTCGAAGAGTTCGCCGCCCGTTCGTTCTCTGCGCGCCTCGACAGCATCAACCCGACCGAGGTGTCCGGACCCGGCTCGATTCAGCAGTGGATTTCACTCGTCTTCAAGTACGCCGTTCTCGTTGTCATGATTGGTGACATGGTCGGTTGGGGGTGGTGGCTCTGGACGGGTGCGCTCATCATGTTTGTTCCGGGAATCATGGGCATGACCCTCCCCGAACTGCCGAAGTCCAAGCTGCTCACACAACTCATCCCTGGGGGTCTCGCCGCACTGCTCCTCGCGACGCTGCTCTCCACCTGGTCGGGTGAAATCGTGGGAGCAGTATTTGCGGGCTCAGATCTGTACGGACCGCTTTCGTTCCTGTTGGTCCCGTTGCCCGTCATCATCGTTGCGATCATGGGAATGTTCGCCGACGGTGGCGACAAGTGGTACATCGCACGAAACCTCAAGTGGGTGTACATCGCGGGTGGCATCGGGGTATTCGTGTCCACCGTCTGGGCGACGGACTTCATCGGCCAGATATTCAGCTAAGCCGCCCGTGCGCCCGAAAGAAGGGCAAACTCTTTCGCCCCCGACGGGCGTAGTGTTACGACTAGAGTCACACGATTGATTCCTCAAAGGAGATTGACATGAAGGTCAAGGGAAAAGTTGTCGTTGTAACCGGTGCCGGAAGCGGCATGGGACGGGAAATCACACTGGAACTCGTTCGACGAGGCGCAACCGTTGCGGCCGTCGACTTCCGCGCCGAAACGCTGAAAGAAACCGTTGCTCTCGCCACAAAACTCGGAGGCTCGGTGACCCCGTTTGCTCTCGATGTTTCAGACCTTGCGAAAGTCGCAGCATTGCCCGCACTCGTTGCAAAAGCGGTGGGGCCGGTGGACGGACTCATCAACAATGCCGGCATCATCCAACCGTTCGTGCACGTCGACAAACTCGACTGGAAGGACGTCGAAAAGGTCATGGCCGTGAACTTCTTCGGTCCGGTCGCGCTCGTCAAGGCATTCTTGCCCGGACTCAAAAAGCGACCCGAAGCGCACATCCTCAACGTCTCGTCTATGGGCGCTTATGCACCCGTGCCCGGTCAGACGGTTTACGGGGCGTCGAAGGCCGCGATCAAGCTGTTCACCGAGGGGTTGCGCTCGGAATTGATGGAAACCAATGTTGGTGTCACCATCGTCTTCCCCGGTTCGATTGCAACGAACATCGCCGCGAATTCGGGCATGGGCGACATGAAGGTCGATGCCGCGGAAGCCGCCAAGTTCAAGACGACCCCCGCACCGGTGGCCGCCACGGCGATGGTGGATGCCATCGAATCAAACAACCCGCGCATTACGATCGGGTCAGACGCGACAATGATGGACCGTCTGTCACGACTCAACCCTGTCATGGCCGCAAACATCATCTACAAGCAGATGAAGTCACTGCTCGGCTAACGAATCAGTTCGTCCCAATGGGTTGCGACCGCGCGGAGAAAATCCGCCGGTCGTTCCTCTTGTGGCAGATGGCCCGCGTCGGCAATAATCTCGAGCGCACTTCCCGGGATGAGTGATTTCAGTTCCACGGTATCGCTGGTGGGAACCACCGTGTCGCTATCCCCCGTGATGAGCAGAACGGGCTGGGAGATCTCCCCCAGGTTGGCGACGAGGTCGTTCTTTCTCGGTGCGGTGGAAAAGTTCCAGAACGCCTCTTCCCAGCCCTTCACCTGCAGTGGCAAATGGTAACCCGCGTAGATGTCATCGGTCACGAACGACTGGTCGGCGAAACTTTCCCGCAGCAGGTCATCACCCGAGGTGGCAATACTCGCCACCAAAATGGGCCCGAGTCGATCGATTTGTGGGATTGCCCACAGCCAGTCCAAGCCCTCGGGCGATCCCCCCGTTGTCAAAATCGCAGGATCCACCAAAATCAATGCAGTCACGCTGTCGGTGTGTAGACGGGCATATTCCGCTGCCAATTGGCCGCCCGCTGATTGTCCGACGAGGACGACCTCTCGGTCTGCGCCAAACGTCGCGATCAGCGCATCGAGCAGTTCGAAGTTCCCCTCGAATCCATAAGGGCTCGCGCCCGTCCACTCGGTCGGCCGTTCCGTCAGCCCGAACGCCGGACGGTCGTAGGCGATGACGTCTCCGAACTCCCCCATCGGCTCAAGAACTGAACGCCAGGAGAAGACCGATGCACCAAAACCGTGCATCAGCACAATCAACGGTGGGGTACACGCACAGTCACCGGTGTAGGCCTGTTCCTGATACCGAACGCTCAACCCATTGAGGTCAACGAAGCGGTCATCCGCAGTTGCCAACTGTTCGACCGTCTTGGTGCCGGTCGAATCATTGGGGATAAGGAACGGAACAACGAGAAACGACAGAATCCCCGCAACAAGGGCCCACATCATGAATCTCTGAAAAACCCTCATGTAACCGCCTTTTACCTATTACCGTAAGTTTCAAGTTGAGGTTTAGACTTACAGAAGGTCTAAACTCTACCGCCAAGCACGGCAATCGAAGGAGATGGCGTGGCTCACACTCTAGCAATGTTGAAGAGTCGACTCCTTGTCGCGCTCTCGCTGTCACTAGCGTCTGCCATTACATTCAGCGGGCTGACGACCGACTACGCCTACGCCGTTGCGGTCTCACCCGCGTCGGTGAGTATCGCGGGAAGCACCCCAGTCGGCTCGACTCTAACCGCCACAATTGAGGGCGCGTGGGATCCATCTGATGCCACCGTGGCATATCAGTGGAAGCGCGGTGCATCATCAATTGCTGGCCAGACTTCCGAGACCTACGTAACGACCAACGCGGACATTGGCCTCGCCATCTCGGTCGATGTGACAGCCGAAGCAGTCGACTACGAACCCGTTACGGTGTCCAGCAATGCAATTACGCCACAAGGAGCGCTCGCTTCCACGGGAAAACCCGTAATCTCCAAAGTTATTCCCGGCGAAGGTTCGTTCGTGATCGGCCAATTAGTTACTGCTTCAACAGACGTTTTTGAACCCGCTGCAACCTCATTTACGTATGAGTGGCGCCGAAACTCAATTGCCATCCCCAGCGCCACGAGCATTCAATATGAATTAGTCGCTGCGGATGCTGGTCAGGAAATAACAGTTTTCGTGACCGCGAGTCGCGAAAACTACGCCAATGCATCCCGCGAATCGGATTCGATCACGCCAATAGGACTGTTCACTGTGACGCCAGTTCCGCTCGTCGACGGCACCGCGTCCGTCGGGAGCGTGCTCACTGCCGACGCGGGCACATGGAGTTTGACTCCCACTAGTTTTGAATACCAGTGGCTTCGCAACGCGGTGGCCATCGAATCTGCAACGGCATCCACCTACACCGTTGACCCCGCTGATGTCGGTGACACTATTTCGGTCAGGGTCACTGCAAAACGCGCTGGTTTCACCGATGCAAGCCAGACGTCGCTGTCGACGGCGGCGGTCGTCGAAGCTGATTTCTCTAGCGTTGGCACTGCATCCATTACGAACGACGGAGTGACCGTAGGAACGACATTGACCGCGAGTGCCAGCGGTTGGGTGCCGTCGCCCGATTCGTTCAACTACCAGTGGCTGCGCGACGGTGAGGCAATCGGTGGTGCAACGGCGTCGACTTATGACATCACCGGAATAGACAGAGGGTACGCCATCACGGTCCGAGCAACCGCCGTCCGCTCTGGCTACAACGCGTCATCCAGTGTTTCGGCATCGGTCAGTGTTCCGCGCGGATCCTTCGTTGTCGACGCGGTTCCTGTCATTACCGACGCAAACTCGGGAACTCAATTTGCTGTGGGTCACTCTCTGTCGTCGAGTACCGGCACATTCACCCCGACACCATCCGCGGTCAGCTACCAGTGGAAGCGCGACGGAGACCCAATTGTCGGCGCAACCAGCCGAACGTACACGCTTGTGATCGCCGATGCGGGAGCGTCAATCACAGTCTCCGTCACGGCAGAGCACCCCAACCTCGACGATGAGACCTCAGATTCTTCGGCAATTACCGGCGTCGGTCAATTCACCGAAACCACGGTGCCCACCATTTCCGGTACGGCGCAAGTTGACCAGACGCTCACTGCCGCTGTAACCGGTTGGACTCCCACACAGACAAGTTTCGATTACCAGTGGTTGCGCGACGATGTCGATATTGAAGAGGCGACCGCGGACACCTACGTCATCACCCCGGCGGACGTGAACACTCGTCTCTCTGTTAGGGTTACGGCAAAGCGAACAGGTTTCGCCGATGCGAGCAGGACCTCTCTGGCGACGTCGCTCGTCGGCACCGCCCATTTCTCCAGTGCGGGAACCGTTTCGATAACTCACGAAGGTACAGCCTCGGGAGACACCTTCACCGCGGCTCCTCTCGGCTGGGTCCCTTCACAAGATTCGTTCGAGTATGAGTGGCTCCGCTCTGGTGAAAGCATCCTCGGTGAAACCGAATCGACCTATACGGTGGTCGATGGCGACCGTGGCTACGCCATCACCGTCCGCGCAACTGCCAAGCGCGCAGGCTATCTCGATTCAACCAGCGTTTCGCCACCGGTGGAAGTTGACCGAGGCTCCTTTGCCGTTGACGCTGTGCCCGAAATTTCCGACGAGAACGACGGGACACAATTCGCCGTTGGGCACACGCTGTCGTCGAGTACCGGCACATTCACCCCGACACCATCAGCGGTCAGCTACCAGTGGAAGCGAGACGGAGACCCAATTGTCGGCGCAACCAGCCGAACGTACACGCTTGTTATCGCGGATGCGGGAGCATCGATCACGGTCTCCGTCACGGCAGAGCACCCCAATCTTGTCGATGAGACCTCAGATTCTTCGGCAATTACCGCCGTCGGCCAGTTCACGGGAATCACCGTGCCCACTATTTCGGGTACCCGAGCGGTTGATCAGACCCTTACGGCGAATATCAGCGGGTGGAGCCCCGCGCCGACCACGTTGGTTTATGCGTGGTACCGCGATGACGGAATCGTTGATGGTGCCACCGAACAAACTCTGACGCTAACGGGCGATGACCTGGGCCATACTTTCCACGTAGAAGTGACGGGATCGTTGGATGGTTACGAATCAGAAACTCGCCAATCTGTCGTCACAGGTCTCATCGGGACGACGTGGTTCACCTCAACCGGAACAGCAGTCATCGATGACACTTCTGTTAGCCTTGCCGCCGTATTGACGGTAACGAATTCGGACTGGGTGCCCGACCCCGACTCGTACACCTACCAGTGGTTGCGAAACAGCTCACCGATTTCAGACGCGACCGATGAAACGTACACAATCGACGAAGCCGACCTCGGTAAGTCCCTCTCCGTGCGCGTCAAACCGGTACGAACCGGATACGAGAGTTCTGGGTCCGGCGTACTTTCGCAAACGGTATCAGTACCTTTGGCCGACTTTGAACTTTCGGGTTTGCCAACAAGTTCCGGGACTCCTAACATTCCGAACGTTCTCACTTTGGAGTCTGACGGTGTTTTCTCGCCCGAACCGACCTCGATTCAAATTCGATGGCTCCGTAACGGTTCCGAAATTTCGGGGGCAACATCGAGCACCTACAAACTCGTCGCGGCAGACTCAGGAAAGAACATTTCTATTCGCGTTACTGCTATTCGTGCGGGGTACAACTCGTCAACAGAGACGTCCGATGAGATTCTCGTGGGCGAAGCTCAGAGCTTTACCGCTTCGCCCAATCCGGTCATCCAAGGCATCCCGCAGGTGGACAAAACCTTAACGGCGATAACGGGTGAATGGACACCCGAACCTGATTCATTTTCCTACCAATGGCGCAAAAACGGTGTGGCAATTCCTGGGGAAACCTCTGCCACCTACGATGTTGTTCCATCAGACATTGGGGCAAGAATCTCGGTGTCTGTAGAACCGTTTGTAGACAATTACTTCCCGATCATTCGCACGAGCCGAGCGACTGCGACGGTTTATGCAGCGACATTTGACCCAACGCGTCCGATACCGACAATCTCTGGTGTGGCGAAGGTCGGCAGTGAGCTCACCGCTGAACTGAGCGGCTGGACACCCGAGCCGACTTCCGTTTCCTACCAATGGCTCCGCGGCGGTATCCCGATTTCCGGCGCGACCGCTGCCGTGTACACCACTACCAGCACAGATCTGAACACGGTGATTTCGGTTCAAGCCACTCCGGTCAAGTTGGGCTATTCGGCGTCACCCGTCACGAGTAGTGGAACAAGTCGAATCGCTCTTGGTGAGTTTTCTGATACCCCAATTCCAACGATTTCGGGGGTTGTCCAACAAGGACTCACCCTCACCGCTGTTGTAAGCAGTTGGTCCCCGGTGGCAACACTTGCGTATTCCTGGAAGCGTGAGGGCGTCTCAATTCCAGGTGCAACTTCGGCCACATATCTGGTTTCGGCTATCGATGCGGGGAACACTCTCAGCGTTTCCGTGACCGGGAGCCGCGCGGGCTACCTCTCCGTCACGGTGACAAGTGACGATACGATTGTGGTTCCCTCACGCTCTTTCTCCAACACCGAAAACCCCACCATCACGGGAGACGCAGCAGTAGGGGGCACCCTGTCTGTCGATTACGGCTCGCCGTCTCCGGTCCCTGAATCAGTGACGTACCAGTGGCTGCTCGACGGTGAAGAAATTGTTGGTGCCACGGATGAGGACTACGTTCCCACTTCCGACCAGCTGTACCGCAATATCTCGGTCACGGTGTCCTACGGTCGAAGCGGTTACGCCCCATGGTCAGAAACTAGTGACGGATTTGTCAACATTGGGCAGGGAACAATCGGTTCATTGACTCCGCCCGAAATTACCGGCACACCGCGCGTGGGGCGAACCTTAATCGCCACGTTTGGCACGTGGAATGCCGTCCCCGATGGATATTCCTATCAGTGGTTCCGCGACGGCGAAGCGCTGGGAGACCCTGAAGAGATTGTGGAAGGCAGTGTGTCAACGGTTGCCTACCCGCTAACTTCTGACGACGTCGGTGGGGCGATCACATTCAAAGTCCTCGCGACGAAAGAAGGCTTCGCCGACGAGGAAGTGACATCGGCCGCTACATCGGAAATTGGCCTCGCGATCTTCAACGCGCGACCAATTCCGACCATTTCAGGTGTCGCGAAGGTTGCCAACACCCTGAGCGCCTCCACCGGCGCGTGGTCGCCAAATCCGACTTCGTACACGTTCCAATGGACGCGCAACGGAACTGATATTCCTTCCGCCACATCGCAAACGTATCTCCTGACGCCCGCAGATGCCGGAAGGGTTATTCGAGTTGTTGTCAATGGAGTTCGTGAAGGGTATGAAGGACAACCCAGCACAAGTCTGCCTACGGTATCAATCGCCAACGCGGCATTCACCCTAACCCCTGCTCCGACAATTTCAGGCACTGTGCGCGTCGGTGTGACTCTATCCGCTGTGACGTCAACATGGACCCCCGAAGCCGCCTCGAGCACGTATATCTGGCAGCGGAACGGGGTCGCAATTCCCGGTGCTTCGACGGCGACATATTTGGTTGAACCTGCAGACATCGGGGCACGACTGACGGTCGTCCAGACAGGTTCCTCGACGGGATACACAACGACAACGGCGACAAGTGTTCAGACTGCTGCGGTCGTCAAGGGTATCTTCAGCTCCAAGCCGACACCGTCGGTGACAGGGCGGGCAAAAATCGGTTCGACCCTAACTGCAAGTTCTGCGGCGTGGACACCGGCAGCGGCAACATTGACCTACCAGTGGCGACGATCGGGCGAAAACATTTCGGGTGCCACATCGTCGACTTATGTGATTCAACCTGTAGATGGCGGTTCAGAGATTACCGTTGCCGTGACCGCAAGCAGAACGGGTTATGTCTCTGCCACTAAAGTGAGCGCGCCAACGGACACAGTCGAGTATCTTGCGTTCACCGACATGGTGCTGCCGACAATCTCGGGCCTCGAAAAAGTTGAAGGAGTCCTCACTGCGTCGACAGGCGAATGGACGCCTACTCCTACGACATTCACCTACCAGTGGAATCGAACAATCGCAGGGGTAACAACGTCAATTGCTGGCGCCACAAACGCTACCTACACTCTCGTCGGCGCCGATGCTCTTGCGACTATTTCCGTCACGGTGACCGCGTCAAAACTTGGCTATGCTCCGATCACACTCACCAGTGACCGTTCCGAGGCAATCGCCAAGGGAACACTCAGCACAACTCCCGTGCCAACCCTCACCGGAACACCTCAAGTGGGAGTGGCCTTCGGTCTGAACGCCGGTACATGGAGCCCCCAGCCCGTTTCACTCGCTTACCAATGGTTCCTCAACGGTGTGGCGATTGAAGGCGCCACTAGCGCGACCTACACGCCCGTCGCGAGCAATGTTAGCTCGCCGCTGTCGGTTCGAGTCACCGGATCCAAGTTGGGGTATGACAACGTTATTAGGACAAGTGCAGCTTCCGCGTCCGTGGTCTTGGGAGTCTTCTCAGCAGCCAATCCGACCATTACAGGTGCCGCTCAGGTCGGTTCTGTCTTGACTGCTGACCCGAAGGTGTGGACCCCGGCGACAAGCCCAGCACGCACGTATCAGTGGACGAAGACGGTAGCCGGCGTCACCACCAACATTCCTGCTGCTACGTCGCTAACGTATACGCCGGTCGCCGCTGATGTCGGTGCGACACTGGCTTTCAAGGTCTCAGGTGGACTCAGCGGCTATGTGTCCGCTACCAAAACGAGTGCCTCGACTGTTGCCGTAGTCAAAGGGACGTTCAGCGCTAAGCCAACTCCCACGATTTCTGGTTCCACTACACCCTCGCAAGTGGGACAACTCCTTACGGCCTCGGTTGGCCGATGGACCCCCCTTGAGTCTGCGGTAACGTACCAGTGGAAGCGCAACGGAGTCGCAATCGCAGGTGCAACAGGCACCACGTACACCACGGTCGCGGCTGACCTGAGCACGGCAATTACCGTAACGGCAACAGGGACACTTGCAGGTTACGTCGACGGACCATCGACGAGCGCTGCGCGAACGATTAGCGCTGGTATTTTTAGCGCATCACCCACACCGCTCATCAGCGGAACCGCCGCCGTGAACGCAACGCTGACTGCGGCTCCGGGGGATTGGGCACCTGCTCCGACTCTCGCGTATCAGTGGAAGCGTGAAGGAACTGCCATTGTTGGAGCGACATCTTCAACATATGTGTTGAAACCTGAAGATGCTGACAAGAAGATCACGGTCGTCGTCACCGGTTCTCGAGCGGGATATACGAGCATCAGTAGGACGAGTGCCCAGACAGACACCATAGCAAGAATCGCCCTCACATCAGCCCCGGAACCGGTCATTACGGGGACTGCTGCGGTCGGTCAATCGCTCACTGCGACCGCGGGAGCGTGGGCGCCATCAACCGCGTCTTCGCCCGTTGTGCTGACTTATCGCTGGGAAAGGGGCGGTACCCCGATCGACGGTGCCACCGGCTCCACGTATATTGTGACGGCCGCTGACGAGGGGGCGCGACTCCGCGTGTTCGTCACCGGCACAAAGTTGGGCTACATCACGCAAGAACAGCCCAGCGCACAAACTAGTGCCGTGATTCGCGGGACGTTCAGCGCAACGCTTAAACCCACCATTACGGGAAATGCCAAGGTGGGAATTGCGTTGACTGCGGTGCCCGGTACATGGGCCCCGTCAACAAGTGCGGCGCCAATCACGTTCACGTATCAGTGGAAGCGCGAAGGCACTGACATTTCTGGCGCGACCTCGGCGACCTACACTCCGGTGGCGGCGGACCTTGGCAAACCACTCAGTGTCTCGGTTACGGGGGCGAAGGCTGGTTTTAACTCGGTCACCCAGACGAGTGACCCGCTCGCACGGCTTACTACCGTTGCCGGCACGTTTACCACAATTCCTAAGCCAACCATCGCCGGAACCGCGAAGGTCGGCGTGGAACTCACCGCGACGCCCGGATCATGGGTGCCCAGTGCGGGATCTCTGACATATCAGTGGCGGCGCACCACGGGCACCACAACGGTAAACATTGCCGGAGCGACGGCGGCTCGTTACACACCGACCGCAGATGACCAGGGGAAGACGTTGTCCGTGGTGGCCACCGCGACGACCGCTGGTTACACCACCACCTCGAGCGCCCCGAGCAAAGCAACCGCAGTTGTAGCACTCGGCACCATTGCAACGCCGACCACGCTGCCTGAGATTTCGGGGACGGTCAGGGTAGGCCAGACGCTCACTGCCTCCGCGGGTGCCACGTGGCCGGTCGGGGCAACGTTGGCGTATCAGTGGAACCGAAACGGTGTGGCGATATCAACCGCGCGAGCAAGCACCTATGTTTTGGTGACAGCTGACCTCGGCGCACGGATGACGGTCACGGTCACGGCAACACTTGCCGGATATTCACCCAAATCCGCGACCAGCGTTCAAACAGTTGCCGTCATCGCACTCTGACGACAACGCGTGACCCATCACGCACAGAGTCTTCCGACTCGATAGAATTTGGAGACCTCCACAACTGCGCATTGTCACGGCCGGTGTCACGTGGAGTCGCCACAACACGGTGGCACGAATCGGAGGATTAGACACATGGCTCGTCTGGGAATCGTGAAAGAGGGCGACGGAGAAACACGCGTTGCCGCCACCCCGGAAACCGTCGCAAAGCTGTTGGCGTTGGGATATGACGTTGTCGTTGAACGCGGCGCGGGTGCCGCTTCATCATTCCCCGACACTCAATACACCACGGCTGGCGCAAAAGTTGCGGACAAAAAGAAGACGTGGTCGTCCGAAATCATCATGAAGGTCAACGCGCCCACCGACGCCGAAATCGCGCTGATGGCCCCGGGAACCACGGTGATTGCACTGATGGCTCCGTCGCTGCGACCCGAGCTTCTCGCCGCACTCGCTAAGCGCGGCCTCACGGCTCTCGCACTCGATGCCGTCCCCCGCATTTCCCGCGCTCAATCGATGGACGTCTTGAGCTCGATGGCCAACCTCGGTGGGTACCGTGCCGTTGTTGAGTCCGCTTATGAGTTCGGTCGCCTCTTCACCGGACAGGTCACCGCCGCGGGCAAGGTTCCACCCGC
>CAJAKC010000044.1 GCA_903940225.1 uncultured Microbacteriaceae bacterium
ACCCCACTGATTCACCCGCTGTTAGGTAATGACCGTGACGGTCGCCGTGCCGATCGGGTCATTGTCGGCGATGTGCTTTATGACCTGCTCATCCCATTCCTCCTGATGCGCGGAAAACACCGTGCCATCGCGGCGGCGCAAACGCTCGCGGCGTTCACTATCCGGACAGTCCACCCACATCACCACGTCAGCCAACTGTCGCGCCTCTGCCGTGCTGATTCCACAGCCCTCGATCACGACGACGTCGGCCGGCGTAACGGTGATTTCCCTCCCCGGAACACCCTTCTGCCAATCCCAACCCGACACGCGCCCGGGCCGACCATTCGCAATGTTGCGCAGCACCCCATCAATGACAACGTCACGCCCCTCTGCGAGCCCGCCCCACCCGGGGTAGACGTCGTCAAGGTGAAGAACTGTCGCACCAAGTTTTGCGGCGAGCACCGTTGACAGCGACGTCTTGCCGACCCCGCTCCGTCCGTCAATGAGGATGATGTGGGGCGCGTTAGAGTGCACTGTTCCATTCCCCCGTCAACGCGGTTATAGCCAGCGCAGCAATCCCCGACGACGTCACCGCAACCAGCAGGCCCCAGTCTCTCGACGAGAATTGTCGATACGACGACCAGACGCGATCGGGTTGTGAAAAGCCGCGCACCTCGGCGATTTCGCTCATTCGAATTGCGCGTCGTATCGCGATGACCAGGGTGGTCACCACAAGAGAGCCGAATCGAGTCGATAGGCCCGCGGCTCGTCGGGCGACGCGAGTCTCGGCGAGATCGGAAATGATGACGGGGACGAGTCTCAACGCAATGAGCGATGCCAGCGCGGCTCGTTGCGGAATCACACGCCGAACCACGGTCGTCGCAATGAATTCGTGTGGTTCGATGAGCGTGGCTACGAGCGTGGCCGGTATCGCGATGGCGAGAATACGTGTGAAGGCCGCAAACGCGACGGGAAAGGATCCGTCGGTGATGGTGACGAGTCCCCAGTGCGCATAAACCAAGCCCTCGGGACGTGCGTAAAGAAAGGACGTGACACTCATGACGGCTGCGACAGCAGTGACTGCGCCGACCCGCCACCACGGGATTCGAAAGCGTTCCACCGAAGAGGCGAGCGTGACGATGACCCCCGTTCCGACGATTACCGGCGTGATTACATCAACCGTCCAGATCACCGTAAGCGCTGGGATTACGCTCGCGATGAGGAGGGCGAGCGAATGAGGGCGTCGGGCGGTCATCGCTTACCGTGTTCCACTCGAATCACCCGATGCGCCATCGCGTCGATGAAAAGCTGGTCGTGCGTCGCAACAACAATCGCCCCACGACCAGCGAGGAAGTCGCGCAATCGGTCGATGAGATCAAGCCACGAGTTAGCGTCTTGACCGAATGACGGCTCGTCGAGAAAGAGCACTCGCGGGTGTCGTGAGAGAGCGGAAGCGAGCCCGAGTCGCCGGCGTTCGCCACCCGACAGGCTCTGCGGGTGTCGGGAATCAACTCCCTTCAAGCCCACCGCTGCTCGTTCATGCGGAGGCGCTTCATCGTTGACACGGCCCGACCCGAAACCGTAGGCGGGATTCTGTAACACCGACGACACTTCGCCGACGAGTTCGAGTGCAGTGAGTTTGTGCGGTGCGCGTTCAACTCCGGCGTAGCGAACTTCGCCGCGCTCCGGCGCGAGCAGCCCGCCCAGTGCGCGCAAGATCGTCGATTTACCCGAACCGTTATCGCCGACGAGCGCGACGACCTCGCCCTCCGCCAACTCGAAGTCCGGAACCGAAATTCGTGAACGGGTCGCCGCCCGGCGAACGACCAGATCTGTGGATCGCAGAACGACGCTCGCGTTTCGTTTGGGGCTTGTCGGCTTGGGTGCGGTGATATGACCGGGAACCCACACGCCGAGAGCAATCAGTGTCGATCGCTTCTTCGTCAATACCGATTCAATTGGACCGTCGGCGACAATCCGACCGTCGGCGACGACAATCAGGCGGTCAACGAGTTCGCGCCACACCTCGATGTGATGCTCGACGAGGACGAGCGCGACGGTTCGCTTCTCAATGACTCGCGTGACAGATTTCACGACGAGATCCGTCGAGGCGGCGTCGAGGCTCGCGGTTGGTTCGTCCATCAGAATGATCGGTGGCTTACCCGCTAGTGCGCTGGCGATGGCGAGGCGTTGCTTTTCGCCGCCCGAAAGGTTTGCCGTCGCGTGGCGTCGGGAGTGGGTGATCCCCGTCGCGCGCAACGCCTCCCCAACCCGTCGTCGCACCTTCCTAACGGTCGACACCGTGGTTTCGGCGACAAACTCGATTTCTTCACCCACGGTCGGGAACAGAATCTGCTCGTCCGGCTCTTGGCCGACAAAGCCGACAGCCGACGCGTCACGAATAAGAATTCCCGACGACTCGGTCGACGCCGCGTCATGCAGACCGGCCATCGCTCGAAGCAGGGTTGACTTTCCGCCACCGCTGGGACCCGTGATGAGTATCCGTTCGCCGGGTCGGACCCGTAGGGTGATGTCCCGCAGAGCGGCATCGTCGGAGCCGGGGTGGCTCAATGACCACCCCTTGAATGCGATGAGTGAATCGGTCACGTCAGCGGCCAAAGTTCGCGAGAACTCCGGTCCTGGCGAGAACCGTTACGAGTCCCGCGGAAAGGCCTGCGCCGAGCAAGGCTCCCGACGCGGTCGCGCTCGACACGTAAATCGACACGAAGGTTGAATCTGTCCCCGGATACCAGTACGCGACCTCAAGGAAACCCTGCACAACGCCACCAATTGCACCCGCGGTCACCGCTGAGCCCCACAACGACCCGCGGTAAGCCCACACCAAAAGGCCGACTTCGATCGCAAGGCCCTGCACGACGCCCAACAGCAAGACACTGAAACCCCATTGATTTCCGATTGCCGCAGAAACCAACGACGCGAGCAGTTCACCAAAGAGAGCGGCGCCCGGTCGGCGGATGATGAGTCCGACGAGCAACCCACCGACCAGCCAGACTCCGTCGAGAAGCGCCACTAAACCCGGGGTGATAGCGCCCAGCGGGATGCTCAGTGGCGCGTAGACGGCGTTCCATGCGGTGAAGACGACTCCGGTCGCAACGCCAAGCACGGCGGCGACGACGAGGTCGACGGCCCTCCAGGGAGGAAAAAATCGTGTCAAGTGAGTGCACTTTCCGTTGTGCACGGGTCGGTACCTGCCTTCCCCGCCGGCATTACCCGGTGGGGTTCGACGGTCGGCGCGGTGCGCCCTCTCAGCCCTGTCGAGCTCCCGTGGTGAAACCCACTCTACTCCTCTCGCCTAGGATAAAAACATGCTCGAACTCCTCGCGGACCCGAACGTCTGGTTGTCCCTCATCACTCTGACCATCCTCGAAATTGTGCTGGGAATCGACAACGTCATCTTCATCGCCATCCTGACGAGCAAGCTCCCCGATGAGCAGCGAAATCGCGCACAATTGACGGGATTGAGCATTGCGCTCGTCACCCGGCTGGCGCTCCTCGTCGCCGCCGCCTGGATCATGACACTCGACGAAGATTTGTTCGCCATTGGGGGACTCGGTTTCTCGGGTCACGACCTCATCCTGCTCGCCGGCGGAATCTTCCTCGTCTACAAAGCAACCCACGAGATTCACGAGAAACTCGAGGGCGCCGAAGGAGAGCAAAACGCGACCGGCAACGCGGCGCGAGCGTTCTGGGCAATCATCGGCCAGATTCTGGTGCTCGACGTCATTTTTTCGATTGACGGTGTTATCACCGCGGTCGGAATGACAAACGAACTCTGGATCATGGTTGTTGCGGTCGTGGTGTCGTCGGCAGTAATGGTCGTCACCGCGAAGTCAGTCAGTGGATTTGTCGAACGCCACCCGACGGTCAAGATGCTTGCGCTCGCATTTCTTGTTCTCATCGGCGCGGCACTCATTGCCGAAGGATTCGGTGTTCACCTCGACAAGGCCTTCATCTACGGTCCGATGGCGTTCTCTGTCGTCGTCGAGACCCTCAACATCACGTACAAAAAACGCCAGGCTCAGCGGACGAAAAAAGCCGTTACACCCGTGCACCTGCGGCAACCAATCGTTGAGGCTCCGCGCAAGCGTCCCTAGAGTTTGGCGATACGTTTCGTGATGCGCTTGCCCCAGTGCATTGTCTTGGCAATCGGATAGATTGCGAGAAAAAACGCGGCGGGAACGCGAAGCATTCGGTCGCGCACTCCGTGGTGGTTATAGGTGCGGTCGAAACGTCCGAAGTAGGACGCGATATCCGACGGGCTGTCGTCCATCCGTCTGCCGCTCATGCCGGCGAGCATCTTCGACGCATAAACAATCTTGAGCCCAGCCGCGTTCACGTGCACCGCAAGGTCAAGGTCCTCGTGCATGAGGTCCTCAACGTCGGCGCACGTTTCGTCTCGAACGGCCAACCAGGCCGAGCGTGCGATTGCCATGTTCGATCCGAACAAGAACTTGTAGTCGCGTGCGAGCTTCCACATCGCCTTGCGAAGAGTGTTGTCGGCGATCTTTCCGAAACGGCGAAGGGGCATGTCGTAATAGACGACGGGGCCGGTAGCCGCCGCGACCGTGGGGTCCTCGAACGCCTTAAGGGTCTCTTCGACCCAGTTCGGTTCAATGATCGAGTCCGAGTCGATCCGACCAATCACGTCACCGGTTGCAGCGTCAAACCCGGCGTTTCGGGTTGGCGTGATTCCCTGGGCACTCGACTGTTGAAGCAGGATGATCGGTGCGTTCGGATAGAGCGACTGATACTCCTGAACGACGGCCACCGTGTTGTCGGTTGACTTGTTGTTGACAACGATGATCTCGAATGCCGGAACTGTCTGTGCGACGCACGATTCGAGACAGGGGCCAATGGTGGCTTCCTCGTTGTATGCGGGAATGACGATTGAAAGAGTCTTCACCACGGTCCTTTCGGCGTATCGTTCCGATTTTAGCGGGTGCTCGAGCTGCTCGCGTCGCCCATCCAGCCACTACACCCAATCACAATTGTGTCGGCCCGTAACAAAACCGTTGCGTCGGAACGGGGTCGAAAGCAACATTGTGCGCTAGCGTTGAAGAGTTGCACATCACTCTCGGACAGTTTCGGGACACAGGGATGGCGACAGTGTCGGGCGAAGTACGTCCCTTCACACAGCAAGGAGAGCAGTAAACATGGCCACAGGCGTCGTGAAATGGTTCAACAACGAAAAGGGTTATGGTTTCATCACCCCCGATGAGGGCGGTGCCGACTTGTTCGCACACTTCTCGTCCATCGTGACTGACGGGTTCAAAACCCTCGCAGACAACCAGAAGGTTGAATTCGAAGTGACTCAGGGTGACAAGGGGCCTCAGGCTTCCAACATCAAGCCCCTCTAAGTCTTCGTTACACCCAAGAACCCCACACCTCGGTGTGGGGTTCTTGCATTAAGAAGTGCGGGGGTCTACTTGTTGATCCGCGGCAAAATGTACAGCGGAATCATCCAGGCCGCACACGCCATGAGCACTCCGCCACCGAAGATCACGGCCTCGTAACCGGGAACCTGGAATGCGTAGCTCATGACCGGAAACGACCCAATGAAAAGCACTGCGGTGAGTACTTTGGCGACTGTGTTCATAGGGAAATACTAACCCCATTCCTTAAGCGTTGGCGCGCTCGATCACGAGTTCGCGCACGCGCGCGGCGTCCGCCTTGCCGCCCATCGCCTTCATGACAGCACCGATAATCGCGCCTGCGGCCTCGACCTTGCCGTCACGAATCTTCCCCAAAACATCGGGCTGGCTGGCGAGAGCGATATCGATCGCGGCAATGAGCGCCCCATCGTCCGATACGACGGCGAGCCCGCGTGCGGCGATAATCTCCGCAACCGAACCCTCCCCCGCGATCAGACCCGCGAGAGCCTCGCGCGCAAGCTTGTCGTTGATTGTTCCCGCGTCAACCGCGGCCTGCAGTTCGGCCACCTGTGCGGATGTCACCAAACTCGAGGCGTCGACGTTTTGATCATTGGCAATTCGGCTCAACTCACCCAGCCACCATTTGCGGGCCGCCGCGGGTGACGAACCAGCCTCTACCGTTTCGCGAACCTCGACGAGCAGTCCCGCGTTGACAACTGATTGGAAGTCGACGTCCGAGAAACCCCAGTCCGCCTTGAGGCGGCGGCGCTCGGCCGCGGGCGGTTCCGGTAGCGCTGCGCGCAATTCGTCGATGAGTTCACGCGACGGTCGGATGGGAAGCAAATCCGGTTCGGGGAAATACCGGTAATCGTCGGCGTCGGACTTAGGGCGACCGGGCGAGGTCGTTCCCGTGTCTTCGTGCCAGTGGCGGGTCTCTTGAACGATTGCAACACCCTTGTCGAGCAGGGCGGCTTGGCGCTGAATCTCATACCGAATCGCGCGTTCGATAGACCGCAGCGAATTGACGTTCTTCGTTTCCGTTCGAGTACCCAGCTTTTCATCTCCGCGCGGACGCAACGACACGTTTGCGTCACACCGCAAATTTCCGCGTTCCATTTTCGCCTCGGAAATTCCCAGACCGCGAACGATGTCGCGGATGGTGGAGACGTACGCGCGGGCGACCTCACCGGCACGTTCTTCCGTTCCAAAGATCGGACGCGTCACGATTTCGACGAGTGGAACCCCGGCACGGTTGTAATCGACAAGTGAGTATTCGGCTCCCTGGATGCGTCCCGTCGCGCCACCGACGTGCGTCAGTTTGCCGGCGTCCTCTTCCATGTGGGCGCGCTCAATCGGGATCGTCACGATGTCACCATTATCGAGTTCAATCTCGAGCGACCCGTCGAACGCAATCGGTTCGTCATACTGCGAAATCTGATAGTTCTTTGCGAGATCGGGATAGAAGTAGTTCTTTCGGGCGAACCGGCTCGACTCGGCGATGCCACAACCGAGGGCGAGGCCGAGCGAAATCGAATACCGCACCGCCGTCTCATTGACGACGGGCAAGCTTCCGGGCAGCCCGAGACACACGGGGGTCACTGCGGTGTTCGGCTCGGCGCCGAACACGTTCGGAGCGCTCGAAAACATCTTCGTTTTCGTTGACAGTTCGACGTGGACCTCGAGGCCGATGACCGGTTCGTAGCGCGTGAGGGCTTCGTCGAAGTCGACGAGTGCATCTTTAGCCATTATTTTCCGCCCCCCACATAGCTCGGGGTCAGCGTCGAGAACGGTGCTCCGCGTTTCGCGTCGAGCAGTGCTTCGATTGCGGCGCCAACCTCGTACAGGCGCGCGTCTTCGCGGGCGGGTGCCATGATTTGCAGTCCAACCGGCAAGTTGTCCTCGTCCGCTAAACCAATCGGAATCGACATTCCGGGGATGCCCGCCATATTGACGGGAATCGTCGTGATGTCCGACAACCACATCGCGAGCGGGTCGGCCAGCTTCGCGCCGAGTTCCCAGGCCGTCGTCGGCGCGGTTGGCGAAACGAGAACGTCTGCGTTGGCGAACGCCGCCGCGAAGTCTCGTTGAATGAGTGTTCGTACCTTTTGCGCGGAACCGTAATACGCGTCGTAGTACCCGGCCGAAAGGGCGTAGGTGCCCAGAATGATTCGCCGCTTCGCTTCGTCGCCAAAGCCCGCTTCGCGGGTGGCGGACATGACGTCTTCGACGGTCGGACTGCCGCTGGGGGTGACGCGCAGCCCAAAGCGCACCGAGTC
>CAJAKC010000045.1 GCA_903940225.1 uncultured Microbacteriaceae bacterium
GTCGGCTGAGTTTATTCTGGGGATTGCCCAGGAACTCGATGCCACCGAACTCGACGCGGGCCTCGTGACGGCAGTCACAAAGATGCTGGATGCCGGCACAGATCCGCGTAGTGCAATTGAAAGCCAAACCGACGCTAACGGAGACGGCATTCCCGACGAAGGTTCGGCTCTCGATACCCCGGACGATTCTGCGGGTGATGACGAGGCCGATGATTCAGGCAGTGGTTCGGGGTCTAACTCGGGTAGCGGGTCCACCACCTCCGACGACAGCGAGGGCGACGCCGGAGATGAGTCTGGCGGCGATTCCAACGAGGACGTCGATGAGCCCGGAAACGAATCGGAAGACGAATCGGAAGACGAATCCGAAGACGAGACGGACGAGTCCGACGAATCCGAAGACGAGGGCGAGGACGAGGACGACGACTAGGTTCCCCAGGGGTGGGGTAAACACGCGCCCGGACCGGTTACCGGTCCGGGCGCGTCACTTTGTAGGCTGACGGTATGGACAAGGAAATCGCCGCGAAGCTCGGCGCACTGCGACAGAGCATCGACAACGTTGATGCCGCGCTGGTGCACATGCTCGCCGAACGTTTCCAGTTCACACAGCAAGTCGGTCGGCTGAAGGCTCAGGCGGGGCTTCCCGCGTCAGACAAGCAACGTGAGGCCGATCAGATCGCCCGGCTCCGTCGCCTCGCCGAAGAGGCAAACCTTGATCCCGCGTTCGCTGAGGAGTTCCTGAACTTCATCGTCGCCGAAGTCATTCGGCACCACGAGAAACTCGCGGACGATAACGGAAAGTAGACCGTTTTTACGGTCAACCGTCTAATCCGTAGTTAGGCGTTCGGACGAGCCGCGTAGAGTTTCTCGGCCACCGCGATGCAATCATCGATCATGCGTTGTTGACGTTTCACGGTGACGTACTTAGGTCCGGGCCACGCGGGAATGAACGACTTGTCGGGAGCGGTGATGCGCTGCATCCACGCGAACACACATTCCTCGGCGCCCGTGACATACAACTGCCACTGAACCTGACGTTGGTAGTGAATCGGCACCCAGTCGTATCGACCCCAGTCGCGGCCGGTGGTCTTGACCTCAACGATGGTGCCGTGGTCGGCTGAGAGCCCGTCCGGAGTCGCCATCCGCCATTCGGCGTCCGCCGAGGCAATCAGCCAGTCGTTGCCTTCGATGTCGAAACGTTCCTGCAGAAGCTTGATGATGTGCGGTTCCTGGTCGCGACCGAACTTCATGTACCCGTTGTCGGCAATCGGCGTCGGGTCGGCCATCTGGGCGAGAATCTCGTTGAAGCCTTTCTCATCGAACGCTTTGGACACCATTGTTGCCGTCACTCCGTTGGCGCGCACGCGCAACCATTCCTCGTAATCGGCGCTGCGCACCAAGAACCGTGACTGCTCAATCATTCGAACTCCTCTGTATGCGACACGATATCGCTCGGCAACCCCGTGTAATCGGCGACTAGCCGCCGACGACAGCACCGAAGTGTGCCGGCAGGGTGCCGCGGTGAATTTGCGAAAGCTCGGTGATGGCGATGGTGAAAAGGCCTTGAACCTCGAGTGTGTTCGATGTCGAGTCGGTGACCCCAACGCGCAGGACGGGAACGTTCCGCCCTTCGCAGAGTCCGCGAAACTTCACGTCGTCTTCGCGAGCGACCGAGACGATCACACGGGCCTGCGTTTCCGAGAACAGCGCGGCAGTCGCGTCGAGCCCATCGCGCTCGAGAATTTCATCAATCCAAATGCGGGCACCAACACCAAAACGCAGCACTCCGTCGGTGATGGCACGCAGGAAACCACCCGTTCCCAGGTCGGTCGCACTGGTGACCAGCCCTTCGATTGCCGCCGCTGACAGCAGCCCAGCGACGTTCTTTTCGGCACCGAAGTCGATGCGCGGGGGAACACCACCGAGGTGGTTGTGAACAGCACCGGCCCAGGCGGAGCCCCCCAGTTCGTCGTGTGTGACGCCCAGCAGGTAAAGGTTTTCGCCGTCGTCCTGCCACCCCGAGGGCAGGCGCCGCGCAACATTGTCGATCGACCCCAGGACGGCCACGACCGGAGTCGGGTGAATCGGAACGTCACCGGTCTGGTTGTAGAACGAGACGTTTCCGCCGGTGACGGGGATTCCCAGTTCGAGGCAACCGTCGGCGAGACCTTCGACGGCACGCGCAAACTGCCACATGACCTCGGGGTTCTCGGGGCTGCCAAAGTTCAGGCAGTCGGAAACCGCCATTGGCGTTGCGCCGCTGCTGGCGACGTTGCGGTAAGCCTCAACAAGTGCCAACTGGGCGCCGACATACGGGTCGAGTTGGCAGTAGCGCCCGTTTGCGTCGGTTGCGAGGGCGACGCCCAGGCCCGACTCCTCGTCGATTCGAATCATTCCGGCGCCATCGGGGGTGTGCAGTGCGGTGTTTCCCATGACGTAGTAGTCGTACTGGTTGGTGATCCAGTCGGTGTCGGCTTCGTTCGGCGACCCAAGGATCGCGAGGAACTGCTGTTTCAGCTCGTCACCATCGGTGACGCGCGCGAACTTGGACGGCGAATCAGCCTGGAGTGCGTCGAGCCAGGTTGGGTATTCCATCGGGCGGTTGTAAACGGGACCATCAATCGCAACGGTGCGTGGGTCGACGTCGACGATTGTTTGACCCTTCCATTCGATTATGAGTCGGCCCGTATCGGTGACCTCACCGAGCACGCTCGCCTCGACGTCCCATTTGGCGGTGACGGCGCGGAAAGCATCGAGTTTGTCGGGGCGAACGATTGCCATCATGCGTTCCTGACTTTCCGACATGAGGATTTCCTCGGCCGTCAGCGTCGGGTCGCGCAGCAGCACGTTGTCGAGGGTGATGAACATTCCGCCATCACCGTTCGACGCGAGTTCGCTCGTCGCACACGAAATACCGGCTGCACCCAGGTCCTGGATTCCTTCGACGCAGTCGCCCGCAAAAAGCTCGAGACAGCACTCGATAAGCACCTTCTCGGCGAACGGATCGCCAACCTGAACGGCCGGTCGCTTGGTCGGTCCTCCCTCGGCGAAAGTGTCGGACGCGAGGATCGATGCACCACCGATGCCGTCACCACCGGTGCGGGCACCGAACAACACGACGAGGTTACCAACGCCCTTGGCGTTGGCGAGGTGCAGGTCCTCGTGGCGCAGTGCGCCGACCGCGAGAGCGTTGACGAGTGGATTCGCCTGATACACCGGGTCAAACCACGTCTCGCCACCGATGTTGGGCAGCCCCAAGCAGTTTCCGTAGAACGAAATTCCGCTGACAACGCCGTTGACGACTCGGGCCGTGTCGGGGTGGTCGATCGCACCGAAACGCAGGGCGTCCATGACGGCAACCGGGCGTGCGCCCATCGAGATGATGTCGCGAACGATTCCGCCGACCCCGGTCGCAGCCCCCTGGAAAGGCTCAATGTACGACGGGTGGTTGTGGCTTTCAATCTTGAACGTCACCGCCCAGCCCTCACCGATGTCGACGACACCGGCGTTCTCGCCCATTCCCACCATCAGGTGCTTGGTCATTTCGGGAGACACCTTCTCACCGAATTGACGAAGATGAACCTTGGACGACTTGTACGAACAGTGTTCCGACCACATCACCGAATACATAGCCAATTCACCCGAGGTGGGGCGGCGACCGAGAATCGCGCGGATCTGGTCGTATTCGTCGGGCTTGAGGCCGAGCAGTTGGTAAGGCTGTTCCTTCTCAGGAGTCGCCGCAGCGTTCTCGACGGTGTCGGGAATGTGTTCGGTCACGGGGGCTCCTGGTTACGAAAGGACGGTTGAGGCGAGGACCGATTGGAAAACAGCAAGTCCATCAACACCCGACTGCATGCGCTCGGCTGTATCGGGGCCGAATCCCGGTTCGACGGCGTGCTCGGGGTGAGGCATGAGCCCGACGACGTTCCCGCGCGCGTTTCGAAGCCCAGCAATGTCGTTCCGCGAACCGTTCGGGTTGACCTCGAGATAACGGAATGCGATGAGCCCATCGCCCTCCAACTGCTTGAGTGTCTCGTCGTCCGCGATGAAGCCACCCTCGCCGTTCTTCAGCGGGATGGTGATCTCTTGGCCGACCGTGTACTTGTTGGTCCACGCGGTGTCGATGTTCTCGACGCGGATTTTCTGGTCGCGGCGAATGAACGTCCCGTGGTCGTTGCGGATGAGCCCACCAGCCAGCAGGTGCGCCTCGACGAGGATCTGGAACCCGTTACAGATTCCCAGCACGGGCATGCCCTTGTTTGCCGCATCGATCACCTCGCTCATGATTGGTGAGTGAGCCGCGATGGCGCCACAGCGCAGGTAGTCGCCGTACGAAAAACCGCCGGGAAGGACAATGGCGTCAACCCCGTGGAGGTCACGTTCACCGTGCCACAGCGCTACCGGTTCGCCGCCGCCGAGGGCTATTGCACGAAGTGCGTCTCGGTCGTCGAGCGAGCCGGGAAAAGTGATGACGCCAACGCGCATCGGTTAGTCCGCCGCGCGAATAGAGACGACGTCTTCGATGACCTCGTTCGACAGAACGTTCTTGGCAATCTCGCCAATGTGTTCCAAAAGCTTTGGGGTGACTTCCCCCTCGACGGTCAGTTCGAATCGTTTGCCGATGCGCACATCGGTGATCTCACCGTCGCCAAATCGCTGAAGGGCCCTGGCAGTTGCCTTTCCGGCGGGGTCCAGCAGAACCTCTTTCGGCATTACGTCAACGATCACTGTGGCCACGCGCGCTCCTCGAAATGTCTGCTCGGTAGCCCCAGTCTACAAGTCGAGGGTGCCTGGAATCCTTAGCGGCTCCGAGGTTGCAGCTCGCCCCGCGCCACGAATTGCTCGACGACGATTTTGCCCCACAGGTCGTATCCCGCCGGTCCGGGATGGAAACTGTCGCGGGCAAAAAAGTTTTCGGGATAGGGAATGGGCGGACGATTCATGGTGATGCGGTCCTCACGCATCAAGGCGGCTCGAGCCGTTCGTTCAATTCCCTGTGAGATGCGGTACAGCGTCGACCGCAACGGTTCCGGCAGGCGTGTGAATCGGAAGAACGCCGGCAGGCTAGCCACGGCGATGAGGGCCTCGGGGTTCGCCTCCCGCAGAGCACGACAAATGGCGACGAGGTTGCGGGCGGCAACCCGCCTGTTTCGAATATTCATTGCATCGTTCGCGCCGAGCGAGACGTAGATGATGTCAGCGGGGTGCACCGTGGCCTCATCGAGAAAGTCGCGGATGAACTCGTCGGTGCGGTGGCCGTTCTTGCCGATGGCTCGCCAGGTCGCCCCTCGACCCGTCAGAAGGGAAGCGTGATGGGCGATGCGCGCGGGGAGCATCTCGTCCCGCGCGGTGACGCCACATCCCGCCGCAATCGAGTCACCGACGACGAGCACGCGAAGCGGGTTCTTGCCCGCCACCGTGCCCTCCCCACGGGGTGGGTGCGTCGGGAAGTCGTGAGGTCGTCAGTTTCTTCTGAACACCGACCGCAATGGCGGGCAGAATCTCGATTCCGCTGGCGAGACGGGGAAAACGGAATTCCCACGTGAGCGGCCAACTCGACTCCGAGTCCGCTCCCTGGGTGAATCGACGGGGCATGGTTATTCCTTTGTCATGAGGTGAGTCGGGAAATCAGTTCCCGGTATCGCGCGGCGGTCTCGTCAACGATGTCGTCGGGCAGGCGGGGCGGCTTTCCCGTCTTGTCCCAATTCGCGCTCAGCCAGTTGCGCACACCCTGCTTGTCGAACGAGTCGAGCCGGTTCGGACCGCCAGCCGAGTAGGTTTCCACATCCCAATAGCGCGACGAGTCGCTCGTGAGCACTTCATCGCACAGGGTCAGAGTGCCCGTCCCGCGATTCCGCCCGAATTCAAACTTGGTGTCAGCGAGGATGAGTCCGCGTGACTCGGCAATCTCAGTTGCGCGCCGGAAGATCGCCAGGCTGGTGTCCCGCAATTCATGGGCTGTTTCTTTCCCAACCAGCGCAACGGTTCGATCGAACGAAATGTTCTCGTCATGCGCGCCCACCGGCGCTTTGTGTGCGGGGGTGAACAGCGGCTCGGGCAGACGATCGCCGTTCGACAAACCGGAGGGTAGTTCGATGCCGCAGACGGTACCCGACTCCTGATATTCCGCCCACCCGCTTCCGGCCAGGTAGCCGCGCACGACACATTCCACGGGAATCATGTCCAGTGTTCGGACGAGCATTGCGCGATCGGACACCTCGGCGGGGGCAATTCCCGTCATGAGGTGGTTGGGGAATTCGGCCAGTTTCCAGAACCACCAGCGTGAAAGTTTTGTCAGCAATGCGCCTTTCCCCGGGATGTCCGGTTCAAGAATGTGATCGAAAGCGGAAATGCGGTCGCTCGTGACGATCAGCATGATCGGTGAATCAACCAGACTTGATTCGGCCTCGGGGATGTACAGGTCGCGAACTTTTCCCGAATAGGTGTGACGCCAACCCGCGAAACTCATCGGTCGGCGCTTTCGGCGATGTCATTTCGGTAGTGCGCACCGTCGAGTGAGATGAGTCCCAGAGCGGAATAGGCACGCTCGCGAGCTTCGGTGAAGTTGGCGCCGCTCGCGATGACGGAGAGCACGCGGCCACCGGTCGAGACAAATCCACCGTCGGACACGGCCGTCGCGCCATGAACGATTGAAACACCATCGAGCGCGAGAGCATCGCTCAGCCCGCTGATGGCCCGTCCGGTTTCGGGTGATTCGGGGTACCCCTCGGATGCGAGCACGACGGTCACCGCAACATCGCTGCTGAATTGCGGTGCGGGAACCGCCGCCAACCGACCGGTTGCGGTGGCCAGTAACAGGTTCGCAAGAGAAGAATCGAGTCGTTCAAGAACCACTTGAGTTTCAGGGTCTCCGAATCGCACGTTGAATTCGATGACTCGAATTCCGTCGTTGGTAAGAATGAGTCCGCAATAGAGCAAACCGACAAACGGCATTCCTCGACGCGACATTTCTCGAATGGTCGGCTGGGCAACGGTCTCCACGATTTCGTCCACAAACCCTGTGGGCAACCACGGCAGGGGCGAGTACGCGCCCATCCCACCGGTGTTCGGGCCTTTGTCACCGTCAAATACGCGCTTGTAATCCTGAGCGGGGGACAACGCAACGACGGCATCCCCGTCACAGAGGACGAACAGCGAAACCTCGCGACCTTCGAGGAATTCCTCGATGAGCACCGGACCCTGGTGAATGTAGAACTCGGCGTGGTCGCGGGCGGCAGCGCGGTCACTAGTGACGAGGACCCCCTTACCCGCAGCGAGCCCGTCCGCCTTGACAACATAGGGGGAACCGAATTCGTCGAGCGCCGCATCAACGTCGGACATGGTCGAAACGGTGCGTGCGCGTCCCGTCGGAACTCCGGCCGCCTCCATCACCTCTTTTGCAAAGTCCTTGGACCCTTCCAGGGCGGCTGCCGCTTTGCTGGGACCGAAAACAGGGACACCCGCCTTACGCAGGACATCGGTGACACCCGCAACTAGCGGAGCCTCGGGCCCAATGATTACTAGGTCGAGGTTTTGTTCCACGGCGTACTCGGCGACAACAACCCCATCCGTCGGATCCATCGCGACGACGTCAACAACCTGTGCGATTCCCGCGTTGCCCGGTGCGGCGATTATCTCGTGTGCCGTCGAGTCGCGGAGCAGACAATTCACGATCGCATGCTCGCGAGCGCCCGAGCCGAGGACGAGAATCTTCACACCCTCAGACTACCCGCCGCCCTGTTAGCGTGGGGGGCGTGCCTCTGCCTCGAATCCCCAATTCCGACGGCCGCACAGCCGTTCGGGCGGTCGAGGCTGGCGGCGCGGACCGAACCAGCACGGCGCTCGCGGTCAGGTGGATTCTGCAGGAACTGTCGAGGTTAGCCCCCGGCAAATCGGTCGAGGTCCGGGTCCCTCCGTTTGGTGCTGTTCAAATTGTCGACGGCCCTGGACACACACGCGGAACGCCGCCCAACGTCATCGAACTCGACGCGGCGACACTCGTTTCTCTCGCGATGGGGACGGAATCGTGGGAGTCTGCGGTCGCACGCGGTGCGGTCATCGCCTCGGGCACCAGGGCGACTCTTGGCGGATGGATTCCAATCCCGGGGCTGTCAGAATAGACGCATGGCCAAACAGAAAGTAACCGTTCGCCGGGCTCCCAAATTGGTCGCATTCGTCGCGACGGGTTTCCTGTTCGGCGTAGTGGTCGCGGCCATTGTCAGTTTTGGGATGCCCACCGACCCGGCCGTCGGCGCCGGTGCCACCTTTGGGTTCTTCGCCATCATGTTTTCGCTCGTTGGGATGGGCGCGGGGGCGATCGTAGGTCTGATTCTCGACCGTTCAACACGGACACACACGGCGACGGCTGAGGTCACGAAGACCGCGTCCAAGCCTTAGGACGACTGGTTTGCTTCGACCCATCGCAGATATTCGTCACTGACGGTACCTGTCACGTATTCGCCGTTGAAGCACGACATGTCAAGGCGTTCAACGGTGCTGCCCTCGATGATGGCGGCCTCCATGTCGGCGACTTCTTGATAGATCAGGTGGTCAGCGCCAATTTCGGTGGCGATATCGGGAATCTTTCGACCGGCCGCAACGAGTTCCGCGCGGCTGGGCATGTTGATCCCGTAGACATGGGGGAATCGCACGGGCGGCGCGGCGGATGTGAACGTGACCGACTTGGCACCGGCGTGACGAGCCATCTCGACGATTTCACGCGAGGTGGTCCCGCGAACAATCGAGTCGTCGACGATGAGGACGTTCTTGCCCTTGAACTCGGTCGGCATCGCGTTCAGTTTCTGTCGAACGCTGCGCGCGCGGGACTCTTGGCCCGGCATGATGAACGTTCGACCGACGTAGCGATTCTTGTAGTAGCCCTCGCGGTATTCAATGCCCAACTTTCGGGCGACCTGCATTGCGGCGGGTCGGGACGAGTCAGGAATCGGCATCACGACGTCGATGTCTCCGGCCGGCGCGTACTTGGCGATGGTGTCTGCCAGTCGGTTGCCCAGCCGAAGGCGGGCTTCGTAAACCGAAATACCGTTCATGATCGAGTCGGGACGGGCGAGATAGACGTATTCAAAAGAGCAGGGAACGAGAACGGGGTTCTCTGCGCACTGCCGCGAAACCATGTCACCGTCGGGCGCGATAAAGATTGCTTCGCCCGGTTCGACGTCGCGGACGATTTCGTAACCTCCCGCTTCGAGGACGAGCGATTCGCTCGCGACCACCCATTCGGTGCCGACGAGACCGATGTCGCGCTTACCAAGGATGAGTGGCCGAATTCCGAAGGGATCGCGAAACGCAAGAATTCCGTGATCGGCAATGAGCGCAATCGCGGCATACGAACCCTCGACCCGTTTGTGCAGCCGCCCGACGGCATCAAAAACGTCGTCGGGCGAAAACTTGGCAACCGTTGTCGAGGCCTGAAGTTCGTGGGCGAGGACGTTGACAAGCAATTCGGTGTCGCTGTGCGTGTTGAGGTGTCGACGGTCATCCTCGTGCAGTTCGCGGGTCAGTTCGCGAGTGTTCGTGAGGTTCCCATTGTGAACGAGGATGATTCCGTAGGGGGCGTTGACGAAGAATGGTTGAGCCTCGTCGTGGTTTGCTGCACTTCCGTGCGTCGCGTAGCGGACGTGACCGAGACCGAAGTTTCCCGCGAGCCCTCGCATGTCACGAGTGCGGAACGCTTCGCGAACCTGGCCCTTGGCTTTTGCCAAGTGCAGGGTTCGACCTTCGCATGTCGCGATGCCCGTGGAGTCTTGACCGCGATGCTGCAACAGGGCGAGGGCGTCGTAAATCTGCTGGTTGACGGGAGTCGTTGAGACAATGCCGACAATGCCGCACATGTGAACGGTCCCCTTCCCGCGCGCCGCCGCGCTCCCGCACCTCAATCCTCTCACACGAGTGCCAGACAGCCGTCGGTAGGCTGGGGGGGTGACGGGACAGGATGCATACTCAAAGGCCGGTGTGAACACTGAAGCCGGAGACCGTGCCGTTGAGCTAATGAAGGCCGCCGTTTCCGCAACCCACGGCCCTCTGATTCTGGGAGGGGTTGGCGGTTTTGCCGGCTTGATGGATGCGAGTTTCCTGAAGGATTATCGTCGCCCGATCCTCGCAACCTCAACCGACGGAGTCGGCACGAAGGTCGCTATTGCGCAGGCGCTTGATGTTCACGACACCATCGGGCAAGACCTCGTCGGAATGGTTATTGACGACATCGTTGTTGTCGGCGCCAAGCCACTGTTTATGACGGATTACATTGCGTGCGGCAGGGTCGTGCCGGAACGCATCGCCGACATTGTTCGAGGAATCGCGCAGGCGTGCGCCGCGACAGGAACCGCATTGGTTGGTGGTGAAACTGCCGAACACCCTGGGCTACTCGGCGAGAATGACTACGACGTCGCCGGCGCGGCCGTCGGTGTGGTCGAAGCGGACGAGATGCTCGGTCCGGACCGGGTCGAACACGGTGATGTCATCGTCGCACTCGCCTCCAGCGGACTTCACTCGAACGGATACTCGCTCGTTCGCCACATTCTCGCCTCGACGGGTCGAACCGTCGACCAGGCGGTCCCTGAATTCGATCGGGTGCTCGGGCTTGAACTGCTCGAGCCGACACGGCTGTACACCGCGCCTCTGCTCGAGAGCTTCGCCGAGCACCCCGGCTCGATCCACGCACTGTCGCACGTCACGGGGGGCGGTATCGCGGCCAATCTTGCGCGCGTTTTGCCCGTCGGAACGTGGGTCGATATCGATCGCGCCACCTGGACGCCACCGACCGTTTTTCGCGTCCTTGCCGAGTGGGGCAACGAGCCGATCGAGGGAACCGAGGGCACCTGGAACCTCGGAATCGGAATGCTCGCGGTTGTCTCGCACGAATCGGCAAGTACGCTCACGCGCGAATGGACTGTTGCCGGAATCGACTCATGGGTCGTCGGTCACGTCTCTAACCGTGCAACAAACCTTGACGGTTACATCTCAGGCTCAAAAGGCGTCGACGGCGGTGCCGTTCGCCTGGTTGGTAACTACGCCGACTGAGCTTCGTCGTCGGATTCGGATGTCGTCGAATCGTCCGCCGCGAATTCCGGCCACTTTTGCAGGTCCTCTGCGAGGCGTGGATTGACGCCAATTTCTGATTGAAGTGCGGAAAGGTCAGTATCGGGGCTGAAATACTTCAGCTCGCGCGCAACCTTAGTGTGCTTTGCTTTTTGGCGACCGCGGCCCATATCGGACCCCTTTCACTCTGATGCTGTCCACTCCCGCAGTGTCTGAGGCAACTCGGGGGGTTAGAGGGAAAGTTTATCACGCACCGAGCACAGTGGTTGCGGAGATATACCCAGCCCCGGCAACGAGGGCGCCGAACATGACATGAGCGGCGGTGAGCGCGAGCCCCCGAACTGTCTCGCCACGATTAGCCCACTCAGCAGCGGTGAGCGTCAGGGTGGAAAATGTCGTGAACCCCGCGGCGAAAGCGAACACGGCGGATGCCGTCGCCCACGACAGCGCATCGAGCGAAGCCGCGCCCACCGCGATGCCGACAAACAAGCTGCCACCCATGTTCACAACGAACAGCCCCCACGACCACCGGCCGGGTTTCATGAGGTTCATCACACCGAATCGGGCGGTCGCGCCGAACGCACCGAAGAGGGCCGGAACGACCATCGCAGCGAAGTCAATCATGGTGACACCGCCTCGCTGCGCCGACCGCCAAGGCGCAGACCCCAGAGGGCGACGGTCACGCCAAGCACAATCGACGCGGTCGCATAGAGAGCCGCGATGCCAACGCCGTCGAGTCCGCCGGTGTTGACCGTGAGAACGACGCTCAGCGAAATTGCGGAAAGTGTTGTGTAGGAGCCGAGAAAACCCGTTGTCACTCCAAGACGCAGCCACGCGGGCCAGCGCCCAAACCCGTGACCAACGACATATCCCATAAGGAATGAGCCCGACAAATTGACGAGCAGAATGCCGATTGGCCACGAATTACCGGCGGCTGATGTCACGCCAAGGTCGATGATCCACCGCGCCGCACTGCCCGCCAACCCGCCCACGAATACCGCTGTGAACGCTCTCAGAATTGGGGGCACAGAGCCAGCGTACTCTCGTCACAATCCCTCAGTTTCGAGGGTTAGGCTTTACTCACCATGAGAGGAATGCCGTGTCCGCAGTAGAGCAAATCCCCCAAGAGAAGTACCGCGACGAAGTCGTCGCGCGCTGGGGCAAAGAGGCGTGGGCCAAGGGCCAGTCCTGGTGGACGGCTTTGGGCGAACTCGGACAAAAGGCTTTCATGGTCGAAGGGACCGGGCTTCGCACCGGCTACGCCGAAGCTTTGGCCAGCGGACTCGCAGCCGATTCGGCCGAAGTTGCCGCCCTCGTCGAACGTCACCGCATCTGGATTTCGCAGGCGTGGGGTGGCACAGCTCCGACGATTGACCAGTTCCGCGGACTCGCCGACATGTACGTCGCCGACGAACGGTTCTCCCGCCACTACGGCGGGACCGATGGAGCAAACTTTGTTCGCGACGCAATCTATGCGTGGACAAACACACACAACTAACACAGGGAAAAAGCCATGAACCGACTATCCGATTTCAGCCTCAAAAACCGAGCGCTTATCGCTCTCGTGACAATCGTCGTCGCCGTATTCGGCGGTATCGCGATGTCCTTGCTCAAACTCGAGCTCATTCCCTCTGTTTCGTTCCCGCAACTGGCAATCGTCACCAACTATCCGGGCGCCGCTCCGACCATCGTTGAAAAAGAGGTGTCGACCCCGATCGAAAACGCGATTCAAGCGATTCCGGGGCTGGAATCCACCTCGGCTACGTCCCAGCAGGGTGTGTCCCAGGTCGTGGCGGAGTTTGCCTACGGCACGAACTTGGAGTCCGCCGAGCAAAAAGTCCAACTCGCCATCAATAAGTTGAGCAACGTTCTTCCGGCGGCAGCCAGCCCGCAGGTTTTCGCGGGGTCCTTCGCGGACGCCCCGATCGTTCAATATGCCGTAACGAGTGACCTCACCCAGGATCAGTTGAAGCAGTCGTTGACGGACATCGCCGTCAAAGAACTGACAAAACTTGACGGAGTGCGCGAAGTATCGATTTTCGGCGCGAACGGCCGGCACATCGAAGTGATTCCTGTCGCCAAAAAACTGACCAAATACGGTCTGACAAACGCGGATATTGAGAACGCGCTGCGGTCGAACGGTATCCGAATCGGTGCAGGAACCGTCACGTCAAAGGACGGGGATCTATCGATTGTTGCCGGAAACAAGCTTGGAACAGTAAAGGACATCAAGGCGCTGCCGTTGCCGACGGCCACCGTTGTTAACCCGATGACGGGCAATGTCACCATCAAGAGAATTTCTGACGTTGCGACGGTGAAGATCGTCGACAACACGGTGACCAGCGTCTCTCGCGTCAACGGCGAACCGTCACTCACCGTTGCGATCACCAAAACGGCCGATGCAAACACCGTCGATGTCTCTCGGGAGATTCGCGCTGCGGTTCCGGCCATTGCAAAACTCATGGGCAACGGGACCGAATTCAACGTTGTCTTCGATCAAGCGCCCTTCATCGAGAACTCTATTGAATCGTTGACGACGGAGGGCCTGCTGGGTCTCGGTTTCGCGATAATCATCATTCTCATCTTCCTGTTGTCCGTTCGCTCCACCCTCGTCACCGCGGTGTCGATCCCGACATCGCTGCTGTTGACCTTCATCGGCATGTGGGCGAGCGACTTCACTCTCAATCTGCTCACGATCGGTGCAGTCACCATTTCGATCGGTCGAGTGGTAGATGACTCGATTGTTGTTGTGGAAAACATCAAACGCCACATCGCGATGGGCGAAGAGAAGATGTACGCGATCAAGACGGCTGTTGCCGAGGTCGCCACCGCGGTCACCGCATCTACCGTCACCACGGTCGCCGTCTTCTTGCCGCTCGCGTTTGTGTCCGGCCTATCGGGTGAATTGTTCCGACCGTTCGCCGTGACCGTGACCATCGCGCTGTTGTCGTCGCTCTTGGTGTCGTTGACAATTGTTCCCGTTCTGTCCTATTGGTTCCTGGGCAAGAACAAGCCCCGCAAGAATTCGACGAAAGCGGACGGGGTCGAGAAGTTCGACGTCGTGCAGCGCGGATATCGCCCGATCGTCAAGTGGACGATTCGCCGCCCCCTGACAACAGTTCTCATCGCCGTCCTCACCCTGGTAGGCACGTTTGCACTCACGCCGCTCATGAAGACGAACTTCGTCGGCGGTAGTGGACAGACGACGGTAACCGTGCGTCACACCGTTCCAGCCGGTGAGAGTCTCGCCGACAAGGTCGACATCGCTGCCGACGCCGAAACCGATTTGCTCGCAATTGACGGCGTGGAGACCATCCAGACGTCGATCGGTGGCTCGGGACTGAGCGCGCTGTTTGGCGGTTCCGGTGGAATCACGTATCAGATCACCATCTCGGAATCACCCGATGTCGACGCCGATGCGGTGCAGGCCGAAATCACCCGCCAACTGTCGACAATTCCATCCGCCGGCGAAATGGCGCTTGCGTCGGGACCGAGTGCATTTGGAAGCGGCACGATTGACCTCACCGTCAAAGCCCCGTCGGAAGAATCTCTCGTTGCGATCACGTCCGAGGTTCAAGCCGCGATGCAGGATTCAGGCGTCGCTGACGAAGTGACGACGACACTGTCCGACACCGAGAAGTACATTTCCATTAGCGTCAATCGTGCGAAAGCAGCAAAGCACTTCCTGTCGGAAGCGGGAATCGGGCAAATGATGTCCGGAATCATCGATCCGCAGGCAGTGGCCCAGATTGTCATTGATGACGTCACGATGGACATGATTGTCATCACAAAAAATGCCCCCGACACCGTCAGCGAGCTGAAGAAATACAAGCTGATGACGCCGCTCGGAAAAACCGTGAAACTCTCGACGGTGGCAACCGTTGAGGTTAAGGAAACCGCGGCGACGCGCACCACCGAACGCGGTGTGCTGTCATCGACGGTCTCCGTGACCCCCGCGAGTGACAACCTTTCGGAGTCGACCGCATCCGTGCAGAAGACGTTGGATGAAATTACGCTCCCCTCCGGCACCACCGTGACCGTCGGTGGTGTTGCCCAGGATCAAGCCGATTCCTTCCTCCAATTGGGGCTCGCGCTGCTCGCCGCAATCTTGATCGTCTACGTCGTGATGGTCGCAACATTCCGCAGCCTGCGCCAGCCGCTGCTGTTGCTCGTCTCCATTCCGTTTGCGACGACCGGTGCAATCGGACTTCAAATCCTCTCGGGCATCCCGCTCGGGGTGTCGTCGCTGATCGGTCTGCTCATGCTCGTCGGAATCGTCGTCACAAACGCGATTGTTCTCATCGACCTTGTGAACCAGTACCGTGAACGAGGCTCGAAAGTCGTTGACGCGTTGCTCGAAGGAACCACTCGACGTGTTCGCCCGGTCGTCATGACGGCGCTCGCGACAATCTTCGCGCTCACACCTCTCGCCACCGGCGTGACCGGCTCGGGTGGCTTCATTTCGCAACCGCTAGCCATCGTCGTTATCGGCGGACTTCTCTCCAGTACCGTGCTCACCCTCGTTGTGCTGCCGGCGCTGTATTCGTTGGTTGAAGGAGCGAAGGAACGTCGCGAGATCAAACGAGCAGCAAAGCCGAAGAAGCCCATCGTCCGCAAGACGCGGACGGCGAAGGCCTAGGGCGTCGGCGCAAGCACCCAAAGCACCTCGGCGGAAACTGTCTTCGACGGATTCCGCCAGGTGTGGGGTTCACGACCGTGGAACGTCATCGCGTCACCGGCACCGAGCGCGTGAGTTTCGGGCCCGAGGATGATGCTGAACTCACCCTTGAGGACGAACACGAATTCGATTTCTGCGTCGAGAGCGTACAACTTGTCGCCACCCGAACCACCCGGTTCGACGATGGAGTGCAACACCTCGATGTGTGATTGATGGCCCGGCGACAGCAGGTATTCGCGCGTCGCTGTCCCACCAAAATTAATGCGGGCCCCTTCACCTGCGCGGACGATGTTGCTGGTCGGCGGTTCAAACAACTCGCCAATCCGAAGGCCGATGGCTTCACACACCGACACGAGTGACGCGACCGACGGGGAAACCTGATCGCGCTCGAGTTTGCTGACAAAGCCTTCCGTGAGCCCCGCTGCGGCGGCAACCTGACCGAGCGTGAGGCCGCGCGCAAGCCGACTGGCACGCAAGCGTCCACCGATGGGGATTGTCTTATCGGAAACTTGTTTCGCCGACCGCCGCATTGTTCCCGCCACGATTATCGAACTTCCATTGCGACAGCGCGAACGGGAGCGCCATCGATGCCCACGAACTTCAGGGGCAATATCGAGATAACGGGATCCGCAAACGTGATGGCCTCCAGGTTGCAGAGGTTCTCACAGATGATTCCGCTCGCGGCGGCGATCAGGTGGTGGACGGGGAACCCTTCACCGGGGTGATCCGAATCGGGAGTTTCGTCGATGTTGATTGCGTCTAGTCCGAACGTCAGGACGCCTCGGACGAGAAGGGCGGCGATGAGTTTTGAGTCGATGAAAGGGTTGTCGAAATAGGTGGGCAGGCCGTAGTGCGCTTCCCAGCCCGTTTTGAACAGGACGATGTCGTCCGGGCGAACTGCCTCTATTTGGCTCGCAACCGATTCGTACGTCACGGCCTCTCGAGCGCCGACACCGTGACAATCGACGATGACTCCGCGACCAACAAAGCGCTCCAGTGGTATTTCATCAATCTTCAGTGTCGAGTCGTCGAAATGGAATGGGGCATCGACGTGAGTTCCCGATTGGCTGCCCATCGAGACACTCATGAGGTTGAAACCGTCGCGGCGAACGGTCGAATGTTGTTCGATGTGGGGAACGGGGTCGCCCGGGTACACCTGCGTTTCCGAATCAATTATTCGGGAAAGGTCCACGACACGAACTATCTCCATAGTCAAAAACTATTGCCTAATGGGCAAGATGCCAATAGCATCGCCGTAGCGCCATAGGTGGCGTACTTACCGAAAGGAAGCACATGAGCACTGTCGCTCAGAATGCGAAACCCAAGATTACAGAAATCGAAGGTTTCGGAATTGACACCATCCCTGACGCCGACCGGACGTCAACCCCGTGGGACCTCTTCCGAATTCAGTTCGGTGGAGCTAACACTTTCGCCACCGTCCTCCTCGGAACATTCCCGATTGCCTTCGGACTGTCGTTCTGGGAGGGAGTCGCCGCGGTTGTCCTCGGAGTTCTCGTCGGCACCCTGTTCCTCATGCCGATGGGAATCTTTGGTCCCCGCACCGGAACCAACAACGCCGTGTCGTCGGGCGCACACCTCGGTGTTCGCGGACGAATCGCCGGTTCCTTCCTGTCCCTCCTCACCGCTATCGCGTTCTACTCGATCTCGGTCTGGGTCGGTGGTGACGCTCTCGTTGGTGCATTTGTCCGCCTCTTTGGGGCAGAAGATTCGCAGGGACTGCGCATCGGACTCTATGCGTTGCTCGGAATTATCGTCATCGTCGTCGTGGTTTACGGCTACCAGTTCATGCTTCTCGTCAACCGCGTTGCCGTGTGGGCAAACACTGTGCTCATGCTGCTCGCCGTCGTTGCCTTCTCGGGAACGTTCGACGCGAACTTCGCCGGTTCGGGTGAATACCTGCTCGGGGACTTCTGGCCGACATTCCTGCTCTCAGCGCTCATTGCAATGTCCAACCCGATCTCGTTCGGGGCATTCCTCGGTGACTGGTCACGCTACATCCCGCGCGGAACGTCAAACGGCAAGCTCATGCTCGCCACTCTCGGTGCACAGACGATGACGCTCATTCCGTTCATCTTCGGTGTCGCCACGATGACTCTCGTCGCGAGCGGCGACTACATCGTCGGACTGATCGGTGCAGCTCCCGTCTGGTACGCGTACCTCATCATCGTCGTCGCGTTCGTGGGCGGACTGTCGACCGGATCCACCTCGCTCTACGGAACCGGCCTCGACTTCTCCTCGGTCTTCCCCAAGCTCAGCCGTGTCCAGGCAACCATTGCCATCGGTGCGATCGCGTTCGCGTTCATCGTTGCAGGCCGACTCTTTGTCGACCTGCTGGGTGCTGTGAACGGATTCGTCGGTGCAATCGTCGTCACCACGACCCCGTGGATGATCATCATGGCAATCGGCTACTGGAACCGCCGAGGCTGGTACAGCTCGGACGACCTGCAGGTCTTCAACAAGGGCAAGCAGGGCGGTCGCTACTGGTTCGCTAACGGAATCAACTGGCGTGCGATGGTCGCATGGATCGTGTCCGCGGTTCTCGGACTCCAGTTCGCCTACTACCCACCGATCATCGAAGGTCAGTGGAGTGGTGTTGCTGGCGGAATCGACCTGAGTCTGATCGTCGCGATTGTGTCGGCAGCGGTCCTGTACGTCGGTGCGTTGTTGATCTTCCCCGAACCGGCTTACGCGTTCGGCCCGAAGGGTTCGCGCATCGGTCGCACGACCAAAGCCACAGTCCCAGCGGTTCGTTAGGACACAGATTGACCCGCAAAATTCCCCGCGATTCAGCCGGGAACAAAGTCGGGCAAGTTGATGCAACAGTGGTGCCCCGGTTCGCCGGGGCACCAACCTTTGCTCGGTTGCCTCGCCTGGATGAAGTCGATTCGGCGGACATCGCCGTCGTCGGCATCCCCTTTGACGCGGGCACAAGCTACCGACCGGGTGCGCGGTTTGGCCCGTCGCACATTCGCGAATCATCGAGACTTTTGCGTCCCTACAACCCCGCCCAGGATGCTAAACCGTTCGCGCTGGCGCAAGTCGTCGATGCGGGCGATATTGCCGTCAACCCGTTCAACATTGACGAAGCAGTCACGCAAATTAACGAGGCGATGACCGAACTGCTCAACACCGGCGCTCGAGTCCTCACCCTCGGGGGGGATCACACCATCGCCTTCCCCATCCTCCAGTCACTGCACGCGAAGTACGGACCCATTGCCGTCATTCACTTCGACGCGCATCTCGACACGTGGGACACATACTTTGGCGCTCCCGTAACGCACGGAACCCCGTTCCGTCGTGCGAGCGAAGCCGGTCTGCTCGACCTCACCGCGTGCATGCACGTCGGGATTCGTGGGCCGCTCTACGCCGACACGGATCTGACGGACGACGCGGCGCTGGGCTTCCAGGTCATTAACTCAACCGATGCGGACGATCTGGGCATCGACGGCATTATTGGCAAGATGCGAGCACGTGTCGGAGACCGGCCCGTTTATGTCTCCATCGACATCGATGTGCTTGACCCCGCGTTCGCGCCCGGTACCGGAACGCCGGAAGCCGGCGGGCTAACCAGCCGAGAGCTGCTGCGCATCATCCGTTCGCTTGACGCGGTCAACGTCATCGGCGCCGACATCGTCGAGGTGGCACCGGCATATGACCACGCACAAATCACCGGAATCGCTGCCGCGCACCTCGCGTACGACCTCATCACCGTTATGGCACGGAAACTGGCATGACCGAGACGACGGACGTTCTCGCCGCCGCCGCGGCAATCGTCGACGATTTTGGTCACCACCGAACCGCCGAATACTTCGCCGGATTCGCGCCGGATGCGACCTTTATGTTTTACACGCACACCGAACGACTCAACTCGCGGGCGGAATACGAAAAATTGTGGGCCGAGTGGGAGGCGAATGATGGTTTTCGCGTTCACGGGTGCCGTTCGTCGAACCAGATGGTTCAGACACTCGGCGATTCTGCCGCGGTGTTCACCCACCTCGTCGAGAGTGATGTCGAGTTCGCCGGAGAGGTCTCAACGATCACCGAGCGTGAAACAATTGTCTTCGAGAAGCGGTCCGGCGCCTGGCTTGCCGTTCACGAACACCTCTCGCCGGAGTCCGCGGACTGAGTTCTTTGTTACGCGCGATGTGTAACACTATTTCGTTCGTCCGCTTGCCTTTCGTAGCGTGGAACCATTAGACCCACGAGGAGAACTCCATGTCACGCATCTTTTCCGATATCACCGAGGCGTTCGGCAAAACCCCGCTCGTCAGACTGAACACGGTCACCGACGGTTCGACCGCGATTGTGTTGGGAAAACTTGAGTTTTACAACCCGTCATCGAGCGTCAAAGACCGACTCGGAATTGCGATTGTCGACGCAGCGGAGGCGTCCGGCGAATTGAAGCCCGGCGGAATGATTGTCGAAGCGACCTCCGGGAACACCGGAATTGCCCTGGCAATGGTCGGCGCGGCCCGTGGCTACAAGGTTGTCTTGACGATGCCCGAGTCGATGAGCATTGAGCGTCGCGCGCTCCTCAAGGGGTTTGGGGCAGAACTCATTCTCACGCCAGCTTCGGAGGGAATGAAGGGTGCCATCGCCCGCTCAGAGGCAATCGCCGCCGAGCGCGGCGCGGTGCTCGCCCGCCAGTTCGAGAACGAGGCCAACCCGGCAATCCACCGCAAGACGACCGCTGTCGAAATCTGGGAAGACACGGACGGCGGCGTGGACATTTTCGTCGCGGGCGTCGGAACCGGCGGAACCATCTCCGGTGTTGGCCAAGCGCTGAAAGCGCTGAAGCCCGAAGTTCGCATCGTCGCCGTCGAACCAGCGGAGTCACCCGTCCTCAGTGGCGGCGCACCCGGTCCCCACAAGATTCAAGGAATCGGAGCCGGTTTTGTTCCAGCGAACGTCGACACGACTGTGATTGACGAGATCATCGGCGTGACAACGGCCGACGCCGTTTCGACCGCTCGACGCCTCGCAACGGAAGAGGGCATTCTTGCGGGAATTTCGTCGGGGGCCACCGTTTGTGCCGCGCTGGAACTGGCACAACGCCCGGAGAACGCCGGCAAGACGATTGTCGTCATCCTGGCGTCCTACGGAGAACGGTATCTGTCGACGGTCCTATTCGAGGGTATTCTCGATTAGGTGACTCCTTTTCTTCGCATCCGCGACGACATTCGCGCGGCGATGCGGAACGATCCAGCAACGCGCAACGGATTCGAAGCGTTCTGGGTGCTCTCCGGTTTGCACGCGGTGTGGTGGTACAGACTCACCCACTGGTTGTGGAAGCGACGACTTACTTTCGTCGCTCGGTTGGTGTCGCAGATCGTGCGTTGGTGGACGCTCATCGAAATTCATCCCGGTGCCCGTATCGGTGAACGCCTCTTCATCGACCACGGTGCCGGTGTAGTCATCGGAGAGACAGCCATCATCGGGGATGACTGCCTGTTTTATCACGGAGTAACGCTTGGTGGGCAAGGCGATGTGCGCGGAAACCGACGCCACCCACAGGTCGGTAGCCGGGTTACCATCGGTGCGGGAGCAATCATCCTTGGGCCTATCACCATCGGTGACGACGCGCTCATCGGTGCCGGAGCTGTTGTCGTCACTGACGTTCCCGCCGGTCGAACCGCGGTCGGCGTCCCCGCGAGAATTCTTCCTCAACGGAAACCTCGATGATTAAGTTCATCACGCGAGTGTTGTTCCCCCCGCTAATTCGCCTTTTGTTCGCGGCGAGCGTTGTCGGTCGAGGGAATATGCCCGCACGAGGCGGCGTGATTCTCGCCAGCAACCATTTGTCTTTTTTCGATTCGGTAATCATCACACTCATGTCTCGACGGCCGGTTTCCTTCCTCGCCAAGGCTGAATATTTCACGGGCAAAGGGTTCAAGGGGTGGCTGTCTAAGGCATTTTTCGAGGCCATCAGTGCGATTCCGGTTCGCCGGGACTCCGCGTTGGCTGCGCAGGACGCGCTCGACTCCGGACTTGACCGGATCATTAACGGCGAAGCGTTTGCCATGTACCCCGAGGGGACCAGATCCCTCGACGGACGCCTGTATCGCGGCAAGACGGGGGTCGCCTGGCTTGCGCTAACCGCTGGGGTGCCGGTAATCCCCGTCGCGTTGACCGGAACGAACAACATCCAGCCCGTCGGGTCCAAGGGAATTCGGCTAGCCAAGCTGCGCATCGAATACGGAAAGCCAATGAATCTGTCCCGGTTCGGCACCGCCAACAGTGGCAAGGCGCGTCGCGAAGCAACCGATGCGATCATGGTGGAAATCCAGAAAATGTCCGGCCAGGTGTCCGCGGGGATTTACAACGAGAAACCCGCGACAACCGTCACGGCGAAAGTGAAACGCCTCTTTAGGGGGCGGGCTCCTCTGACGTAGCCTGTTGCGCCTCGATCTCGGCGCGCACGACAGCCATGTCCAACCCCCGAACCTGGGCAATGAGGTCTTCGAGAGCGGGCTCTGGCGCGGCGCCCGCCTTGTTGTAAAGCAACACTCCATCACGGAAAATCATCAACGTCGGGATTGAGCGGATTCCCGCCATCTCCGAAAGGTCTTGGTTGGCGTCGGTGTCGACTTTGGCAAAGATGATGTCGGGGTGCTTGTCGCTCACGCGTTCGAAAATGGGACCGAATTGACGACACGGCCCACACCATTCGGCCCAAAAATCGACGAGCACAATTGCATCATCTGCCGTGATGGTCGTCTCAAACGCTGTGCGGTCGAGGTCGATTGTTGCCACGCTGGTCTCCCTTTCTTTCCCGAGCAGTCTAGGCGTCGAGTTTCTGTGCGGCGCGATTCCTGGCCGGGTGGCGAGCAGCGATGTGACCGATGAAGGTCGTTCCACCATCATTTGTGACGGTCCAGTCAACCGTGAGTTCGTTGAACATGGACATTCCTAACCCTGGCGAGAAATCGGTTAGCGCACTTCCATTATTCGATGCGACGATTCTGATGAGATCACTGGAAGGCTGACGGATGGACACCGACATTGTCGTCGCTTTGCCGTGGCGAATCGCGTTGTTGATGATTTCCAGCGTGGTGACGAGAACACTTTCGCCGATCTCGGGGTCGTCAGAAAGAAGCGGCGTAACGGAATCTTCGATCCTCAGTTCGATGGAACACATCCCCGCCCAAAAATCCACAGCCCGGCGCAGTTCCGTCTGTGGGTCTGACGTTAATCCGTCGGCTGACCGGAGAACATCGAACATGCTGCTGAGTGTCGATTGGATTCGGGAGGTCTCGGTGACGGTCAGGGGGCCCTCGCCGGACAGGACGAGTTGCGACTCCGCAAGAATTCGCGACTGGATGGCCGAGTGAAGGGCGTGCGCAATGTGCCGTTGTCGCAACCACGCGCGTCGTCGCACTTCGGACACCATCAATCTCATTTCCCGTCGCACGAACGCCAGCTCGGCAAGCCGCACGTCTCCGAAGTGGACTGCCAGCCGTTGCACCACATAAATCAGCCCAGCGACGACAGTCGCCGTGACCAGCGCCACAGTGTTCTCAATCCCGAATCCGTATCGAGAAAACAGGGAGAGGTCCGCCCACGCGACGATGAGGCCGATTCCACCGTGCGCGCAGATGACGATCACCGAAATGAGAGACACCGGCAACCGCAAGCCCGTCATTCCCAATTGGAACGCAAGGAGACCAAAAAAAGCGACCCCGGCTCCAATTGTCCCTGCGGCAAGGGAAATCGGAATTGTGGTGGCATCGAACAGGATAACGACTGTGGTCATGAAGACGCCGACCGCCGCGAGGGGCGGTCCGATAAAGCGCTCAGCATCCGGGAAATCGGGTCGCGGTAGCGGGGCGGTGATGGTGTCGTCAGTGATGTGAGTGCTCGCCCTGGCGGCGAGGGAATGGCTGAGTGGACGCACGACAGTGTTGATGAGGTTGTCGAGCAATTCGGAGACTGTCGTGCGGGGAGTATTGCCCAGTGAGCTGACGATGGAATCTACCCGAGGACGAATCACGGACTCAGATTCGACGAGAAGTTTCTCGTCGGTCCGCTCAATGTCGGCGAGGATTTCGTCGCGCTCATCCCTCAGGCGGTCGATCGCTTGTTGTGTCGTTGCCCGCTCACCCCACCCTGCTGTCATGGCAGAGGTGATGACGGCGCAAACGATCACCACGACGGGGACTGCGCCGGCTGATAGCAGTAATCGCGAGGCGAAAAAGCTCTCTTGGTTGATGCCAAGTTCGGCGACGAATGCGGTGGTGAGGGAAGCCCTGATAATTCCAATAATGACGAGTGTGAGGAAGACTGCTGCAGCACGGCGTTGGCGCAATGGGCGAATGATGAACCCAGCGATAACGATGAGTGCGATGGTGGTCGCAACGGTCGCGGCCGCCACCCCGATGGCTAACAACCCGTTTGAAACGGTTAGGCGACTATATTCAGAGACCGTTGCAAAAAGGACACCCGCCACTGCGTATGCCGCGAGCGTGGGCCAGCGAAAAACCCAATCGGATTCGAGAACAGCGACGAGTCGACGCCACCGCGTCAACGCAACGGGTTGAGCCGACTCAGCGACCATTCAACTCGCCCCAGTACATACGAGCTAGTTGAACTCGGGCGGTCGGACCTGCGGGAATCGCAGCGGCATCAATCATCCGGCCCAGCATGCGCTCGACGGCGCGAACAGTAGTGCCGCGTTCCGCCGCGATGTCTTCATTCGACTTGCCAGCAGAAACCGACCGGAGTACGGATATTTGGGCGGTGGAGAGGGCTTGAACATTTTTTCGTGCGGACATTTGCCGCAGCGTTGTGCCGGAATCCAGCGCCGAAGCCACGGCTTGGCGGAGTGCATTGGTCGAGGTCAATTCCGTTTTGACGATGTACGATGCGTTTTCTGGGATTGTGTCCCAGTTCTTGCCCGTGATTCGGGGGTCGGACAGGTTGGTGATAAACACAACCGCAATGTCGGGGATCTCGGCTCGGACACGTTGCACGACGTCGATGCCGGTGGGGCCGATGCCCAGGTCGATATCCGCGACGATCAGTGCCGGCTCTGACTCACGAACCACGGTCAGAGCGGTGAGTGCGTCGTGGGCGCGGGCGACCTCCCACCCTTCCGATTCAAGAATCTCGGCAATGATGCTGCAGATGAGTGGTTCGTCGTCGACAACTACCGCACGGCGCACCCCAGAACTTATCGCCAACTATTTCTTTCGTGCACCAGCGACGAGCTTGTCGAGCACTTCGAGTGGTGTCGATTTCGAGTCGGCCGCCTGCTGTAAGACCCACGCGGCGGTGTCACCGCGGAGGGTGATTGTCACGACATCGATTGTTGGACTATCGAGGCCTGCCGCACGGCGTTGAGATCGAACGATGAGGCTGGTGACGGGAAGCGCAACGGTTCCCAACGCATCGAGAATCAGGATGATTCCAAACATGCGCCAGTAAACGTCCGCGAGGGACTGTGGCGGGAAGTTTCCGTCGGAGAGAATCACCGGGACGACAAAGACTGTGACAAGAGCAATCAGCACGAGGTTGAGGTCGAGAGCGACCCGCATCCAGCGAATCGGCGTCGACGCAAGCAGCAACAACAGGTTTGCGTGAGCGAAGGAGACGGCGGCAAGACTCGAAATCGCGAACGTTTTGGTAATGGTCATAAAGAAGCTACCGGGGCCCATCATGGAATAGACGTCCCAGCGCCACCAGATGAGGATTGCCGCAGTAACGAAAGCCAGGACGCTGGTGCCAATTCCGATCCATCCAACAATCCGCACGTCACGCGTGATGATGGCGAGATGACAGAGCGCCAGGATGGCAAATGCGGCAACGGCGAGTGTGGTGAGCAAGACCTTGCCTTGGAGCTCGCCGAATTCACCGCCGACGAGCGTTGTGATTCCGATTCCCGCTGCAATGACGAGCGCGACGATGATGGTCCAAATTGCCGCGCGGCGAAAACCTTTGAGTGCGATTTCCGTCGACGCGTTTGTGGATGCGTTCATATCGTCATACTACTCGCGCTAAAGGCAAAGGCGTTAGCGTCGCTTCTTGCCCGCGGTCATCAGGTAGATCAATTCCAGAATTCCCAGAGTGTTGACGAGCAAGAGGGCAACAAACCAGCCCCGTTGATTGTTGCGACCCGCCCGCCACAGCGCGAATCCCTTGAGCGCGTAAGCCGCCAGGAGAACCACAACGAGAAGGGCCAGTACGCCAGCATTTTCGGTCGTCCACTGTGCGTCGTCAAATACTGGATTCATAGTGCAATTCTACGCCCGCTAGGTAATCGCGGGTTTGGCTGTTACCCTTAAGCGTCGGCTCTGAGCATGTGTGAATGAACACACGGTTCTGGTTTGTAGGTTCGGGGTCGGGTTGTCAGCAAAATGCTGACAATGGCCATTCCTCGATATCGTTATCGATCCACGTGCGATCGATGTCGTGCAGCGCTGTGCTGCCGCGGATTTGTACAAGCCGGGAAGTATCTCAAAAATGTCTACCCCTTCAGGGCGCAGTCCTCGCGCCAAGAATTTCGTCCCGCGTGACGGAGCAGCAAAGAAACCTCGTTGGTCCAAGGCCGGCAAGCCGGCAGCAGCCGGTAAGCCCGGCCGTGCCAAGACGGGATACCCCAAGACGAGCGCGACACCTGCCGGCGACCGTTTCGATCGCCCTGTCCGCGACGACCGCGCACCTCGTGACGAGCGTGGCTCGTATGGCGACCGGACAAATTCCCCGCGTGGCTCGCGCCCTGCGCGTGACGATCGCGCACCCCGTTCGGGGGACCGCTTCGAGCGCACCGATCGACCGGCGCGCACCGATCGCCCCGCACGTGATGACCGCGCACCTCGCACCGATCGCCCTGTTCGCGATGATCGCGGCTCGTACGGTGCCCGGACGGATTCCCCGCGTGGCTCGCGCCCCGAGCGCGTAGAGCGCACGCGTAACTCTGACTTCTACCCGTCAAAGACCGAAGGCGAGGCATGGACTCCTCAGGAGGACGTCGTCCTCGAACGTCTTCAGGCCATGGCAACCACAGCCGATGACGTTGTCGGCGTTTCGTTTGAGGACCTCGGCCTGGGCAGCAACATTGCCAAGGCGCTCGCGGAACTCGGTGCAGCCGCGCCGTTCCCGATTCAGGCGGCGACCATTCCCGATGTCCTCGCGGGTCGACACGTTCTCGGACGCGGTCGTACCGGTTCCGGCAAAACGATCGCTTTCGGTGCGCCGCTCGTCGAGCGACTGATGGAAAACGGTGGCGGAAAACGCCGAACACAGGGTCGCTTGCCTCGCGCGCTGATTCTTGCGCCGACGCGTGAACTGGCTCAGCAGATCAACCGAACGGTCATGCCGATCGCCAAATCCGTCGGACTCTTCACCACCACAATCGTCGGGGGCGTGCCCCAGGGTTCGCAGGTGATGAGCCTGCGCCGCGGTGTCGACATCATCATCGCTACCCCCGGCCGCCTCGAAGACCTCGAGCGTCAGGGTTACGTTGACCTTTCCAACATCACCGTCACCGTCCTCGATGAGGCCGACCACATGTGCGACCTCGGATTCCTCGAGCCGGTTCAGCGAATTCTTCGCGCGACCGACCCCGAGGGACAGCGCCTGTTGTTCTCGGCGACCCTCGACAAGGGTGTTGCCGCGATCATCGACGAGTTCCTCGAAAATCCGGCGATTCACGAAGTTGCCGGTGAAGACCAGTCGTCCGCGACAATCGACCACCGCGTCTTCATCGTCGATCACCGGGACAAGATTCCACTCATCGAGCACATGGTTCGTCGCGAAAACAAGACACTGATCTTCACTCGCACGCGTGCCTACGCCGATCAACTGTCGGATGCACTCGAAGACGCCGGAATCCGCTCGACCAGCCTTCACGGAGACCTCAACCAGGCACGCCGTAATCGCAACCTCGAGAAGCTCACCAAGGGCATCGTCAACGTCCTCGTTGCGACCGATGTCGCGGCACGTGGAATCCACGTCGACGAAATCGACTTGGTCATCCAGGCCGACGCTCCTGACGAGTACAAGACGTACCTGCACCGTTCGGGTCGTACCGGTCGCGCAGGTCGTGCCGGTACCGTCGTCACGCTGATTCCGAAGCAGCGCCAGCGCCGCATGACCGAGATGCTCGATCGTGCCGAGATCAAGGCCGTCATGGTCCCAACTCGTGTCGGCGACCCGCACCTCGACAACCTCATCTAAAGTCGGGGCATGTCCGACCGACTCAAGGGTTACCTGTTCGTCGTCACCCAATTCGCCGTTCTTGCGGTGATTGTGGTGGCGCCGGCGGGGGATCTTCCGTGGCGTGGGTACGTCTGGACCGAGTTCCTCGGGCAGCTCCTCGTCCTCGGCGGGCTCGGCATCGTCGCGTGGTCGGGGATCGTGCTGGGCACATCGTTGACCGCTCACCCCATGCCGACGTCCCGTTCCGCTCTGCGCACAACCGGGCCTTACCGAATCGCACGGCACCCGATCTATGCGGGTCTGTTGGCCTTCGCCATCGGCGCCGCTCTCGCGGGCGCGTCGTGGCTACACCTTGTCGCGGCGCTGACGTTGATCGGCGTTTTGTCGGCCAAGGCGCGTTTCGAGGAAGCGTTCCTCATGGACCGCTACGGCGACGACTATCTCGCGTACGGACGAACCGTTGGTCGCTTTTCTCCGTGGTTCGGGTTGCTGCGTTAAATGAATCACGCCGCGAGCACCTGTGGCACCCGCGGCGTGACGAGGTTGTTTACTGAACCAGCGGGAGACCCGTCAGGTTCGAGGCGTCGAGGTAACCACCGGCGTTTGTCAGGTCGGTGAACCCCATCGAGGTCATCGCATCGATGGCCTGCGCGGATCGGTTTCCGGAACGGCAGTACACGACGTACGTTCCGTCCTTGGCCAACGTCGACACCTGGTCGGCGAAGGTCGGGTCTTCGATGTTGATGTTGACGGCTCCCTCGAGGTGGCCTTCGGCGAACTCGGCGGGGGTGCGTACGTCGATGACGGCGGTAACGGTGCTCATGTCCACAGTCTGGCTGCTGCAGCCGGAAAGACCAAGAGTCAATCCAAAGACTGCCGCGATGGCGACGACGACGGACACGATGCGGGAGGAAATGGTTGATTTGTTCATACCCCCTAGGGTATACTGAATTCATCGTGAATGCAACCACAGGAGTCACCATGATTATCGATCCGACCGAACTCAAGGCAGCCCGCGACCGACTTTCCCGCATTCAAGGACAGATCGGTGGCATTGTTCGCATGATCGACGAGGGCCGCGACTGCACCGACATCCTCACCCAGCTTTCTGCCGCCAGCACCGCGCTGACGCGTGCAGGATTTTCCATCATCTCGACCGGGATGGCGCACTGCGCGAACGACCCGGAAGGCAGCGACAACCGCGCTGCCCTCGAAAAAGCGTTCATGTCTTTGGCATAGGAAGAAAAAATGAAGACCATCATCGTGGGAGGCGTCGCGGGCGGAATGTCTGCGGCAACCAGGCTTCGTCGACTCGACGAATCGGCCGACATCGTCATTTATGAACAAGGACCGTACGTGTCCTTCGCAAACTGCGGTTTGCCCTACTTCATCGGTGGAATCATCGAGGACCGTTCGCAGTTGCTGTTGCAGACCCCGCAGTCATTGGGCAAGCGCTTCAACCTCGACGTTCGCGTCAACTCGCGCGTCACCTCTATCAACGCAGCTGAGCGCACCGTGACCGTGCGCAACGTCGAAACCGGCGAGGAACACGTCGACTCGTACGACGCGCTGATTCTCTCGCCCGGCGCGAAGCCTCGCGAACTTCCCATCCCCGGTTTCGACCGCGCGTTGACCTTGCGCAACGTTCCAGACGCCGACCGCATCGCTGACGCCGTCAATGCCAAACCTCACCAAAACGTCGTGATCCTCGGCGCAGGATTCATCGGCATCGAGGTGGCAGAGAATCTGCGTCACGCTGGTCACAACGTCACCATCGTCCAGGCACAGGACCAAATCTTGCCCCAGTTCGACGTCGAAATGATCGAACCCTTCCAGCAGCACCTCGCCGACAACGGCGTGACTCTCGTGTTGGGCGCATCGGCGACGGCCATCACCGACAGCGCTGTTGAACTGACCACGGGCGGATCGATCCCGGCCGACGTTGTCGTTTCCTCCGTCGGTGTCGTGCCCGACCACGTTCTCGCCGTCGACGCCGGACTGCGCATCGGCGATGCGGGGGGCATCTGGGTTGACGAATTCCAACGAACCAGCGACCCGAACATTTACGCGGTCGGCGATGTCGCCGAAAAGACCAACATCGCAACCGGTGACCCATCGATGATCTGGCTGGCCAACCTTGCCAACCGTCATGGGCGACTCGTCGCCGACGTCATCGCGGGCGAACGCACATCGGCCAGGCCCAGCATCGGAACTGGAATTATCGGCGCGTTCGGAATGGCCGCGGCGGTTACCGGTGTCACGGAATCGTTGGCCACGCGACTGGGGATCGCCCACACCGCAATCCACCTTCACCCCGGTTCGCACGCGGGCTATTACCCTGGGGCTGAAACCATCGCCATGAAGGTTCTCTTCAACCCCACCACCGGCGTTCTGATCGGTGCACAGGCTGTCGGAATCGACGGCGCCGACAAGCGCATCGACGTCATCGCGACGGCGATCTATGCGGGGCTCACGGTCGACGACCTGATGAACCTCGAACTTGCGTACGCACCTCAGTTCGGTTCGGCAAAGGACGCCATCAACCAGACCGGGTACGTCGGCAACAACGTCATCACGGGTCGCACGCCGACCGTCCAGTGGCACGAGCTCGAATCACGAGTCGCTGCCGGTGCGATCATCCTCGACGTGCGTACCGAAACCGAGAACTCGGCGGGCAGCGTGCCCGGCGCGATGCTCATCCCCGTTGATTCCCTGCGAGCTCGTATCGATGAAATTCCGACCGACCGCGAAATCATCGTGCACTGCAAGGTCGGTCAGCGCGGGCACACCGCGACCCAAGTCCTTCGCGCCCACGGAATCAACGCCGTCAACCTTGACGGCGGCTACCTCACCTGGAACGCCGGAAAGTCGGCGGCCGCCAGGGCTAACGCTTCACTCTCCTCATAACAACACAACAGAAGGGACACAACTATGTGCTCAAAAATCACCTGTAACCAATGCGGCAAGGCGACCTGGACTGGCTGTGGCCAGCACGTCGAGCAGGCACTCGCAGGCGTCAAGCCCGCGGACCGTTGCACCTGCAAGTAACGCACGCAGCGCCGATCGACGGCCCTCGCTCACGCGGGGGTCGTCGGGTCGTTAACGGGGGTGAACCTCGCACGAGCCGTCTGCGCAATGGAACGTCTTGTCCGGCCACAGCCGACCATAAATTGCACAGCCGACGCACCATCCGATGAGCGCCTCCGCGCCGAGGATGACCAGGCAGACGGCACAAATCGAAAGGGCTAAGGCGGCAAGGTTCAGCCAGCCGAAGGCGAAGCAGGACGAAATCGACAGCGCGAAACCGAGCCCCCATGCGAACGACTTTTGCGGTGCGCCGACCCACAACGGTTCACGACGTCGAGAGAGCAGGGATCCGAGCGCGTACAGGGGAGCGAACCGCGCGCCGACGCCGATTCGGATACCCATTTCGAGCAGGAACAACACCGCGAAGCCACGGGCGAACGAGAAGTCGCCGGTCGACACGGCGACCGTCCACCCGGTGATGCCAACCGCGAGTAACACACGAGCGCCGAAACGGACGGCGTGGTCGTTGACGACGGCGACATGGAAACCCTCAATCGCTTCACCGACGGGCAAGCCGCGCAGGTTCGTCGAGGGGGTTTCGTTCACTCGTGAAGTTTAAGGCGCAAACCTGAGAGAACGCTGAGGGACAATTCCCGCCGTGACCCGAGGCGAGTAGTGTGGCAAGCACGATGATTGACGAAGCTGTCTCCCGCGCTCGCAGCGCATTTCCCGCGTGGTCAAACACGACCGTTCGCCACCGCACCACCATCGCGCGGCGATTCGGGGATCTCGTCCTCGCAAATCGCGATCGCATCCTCGACGCCATTCAGACGGACACTCGAAAGGCGCGCGTCAATGCTCTCGATGAGATCCTCGACGTCGTCGGGCTCTGCGCGTATTACGCGCGAAAGTCACCGTCCATTCTGCGCAGTCGACGCCGAGCGGGAGCCATTCCCATCCTCACCAAAGCGATCGAACGGCATGTCCCGATTGGTGTTGTTGGGGTCATTACTCCCTGGAACTATCCCTTCACGCTTCCCGCCAGTGATGTTATTCCGGCGTTGATTGCGGGCAACACCGTTGTCATGCTGCCCGATGCTGCGACGCCGGCGTCGGCGGATGTCATTCTGGACCTGCTCGCCCAGGCCGGCGTTCCCGACGGAGTCGTCAACCTCGTCCACGGTGGCGGCCGCGTCCACGGCCCAGCGCTCATCGGCCAAGCCGACTTCATCATGTTCACGGGCTCGACGGCAACAGGCGCACTCGTCGCCACACAGTGCGCCGAGCGATTGATCGGCTTCTCGGGTGAGTTGGGCGGCAAGAACCCCCTCGTCGTTCTTGATGACGCGGACGTGCAGAGGGCGGCTGCGGGTGCGGTTCGGGCGAGCTTCAGCAACAGCGGTCAGCTGTGTGTCAGCACCGAGCGTGCGTATGTCCACACCGACGTGTTCGACGAATTCATCGCAGCCTTCGTCGCACACACGGAAGCGATGTCGCTGGGCGACGGCACCGACTGGGAAATCGACATGGGTCCGCTCATCTCCGAAGCCCAAGCCGAGCGCGTCATGAGCCACATCGACGACGCCGTTGCCAAGGGGGCAACCGTCCTGACGGGCGGGCGCCGACGACCAGACATAGCACCGACATTTATCGAACCGACAATTCTTGCGGGCGTGACAGACGACATGATCCTGGGGCGCAACGAAACGTTTGGGCCCGTCATCAGCGTGCAACGCGTCGCCTCGAACGACGAGGCGCTGCAACGCGCAAACGATTCGGAATACGGATTGAACACGAGCGTGTGGTCGCGCCGTCGAGGGACTGATTTCGCCAACCGAGTTCGCTCAGGAACGGTGACGATTAATGACGGTTTCTCGGCGAGCTTCGCATCGCACGACGCCCCGATGGGTGGCATGAAACGATCGGGAATCGGCCGCCGCCACGGCAGCCAGGGCATTCTCAAATACACCGATTCCCAGACCGTTGCCCAACAGCGCCTTCTGGGGATTGCGCCCCTCCCGGGTCAAACCAACGAACAGTTTGCAACCCTGATGACCCGAGCGATTGGATGGTTAGCCAAACTGCGATGACGAAACGACAACTCGCGGGTTCCCGCATTCTTATCACTGGTGGCGGCAGTGGCATCGGCCGGCAGATGGGCCTCCAGGCAGCCCGTCGGGGCGCACACGTCATCATCTGGGATCGAGACCGCGACGCGGCGGAACGGGTGACGGCGGAGATCGTTGCTGCTGGTGGAACGGCAGAGTCACACGTTGTCGACATCACCGACGTTGCCGTTGTCAAGCGCGTGGCCGAACGGTCGGGCGTCGTCGATGTCCTCATCAACAACGCGGGAATTGTCGCGGGCAAGCACCTGCTGGACGCCACGGAAAGCGGAATTCGCCGCACCTACGAAGTCAATGCACTCGCACTGTATTGGGTGACTCGTGCGGTGCTGCCGGGAATGATCGCGCGACGCAACGGTGCCATCGTCACGGTTGCCAGTGCGGCGGGACTCCTCGGGGTCGCGCAGCAAACGGATTATTCGGCGACAAAGTTCGCCGCGGTGGGCTTCACCGAGTCACTGCGAGCAGAGATGCGCTCGCTCGGCCACCCCATCGACACACTGACGGTCTGCCCGTTCTTCATCGACACGGGAATGTTCGAGGGCGCTCAGACCAAATTCCCCCTACTCCTGCCCGTCCTCAAAGAGGCGGACGTCGCCGGAAAGATCCTTGACGCCATCGAACGTCGACGACTGACGCTGGTCCTTCCAGCGTTCTCGCGGGTGCTGCCCTACGCCCGCCTGCTGCCCAATCGCTGGTTCGACGCACTCGCGGACTTCCTTGGTGTGAACACGACGATGGACCACTTTGTCGGTCGTTCCACCAAAAAGGGCTAATCCCGTTCGGACGGTGTGAGCGCCGTCGCGACGCCCGTATCGAGTTCGGTTCGGAACGTTTCGAGAAGCGCGCGCAACGGTGTCGGGCCGATTCCGAGAACCTGCTTGGTGTGGGCGTTGCCCAGTGACGAGTCAACGGGGACGGGAGCGGGGAAAAGTTCCGATTCGGGAGGCAATCCCTGACGCAGCTGTCCGTGGTCGAGGCCAAACACCTCGCACACGAGTTCGGCCAGCGCAAAGCGACCGATCGCGTCGTCACCGACGAGGTGCAGGGTTCCGCCTACTCGGCGCGTGATGACGCGTTCGATCTGTGCCCCGATTTCAGCCGCAAGAGAGGGACTCGTCACCTCGTTGACGTGTGGCCCGTTCCACACCGTGAATGTGTCGCCGCGTCGCAGGGCGGCGACGAGCGAATAGACGAAATAACCGAACCCCACATCCTGCGAACGCGGGCCGTCCTCTTGCAACTGGTGGCGACCCATCACGCCGGCGATCCGGCAAACCGCGCCATCGACGGGATGCAGGTCGCGGACTACTTGTTCACCCATCGCCTTGAGAAAACCGTAAAAGTTGACCGGGTTGCCGCGGTCTGTTTCGGGCACGAGGTGTCCGGTTCCATCCATCACCCAATCGGTTGAAATGTAGAGCATCTGGGCACCCGTGTGGGTTGCGGCCTGTGCAACTCGCGTTGTCATGCCAACAAACGAATCGTAGGCAAACTCGCGGTCTTCGAGCAGTCGATTGAAATCATTCGCGATGGCGCAGTGCACGACGGCGTCCACTCCGACGAGGGCGTCACTCAGGCTGTCGACAGAACCGAAATCAACGGTGCGGATTGGCCATGGTGCGCCGTCGACGTCACGTCGGGACAGTCCGATCACCGTGTGACCCCGACCGCTGAGTATCGCCGCGACATTGCTGCCGACGAACCCCGTCGAGCCGGTCACCGCGATGGTGAAGGTTTTTGGTGTCGCCACCTCACACCTCGTTTGCGGTCGCGGGGGCGGTTCCACCGTCGAGGACGAGTCGAATTCCGCGCGCAGCGTCGATGAACGTTTGAGCCGCCGATTTGTGACTCAGACCCATCACGTGGGGTGTCAAGAGCGCTCGGGGGTGCTGAAAGAGCGGATGCGGGGTGGGCGGCTCGTCGTCGAATACGTCGAGCCCAATTCCACCGAGGTGGCCAGATTCCAGCGCGACGAGCGCCGCATCCAGATCGATGAGCGGACCGCGACCGCAGTTGATGAGGACCGCCCCGGCCGGCATTAGCGCTAGCGTTGCCGCGTTGATCATGTGCCGCGTCGAGTCGAGCAGGGGAACGTGCAGCGAGACGATCTGTGCCCGACTGAGCAGCTCGGGAAGCGTGTCACAGCGGAGGGCATCGGGAATTGTGGCAACGGGGTCAAAGGCGATGACGTCGGCACCGAGCGCCACAAGTAGCTCGCTCAGGCGTTGACCGATTCGACCGTACCCAACGATTCCCACGGTGGCGCCGTCGATGTCTCCTACGGAAACCGAGTCGCGGTCGTTCCAGCGTCCCTCGCGGACAACGGCATCGAGCGCAGGCAGTGATTTTGTGAGCGAAAGCATCATCGCCAACGCTCCCTCCGCAACGGCCCGAGTGTTACTTCCCGGCGTAATGACGACGGGAATTCCGCGTTCGGTTGCGACCGCCAGGTCCACCCGTTCTGTCCCTACCCCGGTTCGCGCAAGTACCCGCAGGTTGGGCATTCGGTCGAACGAGTCGCGGTCGACGGTCACGTTTCCGCGAACAATGGCACCGTCGGCGATGGACAGTTGAGCAGCCGTGGGATCGGTCACAAGTTCACAGTCGTCGCCAAGAATCGGTCGAACGAGTTCCTCATCGACCGGGCCGAGTGCGACGACGGTAAACACGGTCACCGCAGCGCAGCGGTGACGCCGAGCACGGCGGGCAGGGTGACCCACTGACCCGATTCGGCGGACTGTTCCGCTGCGTCGCACACCGCGGCGGCGGCAACAGCGTCGTGGATGTTCGAATTGAGGTGCGCTGTGCCGGCAACAGCCTCGAGGAACTTGCGCGCCTCAACGACTTTGAGGTCGTCGAAGCCCATTCCCGTGCCCGAACCGGGCTGGAAGTGCGCAAAGTCTCCAAAGGACGGGCCCGCCATGACGCGCTTGTAACCGCGAAGGTCTCCGGTGCGACCGATGGCAACCTGGAACTCGTTCATGCGTTCGAAGTCCCACATGACGGAACCCTCTGTTCCGTAAATCTCGATGTTGTACGAAGCACGCGGCCCGACGGCAACGCGTGATGCCTCAAGCGTTCCGACAGCGCCCGCCGCGATGGCCGAATCCGCAAAGCGGAACAGCATGGCGGCGTAATCCTCGTTCTCGACATCGCCCAACTCACCACCTTCGATGACGTCGAAGTGTGTTCCGGTGCCCATCTGCTGGATTGGTCGTTTGGTGTGAATGGTCGAGGTCAGCGCCGAGATAGACCCGATAGGGCCGCCGAGGTAGTGGATGAGATCGACCAGGTGTCCCATGAGATCACCCAGAACCCCGGAGCCCGCGAGACTGCGGTTAAAGCGCCAGGAGAGCGCTCCGTTGGGTTCGGATGAGTAGTCGGCGAAGAAGGTGCCGCGCACGTTGGTGATACGGCCAAGGGACCCGTCGGCGATGAGCGACTTGATCTGCTCGATGGCGGGTGCGTGGCGGTAGTTGAAACCGATGCTCGACGCAACACCGGCGGCATCCGCAGCGGCCTCGACCGAACGAGTTTCCTCAACCCCGCGGCCGACGGGCTTTTCAATCCAGAACGCTTTTCCGGCTTTGGCCGCGGCGATGCCGATTTCAGCGTGCAAAAAGTTCGGTGCACAAATCGACACGACATCCACATCGGGGTGAGCCAGTACCTCGTGATAGTCCAGTGTTCCCTGCTCGTATCCGAGCACATCACGCGCGTAATCGGCACGGGACGGTTCGGTGTCCGCGGCGATGACCAGTCGAGGGGTAATCCCCAGTTCGGGGTAAACGACCGGGATCGCTTGGTAGGCGCGCGAATGAACTTTGCCCATCCAGCCGACACTAATCAGCCCGACCCCAACGACGGTGTTCTTTGTCATGGCTTTTCCTTAGTGATGGCGGCGAGCGAGGACTGAATCGTGGTGGCCAGCAACACGGAGTCTGACGACAGTGCGATGAACTGAAACCCCCGGGCGCGATGCGACCGGGCCACTTCGACGTTAGCAGCGAGAATTCCCGTCGGAATGCCCGCCTCGCTTCCCGCCCGAACTACGCGGTCGAGCGCAGTGACAAAGTCGGGGTGATCAAACTGACGAGGAATTCCGAGAGAGTACGACAGGTCGAGTGGACCGACGAACAGCAGATCGACACCGGAAATTCCGGCAATCTCCTCAACGTCATTCACGGCACCCGCTGTCTCGATCTGAATGATTGCGGCTGCGCGTCGGTTCCCACTCAGCGCATCGGGGTCCATTCCCCAGCGCGCCGCGCGGTTGTACGTCGCGACCCCGCGGTCGCCGAGGGGCGGGTAATCGAAGTGTCGGATCGCCGAGCGGACGTCGTCGGCTGATTCGGAGCGGGGGATCATCACGCCAGCAGCCCCCGCGTCGAGCGCACGGCCGATTCTAATTCGATCGGCGGATTCCACACGAACCAGTGTCGGCACCCCGTATCCGCCTGTCGCAACGACAGTCGCCGAAACGACGTCGTCCGAGGCGGCTCCGTGTTCACAGTCGACGAGTACCCAGTCGACACCGGCCGCTGCGGCAACCTCCGCCGCCATGGGTGAACCTAGACCGGCGAAGATCCCGACGGTGTTGTCGCGTGAGCGCAGGCGCTCGCGAAACCGTCCGTTGTCGAGTGGAGTGATCATCGTTATCCGTGCCAGCGTTGCTTTTTCAGGCCGGCGTTGTAGTCGTCCCGAACAGCGGGCAACCACGGGGCGTCGGATACTTCGGCCGGAGCGACGTCCCACCAAACCTCGGAGCCGGGCAGGTTTGCGTGAGGAATCGTTGCGACCACGATGACGACGGGCCGCGATTCGTCCCGTGTGTCATTAAGAATCGCGCGGAACTCGTCGGCCGTGCGGACTCGTTCGGAACGCGCCCCGAGCCCGCGCGCGATTGCCACCAGGTCTACGTCGAGATAGTTGCCGCCGAGGCGTGGTGGAGCAGCCGCGGAGACGACATCGTCAACAACGTTCGCGGACGGGTCGCGATAGCGGAACTCGTTTCCGAAATGGTGGCCAACGCGCCACATCTGCAAACGGCGGATGACCTGGTAACCGTGATTTTCCGCAATCACAATTGTCAGCGGCAGGCCCTCCTGCGCGGCGGTCACGAGTTCGGTCGGCGCCATCAGGAAGGTACCGTCACCGATGAATGTAGTTACGCGGTGGGCGGGGTCCGGATTCGCGAAACGAACACCGATGGCGGCGGGCAATTCGTATCCCATGCACGAGAACCCGAATTCGAGGTGGGCATACCGACCGTTCGTTGCATCCCACACCTTTTGGACGTCACCGGGGGGACCACCGGCACCGGCGATGAGAATGTCGCCGTCACGCGCATGTTCCTGCAGGACACCCAGCAGTTGTCCCTGTGTAATGACGGCATCCGTGCCGTCGGGGTCATGCGCTTCGGTTTTGGGGAAGACGACGTCGGGGTCGATCGCCGCGTTGCGGGCAGCGACCCAACTGGCATTTCGCGACCGGATCTCGTCGGTCCAGGCTGAGGGCACGCGATAACCCTTCAGTTCGCCATTCAGAGCCGTGAGACCAACGCGTGCATCGGCAACGATTGTGTGTGCACCCTGTTTCACCCCGTCAAATTCGCTCACGTTGAGTGACACGAACTGAACATCGGGGTTCTGGAACAGCGACTGTGACGCGGTAGCGAAGTCGGTCAGGCGGGTACCCACGTGGATGATGACATCCGCTTGTTCAACCAAACGGTTCGTCTCGGGTGACCCTTCGAGGCCAATTCCCCACACGTGCCAGTCGCCGGGCTTTTGGATTGCACCTTTTCCGCCAAACGTTTCGGCGACGGGGATGCCCGTGGCATTTGCCAGCGCCTCGAGTTCAGTCGTGGCCCCGGAATAAATCACGCCACCGCCGGCGATGAGGAGCGGCTTCTGTGCCGCGCGAATGATTTCGGCAACCGCGCGCACATCGTCGGCTTCGGGCTCGGGCCGACGGATTTTCCAGTCGTTTGGTTCGAAGAACTCGACGGGGTAATCAAACGCGTGCGACTGAATGTCTTGGGGCAGGGCAACAACCACGGCGCCGGTCTCGACGGGGTTCGCGAGAACACGGAATGCCTGCGGCAGGCTCGTCAGTAGTTGTTCGGGACGAGTAATTCGGTCAAAGAACCGGGAGACGGGCCGGAACGCGTCGTTCGCGGTGATGTCGGGCGCTGAGGGGTCTTCGATCTGCTGCAGCACGGGACCCTGGCGACGGGTTGCATAGGTGTCACCCGGCAACAAGAGCACGGGCAAGCGGTTGACGGTCGCCAGACCGGCTGCGGTGATCATGTTGAGCGCTCCGGGCCCAATCGATGCTGTGACCGCGAGTGTCTGGCGTCGGCGTGACGCCTTGGCAAAAGCGATTGCTGCGTGCGCGAGAGCCTGCTCGTTGCGCCCCTGGATAAAGGGCAGGTCGTCGTTGTACTCGTCGAGCGCCTGGCCAAGGCCGGCGACGTTACCGTGACCGAAAATGCCGAATGCGGCGGGGATGAATCGCTGGCGCTCACCGTCGGCCACCGAATACTGCGCCGCGATGTATTTGACAACGGCCTGACCGACGGTCAGTCGAATGGTCTTGCCCGAACTGCTGCTCATCGTGTTCCTTTACTGGTTCTGTGTCCACGGCGTGCCGTGCATGATGACGGTTTTTACTTCTGTCATTTCGGCGATGGCCGAGCGGGGTCCTTCTTTGCCGATGCCGGAGGATTTCATCCCGCCGTAGGGCATCAAGTCTGCTCGCCATAATTGCGTCCAGTTGATGTGAACGACACCGGATTCGATTTCTCGAATGGCGTGAATAGAGTTCGCAATGTTGTTGGTGAACACTCCTGCGCCCAATCCGTAGGCGGTGGAGTTCGCGAGTTCAATGGCGTGATTCACATCGCGAGCAGTCGACACCGCAACGGCCGGGCCAAACAGCTCGTCCTGCGCGAACGGTGAATACGGGTCGACGTCGGCGACGATCGCCGGCTGAATGATGCTGCCGTCTTGCTCGCCACCGGTCACGAGACGGGCACCGGTGGCAACGGCAGCTCGAATCGATGCGGTGACGCGATCCGCTTCACCGCGCGAGATCATCGACCCGACCATCGTGTCGGCGGCAAACGGGTCCCCGACGCGAATTGCCTGAACTTTGGGGGTCAGGGCGTCGAGGAAATCGCCGACAATCGATTCGGCGACGATGATGCGCTGGGCGGAAATGCAGACCTGCCCAGCGTTGATGTATCCGCCGAGTGAGATTGAGTGCGCAGCAGCCTCGATGTCTGCATCGTCGAGCACAATGACCGGCCCCGACGCGCCGAGTTCGAGCGACATTTTCTTGATTCCCGCGATGGAGGCGATGTGTTCGCCGACAGCGGTCGACCCGGTGAACGAAATCTTGCGGACGCGTTGGTCGCGCACGAGGGCGTCACCCACTTCGGCACCGGGGCCGGTGACGACGTTGAGCACGCCGTTGGGCAAGCCAGCATCGACGAAACACTGTGCAACAGCGAGGGCGGTGAGCGGCGTTGACCGAGCTGGTTTGAGCACCACGGCGTTCCCCGCGGCCAGAGCCGGCGCAACCTTGTGCAAAACCAGCAGTGCGGGGTAATTGAACGGGGAAATCGCCACCACTACACCGACGGGTTGACGGATGGTGAACCCGATCTTGTCGAAACCGGTTCCCTTATTCGCATCAAGCGGCAATGTTTCGCCGTACAGGTGGGATCCCTCGAAGGCCGACAGTCGAATGATTTCACCCGATCGACCCGCTTCACCGCGGGCTTCGACGAGGGATTTCCCGTTCTCGCCGGACATGATGTTGGCGATTTCCTCGGCGCGTTCGTCGGCGAGGGCGGCCGCCCGCATCAAAATCGCGGCGCGCTCGTGCGCAGGGGTTCGTCGCCAACGCTCGAATCCACTGACCGCGGCGTCGATGGCACGAGTTGCATCGGCTGCTCGTGCGACGGGGACGGTTCCAACGATGTGTCCGTCGAACGGCGACGTGACGTCCTCGCGTTCGCCTGCGACAGCGTCGACCCATGCACCGCCAACAAGCATCGAAGCGGGTTGCATTGGTGACCCCCTCATTGTGGAACGTCCGTCGCTGACGTGACTTTCTCTACGGTAACAGTCGCGCTAACCCTTGTCGACGTCGCGTTCGCCGCGAATGCGCTGCATCTCGTGAGCCAACTTCGGGTTCGATTGGTCGTAGTGTTCCACGATCGTGTCGCGCACGTGGTCGCTCTTGTTTTGGCTCAGTTTCGCCCGTGCATCGAACCGCGTCACCCGCATGCGCAAGCCAACCGTCCCCTTCGCGGTTGCGCGCGCCTTCTCCTCGTTTTCGGACAGGCTGCGACCGCCTTCGCGGTGGTGCTCAAAGTGATCGGTTAGCCGGTCGAGCATCCGGTAATTTTCGTCGTCACTGAGGACCTCCGGCACTCCGTAGAGATGTGCGGTGACGTGGTTCCACGTCGGAACGATGTCGTCTGGGTCATACCAACTCGACGAAACGTAGTCGTGTGGCCCCTGCATGATGACGAGGACCTCATGCTGCCCCAGTTCGTGCGTGTCGCCATCGGGCTTGCCAAAGTGACTGATGATGACGATGTCGTCGCCCGTCGAGGCGTCCTCGTCGAGCAAAACGGGGTAGTGCGACGCGACGAGTCCGCTCGCGGTCGTTGACACAAAAGTTGCCCACGGATTTCCGCGAATCACGCGTCGAACCTCATCCGGATCGGTCATGAGGTAACGGGGTGTGGGCAGCATCAGAGTCTCGCTTTCGCGTTCAGCCTAATCGTCGGCCAACAGAAAAGGCCCCCGACGAATCGGGGGCTTTCACAGTGGCTCCGACGGGCGTCGATCCCGTGACCTCTCGATTTTCAGTCGAACGCTCTACCAACTGAGCTACAGAGCCGAGGAGCGATTGTCGCTCCTAGACAAAAGAGCCTCCTTGAGAGAGACTCTGCCGTCCGCGACCCTGACGGGACTTGAACCCGCGACCTCCGCCGTGACAGGGCGGCACGCTAACCAACTGCGCTACAGGGCCTTACATATTCAATTGTAGACCTCGGAGTGACCCCAACGGGATTCGAACCCGTGCTACTGCCGTGAAAGGGCAGCGTCCTAGGCCACTAAACGATGGGGCCGTGTCGATCTGCCGAAGCGTCACAACTTGACCGAGTTTACGCACAATTTCCCGCCGGCGCAAACCGCCAGAATGGCGGGCAATGCGCGGGTTTCACAGGTTGGCGGGTTAGCCTACTGTTTCAACCTGCGAAGGGAGTGTTGTCGTGCGCAGAATCTGGACCGCTCTGGGAACGCTCGTTGTCGCGACCGCCCTGCTGGTGCAGCCGCTGACCGCTCCGGCGTTTGCCGCGAGTTATCCGTCATGGACGGACGTGCTCAACGCTCGCAATAGCGTTTCCGCCAAGAAGAAAGCGATCGCCCAACTCCAGGCCGTACTTGCCGAGTTGACCGCCAAGGCGGAGGCCACACAGGTCGAAGCAGAACGCCTCGGCGCGATTTTCCAGGAAGCACAAGACGCATTCGATGAGGCGGCCTACAAGGCCGAGCTTTTGCAGGAGCAAGCGGATGCGGCCGAAAAGACCGCCACCGATTCTCGAATCCGCGCTGGACAGTTCGTGTCCGAGCTAGCGCGCGTGGGAGCAATCAACGTTTCGACGACACTTCTGTCCGATGCGGGAGGGGCGACCGACCTTCTCTCCAAACTCGGGTTCGCGTCGATCATTGCCTCTCAAGCCGACGGTATTTATCAGGTGGCGGTTCAGGATCAGAATGCGGCACAGTCTCTGACCGACCAGGCGACGGTTGCGAAGGAGATTCGCGAGAAGCTTCGCGCGAAGGCGGAGACAGCGTTCAGTGCGGCGCAAGCGGCTTCTAACGCCGCGGCCGCAGCATTAGAGGAACAACAGAAGCACGAAGCGACTCTGCGCGCACAGTTGGCAACGCTCATCACGAATCGTAGGCACACCGAAGCCGAATACCAGAAGGGGCTTGAAGAGAGCGGGGGTAACCTCGGAAACGACGCGCCCGCAGGCTGGGTGTCAAGCGAAGGCTGGGCGAGGGTGTCGGGCGGATACATTTCGAGCCCGTTCGGTTATCGAACCCACCCGATATATCACACTGTGCGTTTGCACGCCGGTGTCGACCTCGCCCCTGGCTGTGGCGCAGCGATTTATGCCGCGCACGAAGGTCGCGTCATCTACGCCGGCCCCAATGGAACCTTTGGCAATTACGTCAAGATCGACCACGGCGGCGGCTGGACAACGGGTTACGCACACATCGTCAACGGGGGAATCCGGGTACACATCGGCGACAACGTGTCGGCGGGAACGCGCATCGCATCCGTCGGTTCTACCGGTGCGTCGACGGGTTGCCACCTGCACTTTGAGGTGCGGCGCAACGGAACCGCGCAAAACCCGGTCCCCTTCATGCGGGACCGCGGAATTACTCTCGGCTAGTTAGTGGCCGGTCCCGAAGCGGGCGATGCCCTCTTCGACGATTTTTTCGGCTTCGGCGCGCCCCTGCCAGCCCTCGAGTTTGACCCACTTGCCGGGTTCTAAATCCTTGTAGTGCTCGAAGAAGTGTTCAATTTCCTTCTTCGTGTACTCGGGAATGTCGTCGATGTCCTGGATGTGCGCCCAGCGGGGGTCTTTCGTCTGAACGGCGATGACTTTAGCGTCGCTGCCACCGTCGTCCGTCATGTTGAAAACGGCAACGGGCCGGACATTGACGCCCACCCCGGGAAACAGGGGGTGGTCGAGTAAGACGAGCACGTCCACCGGGTCACCGTCGAGGCCGAGCGTGTTTTCGAAAAAGCCGTAATCGGTGGGATAGACGAAGGCCGTGTACAGCACGCGGTCGAGAAAGACGCGACCCGTTTCGTGGTCAACTTCGTACTTGTTGCGGCTTCCCTTAGGGATTTCAATGACGGCGGGGTATCCGGTCATGGTGACTCCTCTGGTCAATACGTTCTTTCGATAACCTTACCGAGTGAGCGCGAAACACGACGGTGGTCGCGGGCGATTGAACCCCGCCGTCGCCGAGGTGCGCACAGCGGTCGATTCGTTCTGCGAATCACAGCGAATTCCCGTCGGCGCACTCATCCTCGTTGCCGTCAGTGGCGGCGCCGATTCGATGGCGCTCGCGGCCGCAACACAGTTCATTGCGGGCAAGCGCGGACTGCGCGTAGCCGCGGCGATTATCGATCACGGCCTTCAGCTCGGAAGTGACGGTGTCGCGGAACGAACCGCCGGCGTGCTGCGCAACCGAGGTTTCGATTCGGTTGTTGTTCGGGCTGTCGAGGTCGGCACAGAAGGCGGGCCCGAGGCGGCCGCGCGCGAGGCGCGATACCTCGCGCTGATGGACATCTCAAACGAACTGAGCGCGTCGATGATTGTGACCGGGCACACCCGCAACGACCAGGCGGAATCGGTCATTCTCGGCCTGACGCGCGGTTCGGGCCCCGGCAGCGTCCGGGGAATGCCCGCTTTTGACGGTGCGATCGGGCGCCCACTGTTGGACGTCACTCGAGAAACGACCGTGGCCGCGTGTATCGCCGAGGGAATCGAACCCTGGGCAGACCCGCACAACGACGATCCGTCCTTCACGCGGGTCCGAATTCGCAACACCGTCTTGCCGACCTTGGAATCCGAACTCGGCCCGGGAATTGTGGACGCACTGGCACGCACCGCCGGTTTGTTGCGCGACGACGACGACGCCCTCGATTTGCTCGCGGCGGGGATGGCGCGAACGGTCATGTCAGCGGAGGGCGGGGTGTCGCTCGACGCTGAGGGGACAGCGTCAAAACCGCGCGCTCTGCGAACCCGGCTGATTCGCCTTGCGGCTGCGGAGGCCTTTCTCACGACCCTGAGTCACACTCAGACTCTCGCCGTCGACGCGCTGCTGACCGACTGGCACGGCCAGAAACCGATTGACGTCACCGGCGGTAGTGTGGTCAGACAAGACGGTCGGCTTCTCTTCCGACCACGTAGTGAGGCCTAATGCGGTATTCGGATGTAGCGGATCAACTCGACGAAGTGTTGGTCACCGAGGAACAAATTCGTGCGCGCCTCGACGAACTGGCGCGAGACGTCGAACGCGACTACGCCGGTGAGATCCCTCTGCTGGTTGGTGTTCTCAAAGGCGCGGTCATGGTCATGGCCGATTTCGCTCGTGCGCTGCACATCCCCGTCATGATGGATTGGATGGCCGTCTCGTCTTATGGAAACACCACCCAATCCAGCGGAGTCGTTCGTATCCTCAAAGACCTCGACACGGACGTCGCAAATCGTCACGTTTTGATCGTCGAAGACATCATCGATACCGGTCTGACGCTCACCTGGTTGCGTGAAAACCTGCTGTCGCGCGGCGCAACGAGCGTCAAAATTCTCACGGTGTTGCGCAAGCCTGATGCGGTTGTGGCCGACATCGTTCCCGATTATTTGGGCTTTGACATTCCCAACAAGTTCGTCGTCGGCTACGGACTTGACTACGCCGAGCGTTACCGTCACCTTCGTGACGTTGCGGTGCTCTCCCCTCACGTATACGCCGACGGCGAATAGCCCGTCACGGTGTGCCCGCGGGCGGGTACGCTGGCAGAACGTGAGTTTCTAGAGGAGTACGTCACCGCATGAAGAACTTTCTCAAGGGCCCCTGGCTCTACATCGCTGCTGGGTTGCTCATCGTCTGGTTCGGTTTTTCCTTCCTGACGACGGTCAACTACACACCGGTGTCGACCAAGGAAGGTCTCGCCTTTATCGACGACCACAAGGCCAAAGAGGTCACTATCGTCGACATCGAACAACGCGTTGACGTCATCCTGACGACGGCCGACACAACGTACGGCGATCACATTCAGTTTTACTATGCGAGCCCCCGTGGAGCTGAAGTTGTCAACGCGGTCAACGCCGCCAACCCCGAGAAGTTCAACGACGAAATCCCCAAGGAATCGTGGTTCGTTTCGCTGCTCGGATACATCGTGCCGTTCCTCATCATTGGGCTGGCGTTCTGGTTCATCATGTCGTCGGCCGGCGGCTCGCGCGGCGCGATGCAGTTCGGCAAGTCCCGTGCGAAGCAGTTCTCGAAGGAATCACCGCAGGTGACGTTCGCCGATGTTGCGGGGGCCGAAGAGGCCGTCGAGGAACTCCACGAGATCAAGGAATTCCTGCAAGAGCCCGAGAAATTCCAAAAGGTCGGAGCCCGCATCCCGAAGGGCGTGCTGCTCTACGGTCCTCCCGGAACGGGCAAGACGCTTCTCGCTCGCGCCGTCGCCGGCGAGGCGGGCGTCCCGTTTTATTCGATTTCCGGTTCCGACTTCGTCGAAATGTTCGTCGGTGTCGGCGCCAGTCGAGTCCGTGACCTGTTCGAGGTTGCCAAGCAAAACGCGCCAGCGATTATCTTCATTGACGAGATCGACGCCGTCGGTCGCCACCGTGGTGCCGGTATGGGTGGCGGTCACGATGAGCGCGAACAGACTCTGAACCAGTTGCTCGTCGAAATGGACGGGTTTGACCCCAAGACGAACGTCATCATGATCGCGGCGACCAACCGTCCCGACATTCTTGACCCCGCGCTGTTGCGCCCCGGTCGATTCGACCGCCAGATTCAGGTCGATGCGCCCGATTCGAAGGGCCGCAAGCAGATTCTCGAGGTGCACTCGAAGGGCAAGCCGTTGGCGAAAAATGTCGACCTCGAGGTGCTCGCGCGCAAGACGCCCGGCTACACCGGCGCGGATCTCGCGAACGTCATCAACGAAGCCGCACTTCTCACGGCTCGCAATGGCGCAACGGAACTGACGAACGAACTGCTCGACGAAGCCGTCGATCGCGTTATGGCGGGACCGCAAAAGCGCTCGCGCATCATGAAGGACAAGGAACGGCTCATCACCGCGTATCACGAGGGCGGCCACGCGCTCGCTGCGGCGGCGATGCGCAACACCGACCCCGTGACGAAGGTCACCATCCTTCCCCGCGGTCGAGCGCTGGGTTACACGATGGTTGTTCCGATCGACGACAAGTATTCGATTACCCGCAACGAACTGCTTGATCAGCTCGCCTACGCCATGGGCGGACGTGTCGCCGAAGAAATCGTGTTCCACGACCCCACGACCGGTGCCTCGAATGACATCGAAAAGGCGACCGCAATTGCCCGCCGAATGGTCACCGAGTTCGGAATGTCAAACTCAATCGGGTCGGTCAAGCTCGGATCGGGCTCGGGCGAAATGTTCCTTGGGCGCGATGTCGGGCACCAGCGCGACTATTCCGACGGCATGGCCGAGAACATCGACCACGAGGTCCGCGCTCTGATTGATCAGGCGCACGACGAAGCGTGGAAGGTCTTGACCGCCAACCGGCCGATTCTCGACCGACTCGCCAAGGAACTGCTCGAAAAGGAAACGCTCGACCACAACCAGCTGGCTACCATTTTTGCGAAGGTTAAGAAATTGCCGGAACGCCCGATGTGGAAGTCGAACCCCAAGCGACCAGCATCGACGAAGGGACCGATTGCGATGCCCGCGAAAGCATCGGCGGAGCCGAAGAAGGTTGTGCGCCCTCGAAAGCCGAAGACCGCCGAGTAACCCATGACGGTCGACAAGGGACGCATCGAGGCCGCGGTTCGAGAGATTCTCGACGCGATTGGTGATGACCCGAATCGACCAGGACTGGACGTGACGCCGGAACGCGTTGCTGATTCGTTCGCGGAACTGTTCGGTGGTGTCGGTGTCGACGCCGCTGACGGGTTGAGTGATGTCGGGTCAACCGCAGACGTCGAATCGACCGACCCGGTGATCATTCGTGACCTTGAATTCCGATCGATGTGTGAACACCACCTCCTACCGTTCAGCGGAATCGCACACGTCGCCTATGTTCCGTCCTCCACGGTTCTCGGACTCGGACACATCGCGCGCGTGGTCGACATCGTGTCGTCACGGCCGCAGGTTCAGGAAAGGCTTGGGCTCGACATTGCCGATGCCCTGACTCGCGGAGCCGTTGCGGCCGGCGTGCTTGTAGTTTTGGACGCCCGCCACGAGTGCGTGGCGTCGCGAGGAGCCCGCCAAAGTTCCGCCACCGCGGTGACCGTGACGGCGGTCGGTGTGTGCGCAGACGATCCACTCAAAACATCGTTGCTCGCGTTGATTGGCCGAGGCGATGGCTAGCCAGCCGCTCGTCTTCGGGATTCTCAACGTCACGCCCGACTCCTTTAGCGACGGCGGGCTGTGGGAGAACCCGGACAATGCGGTCGCACACGCCCGCGCGATGGTTGCCGCCGGCGCGGACGTCATTGACGTCGGCGGAGAATCCACGCGACCCGGCGCAACCCCCATCGACACCGACGAGGAACAGCGACGGGTGTTGCCCGTCATTCGCGCGCTCTGCGGCGAAGGAATCGTGGTGTCGATTGACACCATGCGAGCGGCAACCGCGACCGCAGCGGTCAGCCTTGGGGCGACCTATGTCAACGACGTGTCCGGCGGACTTTTCGATGCGGGGATGGTCACGGCCGTCACTCATTCGCCCGCGGTGTACATCGCGATGCACTGGCGAGGTGACAGCGCGGTGATGGACGACCGCGCGGCCTACGACGACGTGACGAAAGACGTTGTGTCCGAACTCGAAGAGCGTGTCGAGCGAATCATGGACGCAGGCCTGGAACCGAACCGTTTGTGGCTCGACCCCGGGCTGGGATTTGCCAAAAATCCCGAGCACAACTGGGAGTTGTTGCGAAACCTTGAATCGTTCGTCGAGTTGGGCTACCCCGTCATGGTGGGCGCATCACGCAAACGTTTCCTCGCACCGTTTGGCGAGAACCCCATTGACCGTGACGAAGCGACCGCGGTGATTTCGGTACTCGCCGCGGAGGCGGGGGCCGCCGCCGTTCGGGTTCACGACGTCGGACGATCCGCTCGTGCCTTCGCCGTTCGCTCTACCTGGCAGGGGGATTCCGATGACCGATGAGATTCGCCTGCGCGGTTTGCGCGCCTACGGGCACCACGGTGTGTTCGAACACGAACGACAAAAGGGTCAGGAATTCGTTGTTGATGTCGACGTGCGCGTTCCTCTGGGAAACCTGGCCGATGACATTGACGGCACGATTCACTACGGGATGTTGGCTCAGGCGATCGTTGACGCGGTCGAACGCGACCCCGTCGACCTGATTGAAACCGTCGCCGAACGAATCGCCGCCCTGGTTCTGGTGGCCGGCGCTGACTCGGTTCGCGTCGAGGTTCACAAACCGTCCGCCCCCATTACTGTTCCGTTCGACGATGTGTCCGTTGTCATCGAAAGGTTCCGTTCGTGACCCGCGCGGTGATTGCGCTGGGTGCAAACCTGGGCGAGCGTGAGGTGTCAATCGCGGATGCGATCGCCGACCTCGCCGCAATTGACGGTGTCTCGATCGTCGCCCAATCAACGCTGATGTCCACCGTCGCGGTGACGGAATCCGGTCCGGACGACACCCACCCCGAGTACCTCAACGGCGTTGTCATCGTCGACACAACGATTTCGGCTCACACGCTGCTGGCGATGCTGCACGACATTGAACTGCGCCACGGCCGCGTTCGCGCGGAACGTTGGGGTGATCGCACCCTCGACCTCGACCTCATCGTCTATGGCGATCTCATCGAAAACGGCAACCTCGTCATCCCACACCCACGGGCGCACGAACGCCGATTCGTCCTGGAACCCTGGTTGTCCGTCGACCCCGACGCCATCATCCCCGCCCGCGGATTCGTTCGCGACCTGGTGGAGGTGCTCGCATGAAGCGCACGAACCCCATCGCCCTCCTCGGGCTGACCCCGTTCGGTTTCGCCGCCGGTTTCTTCGCCGACTGGGCGTTCGTCGTTCGCGGGTTCTCGGCAATCCGCGTCCCCTGGTCGCTCGTCATCACCACCATTGTTCTGACGGGGATAGTCATCGCCCTTGGCGCGCGCGTCCGCTGGGCGACCCAGCCCAAACCGGGTCGTCGAATCGACGCGACCCTCGCCATCCAAATCCTGACGCTGGCCAAGGCATCATCCGTCGGGGGTTCGCTCATATTCGGCGGAGTGGCGGGAATCCTCGTTTACACACTGACCCGGCCAGTGGTCTCGACGGAACTCGTTCCCGGCGCCGTCGGCGGGCTGATTGCGTCGCTCGTCCTCATTATTGGAGCGTTGATCGCCGAACGATTGTGCCGCATCCCACCGGATGGAACCGAAGGGGAACCCGCATGATGACTCCCGACCGACTCGATGTCGGGCTGGTGGGCCGCGCCCGCCAAATCCCCGTGCTCGGGCTTGCCCTCGCCGGTGCTGGGCACATTCCGTGGTTCATGACCGAACCCGACCCCGATTACCGCGAGCGGGTCCTCGCGCAGTTGCGCGGGGTCACCATCCGATCCGCCGATGAAGTTGCCCAGGGCAGCGATCTCGTCATCATCGCGCCGGGCGACGGTGAGACCGTTGCGTCACTCGTCGCCGACATCGCCGACGGCTGGAAGGCCGGCCAAATCGTCTTTCACACCGACCCGGCTTTGGGGGTTGGTGTTCTCGAGCCTGCCCGCGCCGCCGGGGCAATTCCGCTGGCGATTCACCCCGTGCTTCACTTCACGGGGACATCGCTCGACGTTCAGCGACTCAAGGACGCGTACTTTGCCGTTACGGCACCCGCGACGGTCATGCCCATCGCGCAAGCACTTGTCGTCGAAATGGGTGGCGAACCGTTCGTCGTTGAGGAATCCGATCGCGCCGCTTACGCCGAAGTCGTCGACACCGTTGCGACCTTCTCGCGCGCCATCATCGACCAGTCCACTTTCCGCCTCGCTGAAATCGGCATCGAACGGCCCGGCGAGGTTCTGCGCGCACTCGCCCACTCGGCGGTTGACGAGTCACTGCGTCGGTCGGCCGACGGAGCAATCGACCCCGTCGAAGCCTGGCTGGACGATTCCGCCGAGGACGACGACTAAAGCGCTCAACCCGATAACCGAAACGGTAACCTTGAGGAGTTACCTGAAGGGGATCGAATGACTGACGAGACCGAACTTTCCGCCGACGATATTGTCGAGCAGAAAGCTGTTCGGCTCGCCAAGCGCGACCGACTCAACGCCGAGGGCGAGGCCTACCCGGTCGGTGTTCCCATCACGACGACAATTGCCGCTGTTCGCGCCGAACACACCGGCCTTGGCATTGATGTCGCAACGGGCGTGATCGTCGGTTTGGCCGGTCGAATCGTCCACTCGCGCAACACGGGCAAACTGTGTTTCGCCTCGCTGCAGTCTGGCGACGGCGAACGAATCCAGGCCATGCTGTCTCTCGACCAGGTGGGCGAAGACTCGCTCGAACGCTGGAAAGACCTCGTCGACCTCGGTGATCACGTCTTCGTCAGCGGTGAGGTCATCACCTCCAAGCGCGGCGAACTGTCGATCCTCGTATCAACCTGGCAGATGGCATCGAAGGCGCTGTTGCCGCTGCCTAACCTGCACAGCGAACTCAACGAAGAAACCCGCGTTCGTCAGCGTTACCTCGACCTCATCGTGCGCGACCAGGCGCGTATCAACGTCGTCACCCGCGCGACCGCGGTCCAGTCGCTGCGCGACACCTTCCGCAGCCACAACTTTCTCGAAGTCGAAACCCCGATGCTGCAGACGCTCCACGGTGGTGCCGCTGCGCGCCCGTTCGTTACCCACTCGAACGCGTTCGACATGGACCTGTACCTGCGCATCGCACCGGAGCTTTTCCTCAAGCGAGCCGTCGTCGGTGGGCTCGATCGGGTGTTCGAAATCAACCGCAACTTCCGCAACGAAGGCGCCGATTCGACCCACAGCCCCGAATTCGCGATGCTCGAGTCGTACCAGGCATACGGCGACTACAACACAATGGCCGACCTGACACAGGAACTCATCCAGAATGCTGCGCTCGCCGTCGCCGGGTCACACAAGGTGACGTGGAACGACGGAACGGTCTACGACCTTGGCGGGAACTGGGATCGCATCAGTCTGTTCGGTTCACTGTCGACCGCCGTCGGAACCGACATCACCCCGGAAACGCCCATCGCCGTCTTGGAAAAGATGATGACAGCCGCCGACATCGAGGTCGCGCACCCGACCCACGGCAAGCTCGTCGAAGAACTGTGGGAACACCACGTCAAGCCGGGACTCACCGCGCCGACGTTCGTCATGGACTTCCCGCTCGACACCAGCCCGCTCACGCGCGAACACCGGTCCATTCCCGGAGTCGTCGAAAAGTGGGACCTGTATGTGCGCGGATTCGAACTCGCGACCGCGTATTCGGAACTGATTGACCCCGTCCTCCAGCGCGAGCGATTCGTCGACCAGGCGAAACTTGCCGGCCGTGGCGATGCCGAAGCCATGCCACTCGACGAAGACTTCCTGCGCGCGCTCGAACACGGAATGCCACCGAGTGGCGGAATGGGGATGGGAATCGACCGACTCCTCATGGCCCTGACTGGTCTCGGCATCCGCGAAACCATCCTCTTCCCGCTCGTCAAGTAACCCGACATACACTGAACTCGTGATCACAGACTTCTGGGCCAACGCGGTGTTCTCCGTCACCCCGACCATCATCATCGGGCTGATCTTCTGGTTCGTCATGCGCGCCATCCTTCGCGCCGACCGCACCGAACGCAGTGAACTCGACAAGTACGAGCGCGAAGAGCGTGCTCGCCGCGGTCTCGACCCCAAGAAATAAGGCCGTGGGGGTTTTTGCCGTGAGCGAAAACCCCGAAAACACGGGGTGGCTGGGGTTACCGTTGAAACATCGCGAGAACCCTCGCAAAGGAGACTGCAATGTTTGAACGCTTTACGGACCGCGCTCGTCGCGTCGTTGTGCTTGCCCAAGAAGAAGCCAAGGGCCTCAACCACAACTACATCGGCACCGAACACATCCTGCTCGGGCTCATCAAAGAGGGCGACGGTATCGCCGCAAAGGCGCTCGCCGAACTCAGCATCTCGATCGACAACGTGCGCGAACAGGTTCAGGAAATCATCGGTCAGGGCCAGCAGGCGCCGTCCGGTCACATCCCATTCACTCCTCGCGCCAAGAAGGTTCTCGAACTCAGCCTGCGCGAAGCGCTGCAGTTGGGTCACAACTACATCGGCACCGAACACATCCTGCTCGGGCTCATTCGCGAGGGTGAAGGCGTCGCCGCAACGGTTCTCGTCAAGCTCGGCGCTGACCTGACGCGCGTTCGCCAGACCGTCATCCAGTTGCTGTCCGGTTACCAGGGCGGCAAGGAATCGGCAACCGTCGGCGGCACCGAGGCCTCTAACGACGTCAAGGGTTCGCAGGTTCTCGACCAGTACGGTCGTAACCTGACGCAGGCTGCTCGCGAAGGAAAACTCGACCCCGTTATCGGCCGCGAAAAGGAAATGGAACGCGTCATGCAGATCCTTTCCCGTCGCACCAAGAACAACCCCGTCCTCGTCGGCGAGCCCGGCGTCGGAAAGACCGCGGTTGTCGAAGGACTCGCCCAGGCAATCGTCAAGGGTGAAGTACCCGAGACCATCAAAGACAAGCAGGTCTACACGCTCGACCTCGGTTCACTCATCGCCGGAAGCCGCTATCGCGGTGACTTTGAAGAGCGCCTCAAGAAGGTCACCAAGGAAATCCGCAATCGTGGCGACATCATCGTTTTCATCGACGAGATTCACGCGCTGGTGGGTGCGGGAGCCGCCGAAGGCGCGGTTGACGCAGCCAGCATCCTCAAGCCGATGCTTGCCCGCGGCGAACTGCAGACGATTGGCGCAACGACCCTCGACGAATACCGCAAGTATTTCGAGAAGGACGCGGCGCTCGAGCGACGTTTCCAGCCCGTCACCGTCAACCAACCGTCGGTTGCGCACACAATCAACATTCTCAAGGGGCTGCGCGACCGCTACGAAGCGTTCCACAAGGTGTCCATCACCGACGAGGCAATCGTGGCCGCCGCCACCCTCGCCGACCGTTACGTGCAAGACCGATTCCTGCCGGACAAGGCGATTGACCTCATCGATGAGGCCGGCGCTCGACTGCGCCTGTCGATTCTGTCGTCGCCGCCCGAGCTGCGCGAGTTTGACGACAAAATCGCCGCGGTGCGCGCAAAGAAAGAAAGCGCGATCGAGGAACAGGATTACGAAAAGGCCGCCCAGTTCCGTGATGAGGAAAAGAAGCTGCTCGGTGAGCGCCTTCGACTCGAAAAGGAATGGCGCAAGGGTGAAAAGGGTGAGACCGGCAAGGTCGACGAAGGAATCGTCGCCGAGGTCCTTGCTCAGGCAACCGGCATCCCCGTTTTCAAGCTGACCGAAGAGGAAAGCGCCCGACTGTTGATGATGGAGAAGTCGCTTCACCAGCGCGTCATCGGCCAGGAAGAGGCGATCGCCGTTCTCTCCAAGACCATCCGACGCACTCGAGCCGGACTCAAGGACCCCAAGCGCCCCAGCGGTTCGTTCATCTTCGCCGGTCCGACCGGTGTGGGAAAGACGGAACTGGCCAAGGCGCTCGCCGAATTCCTGTTCGACGACGAGGACGCGCTCATTTCGCTCGACATGTCCGAATATGGAGAGAAGCACACCGCCTCGCGCCTGTTCGGTGCCCCTCCCGGATACGTCGGTTTCGAAGAGGGCGGTCAGTTGACCGAACGTGTCCGTCGCAAGCCGTTCTCGGTCGTACTGTTCGACGAAATCGAAAAGGCTCACCCCGACATCTTCAACTCGTTGCTGCAGGTGCTCGAAGAGGGTCGCCTGACCGACGGTCAGGGCCGTGTCATCGACTTCAAGAACACCGTCATCATCATGACGACCAACCTGGGAACGAAAGACATCACCGGTGGTCCCGTCGGCTTCACGCTGGAGGGCAACGCGGAACAGTCCTACAAGGCGATGCGCGCGAAGGTCGTCGAGGAACTCAAGAAGCACTTCAAGCCCGAGTTCCTCAACCGTGTCGACGAGACGATTGTATTCCCGCAGCTCTCGCAGGACGAATTGCTGCAGATCGTCGACCTCTTCATTCGTCGCTTGCGCGAGCGCATGCTCGACCGCGACATGACCATCGACGTCACCGACGCCGCACGTCGACAGTTGTTGACGATTGGCTGGGATCCAACTCTCGGTGCACGCCCGTTGCGACGTGCGATTCAACACGAGGTTGAGGACATGCTGTCGGAGAACATCCTGACCGGCGAACTGCACTCGGGAAGTCACGTGCTGGTGGACTTCGTCGATGAAGAGTTCACGGCGACGATGACGGGAACGCTCGCGCTGCCGGAAATCTCTGCCGAAGAGGTAGCTGAGGCCACCTCGACAGAGGTTGAGGCCGATTCGGCCCCGCCCGCAGCCACCGAGTAGTCGCGCCTAGACTGGCGGAATGACCCTCACGGTTCGTCCCGCTCGGACGCACGATGTCGCCTCAATCGAGGCGATCATCGAGCCGTTTGTGAGCCGACGTATCCTGTTGGGCAAAGACCCTGTGGTCCTGTACGAAGCGATTCAGCAGTTCGTGGTCGCCGAAGAGGGCGGGCAGGTTGTCGGCTGTGGCGCTCTTCACGTGATGTGGCGTGACCTCGGCGAGATTCGTACGGTCGCCGTCGCGGAATCCCACCGTGGCCGCGGCGTCGGCACCGCGGTTGTCGACGCGCTCGAGGACAACGCCCGCGAGCTCGGGCTGGGGCGCTTGTTTTGTCTGACGTTCGAAACAGATTTCTTCGGTGCACGCGGATACGCGGTGATCGGTGAGGTCGGCGATGCCGCGCCGACCTCTGATCTCGTCACCGCGGAAGTGTACGCAGAGCTCGTTCGCTCCCCCGACGAGGGAATCGCGGAATTCCTTGACCTTGCGCGAGTCAAGCCCAACACCCTCGGCAACTCGCGAATGGTCAAATCGCTCTAATCGGCGCGCCACACGGGGGTTGCCCGAGGCCCGCCGTAACCTGCTGATATGTCATGGATTGCGGATCCCCGTGGGCCGTTACCCTCGCGCGTGTACCACGTTCGCCGGCTGATCGCGGTGCTCGTGCTCGTTGGCGCCGGGGTGGGAATATCCGGTGTGATTTCCGCGGTCCCGGGCGGCGTCACGGCGAAACCTCAAGCGACCTCGTCGGACGGCACGATTTCCGAGTCGGCGGCGTGCGACCCGGCCGCGATTGTCATCTCCGCGAATACCGATCACGACACGTATGCCGAGGGCGAGCTGCCAAAACTGTCGATGACCATTACCAACTCCAGTGATGTTGCCTGCACAATCGAGGTCGGCACCGACAAGCAGAAGTACATCATCACGAGCGGATCCGACCAGATTTGGGATTCGACGGTCTGCCAGAAGTCGACCGAGCCGTTCATTCAAGAGTTTGCGGCGGGCGAAGCAATCACCACAAATTCGTTTGAGTGGGGTCGTGCACGGTCGGATAACTGCGATGCCGGGACCCCCGCTGTCGGCGGCGGCGCGTCCTATCAGGTGTCGGTGAAACTCGGCGATGTCGTCTCTGCCGAGCCACGCCAGTTCATGCTGTACTAACTCGACGTTTGCGGAATAAAAATCCGCCTACGCGATTTGGGACTTTCGCAGCGTCCATCCGCGTGTCGAATCGTTTGGTGTCGGTACTCGGTGGCAATGTTGCATTTCCCGCACCGTCGAAATCGGTAATGACGCCCCTCCAGACGATGTATCCACGCTTTTCTGAGAGGAGAATCATGCGACACAATTTCGGTCTTTCCCCCTTCCCACTCACGGAGCGACGATTATCGTCGACCAACAAGAAACGGGTCGAAACTCCCGTCCGCTCAGGGGCCGAGGAGTCAACCGACGACCTTGCGCCCGTCACACAGGACCCCACCGAAGAAACAACCGGGGGCGACAAGTGAGCGGCCACCACTTTGGAGGATCGGACGAACCGACCGACGACGTCCTTTGGGAACTGACAGCATCGGGCATCGGCGAGGAACGTACCGACGCGATGATCCAGCTTGCCCAACGCATGTATCACCGCAACAATTACGCGGACGCAGCCAGTTTGCAGGAACGCCTTTCTGACGTCTTTATCGAAGAAGGACACCACGACGATGCTCTCATTGCGCTCGCCCGGGCGACCGGTGCGTGGGGCGAGGCGGAGGAGTGGGACAACGTCGAAGAGGTTGCTGCACGCGCCAAGGCTCTTGAGGACAAAGCATTCAGTGCCGAATCGTGGCGCGACTACTACGCGTCGTATGCCTGGGCAGCTCACCAGCGCGGTGCCCACGTGGTGGCTCTCGACTACATCGACCGGGCTTTCGCGTACGCCGACGAAATGGATTCCGACCACAATCGCGCGATGTTGCTGTGGCAGAAGGGTTGCATCATCACGACCTTCGGCCGTTTGCGCCAAGCGCTGGGAATCTTTGGACAGGCGTTGGAACACGCACGAGGAGCGAATTCCATCCCGTTGATCATCGACATCCTCGCCGAATCCGCGTTGATTGAAGTGCAGCTTCTCAATTCACAACGCGCGATCGAACTTGTTACCGAGGCGCAGACGCTCCTCGAAGAGTGCCACCCGTGGCCCGCTCTGCGGCACCGCGTTGGGTATGCACTCGGCGGCGTGTATCTGGGCGCTGGGCAGTTCGACGACGCGATTGAGGCGTTCGAGTCGATTGTTGACGAATTGCCGACCTATCCCAAGATTCGCACCATGATTCGTTTGTCCGAGTGCATGTTCGATAAATCAGCGATGTGGGAATCGCGGGCGTACGTTCTTGCCCGCAACACGAACACGTGGGATCTGCTCAATCACCTCGAAATTAACCGCGCGATGAAGTCGGATGCGGCACTGGCCATACCCGTTTTGGATACTGTCATCGCGCGCGCCGTGGAATATGACGACGATGTGACGCGCGACGCGGCACGGCTCGTTCTGGCTCGAAAGAACATCGACCTCAGCGATTTCCCCGCTGCGATGGACGTCCTCTCGCAGGTTTCTGCCGCCAACTTCGGTGACGACATGATGAAAGTCATCACGTACCTGGTTTTGCGTGCAGAAACCCTGATCGAACTGGGCGACCTCGTCGAAGCGCGCTCGATTGCGACGGCCCTAACCCGGCTGGAACCCCAATGCGAATTCGAAGAGGGCATCGCGGAGGCATTCTGGCAGTTGTCCACCATTGAGTTCGACACCAACGGTCCGACCGCTGAGTGGCTGCGCCTGGCGCATTCGAGCATCGCGCATCTTGCTCACACCCTCAATTACCCCCTACTGCGGGAGCGCCTCGATGCCCTGCAGGGCAAGACGCGAGACGCGCGCGCTGCATCGAACGTCCCCATTGCGACCGTCGATGAGCTGTTGGCGGACATCCGCAAGGAGCACGCGGGATTCGGCGAGGAAGCGGCCTAAAAACCGGGTTTTGCCGAGTCGGCGGGTGCGCTGGCTCGGCGGACCGCTTCGGCGAGTGTTGTCGCCGAGTGATCCAGCACCGTCGAGTATCCGAGTCGGGTCGCTTCGGTGGCTCGTTGCTGGTGTGCGGTTACGGCGCGTATGTCGCCGGCGAGGCTGATTTCACCGGTGGCCGCGAGCGTTGAGGGCAGGGCAATATCGCGCGCGGCACTGGCCAGAGCGAGCGCGATCGCCAGGTCGGCACCGGGCTCGGTCACGCGGATTCCGCCGACCGTCGAAACATACACATCGGCCGAAGACAACGGGATTCCGGCACGTCGTTCCAGAACCGCGAGCAGCATCGCAACGCGGGATGAATCCACACCGTTGGTGACGCGTCGGGGCTGTGGCGCATTGGTGGGCACAATGAGCGCCTGAATCTCGACGGGGATGGCGCGGCGGCCCTCCATGGCAATCGTCGCACACGTGCCGCTGACGGGGGTTCCCGAGTTTGAACGGAACAACGCCGAAGGGTCGGGCACCTCGTGAATTCCGGTTCCGACCATTTCGAAGCAGCCCACCTCGTCTGTTGGGCCGAACCGGTTCTTGAGGGCACGCACGAACCGCAGCGCGGTTTGGCGATCACCCTCGAACTGCACGACGACGTCTACGAGGTGTTCGAGCAGTCGGGGCCCCGCGATGGTGCCGTCTTTGGTGACGTGACCGACGAGAATGACGGGCAGACCGCGCTCTTTGGCGAGGCGGACCAGCGTTGCCGCAACCTCTTTCACTTGTGCGACACCACCCGCCAGCCCGTCGATGGTGTCGGAAGCGACGGTTTGAACCGAGTCGACAATTACCAGTGACGGGTGAACCTGGTCGATGTGCCCCAGTACGGTGCCCAGGTCTGTTTCGGCGGCGATGTAGAGCGAATCGACGAGAGTTCCCGTGCGCCCCGCGCGCAGGCGCACCTGACCCACGGACTCCTCGGCGCTGACATAGAGCACGCGTTCACCGTTGCGGGCAACCCGCCCCGCAACGTCGAGAAGCAGAGTCGATTTTCCGACCCCCGGCTCACCGGAAACCAAAATGGCGGCACCGGGAACGATTCCGCCGCCCAACACCCGATCGAATTCGGCGATTCCCGTCGGCCGGTGTTCCGCATCGTCGGCCGTGACTTCAGTGATGGGGACCGCAACGCGGGCCGCGGGAACGCGGGTGGCACTCGTTCGCCCACCCGTCGGTTCTGCCCCGGACTCGCGTACTGTGTCCCACTGTTGGCATTCACCACAACGCCCCACCCATTTGGGTGTCGTCCAGCCACATTCGCTGCAGCGGAAGGTCGACGCGGTACGGGCCATTCCTCCAGCGTAGGCGAGACCACGGACTCAAACCCTGTTTTCCCGCACACCGTTTGGCGTGTAAACTTTCCCACGGTGCCGTGTCCGAGCGGCCGAAGGAGCATGTCTCGAAAACATGTGTGGGTGCAAGTCCACCGTGGGTTCAAATCCCACCGGCACCGCCAGAAAGAAGCCCCCGATTCGTCGGGGGCTTCTTTGTTTGGGCGGACCGGGCGAAAGAAGAAGGGCCCCGGTTTCCCGAGGCCCTTCCACGTTAGTTTCGCGACTAGGCGCGCGAGCGGCGACGAACGGCCACCACTGCAACACCCGCGATCAGCAGACCAAGACCTGCCCAGAGCGACGAGGTGTCTGCTCCGGTGGCCGCGAGGTCCTCAGCTTCAGTCTCGAGGACCTCATCTTCAGGAATCGGTCCCCAGTTGATGACGTTGGCTCCAGCAGGAAGGCCCGCGATAAGACGACCGCTGAACGAATCGAACTCGACTGCGTTTTCGGCAACAGCGGTGGAGGCGAGATTCTCGTCGCCGTCATTCACGTATTCACCTTCTCCGTCACCCTCATAACCGAGTTCAATAAGTGACGCGGGGTCCCACCCCGTAAAGTAAACGACATAAACCGTTTCGCCGGCGGCGACCGTGAAGGTGTCACTTTCGGTGCCGAAGTAGTCGCCGTCTGTCTCGACCAGATCGACGTTTACAAGACCACCGTCGTTGTTACCCCAGGCGAGTGAACCGGGTGCATCCTCGTCGGAGAAGTTGACGACCCAGTTGCTGTCGACGCTCTGCAAGTCCTCTGCGTTGCTATTAGCTTCGGGCGCAGGCACCGCGAGCACACCAGCGTCGAAGTTCTGGTAGGCCCAGATTTCCCCGTCGGAGCCCCAGTCAGTGTTGGAACGTACCTGAAAGTCGGTGATGTCAGAGGTCGAGGCATTGTGGATCTCAAGCGTGTAGCGAACGAGGTCGCCATCGGAACCGTAGATGCGGATTTCTCCACTTACTTCAAGGTCGGGAGTTGTCAGATCGGCCCAATTCTCGAGACACGTAATGACCACGTCATCATCTTCCAACGCGATATCAATGTCGCTTGCAGTTTCCGTGCAATCGTATGCACTATCAACACCGGCGGTTGTGGACTCTAACTCCATTTCCAGCCCACCATCCCAGATGTCGGTATAGATGCCTTCGCTATATGGTTGCACGAAACCGAGAGCGGTCGTGCCCAAGTCAACGTCATCGATGGTGAAGTCGGTATCCAGCTCCCAGGATGTGCCGAGTCCAAAATCAAAGCTGTTGTCGTCCCAGGGTGTAGCCGCCGCGGGCATTGCCGCGGTTAGTGCAATCGCCGAACCGGCGAGTAACGCAACTAGTTTCATTCTCATTGAAGTTCTCCTTTTTCGAAGGGTTGTTTTACTAAATCTTATACTAAAACAGTAAAATAATGACGGCGAATTGGACAAAAAGAAAAGGTTCGCTTGAGCGAACATTTGGCATAGAGGTGTGGAAGGGCCCCGGTTTCCCGAGGCCCTTCCACGTTGGTTTCGCGACTAGGCGCGCGAGCGGCGACGAACGGCCACCACTGTAACACCCGCGATCAGCAGACCAAGACCTGCCCAGAGCGACGAGGTGTCTGCTCCGGTGGCCGCGAGGTCTACTTCTTCTTCGGTGTCCGCGAGGTCTTCTTCTTCGGCGATGATGGTCTCCCAGTTGCTGTTGTCGTTGTCGACGAGTCCACGTGCGAAACGCCCTTGGACAACACCCTCACCGAATTCTGCAACGAGCGGGTCGACACTGTTATCTGCGATGTCGCTTTCCCCAGCGGTGGTGTAGTCGGAGGACGAAAGGAACCAGATGAGCTCCTTGCTTTCCCCTGCAGCAACGTCGAAGTCGTAATCAAGAATCAATTCGTCGCCGTTGGTGATTACGGCGTTGTACTCGATGCTCGCGATCGCGACCTCACCATTTCCGCCGACGAAAGCCGTCGCGATGGCGGTTCGATCGCCGTCATCTGCCGTATTGCCCGCATCGAACATGGTTCCATACCAGTCAGTGGTTTCCCAAACCTGGTCATTATCCGTCGTGGTTCCGTAGCCATAGTTGTCTTGGGTTTCGCCGTTGCTGAGCTCAACGTTTGTGTCGTTGATAGCGACAATGTCGTGGTTCGTGAAGGTCCAGTGCCAGCGCATCAAGTCCATTTCGGCGTACATGCGCAGTTCGCCAACAACGTCGAGCCCGTTGTAAGTTCCCGTTAGCGTGAAGACTTTGTCGCCGTGTGAGTCGGCCTCGACGGTGGCCGAAGCATCGTCTAGGTCAAGGCCCCATCCGCTAGAGCAGAACGGGGCATCGATGAACGATCCGGTGACGGACCCGTCTCCACCGATGTAGCGTTCGAAGTGTTCGATTCCGAGAGAAGAGTCGGAAACCTGGGTGTTGATGCATGTGTCGATGGTCATTTCATCTGTCGGATCATCATCAACAGCATCGGAATCGGTTATATACGTGTCAGAATTCAAATCAGCCCACGCGCATCCTGAGCCTAGGTGGTAGAAATTCTCAAACGCGTTGTTGGCGTCGTTGTCCCACACTGTGGGGGCTGCCGCCGCGGGCATTGCTGCGGTCAGTGCAATCGCCGAACCGGCGAGTAGTGCGTAAAGTTTCGTTCGCATTGAAGTGCTCCTTTTTCGAGGGGGGTGATTTTATGAACACTACAACTAAAACGAATTAATAATCGGCCGTGAACTGGACAAAAAAAATGTTCGCTAGAGCGAACATTTGGTATATACTGTTAGTGACCTTTTCGAAGGGGGTCAACTGAGTCGGTAGCCCAAGGCTATCGGCTCAGTTCTTTAACGCAAGCCTTTAGGGCAGCAAGCGGTTCGGGCCGCGGAACAGGTACGTCGTCTCGCGGATCGACGGCAGTCCCAGCAGCAACATGAGGAACCGGGCTAGGCCCATTCCGAACCCGCCGTGCGGGGGAACGCCGTGGCGGAAGAAGTCGAGATAGAAGTCGAGTTCCTCGGGGTCCAACCCTTTGTCTTTCGCCTGGCCGATGAGAACGTCGACGCGGTGTTCGCGCTGTGCGCCGGTCGAGATTTCGGTTCCGTTGAACAGCAGGTCGTACGAGTTGGTCAACTCGGGGTTACCCTCGTGGCGCATGTGATAGAACGGGCGAATCCCCGTGAAGTAGTCGGTGACGAACACGAACTCGTGGCCAAACTCTTCCTTGACGTACGCCGACAGCTGACGCTCGCCCTCGGGATCCAGGTCGCCGTCGGCGCGGGGAACGGTGTATCCGCGACCCTTCAGAATCTCGTGCGCGTCGGCCAGTGAAATGCGCGGGAACGGCTGAGCCGGAACGGTGACCTCAACGCCGAAAGCCGTCTGAATTGCCTCCCCGTGCTTGTCCTTGACGGCGGTCAGACCGGCAACGATGACGGCTTCGTGCATCGCCATGACGTCCTCGTGGGAATCGACCCACGAGATTTCGGCGTCGACCGAGGTGAACTCGGTCGCGTGACGCGAGGTGAACGACGGATCGGCGCGGAAGGCCGGACCGATTTCGAAGATTGCACCGAAACCGGCTGGCTGCGCCATCTGCTTGAAGAACTGCGGGCTCTGCGCGAGGTACGCCTTCGTTTCGAAGTAGTCCATCTCGAATAGCTCGGCGCGCGATTCCGATGCACTGGCCATCAGCTTGGGCGTGTGCAGTTCGATGAACCCGTTGTCGACCCACCAGCACCGCATCGCGTGTTCGAACGTGGTCTGCACGCGGAAGATGAGGTTCGCCTCGGGCCGGCGAAGGTCGAGGAATCGCCAATCCATGCGCTTGTCGCTCGACGAGTCGTCGGCGATCGGCGGTTCTGGCTCTGCCGCGGCGATGACGGTCAACGACTGAATCTTGACCTCGAGTCCGCCCAGCTTGACGCGCTCGTCGTGCACCAGTTCGCCGGTCACGGTGATGAACGTTCCCGCGTTGAGTGTTCCGATCAATTCGGTCAGGGCCATGCGCCCGGCCGAATCGGCGACCTCGGGGTCGATCTCGCGAACTGCCTTGGTGACCAACTGGACCGCCCCGGTTTCGTCGCGCAGAATGACGAACTGCACCGCCTTTTGATCGCGAACGGTGTCGACCCAACCGGCAACGACGACAGCGCCCTCGGGGAGGGCGGACAGGGAGGAGACAGTTGAGCGGGTGGTCATTGCTTAAGCGTATCGGGCGCGACTGCCCATAGTTTGCGCGGATACAATCGGGGTGATGACTGCCGAGCGAGTTCACCTCGTACGCCACGGTGAGGTGTTCAACCCCGACGGCGTTCTGTACGAGCGTCTGCCGGGTTTTGGGTTGTCCGACTACGGCCGCGAACTGGCACTCTCCGCGGTCACTGCGATTGATCACACCCGCGTGACGGGCTTGGTCGTCAGCCCGTTGCAACGCACCAAGGAATCCGTTGCACCCTGGGAATCGGCAACGGGCTTGACTGCCGTCGAGGACGAACGCGTCATCGAGCCGTGGAACGAATTTCGCGGGTTGAATATGCACCACGGGCGAACCATCGTGACCAGGCCGGATCTCTGGAAATTTCTGCGCAACCCGCTCCGACCGTCGTGGGGCGAACCGTATGTTGACATCGTCGATCGGATGCTGGCCTCGATGTGGAACGCCGTCGAATCGGTCGACGGCGGGGATGTCGTCATCGTCACGCACCAATTGCCGATTTCGGTGGTTCACCTGAAACTTGCGGGCAAACAACTCGCGCACAACCCCGCTCGGCGACGCTGTGCACTGTCGTCGGTGACATCGTTCGACGTCCATCCGACGGGTTTTGTCGAAAGCAACTATTGGGCACCGCGCGATGTGCAGTCGGCGACCGACGCCGGGGCCGTCTGATGCGGAAACTCGCAGCCCTTCTCGTCCTCGCGTCAACGCTCGCGGTTGGCGGTTGCGCGAACAACGATTCGCTCGCCCAGCAGCTGGGGGCTGACGACAACTTCATTTCGGGAGACGGCGCACTCGTTGAAGTCGCGCCCGACAACCGCGAGAAGCCAATCGAGTTTGCCGCCGTTGCGAACGACGGGTCAACAGTTTCGACGGACGATCTGCGCGGTTCCGTTGTCGTCGTTAACTTTTGGTACGCGTCGTGCCCTCCGTGCCGGATTGAGGCTCCCGAACTGGCTGAGTACGCGCGCACGGAACCGGATGGTGTCCGTTTCCTGGGGGTAAATACGTATGACGGCGAAGCTGCCGCGAAATCGTTCGAAGAGACGTTTGACGTGCCGTACCCCAGCATTCTCGATGTATCGACGGGCGCGGTTCGACTGGCGTTCGCCGGCAGTCTGCCGCCCAACGCCGTTCCCGTCACCATCATTCTTGACCGCGAGGGTCGTGTGGCCGCCCGCATGTCGGGCTATTTCAGTGACATCAACATTCTGATTTCCATGGTGGACAAGGTCCGGGACGAGCAGTGACGACCGGCGAGATCATCTTGTCGGGCTCGTTGTTCGCCGCCCTGCCACTCGCTTTTGCCGCCGGGCTGCTCGCATTCCTATCGCCGTGCGTTTTGCCGCTAATTCCCGGGTATCTCGCGTACATCGGCGGATTCGGGCTTTCGGCGCAGCCGACCAGAGCCGACCGCGTTCGCGTATTCGTCGGCATGCTGGGATTTGTCGCGGGATTCGGTGTTGTGTTTCTGTCACTCTCCGTCTTGTTCGGCGCGCTCGGTCTCGCGATTCTGCCCTGGCTCGACACCATCCTGCGCATCTCTGGCGTCGTCCTCATCCTCATGGGGATCGTATTCATGGGCGGAATCCCCGCACTGCAAAGAGATGTCACCGTCCGGTGGCGCACGCGCACCGGAATCTGGGGCGCACCTTTCCTTGGCATCGTTTTTGCGCTGGGGTGGATTCCCTGTGTCGGCCCGACTCTGGTTGCCGTTCAGGCACTCGCACTCGACACCGGTGATCTTGGTCGCGCCGTCATGCTCGGGGTCGCTTACTGGCTCGGGCTCGCGCTGCCGTTCGTGCTCGTCGCCATCCTGCTGGGCCGAATCGTGCCGGCACTGAACTGGGCGAAACGGCACATCCGAGCCATCAACGTCACGGGTGGGGTCATCCTGATTGCCATCGGTGTGCTGATGGTCGCCGGCCTCTGGCGTGAATTCCTGTCGTGGATGGGGGTGATCGTCAGTGGCTTCACCCCCGCGCTCTAAGGGGTATCAACCGAACGACCTGCACGAATCCCGTCAGGATTTCGATGACGCCAACGCGCCGGTCAAGAACCGACTCGAACAGCCGGTTATCGGGCCGACACTTGGACCGTTCGAATTCCTGAGATGGACGTGGCGATTGCTCACGTCGATGCGCACCGCGATCATTCTCTTGGTGCTCGTCGCCGTCGCGGCCATTCCGGGGTCGATAGTTCCTCAGCGACTGGCCGACCCCAACGGTGTCGCCGTGATTCGTGACGCGAACCCTGACCTGTATGCGTTTTACGAATCGGTTCAACTGTTCGACGTTTTCACGTCGGTGTGGTTCTCGGCAATCTATCTGTTGTTGTTCATCTCGCTCATCGGCTGCATCCTTCCGCGCACGCGCCATCACTGGAACGTTCTGCGTGCCGCGCCAGCCGACGCCCCGAAACAGTGGACGCGTCTGCCGATTCGCCAGGTCACGCCGTTCGGTGGTTCCGCCAGTGACGCACTCGATCGGGCGGCGGCGACCCTGCGCGCCGCGCGATACCGCGTGGTGCGCGACGGCGATTCCCTCAAGGCCGAGTTCGGTTACCTGCGCGAAACGGGCAATCTCGTCTTCCACATCGCTCTCGTCGGAATTCTGGTGACGCTGGGATTCGCGGGCGGTTTCAGTTGGCACGGTCAACGACTGCTGGTCGAAGGTCAAGCGTTCACGAACCAGCTCTCGTCGTTCGACACGTTCAACCCCGGCCGTTGGTTCGACGAAACCAACCTTGACCCGTACGCGGTGTCGCTGACTACGTTCACCCCGAAATACGTGCGTGACCCCGTCAAGGACGTCTGGATGCCGATCGATTTCACGGCCGACATCGTCGTGACCGAAGGCGGCGCAACCCGCACGGAGATTCTCAAGGTCAACGACCCCGTGCACATCGGGGATTCGAAAATGTACCTGTTGGGCAACGGATTCGCGCCCGTGATCACGGTACGCAACCCCGCGGGCGACGTCGTTTTCAGCCAGCCGGTACCGTTCCTCAGTCAAGACTCCAACCTCACCTCCGTCGGCGTTGTCAAAATCCCTGATGGCTTGTCCGAACAGGTCGGAATGCAGGGCTTCTTTTATCCCTCCGCCGTCGAACTTGATTCGGGTGCGCTGGCGTCAAACAACCCTGAACCGACGAAACCGACGGTTACGTTCAATATCTATACGGGCAACCTGGGGCTGGATGACGGCACTAACGGCAACGTCTTCCAATTGCCCATCGACAAACTGACCCAGATCGCCGGTCGACACACGGGGGACGAGGTCGTCCTCGAACCGGGTGAGGCCTTCGTGCTTCCGAGCGGACTCGGTTCCGTGGAGTTCACGAGCGTCTCTCGATTCATCGGTGTCGAGATTCGTCACGACGCCACCCAGTTCGGCGTTGGTCTCAGTGTCGCGTTCCTCGTTGCTGGCCTTCTCGCATCCCTGGGAACTCGCCGCCGCCGCGTATGGGTGCGCGTCACGCCCAAAGGACTCGAGTGGGGTGCACAGGCGCGCGGTGATGACCCCGGACTTGAGGCAGCGGTGGGACGAATTCTCACGAAGTTTTCCCTCTCAGAAACCCCCGATAAAGTGACACGAACATGATCGATTTCGAAGCAAACGCGCTCATCGCCACCTATTCCGCGATGGCGGTGTACACGTTTGCATTCATCCTGTTCACCGTGGACCTTGCCGGCCGATCGGCCAGCGACGGTCAGTCGGCGCCAACCCGTTGGCTGCGCAGTGCGATGGCGGTGACGTGGCTGGGGTGGGCTCTTCACCTTTCCGCTACGGTCATGCGCGGCATCGCGGCCCACCGTGTCCCGTGGGCCAACATGTTCGAGTTCGGCCTGACCGCAACACTCGCACTCGTCGGTGTCTTTCTGGGCATCTCGCTTTTCCGCGATGTTCGATTCGTTGGCTCGTTCATCACTGGTTTCGCCATTCTTGCACTTGGCATTGTCGCCACGAATTTCTATGTCGCGGTCACGCCACTGCCGCCGGCGCTGCAGGATTACTGGCTCGTGATCCACGTCTTCGTCGCCGTGCTGGGAACCGGGTTTTTTGCGACCGGTGCGGCGCTCTCCGCCGCGCAACTGTTTCAGTCATCGCGCGAGGCGGGCAAACTGTCGACCCGGAACTGGCGCTTTCTCAGCGCGTTCCCTCACTCGGACGTCCTCGAGGCCCTCGCTTACCGCCTGACCGTCATCGGATTCGTGTTCTGGACTTTCACGGTCATCGCCGGCGCAATCTGGGCCGAGCACGCCTGGGGTCGTTATTGGGGTTGGGACACCAAGGAAGTGTGGTCCTTCATCATTTGGGTGCTGTTCGCCGGGTACATTCACGCTCGTGCGACCCGTGGCTGGCGCGGGAATCCCGCCGCGGTGCTCAGCCTGATTGGTTTTTCCGCGGTGATCTTCAACTTCACCATCGTCAACGTCTTCTTCAAGGGGTTACACGTTTACTCGGGGCTTTAGAGCAATTTGAGGCAACGGACGGCACGGTCGCGCCACCACTTCTCGCGAGCAGCATCCACCGGGATTTCCTCGCCCGTGAACAATACATCGGTCGCCAGCCCGCAGTCGTAGTCGAGGTGTTCGATTCGCGAGGCCAGGTCGAATGATGCTCGCAGCCCAACGGGGGACTCCAGCGCGCTGGACACAACAACGGGCAATCCGGCCTGGTCGATGATGTCGAGCGCGCGGCGCACCCCACCGAGCGGTGCAACCTTGATGACGAGGATGTCCGCGGCACCGGCCCGCGCGACGGCGACAGGGTCGTCGGCCTTGCGCACACTCTCGTCGGCAGCGATGAGAATCCCCATGCGGTGCACCCGATCGCGTAGTTCGGCCAGCTCGGGAACGGTTGCACACGGCTGTTCGACGAATTCGAGGTCGAACCGTTCCAGTGCACGGATCGCGTGTTCCGCTTCGTCGACGTTCCACCCACCGTTCGCGTCGATGCGAACTCGGCCGGCGTCACCGACAAAAGCACGCGCGGCAGAAACGCGCGCGATGTCGTCCGCGAGGGTTTGGCCCGCTTCGGCGACCTTGACCTTGACGGTGCGGAAATCTCCGAATCGTTCGAGTATCGCCCCGACATCCGCGGCATCGACGGCGGGAAGGGTTGCGTTGGTGCGAACAGTCTCGCGAAAAATGGGCCTTTCGGAAACTGTCGGACCGAGCCCCCACGCCTGCTCGATGGCGCTCGCCAACCACGGTGCCGATTCGACCTCGTCGTATTCGGTGAAAGCGGCGAACTCACCCCAACCGGCGGCACCGCGCACCAGCATTGTTTCGCGCAGCGTCAATCCGCGGAACGCGGTGTGCAGCGAAAGTGCGATGACACGGGAATCCGCGAGTAACTCCTCGGCGCTGGGAAGTTTCATGAAACAAACCTATCCGCGGAGTTATAGCCTGAATACATGGCACAAATCGTCAGCGAACTCTTCGACACCGAATATTGGGCAGCCGTGCCCGGTTTCGACCATCTGACCGACACGACGTATCACCTCTCGCGGGATGGGCACGTCGCCCGCGTCGCTTTTGATCGACCGGAAGTGCGCAATGCGTTCCGCCCGCACACCGTCGATGAGCTCGCCCGCATCTTTGATCACGTCCGCGTTAACCCCGCCGTGGGCGTTGTGTTGCTGACCGGAAACGGCCCCAGCCCAAAGGACGGCGGGTGGGCTTTCTGTTCCGGCGGCGACCAGCGCGTTCGCGGCGCCGACGGATACAAATACGCCGACGGCGAGACGTCCGACTCGATCAACGGTGCTCGCGGCGGGCGACTGCACATCCTCGAAATTCAGCGCCTCATTCGGTTCATGCCCAAGGTCGTCATCGCCGTGATTCCCGGCTGGGCTGCTGGGGGCGGACACTCATTGCACGTCGTGTGTGACCTGTCCATCGCCAGCCGTGAAAACGCCCGATTCAAGCAGACCGACGCGACCGTCGGCTCATTTGATGCGGGGTACGGCTCGGCGTATTTCGCGCGCCAGGTCGGCCAAAAATTTGCTCGCGAAATCTTTTTCCTCGCCGACGAATACGATGCACAACGCGCTTACGAGATCGGTGCGGTGAACACGGTTGTTACCCACGCCGAACTCGAAAAGACGGGCATTGCGTGGGCGGAACGCATCCTGCAACAGAGCCCAACCGCAATTCGCATGCTCAAATTTGCGTTCAACGCCGTCGACGACGGAATGGTCGGACAACAGGTTTTTGCTGGTGAAGCCACCCGCCTGGCTTACGGCACCGCCGAAGCGGTCGAAGGCCGCGATGCATTCCTGGAAAAAAGGGACGCCGATTGGTCAGCGTTCCCCTGGCAGATCTAGCGGTATGAAGCCTCTTCGCGTCGTCGACCCGAAAAACCGTGGCGGGGTCATTCTCGGATTGAGGGAGGCACTCGACGGGGGCGATGCGCTGTGTGTCAGTGAATCGCCGATCGGTGTCGATCAGGTTCCCGACGACTGTGCGGTGGTTGTGTTGACCAGTGGCTCGACCGCAACACCCAAACGCGTCGCCCTCTCGGCGGCTGCCCTGAAGGCGTCGGCTCGGGCCACCGCGAACGCAATCGGTTCCGGCAACTGGGTGCTCGCCCTTCCCGTGACGTACATCGCGGGGCTGATGGTCATGGTGCGTGCGCTGGAGGCCGAAACGGACACCGTCGAATACGGCGAGGAAACGTTTCTCGCCGATGCGTTCGAGCGGCTGACAGCGAACCTGCCCGCGGGCGATTGGTACACGTCGCTCGTTCCCGCGCAACTGTCACGCCTTGTCGATGCCGCCGAGCTTGGCGTGATCGCACCGACCATTCTGGGACGGTACTTGGCAATCCTGGTCGGTGGCCAGGCGATTCCGCCGGGGCTCATTGACCGTGCAACAGCGCTGGGTGCGCGAATTGTTCGCAGCTATGGGTCGGCCGAAACCGCCGGCGGGGTTGTCTACGACGGCCTGCCCATCGGCGACGCGCAGCTTCGCCTCACCGACGACGGAATCCTGGAAATTTCGTCCACGACTCTCGCGAGTGGATATATCGGCGACGACACCCGCACCGCCGCATCGTTCGTGGACGGGTGGTTTCGCACAACGGATCGCGCGCGATTCGACGACGGTCGCCTGGTGATCGAGGGACGTGTCGACGACATCATTGTGTCGGGCGGCGTCAAGGTGTCACTCGCTGACATCGAACGCGTCCTTGCCGAATCCGGTATCGACGCGGTCGCCAGTTGGTTCCCCGACGACGGGTGGGGGCAGGTCCCGGCGCTGGTCAGTACCAAGCCGGTGGATCTGGACGAGGTTCGGCGCGTGGTTGAGGCCGCTCTGGGCAAGGCTGCACGCCCGTATCGCGCGGTAATCGTTGACACCATTCCGACGCTGTCCTCGGGCAAAGTGGACCGAATCGCCGTTCACGAAATTGTGCGGGCCGCGCAACCCTAGAATCGATTCGTGGCCTCCAAGACAAACAAAAAGAAGAAGTCCGCGCCCCGGGGCAGCGGTCGACCTGACGCACACAAGCTCGTCGCGCACGGCGCGAAGACGGCTGTTGCCGAGAAGCCCATCGGAATCGGTGACTGGATTCGTACGGCTCGCCCCGCAACACTGGGCCTTGCGATCGCGCCGGTTATTTCCGGGTGGGGCATCGCGATGTTCAACCTCACGATTTTGGCCGATCCGCGCGCGATTCTGCTCATCCAGGGCCCGGCCGTACTTGCGCTTTTCGTCGCGATGTTTCTCCAGATCGGTGTGAACTTCGCCAACGACTATTCCGACGGCATCCGTGGCACCGACACCCACCGCGTCGGCCCCCGCCGACTGACGGCGTCGGGACGGGTCGACCCGAAGCGCGTTCGAAACCTCGCCTTCGTCTTTTTCGGTCTCGCCGCTGCTTCGGGCCTTGGGCTGACGGTGTGGAAGCAAATCTGGTGGCTACCGCTGGTCGGCCTGGTCGCCATCGCCGCCGCGTGGTTTTACACCGGAGGAAAGCGCCCATACGGCTATGCCGGGCTGGGTGAACTTTCCGTCTTCACCTTCTTTGGTTTGGTCAGCGTGCTCGGCACGACGTATGTCCTCGTTCAGTCGATTTGGCTCGAACCGATTCTGCTGGGCGTCGCGCACGGTTTGTTCGCGTGCGCCGTGCTGTTGGCCAACAACATGCGTGACCGTGAAACCGACATCGTCGCTGGCAAGCGGACCCTCGCCACCCGTGTCCCGATGTGGCTCAATCGGGTCCTCTTCGGCATCTACATGCTCGTGCCGTTCGTCATTCTCGGGTGGTTTGCGCTCACAGTTTTCAACGCGTGGTGGACGTATTTTGCGTTGTGTCTCGCAATCCCAGCGGTGCTTATCACGTCGACGGCCAGGACTGCACCCGAGTACGTTCTGGCCCTGAAACTGTCCGTGTGGACCAGCCTCGTGTTCGCGGGAATCCTCGCGTGGGCTCTGGCCTTCTAGGTCAGCACTCAACCACATTGACGGCAAGGCCGCCGGTTGATGTTTCCTTGTACTTGGAGGACATATCGACCCCCGTTTGTCGCATCGTCTCGATGACGGTGTCGAGCGAGATTTTGTGTGAGCCATCGCCAGCGAGAGCGAGTCGCACGGCGGCGACCGCGGTCCCCGCGGCGATGGCGTTGCGTTCGATGCACGGCATCTGCACGAATCCCCCGACGGGGTCGCACGTCAGGCCGAGGTTGTGTTCCATCGCGATTTCGGCGGCGTTCTCGATCTGCTGAGTGGTGCCGCCCAGCACCGCCGCAAGTCCCGCGGCCGCCATCGAGCAAGCCGAGCCGACTTCCCCCTGGCAACCGGCCTCGGCGCCTGAAATCGACGCATTGCGCTTGTACAGCGTGCCGATGGCACCGGCGGTCAACAGATAGTCGCGCTCGATCCTCTCGATCGGGACGTTCTTGAATATCTGGGCGTAATACCCGACCGCGGGGATGATTCCCGCGGCCCCGTTCGTCGGCGCAGTCACAACCCGCATGCCGGCGGCGTTCTCTTCGTTAACCGCAATCGCGTAGGCCTGCAGCCATTCGTTGGACAACTCCGATACCGGCGTTCCGGTTTCCTCTTCGGCCAGCAACTTACGACCAATTCCCGCGGCACGGCGGGTGACGTTCAGTGTGCCAGGGAGCATTCCGTCGCTCGAGAGCCCGTCTTCGATACAGCCCCGCATTGTCGACCAGATTGCTTTGATTGTGGCGTCCACGGCGGCTTCGGAACTGGCCGCGACGCAATTCGCGTAGGCAATGTCGGCGATCGACAACCCGGTGGATTCGCACAACGCCAGTAGGTCGGCGGCGTTGGCGTATTCGTAAGGCAGTGAGAGATCCGGTGCGGAGGGGGTTGCGCCAAAGTCGTCCTCTGATTCAACGAATCCGCCACCGACGGAAAAATAGATTTTCGAGAGCAACAGATTGCCATTCGCGTCAAACGACTCGAACTGCATTGCGTTCGAGTGCTGGGGAAGCCGGGTGAGGGGTCGGAGGGCGATGTCGTCCTCTGCGAAGGCAATGTCGCGTTCTCCAATTTGGAGCGAACCCGTCGCAACGGCCCGTTCGAACGCTGTCGAGACAACCAGGGGGTCGCACCTCTCGGGTGACGCACCACCCAGGCCGGCAACCAAAGCATTGGCTGTTCCGTGACCGACCCCCGTCGCGCCGAGCGAACCGAACAGCGAAATCTGAACTCGCGCGGTGTCGGCGAGATTGTGCGATTCGCGAAGTTCGGCGAGGAATCGAGCCGCGGCGCGCATCGGCCCCACGGTGTGGGAACTCGACGGGCCGACGCCAATTGTAAAGAGGTCAAGCGGTGTGAGGGTGGTCACGGTTTATCTCCGGTGAAGCAAAGGTAACGCCGGTGGGCTGGGCGAATCGCGCCAACCCACCGGCGTTGGTTTGTGTTACTTACTCGTGCTTTCCGTGAACCGAGTAACGCTCTTCAGGAGACATTACGAGGTTGTGACGGCCGATCAACGCGAAGTAGGCCAAGAAGACCACGTATACGACGATGATCGCTTGAATCGCGGGCAGGAACGTCGGGTTCAACAAGAATCCGACGAACGCGAGAGCAGCAATCAGTGCGGCGACTGATGCCCCACCGACACCCCACGGCGAGCGATACGGACGCTCGAGTTTGGGGTACTTGACGCGCAGGATGATGAACGACAGCATTTGCATGAGGTAGGCCAACATGGCGCCCCACACGGCGATGTTTAGGATGATCGCACCTGCCACGGTCCCCATTCCTTCGGGGTCGTTGGCGACGGCCCAGTCGAGGTAGACGAGCGCAACGAGGCCGATGAGACCACCAACGGTGAGTGCAAGCCACGGAGTCTTGTTCTTGCCCGTGACGGACAGTCCCTTGAAGTAGTAGCCAGCGCGCGACAGTGAGTACATGTTGCGTCCGTAGGCGAACATGATTCCCTGGAGCGATGCGAGCAGACCGATCAGCGCGAAGATGCCGAGAACGGCAGCCCATCCGTCACCCACAACGGCGCGGAAGCCGTCGAGGAGAGGCTCGCCAGCGGCACCCGTTGCCTCAGCACCGAGAATTCCGGTGTTGATGAACATGACGAGAAGACCGGTGACGATGAGGGTTCCACGTGCCCAGAATCCGGCGCGAGGGATGTCCTTCGACGGGTTGTGTGCTTCTTCCGCGGCGAGGGGCAGTTCTTCGATTCCGAGGAACAGCCACACACCGAAGGGGATGGCGAAGAGGATGCCCATGATGCCGTTGGGCAAGAACCAGCTCGAACCAGCGGCAGCCGGGTCGGCGGGGATGTTCCACAGGCTTGACCAGTCGATCTGACCCGACGCGAGAACAATCACCGAGAAGAGCACGATGATCGCGAGCGAGATGATCGACACGACGATCGAGAACTTGAACGAGATTGCCGATCCCAGCGAGTTGAGACCCACGAACACCGCGTAGAGCACGACGTACCAGATCCACATGCTGCCGGTGAGGTCGAGGCTCAGAAGTTCGGAGGTGACACCGTTGAGGTAGGCCGCCGAGAAGAACACGACGACCGCGGTCGTTGCGACGTACTCGATGGTCTCGGCGAGACCCGTGACGAATCCGCCCCATGGCCCCATCGCTTTTCGGGCGAATGAGTAAGCGCCACCCGAGTGGGGCATTGCCGACGACATTTCACCGATGGCGAACATGAGTCCGTAGTACATGACCACGAGGATGACGAAGGCGACGAGCAGGCCACCGAAACCACCGGCTGCTACACCGAAGTTCCAGCCCGAGAAGTCACCCGAGATGACAGCGGCGATAGCGAGACCCCAGAGGCCCCAGACGCCGGCGGATCGAGTTAGCTGACGCTTCTCGAAATAGTCCTTGCTTTGCTCGGTATACGAAACACCCGAGACTTTCAACTTTTCTTTAGACATACGACTTTGTAGTCCTTTCCCGCCGCGACCATCGTTGGTCACGACAATTTGTGTGGCACTGCGATTGTGTCCACACCGAGGCAAATATGTCAAGAACCAACCATTAGAAAGTTTTTCGCGCTTTCTGAGGAGAAAGGGGCCGTTATCGAATAATCGGCGTTTTCTGGCGTGGTGTTGACAGAATCGACGTAAGGGTGTTTTCTAATGGTTAGGAATCCAACCTCAACGAAGAGGAAGCATGACATGACACAACGACCTCCAGCGCTCTCCGTCACCGAACTCAAAAAGCTCGTCGACGCGGGCGAAATCGACACGGTAATCATTTCGTTCACCGACATGCAGGGCCGGCTCGTCGGCAAACGCATGACGGCACGACTGTTCGTGGAAGACGCGATGGAACACGGAGCCGAGTGTTGCAACTATCTGCTCGCCGTCGATGTCGAAAACAACACCGTCCCCGGCTACGAATTCTCGTCGTGGGACAAGGGATACAACGACATGGCGATGATCCCCGACATGTCGACCCTGCGAATCGTTCCCTGGATTCCCCACACCGCATTGGTGATGGCCGACCTGCAGACAACCGATCACGAACCCGTCTCTCTGGCGCCACGCTCGATTCTGACCAAACAGATCGAACGCCTCGCTGAGCACGACCTGGTTCCCTACGTCGGCACCGAACTCGAGTTCATTGTTTTTGACGACTCGTTCCGCGAGGCGTGGGCCAAGGGGTACGACAACCTGCGCCCCTCGACCGACTACAACGTCGATTACGACCTGCTCGCGAGCAACCGCGTCGAGCCCCTGCTGCACGACATCCGCGTCAGCATGGATGCCGCGGGCATGTACTGCGAAGGCGTCAAGGGCGAGTGCAACCTCGGCCAGCAGGAGATCGCCTTCCGCTACGACACCGCCCTCATCACGTGCGACAACCACTCGATTTATAAGAGTGGCGCGAAGATGATCGCTGACAAGCACGGCAAGGCGCTCACGTTTATGGCGAAGTTCAATGAGCGTGAAGGCAACTCGTGTCACATCCACATTTCTTTCCGTGATTCGAAGGGCAATGCGGTTTTTGCCGACAAGTCCGCCGATCGGGGAATGTCCGACATGTTCCGGCACTTCCTTGCCGGGCAGATCGCACTCATGCGGGAATTCACGCTGTTGTTTGCCCCCAACATCAATTCGTACAAGCGCTACGCGGACGGTTCGTTCGCGCCGACGGCCATTGCGTGGGGTGCGGACAACCGCACACTGTCGTTGCGCGTTGTTGGGCACGGTCACGGAATGCGCGTCGAACATCGCGTGCCGGGTGGTGATGTGAACCAGTACCTCGCCGTTGCCGGCCTGATTGCGGCGGGCATTTACGGAATCGAAAACAAACTCGAACTCGAAGATATGACTCTCGGAAACGGGTACGAAGCAGACAAGCCGCACGTGCCGACGTCCCTGCGCGAAGCGTCCGAGTTGTTCGATAAGTCCGAACACGCTCGACGGATTTTTGGAGACGACGTCGTCAACCACCTCGTCAACGCAGCCCGCATCGAGATGCGTGCGTTCGACAGCGCGATTACCGATTGGGAGCGTGTTCGCGGTTTTGAGCGACTCTAGCCAACCCGTCATCGGCATCACGACGTACCGTCAACAAGCGAAGACGGGCGTGTGGGATGTCGATGCGGCGTTCCTGCATTCGGGTTACATCGACAGCGTGACGCGTGCCGGGGGACTCGCGGTGTTGTTGCCGCCACAACCGGCCTCCACGGAAATCGCAGACCGAATTCTGGACGGTGTCGACGGCCTGCTCTTCGCCGGCGGGCGGGATGTTAACCCGGAACGCTACAACCAGGAATCGGGCGAACACACCGACCAGCCCGACCTGGTCCGTGACGAATGGGAATTCACCCTGGTGAACGCGGCCCTTCGCCGGGAATTGCCGGTGCTGTTCATTTGCCGGGGAGCCCAGGTGCTCAACGTCTATCGCGGGGGAACATTGTTCCAACACCTGCCCGATGTCGTCGGAACCACCGAATACCAGCGCGGCAATGCGGAATTGACCGAAATGGAGATGACGGTCTCGCCGAGCTCGACGCTCGAATCCATTGTCGGACCCACGGTCACCGGGATGGTCTATCACCACCAAGCGATCGACGGGATTGGCGCGGGGCTGACGGTCACCGCTGTGAGCGCCGACAACGTCGTCGAAGCAATCGAGATTGATGATTACCCCTTCGGTGTCGCTGTCCAGTGGCACCCCGAAGTCACCTCAACACGCGACGGCCGCCTCTTTGATGCGCTTACCGCCGCGGCAAACACTTATCGGAGAAACGCATGAGTTACACGATCATTAATCCCGCGACTGGCGAATCGATGGAAACCATCGAGCACGCGACGGTCGACGAAACGGATGCCGCCATCGAACGCGCCCGCGTTGCCCAAAAGGAATGGGCGGGCTTCACTCCGGCCGAACGAGCACAAGCGCTACGAACGTTCGCACGCACGGTCGAGGCCGACGTCGAAACCCTCGCGGCACTCGAAGTGCGCAACTCGGGACATCCGATTGGTCAGGCGCGGTGGGAAGCGAACCACGTCACGAACGTTCTCGACTACTACTCGGCCGCACCCGAGCGGCTGTTGGGCAAGCAAATCCCCGTCGCGGGCGGCATCGACATTACGTTCAACGAACCGCTGGGCGTCGTCGGAATAATCACTCCGTGGAACTTCCCCATGACAATCGCCTCGTGGGGTTTTGCCCCGGCGCTCGCCGCGGGAAACGCTGTCGTCCTCAAGCCGGCCGAGTGGACCCCGCTCACGAGCCTGCGTCTCGCCGAACTCGGCGAAAAGGCCGGGCTCCCGGCTGGGCTGTTTCAGGTCATTGCCGGAAAGGGTTCCGTCGTCGGAAACCGATTCATCACGAATGAGACCGTTCGCAAGGTCGTCTTCACGGGGTCGACCGAGGTCGGCAAAGACATCATGCGCGGTGCTGCTGACCAGATCAAGCGCGTGACCCTCGAACTGGGGGGAAAGAGCGCGAACATCGTCTTCGCCGATGCCGACGTCGACAAAGCAGCGGCGACGGCTCCCTATTCGGTGTTTGAGAACGCCGGACAGGATTGCTGCGCGCGTTCGCGAATTCTGGTTCAGAAATCCGTGCTTGATCAGTTCATGGAGGGACTCGAGACCGCGGTCAAGGGCGTGGTTGTCGGGGACCCGACGAAGGACGCCACCGAGGTCGGGCCTCTCGTTCACGCCAACCACAAAGCGACGGTCGAAAGTTACCTCGATAAGGCCAACGTCGTCTTCCGCGGTTCGGCGCCCGACGGCCCCGGAAACTGGTTTGCTCCGACCGTTGCGCTGTCGCGCGGGTTGGATGACCCGTGCATGACCGACGAAATCTTCGGACCCATCGTCACGGTGCACGCGTTTGAGGACGAAGCCGACGCTGTCGAAATTGCCAACGCAACGGAGTTCGGATTGTCCGGTTCGATTTGGACACGCGCCATCGGTCGCGCACTGCGCGTCTCGCGTGCCGTCGAAAGCGGAAACCTGTCCGTCAACTCGCACTCGTCCGTTCGATACAACACGCCGTTCGGCGGTTTCAAGCAATCCGGACTCGGCCGTGAACTCGGACCGGACGCACCACTTCACTTCACCGAAGAGAAGAACGTTTTCATCCCCACCGATTAGCCAGAGAAAGGAATCGACATGGCTATAGAACAAATGGATCTGACCCAGCGGCTGAAAGGCAAGGTTGCGGTCGTCACCGGCGGTGCCAGCGGCATCGGACTGGCGACGGTCAAGCGACTGCGCGCGGAAGGTGCGATCATCGTCATCGGCGACCTCGACCCGAAAACGGGCGAAGCCGCTGCGGCGGAAGTCGACGGAACCTTCATCCAGGTGAACGTTGCTGAAGAGGACCAGGTCAACCACCTCTTCGACGAGACCGTCAGATTGCACGGCCGCATCGACATCGCCTTCAACAACGCCGGAATTTCGCCGCCCGACGACGACTCGATCGAAACGACGGAACTTCCCGCGTGGCAGAAGGTCCAAGATGTCAACCTCAAGAGTGTGTATCTGTGTTGCCGTGCCGCCCTGCGTCACATGGTCAAGCAACAGAGCGGGTCGATCATCAACACGGCATCCTTCGTGGCCCTCATGGGAAGTGCGACGAGCCAGATCTCGTACACGGCGTCGAAGGGTGGCGTGCTCGCGATGAGCCGCGAGCTCGGCGTGCAGTTCGCCCGGCAGGGGATTCGCGTCAACGCGCTCTGCCCGGGACCGGCGGACACCCCGCTGCTGCGCGAGCTGTTTGCGAAAGACCCCGAGCGCGCCCAGCGCAGGCTCGTTCACGTGCCCATCGGGCGTTTTGCCAAGCCCGAGGAACTGGCGGCTGCCGTCGCGTTCCTCGCCAGCGACGACGCCGGGTTCATCACGGCATCAACGTTCCTCGTTGACGGTGGAATCTCGGGCGCCTACGTCACTCCCCTCTGATTCCCATGGAGGATTTCGATCTGTTTGCCCCGACAGCCGTCGACGCCCAGGGCGTCGGGGCAGGCCGATCGCTGTTGCTCACACCCATTCGCGGGGGAAACACCTACGAAGAGGCGGTGGAGCGAATCCTCCACACGATTCGACTCGGACTCGTCCAAGCCGGAGAACAATTGCCGCCCGAGCGTGAATTGGCGACGATGTTCGAGATCTCGCGCGACACCGTGCGCGAGGCGATTGCGTCACTCACCGATGCGGGTTACCTCATCATTCGTCGTGGCCGGTACGGCGGGACGTTTGTTGCCGACGCAATCCCCGAGGGGCCGGTGGTCATTGGCCGAGACAGGGATGTCTCGCCGCGTCTCGCATTCACGGCACCCGAAATTCACGACGTTCTCGTGTTGCGGTCGGTGTTGGAACCAGGCGCCGCCTTCCACGCGGCAACGAGTGACCTCACGGGGGAGATGCGCGAAAAACTGTGGGCCGCCCACCAGGAGACGGCGAGCGCGGACCCGCGGGACTATCGCCGATTCGATTCACGCCTGCACCTGCTTATTGCCGAATTGACCGGCTCGAATGCTCTCGTCAACCAGGTCGCCCAAACGCGCGTGAAGGTCAACGAACTGCTCGACGAGATTCCGCTGTTGCCGCCGAACATCGCCCACTCCAACGCACAGCACGAAGCCATCGTCATGGCAATCCTGACGGGTCGCGCCGAGGACGCCGAGGCGGCGATGCGCGACCATCTCTCCGGTTCAGCCGCTCTGTTGCGCGGCTTTCTCAGCTAGCGCGCAGAACGGTCGAGCTGTCCATCCTCGGTCGCCGAGTCGGCGTCCTTTGTCGGTTTCTCGACTCGCGTGCGGAGGTCATCTGCGACCTTCTGGCGCATCGGCCCGAGAAACAGAACGCTCAGTGCGAGCGAGATTGCCGTCGCGAAAACGGCTCCCCAAATCCACCCGCACCCCAGCAGCAGCAAAATGGCGAGGGACACGATGAAAATTCCCAGACGCACAGCGGTGTAAAGGGCCCACGGTTTCATAACCCTCATCGTACGGTCACGCAGCCGTTTAGACTTTGAGCATGCTCGCACGCGTTCTGTTCGTCCTCGCCGTCGTTGTCGTTGCGCTCGACATCTATGCACTGGCCGACATCGCCTTCGCCGCACGCGACCGGATCCGTTCGCTCAACAAGGTGCTGTGGGCGGCCATCGTCCTTCTCGTGACGCCGGTTGGCGCCATTTTGTGGTTCACCCTCGGCAAGACGCGTCGGATTCGGAATGACCGTCCGTCTGCTGGGCCGAACAACTTTCCGAACAAGCGCACCGTCGAATCAGAAACGCCCGAACAGCGCATTGCGCGGCTCGAAGAGGAACTCCGCAAACTCGACGACGAGGACGGCCTGCCGCCGAATTCCGGCTCATGATCGACGAGTCGGTCGCTCCGGCAACGCGCTGGGCGCTCGCGTTCCTTCGCGGGCTCGTGTCACGCGGTGTTCGTGACATCGTCATTTCGCCCGGATCGAGATCACAGGCACTCGCGTTGGTTGCGGCGGAACTCGCCGATCGCCGACTGCTTGCGGTGCATGTCGTCATCGACGAACGTGTTGGGGCATACCTGGCACTGGGCCTCGCCGTGGAATCGAAGCGGCCCGTCGCCATCGTTGTGACATCCGGCACCGCCGTAGCCAACTTGCACCCCGGTGTGCTGGAGGCGCATCACGCGGGGGTTCCGTTGATCGTTGTGACGGCAGATCGACCCGACGCCCTGCGGTCGACGGGAGCAAATCAGACGACCACCCACATCGGGGCATTCGGCGTTGCCGCGCGGAAAACAATCGACAGCGCGCCACCCGGAGCCGATGCGGAGGGCGCCGGAGATGCGTGTGCCGCAGAAGCCGTCTCCGCGGCGGTCAACGAATCCGGACCGATTCACGTCAACGCGCAGTTCGCGGAACCGCTTTCCTCAACCCTCGACGCACACGAATTCGATTCGGTCACGCCGGGCGAGCTACCCGCGGCCGTCACCGCCCGCGATTCCGTCGAGGTGGCTGTGGCGGACGGGACTGTCGTCGTCGCAGGTTATGGTGCCGGTGCGCGGGCGGAACAGTGGGCTCGCGAACTGGGAGCACCACTCATCGCCGAAATCGCCAGTGGAGCACACTTCGGGCCTCACCTTGTCACCGACTATCGCCACTTGCTGTCAGTCCCTGAATTCGCGGATGCCATCACATCCGTCGTTGTCGTTGGCCGGCCCACTCTGTCCCGCGAAATCACTGCGTTGTGTGCGCGGGAGGGTGTTGCCGTCACCGTCGTTCGCGGTCCGGAAGCGCACCCGTATCGCCCTACCGAACGTGCCCACCTTGTCGACGGCATCACGGTCACGGGCGACGGCGACGACCTTGCGAAATCGTGGGCTCTGCCGTGGGCGCGGCGATCACGAATAACCATCGACGAGAAATTCGCCGAGCCCGCCGCGAACGTTGAGGGGAGCCTCGCCGAGAAGCACGCCGACCGCGCGGATTTCGCCCGCCAGGAAATGCTCATTCAACGGCAGCCCGTCACCCCGGAAATGTTCGTTCGCGCGGTGTGGGACGTGACGTGGCCGCACGACCGACTCGTGTTTGGGGCGTCGCGGCTGATTCGCGTTGCCGACTCGATTCTTCCCGGCAAACCGCTCACCGTGCACTCGAACCGCGGACTCTCGGGAATCGATGGCACCATCGCGACCGCCCAAGGGATTGCGGCGGCGGCGATGGCGGACCCCGAAGCAACCCAGCACGGTGTCACGCGCGTCGTGCTCGGCGACCTAGCGGCACAGCACGACATCGGCGCTCTCGCGAATGTGCGCGGTCGGATTCAGGTCATAGTGGGAAACGACGGCGGGGGTCGAATCTTTGACGATTTGCCCGTGGCTGAAACGGCGAACCCCACTCATTTCGAGCGCGTGATGCGCACGCCGCAGAACATCGATTTCGAGGCGGCCGCCCGAGCGTTCGGGCTCGACTTTCACCGCGTCACAACGCGCGGGGAGTTGACGGCGGCACTGTCGGAATTCGCTCGCCCAACGCTGGTCGAGGTCGTTTTGCCCCGCGACTAACCCGCGAGCGCGTCGCGGATCGGGCGGAACTTCAGTTCCGTCTCGGCGAATTCGGATTCGGGGTCAGACCCGTCGATGATTCCCGCGCCGGCGTGAGCGACGATCTCGTTGGTGCCCCACTGCGCGCAGCGCAGGGCAATCGCCCACTCACCATTTCCCGCTCCGTCGACCCAGCCGACCGGGCCGGCATACCGATCACGCGGAATTGCTTCAATCTCGGCGATGGTTGCGAGAGCGCGGTCGGTCGGAACGCCGGCGACGGCAGCGGTCGGGTGGAGCGAATCGATGAGGTCAAAGACTGTTGACCGTGAGCCGAGGACGCCCGATACGTCACTGGCCAAGTGCCACACATTCGCCAGTCGCAGCGCAAACGGTGTCACCGCCCCGACGATTGATCGGCAGTGCGGGGCAAGTGCAGTGATGACGGACGTGACGGCATATTCGTGTTCTTCGCGGTCTTTCGCGCTGGCAGCCAACGCCGTTGCTGCGGCCATGTCCGTCGCCGCGTCCGCGCCGCGCGCCGCCGAACCCGCGAGTACACGGGCTGTTACGCGTCGATGGTCAACGCTCACGAGCGTCTCGGGGGACGCACCCCACAACCCGTCGAGCGCGAAAATGTGGGTGTCTGGGTATTCACTGGTCAACCGCTGCAGCGGAGCCCGCTCGTCTCCCGCTGTCGTGATTTCGCCCGTGATGGCGCGGGCTACGACGACTTTGCCGAAACTGGAATCAAGCCGGGCGAGTGCAGCGCGAACCCTGTCTCGATAGACCGAGTCAATGTTTGGCCATACAACAACGGGAGCGGCGCCAACCGAGCGGCGAGTCGCCTCCGGTGCGGTCGCCGCATCGCCAATGGTCACGATGGAGACGGCTCGACCCCGCCGAATGATGGCTGTTCTCGGAACCACGAGTTGGGCTAGTCCGGTTGGGTCGAACTGGCCACTCCCCAACGCCACAACGTGCTCGCGCAAATTCGGGGCAATCGTTTTCAGAGCCGCCTGCCACAACGCGCTCAACTCGGCGAATCGTCCAGGGCCGCTGGCCGTCCAGCGGGTGTGTTCGCCCATGCCGACAATCTCGACGTCACCATGACGGTAATACATCGGACGAGACGCCGAAGCGAACTCGATCAACGACCCAAAACGCGCGGTCGGCAACGACTCGACGACAACGGGTTCCTGAGGGGCAAACGGCACACATTAAGGCTACGCCCGCGCGGATAGACTTGTGACCGTGACGAGTGCTGACCTGGGCAAGGACCCCCGCGAGGTGTCCGCAATGTTCGACGATGTCGCACCGCGATACGACCTCACCAACGCCCTGTTGTCCCTCGGGTCGGCTTCCTTGTGGCGAATCGCCACGGTCAGGGCACTCGGAATTTCCGCCGGAGACCGCGTTCTCGACATCGCTGCGGGAACCGGTACCTCCTCAGCCGCACTCGCTCGCGCCGGTGCCCGCGTGACCGCACTGGACTTCTCGCCGGGCATGGTCAGCGTCGGCCGCGAACGCCACCCCGAAATCGAATTCGTCGAGGGCGATGCGCAACAGTTGCCGTTCGACGATGCCAGCTTCGATGCGGTCACCATCTCGTTTGGACTGCGCAACGTGAACGACCCGCACCAGGCACTCGCGGAGATGCTCCGCGTGCTCGTGCCCGGAGGGCGACTGGTGATCTGCGAATTCACGACCCCACCGAACGGCCTTGTTCGCGAGGCCTACGCGTTCTATCTCAACAAGGTCATGCCGGCCATCGCCGCCCTGGCCAGCTCAAACCCGACCGCGTACACCTATCTCATGCAATCCATCGCGGACTGGCCCGCACAGGGAGTGCTGAGCGGGTGGATTCGTGACGCCGGTTTCCGCGAAGTAAAGTATCGAAACCTCAGTGCGGGAGTGGTGGCACTTCACCGCGGCCGTGCCCCGTTGGGAGCAGACCAGTGAGCCACATCACAACTATCGCCGCGAACTTTGGACTGGGCGCGGCGATGACGTCAACGCCGGAGGAACGTGCGCTCGTCAAGCGGCTCGACTCCGGACTGCAGACAATCGAGGCGGGTCTTGCCGAGAACCTGCACTTCGGCGACGAATACACCAACACCGTCGCACGCTATCTGTTGGAGGCGGGTGGCAAGCGCGTCCGACCGCTCCTCGCACTGTTGACCGCCGAACTGGGTGATTCCGATTGCCGCGACGTTTTGCTTGCCGCGCAGGTCGTCGAACTCATTCACCTGGCGACGCTGTATCACGATGATGTGATGGACGATGCCGACCTTCGCCGCGGTGTGCCTACCGCCCACACAAAATTCGGTAACTCGATTGCGATCATCACCGGTGATCTGCTGCTCGCTCGCGCCAGCTCGCTCGCGTCGACTCTGGGTGACGAAATGGTGCGGCTTCACGCCTCCACGTTCGAGCGCTTGTGTCTGGGGCAACTTCACGAAATCACGGGGCCGACATCGGGCGCTGACCCGATCGAGCACTACCTGCACGTGCTGGCAGACAAGACGGGGTCGCTGATTGCCGCCAGTGCGATGGTCGGGGTGATGACCTCGAATGCCCCCGCGGAATTCGGCGAACCACTGCGGGAATTCGGGGAGAAGATCGGTGTGGCCTTCCAAATCATCGATGATGTCCTCGACCTCAACGGCGGCGAGACCGGCAAATCCAAAGGAACGGATGTCCGCCACGGCGTTGCAACAATGCCGGTGCTGTTCATGCGCCAGTCGACCGACGCCGACGCCCGCGCGCTCGACGAAGGACTCACGGCGGCCGCTGCGGCGGGCGACGACGCACGCTTCGAAACGCTCGTCGACGAATTGCGCGCCAGTCGCTTCACCGCCGAAACCATCGCCACCGCTCAGCGCTGGGGCACCGAGGCCGTCACGGCGCTCGCGGTTATCCCCGACGGACTCACCAAGCAATCCCTGACGCGATTCGCGTCCCGTGTTGTGGAAAGGTCACACTAAATGTCCACGTTGCGTCTCGCCATTGTCGGTGCTGGCCCTGCCGGCATCTATGCCGCCGATATTTTGCGAAAGTACGAACGCTCGTTTGACGTCAGCATCGACTTGTTCGACCGCCTCCCGGCCCCCTACGGACTCGTCCGCTACGGAGTGGCACCCGACCACCCGCGCATCAAAGGGATCATCACGGCGCTGCGGGACATCCTCGATTCGGGCGGTGTTCGCGTTTTTGGCAACGTCAATTTCGGAACAGACATCACCCTGGAAGACCTGAAGCGGCACTACAACGCCGTCATTTTCGCCACGGGTGCCATCAAGGACGCACCGCTCGCTATCCCGGGCGCCGAGCTTGTCGGGTCCTACGGCGCAGCCGATTTTGTCAGCTGGTTTGACGGGCACCCCGATGTTCCCCGCGAATGGCCCCTCAACGCCCGCGAGGTTGCTGTCATCGGAAACGGAAACGTGGCGCTCGATGTCGCGCGCATGCTGGCTAAGCACGCCGACGACCTGCTCTCGACGGAAATCCCCGACAACGTTTATCGCGGACTGAAGGAAAGCCCTGTCACCGACGTTCACGTGTTCGGCCGTCGCGGACCGATGCAAGTGAAGTTCACCCCCCTCGAATTGCGTGAATTGGGCGAAATGAATGACGTCGACATGATTTTGCACGACGAAGATTTCGACTACGACGAAGCGTCGCAGGCGGCGATCGAGTCAAACAAGCAGGTTTTCGTCATCGACAAGGTGTTGACCCAGTGGCGCGAGCGCGAGACGGGCAAGGCCAGCCGCCGACTACACCTGCACTTTTACGCGAAGCCCGTGGAAATCATCGGCGATGCGGGAACGGTTGTCGGGTTCCGATTCGAACGCACCGAATCCGACGGGGCCGGTGGTGTTCGCGGAACCGGCGAGATTCGCGAAATCCCGGTTCAGGCGGTTTACCGCGCGGTCGGATACTTCGGATCCGAACTGGACGGCATTCCCTACAACTCCAAGCACGGCGTCATCCCGAACCACGAGGGCCGAGTTCAGGATGACGACAACAATGTGGTGCCCGGCGTGTATGCCACGGGCTGGATCAAGCGCGGACCGGTTGGACTCATCGGTCACACTAAATCGGACGCGATGGAAACCGTCGCTCACCTGGTGAAGGATCAGGCGTCGTGGTGGGCACCCGCCGATCCCAGCGAGGCCGCGATTGTTGACCTTCTCAATGCGCGCGGGGTTACCTACACAAACCTTGACGGTTGGCACCGACTCGATGATTTCGAAAAGACCCTCGGCGAAGCCGCCGGGCGTGAGCGAATCAAGGTCGTTCCCCGTGACGAGATGATCGCTATTTCGCGCGGAGAAACGGTCTAGTTCGTAATCGTTGAGGTCTTCGAACTGACCTTGACGGCGATGCGCTTCCCAGACTTAGTGGCGACCAGTCGAATCGAGATCTTGTGCCCGACGTCCGCCGTTTTCAGCACATAGGTCTTTGACTTTGCTCCCGTGATGACGACACCGTCTCGCAACCACTGTTTCGAGATTGACGTTCCCGACGTCCACGTTCCGTAGTTCGCGGTGAGGGTGCGGCCCTTGCGCTTCGTGCCCGAAATTGTCGGAGTACCTTGCGTCGCGATGGATGACACCGTCGGGGTTCGAGTCTTGATGGAGTAGGAGCCCAGGCTGCCGTAATCCGAATAGGAGCCCGTTCGTCCTACCCCGTCAATGGTGATGTAATACGTTCCGTTGGGCAAATCCGCGTTGATGACCCCATTCATCCCAGTTACCGGCGATGTCCCTACCCCGTTGCTTGCTTCAGTCGTAGAACTAGCCACGTCGGTGCTAAAAATTACCTTCCCTGCACTGTCACGCACGGACAGCTTGGTGTCCAGGTTGGTGTTGGGTGTCGGAGGCCCTGAATAGACACCAAGGCTGCCCGTCGTAACGGAGACCTTGTACCAGTCGACGTCCGTTCGACCGCCAATTACAGCATCGCGGGCGGTGGAACTCAGGGCTAGCGCCGTTGACCTTGAGTTATTTGCTTCATCGGGCAGTAGCGGTGCTCCGGAAGCCGAAATTGATGCGACGTCGTCTTCGTCGTTTGTGGCAGGGTCCAGGTCTGTCGTGTAATCACCGTTCGACCACTGAACAACACCGTTGTAGTAGCCGGCACCCATGATTGGTGCCCAGTTCTTTCCGTCACCTAGTCCAATAAAGTATTCCCCGTCGCTGTCGTTTCCGTCGTGGTCGAGGCTGAGGTTGTGACCGACCTCGTGTGAAACCACGTCCGAAATGGATTTCCCGTCATCCCCGTTTCCTGCGAAAGCAAATGCCGGTTGAAGAGATTCGTGTGTGTAACCTTCCCCGTCGTCGAAATAGCTGAAGACATCCATGTAGGCGATGCCGCCACAGCCACACGATGAAAGGCTGGAGTTCCAGCTCGCATTGCCGGCGGTCACGAGTGCGCGCGTGCCGAACTCGAGATCCGTTTCGTCGACGCGGTCGATTGCCGCATCACCCGGATCGGCGGTGGTTACATTGACATCGAAGATTGCGTAATCTTCCGCAACGGCAGCCCACGTGTCGATGATGATTTGCTTTTCCGCATCACTGAATGCTGAATCGCCGTCGATGGTGAAAGCAGGGTATACCCCAGCCACCGTCGGACTTGGCGGCGACGTGGGTTCGTCCCATGTGGTCCCGATTGGAACGGTGTGACCGTCGAAATCGATGAAAATGGTGCGATCTGAGCCCGGCCGGCTATTGAGCGTATTGAAGTTGGCAAGCGGTATCGATGTCACGTTTTGGGGGATGCCGACCGCGAGAGGGGCTCCGCTTTGCCGGATGGGGTCAACGTAGAGGACGAATCCCGATTCGGTCATTCGGGCCGTCGGGTCGTTGCGAAGCTGGGCAATGTCGGCCTTGGTCAGCTCGGGGTTGCGAGCACGCGCCGCGGCCACCCCGTTTTCGGCGACCCATTCGCCGACAGTGGGGATCGAAAACTCCGGCTCTCGAGAGTCGGCATCTGCGCCGGATACCGCAAATCCCGCGATTGAAATTGCGATGACGGCGGTTGCGCCAAGTGTGCGAGTCGGTTTCATGGGTTATCGGAAGTTCACAAATTGAATGTCGATGGGGAGGTCGGAATTTTTCAGTAGCGACATCGTCGCCTGGAGGTCGTCGCGGCTTTTGGATGTGACACGAAGCTCGTCGCCCTGTATCTGCGCCTTGACCGACTTGGGGCCGTCCTCACGGATGATCTTCGAAATCTCTTTGGCGTGTTCGGAAGAAATGCCGTTCTTGACGGTTGTTTCGATCCGGTATTCCTTGCCCGAGGGGAACGGTTTACCGATCTCCAGTGACTTGAGGGAAATCCCGCGCTTGATGAGTTTCGACTCAAAAACGTCGAGCACTGCCTTGACGCGTTCTTCGGAGCTGGCCGCGAGGTTTACCGCCGTAGCCTTTTTCTCGATCGTCGCGCCAACCCCTTTGAAGTCGAATCGCGACGCAAGTTCCTTCTCGGTCTGGTTGACAGCATTATCGAGCTCCATAGAGTCGACCTTGCTCACAATGTCAAAAGCGGAATCAGCCATGCCTAGAGTTTAGGTCGAAACCGTTTACTGTGAAACACCCGTTGTCAAAGATTTGTCAAATCCGCAACCAGCATCGAGTTTCCACACCTGAGCGCAATCTTGTATTGTTGTCAATTGCGCACTCAACCGTTGAATAAACGGCTGGGAATGCATCCGGTGGATTACCCAAGCGGCCAAAGGGATCTGACTGTAAATCAGACTGCTCAGCATTCGGGGGTTCGAATCCCTCATCCACCACCAGGGTTGGTCGCACGAAGCGTCGAGTGGCGCACCCATAGGGTACTGGCATAAACTTGCGCAATGCCGTTATTACGGGAGGTTTCGTGAGCAATCACTTGAACACGCCGCAGGACGCGTCGCGGGATTCAGTGAGCCCTGAAACCGCGGGTCAGCCTCTAACGAGGCGCGAGCGTCGACTGCTCAACCAATCACCACGAACGGCCGCGGATGGCGTTCCCCAGCCAGTTTCCGCATCGGAACTCATCAGCAACGTCAAAAGTGCGCCGGCGGTCGCCGGCGAGAAACCGCTTCCCGCCACAATTATTGGAGCACGCCGCGACCCTGCCGTTCGCACCGTTCGTCTGCGCCCAGCAGGTGCTCAACGTGTGGGTCGAGATTTCGTGCCGCGCGCCGGCCGAGCGATTCGACGGATTGCACGGGAGACCTGGTCGACGAGCATTCGGGGACTCGTCGTCCTGGTGATTGGTGCGTTTATGGTGACTCTGACGCTGCCGACAACGGGCTTCAATCTTGCGATGCCCGGATATGCGACGACCGAAAACGGTGTTGACCAGGTAATCACCGCAGTATCGAATTCCGATGTCGCAACGCCGATCACGCTCGGCACTTTCAAAATCAGCAACTACGGGGACCTCCTTTCGTTGAGATACGGTTCGGGAAACTTCTCGTATTCCGTGGCGAGTACGGGAATCGTTCGGTGGCCGTTTCCTTACGCGGCTCCCATTTCTTCCCCTTTCGGCGCCCGAGTTGCCCCGTGCGCCGCCTGTTCTACGTTGCACCAGGGGCTCGACTTTGACCCGAAAGAAGGGTCGGCAATCTATGCGATCGCCGACGGTGTCGTCAAAGCAGTTCACAACGATACGTGGGGCTTTGGCCGTTGGGTCGTCATTCGTCACGATCTGAATGGGCTCGTCTTCGATTCCATCTACGCGCACATGGAACGCAACTCGGTGGACCTCAAAGAGGGCGATGAGGTTAAAGTCGCCGACTATGTCGGTCGTGTCGGTAACACCGGCACGTCCACCGGCGCCCACTTGCACCTCGAAATTCACGTGGACGGCGTCGCGGTCGATCCGTTTGTGTGGCTCAAAAAGTACACCGATTAACGCCTATTGGTAGCGAGGGCGGGACTCGAACCCGCGACACCACGATTATGAGCCGTGTGCTCTAACCACCTGAGCTACCCCGCCGCAACCTTTAAGGTCGAGCCCCGAGTCAGGATTGAACTGACGACCCCTTCCTTACCATGGAAGTGCTCTACCACTGAGCTATCGGGGCGCGTGCACAAAGGCACCATGCGAGATTAGCACCTTGGGTGTACTCCCGCGAAATCGGGGGAAAGCGGCCCTCCCCGGCCCCCATCGCGGCCCGATTGTCGGTACTTCCCTCATGTATTGCGACACGCCGAGAAACACAATATGTAGTGGAACTACACTCCTGTCATTCCCGCGATATAGTGTTCATCTACCGCGGTTACGCCGCAACCTTGAACCACAGGAGGAACGTATGGACTTCGACAACGACAGTGTTGGCGGCTACGCGGTTCCCGTCGACCCGATGGACCTGCTGCAGTGTGACAGCTGCCAGTAACAATTACTGAGCCTCGAGGCCCCGTTCACATTGTTTGTGACCGGGGCTTTCGCTTTGCCCGATGTTCCGCTTCCCGGCTCGGTTGCGTGGGAGAATAACAAGATGAACGATGTGCGCACGCCCGATCCGGGTTGGTTCTCGGACGACGAATTCGACGACGTCCGGCGCCGAATTCCGATGCTGTACGTCGAGGCGGTTCCCGTTCACGTCGACGACCTCGGGTTCGTCACCGACATCGGTGTACTCATTCGCGTCGATCAGTACGGCGAAATGAGATCAGCGCTCGTCGCGGGTCGCGTCAAATACGGCGAGTCGATTCGCGATGCGCTTGTTCGAAATCTCGAGAAGGATTTGGGCTCACTGGCTTTTCCGCGGCTCCCGCTCTCGCCGGTTCCCGCGACGGTCGCCGAATACTTTCCGTTCCCCGGCAGGCTCGTCGACGAACGTCAGCACGCCGTGTCTCTCGTTTACATTGTCCCCGTGAGCGGGGAGTGCCAGCCTCGACAAGATGCCCTCGACATCCGTTGGATCCCTTTCCACGAGGCATTGCTCGAGGCGATCGATTCCGAGTTCGTCGGTGGTCGCGGCCAGGTGTTGCGCGCCGCGTTGAATACAGTCACCCAGAGATAGTTGGCCCGGTTCACCAACCCGCGCAAGAAACGCTCATTTACGGCGCTCTGAACGGAGTCAAGTTGTGTTTTCGCGCCGATTGGCGCAACACATCTAGGGAAACGGCAACGCACGCGTAATCTAGGGTGCACTGACCTCTGGAGTAACTGATGAATGACCCACAACGAATGCACAAGCACGACGCGGCAACGGTCGCGCTGCGCGAAAAGATTTTCCAGTACACGCGCGAGCGCATGGAGATGGATCCGCCGCTCGATCGCTCAGCGACCTATAAGGAATTGCGGGCAATAATGCCCGACACCGTGACCGAAGCGGGCATCGGCGGAGACACCGCTCTCGACCTGTTCACGGAAATCCTCGCTCCGGCCTGCATGTCGATTGACTTCCCCGGGCAAGTTTCATTCATCCCCACCGCGCCGTCGGAGGCGTCGATTCTGTTTGACCTCGTGGTGTCTGCGTCGAGCGTGTTCGGTGGCTCGTGGCTCGAAGGTGCCGGTGCGGTGTACGCCGAGAACGAGGTACTCACGTTCCTCGCGCGCGAGGCGGGAATGCCGACCGGTGCCGGTGGCGTCTTTGTGCAGGGCGGAACCGTCGGAAATCTCAGCGCGTTGGTCGCCGCTCGTCAGGAAGCGATGCGCAAGCGCGAAGAAGCTGGACTGAGCCGCCCGGTGCGGTGGCGGGTTGCCGCCTCGGAAGAAGCGCACTCATCCGTCGCGCACGCTGCGCGCGTCATGGATATCGACGTCATTAAGATTCCGGTTGGCGCCGACGGGCGCCTCTATGGCCAGGTGATTGAGGAAACTCTTGCCGGGGATTGGGACGGAATCTTTGCGATCGTCGCTACGGGGGGCACAACGAACTTCGGAATCGTGGATGACATCGCGAGTGTTGTCGAAGTCGGCCGCGCCCACGATGTCTGGGTTCACGTCGACGGCGCTTACGGTGTCGCGGCGATGCTCGCCCCGAGCACCAAGAAGCACTTCGCGGGGCTGGGCGACGTCGACTCGTTTATCGTTGACCCGCACAAGTGGCTGTATGCGCCATTCGACGCCTGTGCATTGATCTACCGGAATCCCGCGATTGGTCGCGCGGCGCACACCCAACACGCCTCGTATCTTGATGTCCTGACCGACACAACCGAGTGGAATCCATCTGACTTTGCCGTTCACCTGTCGCGCCGCGCCCGTGGTTTGCCACTGTGGTTCTCGATGGCGACACACGGTGTCACCGCCTATCGTGACGCGATTGAGTCGAACAACCAACTAGCGCAGCGCATTGCCCAGGTGATCCGCGAGAGCGACCACCTCGAACTCGTTCGCGACCCGATGCTGTCGGTCGTCGTGTTCCGACGAAAAGGCTGGACGCAGGAACAATATGTTGCGTGGGGTGACAAGATGTTTGACGAACAGATCGCCGCGTGCTTCTCGTCCAAGTACCGCGATGAGCCTGTTTTCCGATTCGCGATTGTCAATCCGTTGACCACATTCGAGATTCTCATGGACCTCGTCGAACGACTCAAGGAGAGCTAAATGGTGCCCCGCTGGCCTGCTGAATGGGAACGACACGAACGCACGTGGATGGCGTGGCCACACGGCGGATACAGCCTCGGTGAAACCGACGCGGAAATCGAGGAAGCCCGCCGTGCGTGGTCGACCGTTGCGAACACCATCGTCAAATACGAACCGGTGTCGATGGTGGTGGATCCGGCGGCGGTCCAGGTTGCCAGCGAATGGCTTGACCCCCGAGTGGACGTCGTGATCGCACCCCTCGACGACGCATGGATGCGAGACATTGGCCCGACGTTCGTGCGGGCGAGCGACGGATCGATGCTCGGTGTCGACTGGATTTTCAACGGCTGGGGGGCGCAGGAGTGGGCCAACTGGGGCAACGATTCCCAGATCGCACGACGGGTTCTCGAGGAATCCGGCACCACCGTCATTTCGTCATCGATGACAAACGAGGGTGGCGGAATCCACACCAACGGAAACGGGGTCGTCCTCGTCACCGAAACCGTCCAGCTCGATGCCGGCCGCAATCCGGGCTGGACGAGAGACGACGTCGAACGGGAACTCTTCGACACTTTGGGCGCAAGCCGGGTCGTCTGGGTACCCCGCGGGCTCACTCGGGACTATGACGATTTCGGGACACGCGGTCACATCGACATCGTCGCCGCCTTCTGTAACGACAACACCGTCCTGTTTCACGACCAGCGCAACCCCGAACACCCCGACTTCGCGGTTTCTGCGGTGGTGCGGGACCTGCTCGTTGCCGAAGGTTTTGACGTCATTCCGGTTCCGGCCCCGATCGTCCTGACCGACGACGAGGGTCCGGTCGACTATTCCTACATCAACCACTACGTCGTGAACGGAGCCGTCATCCTCTGCGGGTTTGATGACCCGAACGACGAGGTGGCCAAGGGAATTCTCGAAAAGGCGTACCCCGGCCGAACAGTCGAACTGATTGATGCACGCCCGCTCTTTGCGCGCGGCGGCGGCATTCACTGCATCACTCAGCAGCAGCCCGCTTAGCCTCGGTACTCCCACACAATTCGGTGCTTGTCCGAATAGCCGCGGTGGCACTTCGGGCAGGACTCTTTGCGGTGGTAGGGCTTGCGAAACCGGTGATACTCGTGTCCAGCTGGGCAGAGCCCGACCCACGTGGCTCGGTGGGTTGCAATCTCATTGCGATGCGTAATCCATCCCGTGTACCCAATCGATACGGCGATGTCGTACCACTCCTGCGTGTGCCGGTGATGTTTCGGAGCGAGTGCGTGAGCAATTTCGTGCAGCATCGTTTGTTCGCACTCGTCAAGAGACCACAACTCGCACAGGTACTTCGACATCGAAATCGTCTTCGTGCCGTGATTACACAGGCCGCCGCGCTTTTTCGCGTTGTCGAACCTGAACGTCCACGGGTCTTTTGTGCCACGCAAATGATTCGCCATGAGCTTCTCAGCCATTGCGTGAACCTCGGTCAACTCCGCCACGCGCTCAACGATAAGTCGGGGGACGGTCAACGTGCCGTCGAACACGCTAAACAGGCAGTGAATTAGGTGCGAAAAAGCGTGCGCGCGGGCGGCGGGGAATCGATCGCCGTCGCGTCCGTCACGAGAGTTCCGGCCGCAGACCATTCGGCGGCCTCCGAACCCGATGCGGTGATAGCGGGGTGTGGCCCGCGCCCCGCGAGTTTCGCCGCCCACGGTAACGGTGCGGCGCTCGCGACGAGCACGACGTTGCCGAACCGCTTGGAGCGCATCACACTCTGTTCGCCGGTCGCGAGAGCGTCGCCGAACACGTGCCGCAGAGTGGCGAGTTGGCCGCGCGCAAAGGTCATGGGCGGACCGTCGGTAACGTTGGCGACGAGGATGCCGTCCGGGGAAAGCAGTCGCTGTGCGGCCCGATAGAACTCGATGCTCGTGACGTGTGCCGGGGTGCGCGCACCGCGGAAGACGTCGACGACGATGAGGTCGACCTGCCCGAGTAGACCGACGGGCAACGCTTCCATTACTTCGCGGGCGTCACCGTAGCGACAACGAATCGACGCACCGCGGGGCAGAGGCAGGTGTTCGCGCACAAAGTCGATGAGGTCGCGTTCTATCTCGATGACCTGTTGTCGAGAGTTGGGCCTTGTCGCCTCGATGTATCGGGGGATGGTCAGAGCGCCCGCGCCGAGGTGCAGGGCGGTGATGGCGGCCGCTGATGGGAAGGCCATGTCGATGACGTGGCCGATTCGTTGGATGTAGTCAAAGTGCAGTTCGGTCGGGTCGGAGAGGTCGACGTGGGACTGTGGTGTTCCGTCGATATCGAGCGTCCAGCCGCCGCCGCGCCATGGATCGGGGATGATCTGCGCGATCAAACCGGAACCGGTCAAGCGTCGCTGAAGCGGAGAGGGCATAACACCCATAATCGTTGCCAATTCGTAACTTTACAAACGCGCATTCGTCGTGTACCGTAGCAGTTTGCGCTCTTTTCTGCTCGGTCATCAAATGGTGGATGCCCGAATTCCCGTAAATAGTGGCGGGAAATGAACTCTCCAGCGCGTCCCAACTCACACGCTAGCTAATTGGGCCGAGTGCCCGTGAAGGACAATTCTGTGGCTGTAAAGAAGAAATCTCAAGGGACCGGGCGCGATGCAAATCGCGTGTCGTTTGCGAAGGTAACGGATGCATTGACCGTTCCTGACCTGCTCGCTCTTCAGACCGAAAGTTTCAAGTGGCTCATCGGAGAGGACGGAGCTGCGAAGTCCGGACTCACCGAAATCTTCGAAGAGATCTCGCCGATCGAGAACGACACGATGCAGTTGTCGTTCACGAATCCGTATCTCGAAGAAAAGAAGTACGAGCTCGACGAGTGCAAGGAACGCGGCAAGACCTACGCCGCTCCGCTCTACGTCGAAGCCGAGTTCATGAACCATATGACGGGTGAGATCAAGACTCAGACCGTCTTCATGGGTGACTTCCCGCTCATGACCCCCAAGGGCACCTTCGTCATCAACGGAACCGAGCGAGTTGTCGTCTCGCAGCTCGTCCGTAGCCCCGGCGTCTACTTCGAGCGTGTCGACGACAAGACCATCGACAAGGACCTCTTCTCGTGTCGCGTCATCCCCAGCCGTGGCGCATGGCTCGAATTCGAAATCGACAAGCGCGACCAGGTTGGTGTCCGCATCGACCGCAAGCGTCGCCAGTCGGTGACCGTCTTCCTTAAGGCCCTCGGCATGACCAACGAGGACATCCTCAAGGAATTCGGTGGTTCGCCCTCGATTCAGGCCACCCTTGACCACGACACGATCCTCAACCAGGACGAAGCGCTCAAGGACATTTACCGCAAGCTGCGTCCGGGTGAGCAGGTTGCCACCGAGGCCGCGCGTTCACTCCTCGACAACTTCTACTTCAACTCGAAGCGATTCGACCTCGCGAAGGTGGGCCGGTACAAGCTCAACCGCAAGCTGGGAATCGAACTTCCCGTCACCGAGTCGGTCCTGACGCTCGCGGACATCACCGCGACGATCAAGTACCTCATCGCTCTGCACGAGGGTCAGAAGACCATCCCCGGCAAGCGCGACGGAAAGAACATCGAACTGCGTCTCGACATCGACGACATCGACCACTTCGGAAACCGTCGTATTCGTGCCGTTGGTGAACTGATTCAGAACCAGATTCGCACGGGACTGTCGCGCATGGAGCGCGTCGTCCGCGAGCGCATGACCACTCAAGACGTCGAGGCGATCACGCCCCAGACGCTCATCAACATCCGTCCCGTGACCGCCGCGATCAAAGAGTTCTTCGGAACTTCGCAGCTCTCGCAGTTCATGGACCAAAACAACCCGCTCGCGGGACTCACCCACAAGCGCCGTCTGTCGGCGCTCGGACCGGGTGGACTGTCGCGTGAGCGCGCCGGTGTTGAGGTCCGCGACGTTCACCCGTCGCACTACGGCCGCATGTGCCCCATCGAAACCCCGGAAGGCCCGAACATCGGTCTGATCGGGTCGCTCGCGTCCTTCGCGCGCATCAACTCGTTCGGGTTCATCGAAACGCCCTACCGACGTGTCGAAGCCGGCAAGGTCACGAACAAGATCGACTACCTCACCGCGAGCGACGAGGACGAGCACGTTGTCGCGCAGGCCGGTGCGCCGGTCGACGCCGACGGCAAGTTGGTCGAAGAGCGTGTACTCGTTCGAATCAAGGGTGGAGAGGTTGACACCGTTCCTCGCGAACGCGTCGACTACATGGACGTTTCGCCGCGCCAGATGGTGTCGATTGCAACGTCGCTCATTCCGTTCCTCGAGCACGACGACGCAAACCGCGCGCTCATGGGCGCCAACATGCAGCGTCAGGCTGTGCCGCTCCTCCGTTCGGAAGCCCCGATCGTCGGAACCGGTATGGAGTCGTACGCCGCGGTTGACGCCGGCGACGTCATCGTCGTCCGCGAAGGCGGAGCCGGTGTTGTCGAAGAGGTGTCGGGTGACTACATCGTTGTTGCGGAGGACGGTGGCGCACACGAGCGTTACGAGCTCCGCAAGTTCGAGCGTTCGAACCAGGGAACCAACTACAACCACCGCATCGCTGTGGCCGAAGGGCAGAAGGTCGCCGCAGGCGCCGTCCTCGCCGATGGTCCCGCGACGGACAAGGGTGAACTCGCCCTCGGAAAGAACCTGCTCGTGGCATTCATGTCATGGGAAGGCCACAACTTCGAGGACGCGATCATTCTCAGCCAGAACCTCGTCAAGGACGACACGCTCTCGTCGATTCACATCGAAGAGTACGAAGTCGACGCCCGCGACACGAAGCTCGGACCGCAGGAAATCACGCGTGACATCCCCAACCAGTCGGTGGAGAGCCTCGCTCACCTCGACGAAGAGGGAATCGTTCGCATCGGTGCCGAGGTTCGCCCCGGTGACATCCTCGTCGGCCGCATCACCCCCAAGGGTGAGACCGAACTCAGCGCCGAAGAGCGACTCCTCCGTGCGATCTTCGCCGAAAAGGGCAAGGAAGTTCGTGACTCGTCTCTTCGTGTGCCGCACGGCGAGCAGGGAACCGTCATCGACGTCAAGATCTTTGACGCCAACGACGACGATGACGAACTCGGCAACGGCGTTCTCAAGAAGGTCATCGTCTACATCGCTCAGAAGCGCAAAATCTCCGAAGGTGACAAACTCGCTGGTCGTCACGGAAACAAGGGTGTTATCGCCAAGATTCTGCCCGTCGAGGACATGCCGTTCCTCGAGGATGGAACTCCGGTCGACGTCGTCCTCAACCCGCTCGGTGTTCCCGGTCGAATGAACTTCGGTCAGGTCCTCGAAATCCACCTCGGATGGGCTGCCAAGCAGGGATGGAAGGTTGACGGAAACCCCGCGTGGGCGAAGGTACTTCCGGAAGAGGCGCGCGAGCTCGCACCGGGCACGAAAGTTGCCACCCCCGTCTTCGACGGCGCACACGAAGAGGAAATCGCTGGACTGCTCGACGCGACGCTTCCCCGTGAAAACGGACAGAAGCTCATCGGCAAGTCGGGTAAGGCGCGACTTTTCGATGGCCGTTCCGGTGAACCGTTCCCCGACCCCGTTTCGGTCGGATACATGTACATCCTCAAGCTCCACCACCTCGTTGACGACAAGATTCACGCGCGTTCGACGGGACCGTACTCGATGATCACCCAGCAGCCGCTCGGTGGCAAGGCGCAGTTCGGCGGACAGCGATTCGGTGAGATGGAGGTGTGGGCTCTCGAGGCCTACGGCGCTGCTTATGCTCTGCAAGAGCTGCTCACCATCAAGTCCGACGACATCGCCGGTCGAGTCAAGGTGTACGAAGCGATTGTCAAGGGCCAGAACATTCAGGAACCGGGAATCCCCGAGTCCTTCAAGGTCCTCATGAAGGAAATGCAGTCTCTCGGTCTCAACGTCGAAGTCCTCGACGCGGGCGAGAACCCTGTCAACCTTCGCAACACGGCGGATGACGCCGATCGTGCGACCGCTTCACTGGGTGTCAACATCGCCCGTGAAGAGACCGCCGCCGTGGACTACGCCGACTAAGCGCACCCCCAAGATTCCCGAATTTCGAGAAACACGAAAGAGAACAACGTGATCGACGCAACAACGTTTGAGAAGATTCGCATCAAGCTCGCCACGAACGACCAGATTCGTTCATGGTCGAGCGGTGAAGTGAAGAAGCCCGAAACCATCAACTACCGCACCCTCAAGCCCGAGAAGGACGGTCTGTTCGGAGAACAGATCTTTGGTCCGTCGAAGGACTGGGAATGCGCCTGTGGCAAGTACAAGCGTGTCCGCTTCAAGGGTGTCACCTGCGAGCGATGCGGTGTTGAGGTAACCCGCCAGGCCGTTCGACGTGAGCGCATGGGCCACATCGAACTCGCCGCACCGGTTACCCACATCTGGTACTTCAAGGGTGTTCCGAGTCGCCTCGGATACCTTCTCGACATGGCGCCGAAGGACCTCGAAAAGGTCATCTACTTCGCTGCCTACATGGTCACGAGCATCAACGAACAGGCGATCCACGAGGACCTGCCGATGGTCGAGAAGCGCGTGCAGACGGAAATCCGCGACCTCGAGAAGGTTCGTGACGAGGAAGTTGCTGAGCGCCAGAAGGAACTCGAAACCGATCTCGCGAAGCTCGAAGCCGAAGAGGCCAAGGCCGACGTCAAGCGCAAGGCCCGGGAATTGGCTGACCGCGAAATTGCCAACATCAGCAAGTCGTTCAACGACGACATCGCGATGTGGACTAACTCGTGGGATGCGTTCCGCAACCTCAAGCAGAACGAGCTCAAGGCCGACGACGTCGCCTTCCGCTTCCTGGTTGACAACTTCCGCGGAAACACGGACCCCGCGAAGGACGCACTGGGAGCGACCTACTTCACCGCCCTCATGGGAGCCGAAGCGATCGAGCACGTTCTCAAGGGAATGGGCGCCAACGACCGTCAGAAGCTCATCGAGACCGCTGACGTGTTGCGCGACGAAATCCAGAACGGCAAGGGACAGCGCAAGGTTCGTGCGATCAAGCGCCTGCGCGTTGTCAACTCGTTCCTCGTCCCTGCTGGCCAGGACCCGAAGGACGTTCCGCTTCCCGAGTCGATGGTGATGCGTGTCATCCCCGTCATCCCGCCGGACCTTCGTCCGATGGTTCAGCTCGATGGTGGACGTTTCGCGACCTCCGACCTCAACGACCTGTACCGCCGCGTCATCAACCGCAACAACCGTCTCAAGCGATTCGACGAGCAGCAGACCCCGCAGATCATCAAGAACAACGAAAAGCGCATGCTGCAAGAAGCGGTCGACGCACTGTTCGACAACGGTCGTCGTGGCCGCCCCGTTACCGGTACCGGTAACCGTGCGCTCAAGTCACTGTCCGACATGCTCAAGGGAAAGCAGGGACGTTTCCGCCAGAACCTGCTCGGAAAGCGCGTCGACTACTCGGGTCGTTCGGTCATCGTTGTTGGTCCTCAGCTCAAGCTTCACCAGTGTGGACTGCCCAAGCAGATGGCTCTCGAACTGTTCAAGCCGTATGTCATCAAGCAACTCCAAGACAAGGGACTTGCCTCGTCGATCAAGAGCGCGAAGCGCATGGTCGAGCGTGCATACCCCGAGGTCTGGGGAGAGCTCGAAGAGATCATCCGTGACCGCCCGGTTCTCTTGAACCGTGCACCGACGCTTCACCGCCTCGGAATTCAGGCATTCGAACCGCAGCTCGTCGAAGGTAAAGCGATTCAGCTTCACCCGCTCGTCTGTGCAGCGTTCAACGCCGACTTTGACGGCGACCAGATGGCGGTTCACCTTCCGCTGTCGGTTGAGGCCCAGGCCGAAGCGCGCGTCCTCATGCTCGCCTCGAACAACATCCTCAAGCCCTCGGACGGCCGACCGGTTACGGTTCCGACCCAGGACATGATCATCGGTCTGCACCACCTCACGACCGTTCGCCCCGGCTCTATCGGTGAAGGCAAGATCTTCAGCGGCATCGCCGAAGCGACCATGGCGCACGACCTGAACCACATCCACATCAACGCGCTCATCAAGATGCGTGTTCCCGGCGTCACCGAGTTCGATGGCGTTGCGCCCGAGAACTTCACGCCCGGGGCCGCATTCACGACGACCCTCGGACAGGCGATCTTCAACGAGCAGCTCCCGGCGAACTACCCCTACGTGACCAAGGTCGCCGACAAGGGTGTCATCACCGAGATCGTCGAAATCCTCGCCGAGCAGTACCCGAAGGTGGAAGTTGCGGCAACGCTCGACCGCCTCAAGGACGCTGGTTTCCGTTGGGCGACCCGCTCGGGTGTCACCGTCGCACTGAGCGACGTCATCACCCCGAAGGCCAAGGGTGCGATCATCGAGAAGCACGAGAAGCTGGCCGCCAAGGTCGACCAGCAGTTCGAAAAGGGACTCATCTCCGAACTCGAGCGCCACAAGGAGCTCATCGGCATCTGGACCGAAGCGAACAAGGAAATCTCGGTTGAACTCAAGGCGGACTTCGCAGCGGATGGGTACAACACCATCAACCGCATGGTCACCTCGGGTGCCCGCGGTAACTGGCTGCAGGTCGGCAACATCGCCGGTATGCGTGGCCTTGTTGCGAACCCGAAGGGTGAGATCATCTCGACCCCGATCAAGAACTCGTACCGCGAGGGACTGTCGGTTGCCGAATACTTCATCGCCACCCACGGTGCCCGTAAGGGACTCGCTGACACCGCTCTGCGCACCGCTGACTCGGGCTACCTGACTCGTCGACTCGTCGATGTGTCGCAGGACGTCATCATCCGTGAAGAGAACTGCGGAACGACCAAGGGACTCGAATTCACGATCGCTGAAAACGGTGAGGCTGTCGACAACGTCGAGAACCTCGTGTTCGCTCGTACCCTCGCTGCTGCGGCACTCGACGGTAAGGGCAAGCCTGTTGCCGAAGCGGGAGCCGAGATTCGTCGTCAGACGATTAAGGATCTCGTCGCCGCTGGTGTCACCTCGCTGCTCGTCCGTTCGCCGTTGACGTGTGAATCACGTCAGGGTGTTTGTGGCGCGTGCTACGGCCTTTCGATGGCAACGGGTAAGACCGTTGACCTCGGTGAAGCCGTCGGCATCATCGCCGCCCAGTCGATCGGTGAGCCCGGAACCCAGTTGACCATGCGTACCTTCCACACCGGTGGTTCGGCTGCGGCGGTTGACATCACCCAGGGTCTTCCCCGTGTCACCGAGCTCTTCGAAGCTCGCACCCCGCGTTCGGTCAGCCCCATCGCCGACGCCAAGGGCCGCGTGTCGCTCGATGAGTCGGGTGTAACTCGCAAGCTCATCCTCACGCCGGACAACGGTGACGAGGTTTACAGCTACACGATTCTGAAGAACGCGAAGCTGCTCGTCGAAGACGGCCAGTCGGTCGAGGTCGGCACGCAGCTGTTCGAAGGAACGCGCGACCCGAAGGACATCCTTCGAGTGCTCAACGTTCGCGAGGTCCAAAAGCACCTCGTCGAAGGCGTCCAGGGTGTGTACAAGTCGCAGGGTGTCCCCATCCACGACAAGCACATCGAGGTCATCGTTCGTCAGATGCTGCGCATGGTCTCGATTGTTGACCAGGGAGACACCGAGTTCGTTCCCGGTGAACTCGTCGACAACATCCGTTTCCGCGAGGCAAACCGCGACGCCGTGTCGCGCGGAGCCAAGCCCGCGACCGCCCGTGCCGAACTGCTCGGTATCACCAAGGCGTCGCTCGCAACCGAGTCGTGGCTGTCGGCCGCATCGTTCCAGGAGACGACCCGCGTTCTCACGCAGGCCGCTCTGGACCGCAAGTCCGACCCGCTCATCGGTCTCAAGGAGAACGTCATCATCGGAAAGCTCATCCCGGCGGGAACCGGTCTGCAGAAGTACCGCGGAACCGAAATCACCGCCAACGTCGCAGAGGCAGACAAGCGTTACCCGTCGCGCCACTTCGAGGTCGGAGGCTTCTCGGATGACGCGTTCACCTACGCGGACATCGACTCGTTCAACTCGGCGTCGTACGACTCCAGTGGGTTCTCGACCGAGTACTAAACCGCTTCACGCAGAACGGGGGTCCTTCGGGGCCCCCGTTTCGCATGTGTGGAGCAATTTCCTCGGCAAGTGGGCGTCACGGCTACCGTGACGGGATGTCGGCACTGTACGTCTGCGCACTGGTCCCATGGGCGACGGCCCTCGCCCGAATTGATTTCGCCGAACACCGCCTGCCCGATCGTCTTACCCTGCCGGCCTATCCCGCCGCGGTGGGCATTGTTGCGCAATTCTGGCCTCACAACCTGGGCGAGTCCGTCCAGTGGGCCGTTATCGTCCTCGCGGGCGCCGCGATTCTTGCGGTCGTTGCAGATTTGGGGTGGGGAGACGTCAAACTGCTCGGTGTGCTCGGAATAATCGCCGGCGGTTCCGGAACCGTCGCGGAATCCGCGTTCTGGGTGTGCATCGGCGGGGGAACGCACGTCCTCGTTCA
>CAJAKC010000046.1 GCA_903940225.1 uncultured Microbacteriaceae bacterium
CGGGACTGCTGGAGCAACTCCGCGGAAGCGACGAGTGGCTTCCGGCGGCGACCCTTGCCGAACGCCTTGGAGTTTCAACGCGCAGCGTCCGGTCCTATGTCACGGCGGCAAAGTCAGCCGCGCACCCTTTCGACATAATTGCGACCTCGAGCGCGGGCTATCGACTCAATCGAGACTCCTATTTCGCCTACCGTTCGGCTTTCGATGCAGCCCCCGACACGATCCCCTCGACTCCGCGGGAACGAGCCCATTACATCGCGCATCGACTGGCCGAGAGCGTCAACGGGGTGACCATCGACGATCTCGCTTCCGACCTCCACGTGTCGATACCGACGATTGACAACGACGTTAAACGGATTCGAACGATTGCCGAAGACGTCGGCGTACAACTGGATCGGGTAGACAGTGTCCTCGTGTTCCGCGCGGATGAAACACAACTCCGCAGGCTCCTGTCGAATCTTGTTCACGAGACAACCGACACGGGGCTGCTCTCACTCGACACAATTGCGAAACGATTTGAACTCGAATCGCTCGTGGAGTTTAAGACGGACCTGATCGAGCGCCTCGATTACAACCACTTCATCATCAACGAATACGGTATTGATGCCGTCTTGCTGCACCTGGCGATTGCGGTCGATCGTGTTCGTCAAGGGCTGACACTCCCCGACGACGACCAGCCTCTGGACGCCGACACACAATTCGTTGCCGGGATTCTGCGCGACCTCGTCAAACGACACTTCGACGTGGATCTCGGCGCGCGCGAAGAAACGTACCTGACTCGGCAACTGGTGATGCGCATCATCACACCGGGTGCCGATTCGGACGCTGCTCGTGCCGCCCCCGACGACCGCGAGACGACGGCCAAGGCGCTCGACCTCGTTCACGATGAATACCTCATCGAATTGCGAAACGACGACCTGATTGAGCGACTCGCGCTACACATTGGCCACCTTGTCACGCGCGCCAAATTTGACTCTCCGTCACGCAATCCTTTACAAAAGTCAATCAAGGCGAATTACCCCCTGGTCTGGGACATTGCCGTGTTCATCGCCTCAACGATTCAGCGCGAGCGTGACATCGTCGTCGACGAAGACGAGATCTCCTACATCGCGCTACACATTGGAAGCCACCTCGAGCGCCAGGCTCAAGCGAAGAACCGTGTGTCGGCGACGATTGTTAGTCCGTCGTATTACGACGTGCATATCGTTATGCGCGAATCGGTTGAAAAGATGCTCGGCGCGGAGGTGTCCATCGAATCGGTCATCACCCGCACCGACGTGCGCCCGAGTGACATCAACACCGAAATGGTCATCACGACAATTCCCCTCCCGTTTGATTCGGATTCCATCGTGTTGGTGCAACCGTTCCTCACCGAAGCCGACGTCGATTCCGTGCGCAAAGTCGCGGCGCGCGCACGGCGTATTCGCCGGCGCAGCGCAATCCGCGAGCAACTGCTCAAGTACTTTCAAGCGGAAACGTTTTTCCGAAACGTTCGATTCGACAACCCCGAAGACATGATTCGCGGACTCGGGGCGTCACTGATTTCACTCGAGATCATTGACGAGTCCTACATCGACAGTGCGATTGAGCGAGAAAACATGTCGTCGACTGTGTTTGTCGACGGGCTGGCTGTTCCCCACGCGATGACCATGACCGCCGAACGGCCGACGATCGCGATTGCCGTGAACGAAGAGCCGTCGGACTGGGGCGAGCACAAGGTGAGTGTTGTGGCACTCATCGCTTTCGCTGCGAGCGGTCGTGAAGAGTTTCAGTCCGTATTCGAACAAATCGTGGATGTCTTCGCCGATCGAACACGAATGAACGAAGTCGTCAAGAACTCGACAACCTTCACGAACTTCATCGACACGCTCGTTCACGTCATCGAAACCTAAAACGGTATTGGTTCACTATTAGTAGTGAGCCCGGAGCACGAGGACCCAGTGGGTCCTCGTGTCTGATAGACAGGGCGAGGTGAAGTTCACTCTATGAGTGAGCCCGGAGAGACTCGAACTCCCGACATCCACGGTGTAAGCGTGGCGCTCTAACCAACTGAGCTACAGGCCCGTGCGGTCAATAGTAGTCGACTGAGCGGCTGCGCGTGTCGCGCCCTAGGATAGGACGGTGACACTCCACACCCGGACCGTCACACTTCCTCGCCACCACTGAATGGAAGAGCACCTGAATGGCCGTCAACGATCAAGACCCGTATTCGTTTTCCGATATTGACTCGAACCCCGAGGAGACCGCCGAGTGGCGCGAGTCTCTCGATGCGGTAGTCGAGTCACAGGGTCACGGACGCGGTCGCGACCTCATGTTGTCGCTCTTGAAGCGTTCCAAGGATTTGCATCTCGGTGTTCCCATGGTGCCGACGACGGATTATTTGAATACGATTGCGCCGGAAAACGAGGCAGCGTTTCCTGGTGATGAAGAGATGGAGCGCCAGTACCGTTCCTGGATTCGCTGGAACGCGGCGGTTATGGTTCACCGCGCGCAGGCACCGGGAATCGGCGTCGGCGGTCACATCGGGTCATATGCCTCGGGCGCATCGCTCTACGAGGTGGGACACAACCACTTTTTCCGAGGACCCGAGCACCCTGGCGGGGGCGACCAGATTTTTTACCAGGGCCACGCCGCACCCGGCATGTACGCCCGCGCGTATCTTGAAGGACGGTTGACCGAGGATCAACTGGACGGTTTCCGACAGGAGAAGTCCCACTTCGCCGGCGGATTGTCGTCGTATCCGCACCCCCGGCTGATGTCCGAATTTTGGCAATTCCCAACGGTGTCGATGGGTCTTGGTCCGATCAACGCCATTTATCAGGCACAGTTCAACAAGTACATCACCAACCGCGGCATCACCGATGCCTCGGATCAGCACGTCTGGGCGTTCCTCGGTGATGGCGAAATGGACGAGGTCGAATCGCGCGGAGCCCTTCAGCTTGCGGCGAACGACAACCTTGACAATCTGACGTTCGTCGTGAACTGCAACCTGCAACGACTCGATGGGCCGGTTCGCGGCAACGGGAAAATCATCCAGGAACTGGAGTCGTTCTTCCGCGGTGCCGGGTGGAACGTCATTAAGGTCGTGTGGGGCCGTGAATGGGACGAGCTCTTGGCGCAGGATTCAGATGGCGCACTGCGGGACCTCATGAATTCCACCCCCGACGGTGACTTCCAAACGTTCAAGGCCGAGTCGGGCGCGTACATCCGCGAGAACTTCTTCGGTCGCGATCCGCGCACAGCGGCGATGGTCGCCGACTGGTCGGACGACAAGATTTGGTCTCTCAAACGCGGTGGCCACGATTACCGCAAGCTCTACGCGGCATACGCGGAGGCGCTCAGCCACAAGGGCCAGCCGACGGTGATTCTCGCAAAGACCGTTAAGGGTTACGGACTGGGTAAGGCGTTTGAGGGTCGCAACGCCGTTCACCAGATGAAGAAGCTCACTCTTGAGGTTCTCAAGTCGTTCCGGGATGGTCTGCGGATTCCGATTTCTGACGAACAGCTCGAGGCCGACCCCTACCGCCCTCCCTATTACCGACCCGCCGATGATGACCCCGCAATTCAGTATTTGCTCGAACGACGTCGTCACCTCGGTGGGGCACTCCCCCAGCGACGGACAACGTTCACACCGCTCCCGCCGGTAGACCCGAAACATTTAGAGCAAGGTGCTGAAGGTTCCGGTAAGCAGGAAATCGCCACAACGATGGCATTCGCGCGTCTCCTGAAGGATTTGCTGCGCGACGAAACATTCGGTCACCGACTGGTCCCCATCATCCCCGACGAAGCACGAACGTTTGGAATGGACTCCTTCTTCCCCACGGCAAAGATCTACAACCCGAGCGGCCAGAATTACACCTCCGTCGACCGAGAACAGCTGCTCGCTTATAAAGAGAGCGTCAAGGGTCAAATCCTGCACACGGGCATCAACGAAGCGGGTGCGATGGCCGCATTCACCGCCGCGGGAACGTCCTATGCAACGCAGGGCGAAGTTATGATTCCGATCTATGTGCTCTACTCGATGTTTGGGTTCCAGCGGACCGGTGACCAGATGTGGCTGGCGGGTGACCAAATGGCGCGCGGCTTCATTATCGGAGCAACTGCTGGCAAGACAACCCTCACGGGCGAAGGACTGCAACACGCTGACGGCCACTCGCACCTGATTGCATCGGCCAACGACGCTGTCGTGGCCTACGACCCCGCGTTCGCCTTCGAAATCGGACACATCATTAAGGCGGGAATCGACCGCATGTATGGCGGCACACACGAGAATCCGAATGTTTTCTATTACCTCACCGTCTACAACGAACCGAACATTCAACCCGAACAGCCCGAGAACCTTGACGTCGACGGTTTGTTGCGGGGAATGTATAAGTACCGTGCGGCGAGCGGCGATGGGCACCGCGCACAGATTCTTGCGTCCGGAGTCGCGGTGCCGTGGGCACTGGATGCTCAGAAACTTCTGCAGGATGACTGGGGCGTTGCCGCCGACATTTGGTCGGTCACGTCCTGGAACGAACTTCGACGCGACGGCCGCGACGCCGACCGCTACAACTTCCTCCACCCTGAGGAACTCCCCCGCACTCCTTTTGTAACCGAACGCCTTCGCGGCGAAGCGGGGCCTGTCGTCGCGGTGAGTGACTGGATGCATGCGGTGTCGGATCAGATTCGCCCATACGTCCCCACCGACTTCGCGACCCTCGGGGGCGACGGTTTCGGTTTCTCAGACACCCGAGCAGCCGCTCGCCGTTATTTTGCGATCGACACCGAGTCCATCGTTGTTCGCGTGCTGGAGCAGTTGGCAAAGCGTGGCGAAATCGATCGTTCGGTCGTGGTCGATGCCTTCACGCGCTATCGCCTGGATGATGTCACCGCAGGTACCACCGGGAACCCCGGTGGGGATTCGTAGGGGGGAAGAATGATTGTCATCGTCGCACCGGGTCAGGGCTCCCAGTCCCCTGGATTCTTGGCGCCATGGCTCGACGTTGACGGTGTGCGAGAGCACCTCGGCGAACTCGGAGAAGCGGCGAAGGTTGACCTCATCACCCACGGAACGGTCTCGGACGACGAGACGATTCGCGACACCAAAATTGCTCAGCCGCTGATTGTTTCCGCCTCACTCGTCAGCGCACGACTACTTCTCAACGGTCGACGCGAACACGTGGGTGCCGTCGCCGGTCACTCGGTCGGAGAATTTGCCGCGGCAGCCGTTTCGGGAATCCTGACAGAGACCGACGCTGTTCACCTGGTCGGCGTTCGGGGACGAGCGATGGCGGAAGAAGCGGCAAAAATCGAAACCGGGATGAGCGCTCTCCTCGGTGGCGACGCCGCCGACATTGACCAGCGTCTCGGTGAGCTGGGATTGTTCCCCGCGAATATGAACGGTGGCGGACAGGTCGTCGTGGCCGGCGGTAAGGACGCACTCGCGGCCCTGGCCGAAAACCCTCCCGCCGGAGCACGCGTGATTCCGCTGTCCGTGGCGGGCGCCTTTCACACGTCGTACATGGGTGGAGCGGTTGACACGCTTCGCGAAGCAGCCGCACAAGTGGAAACCAGCGATCCCGACATTTCGACCTACACCAACAAGGACGGGTCACGCGTCTCAGCGGGTTCTCACTACCTCGACCTACTCATCGGCCAGGTGTCGAGCCCCGTTCGCTGGGATTTGTGCATGGAGGCTTTCGCTCGCGACGGCGTCACCGGTGTCATCGAACTTGCACCGGCCGGGGCACTGGTCGGTCTTGTGAAACGTGCACTAAAAGGCACACCGACCGTCGCCGTCAAAACGCCAGACGATCTTTCCGCAGCAATCGAACTCTTGGAGGCATCATGACTCAACCCGCACTTCGACAATCCGTCGGGTCACCCTTTACGCGAATCCTCGCGGTGGGCGCGGCTCGCGGCGATCTAGTAGTCACGAACGACGACATCGCCGGACCCATTGATTCCAGTGACGAGTGGATTCGCCAGCGCACGGGAGTAATCACCCGAACGAGGGCGTCACAGACACTCTCTGCCGCCGACCTCGCGACAGCAGCCGCAACCGAAGCAATCACGAAGGCCGGGATATCACCGAGCGAAGTGGGTGCCGTAATCATCGCGACAATTTCGAATACCGTGCAGACACCGTCGATGGCCGCGCTCGTCGCTGACCGCATTGGTGCCACCCCCGCCGCCGCCTATGACATTTCCGCTGCGTGTGCCGGTTTCTGTTACGGGATTGCCCAAGCCGATGCGCTCGTCCGCTCCGGCGCCGCGCGATATGTCGTCGTGGTCGGCGCAGAGAAACTCAGTGACATCGCTAAACCGACGGACCGCACGATTTCGTTCTTGCTTGGAGATGGCGCCGGCGCCGTCGTCATCGGCCCAGCGGATGAACCCGGTATTTCGAGCACCGTCTGGGGTTCCGACGGAGGCAAGTGGGACTCGGTTGGAATGGACCGTCCCCTTCGCGAGGCGTTTGACGACCCCGAGGGTGAATACCCCACCCTGCGCCAAGACGGACAGACGGTCTTTCGCTGGGCGGTCTGGGAAATGGCCAAAGTCGCTCAACAGGCGTTGGATGACGCCGGCATCACCAGTAGCGATTTGGCGGCGTTCATTCCCCACCAAGCGAACATGCGCATCATCAACGAGTTTGCCAAGCAACTCGCGGTCCCCGAAAGCGTTGTCATCGCCCGCGATATCGAAACGACGGGAAACACCTCCGCCGCTTCCGTTCCACTCGCGATGCACCGCGTGCTCGAGGAGCACCCCGAGCTCAGTGGAGGATACGCGCTGATAATCGGGTTTGGCGCTGGACTCGTCTACGCCGCGCAAATCGTGCGTCTTCCCTAACTAATCGTCACCCGACCCCGTAAAATAGGGACAGCATCACCAAAACCAAACAAGGAGAAAACTTATGGCTCACTCGAAAGATGAGGTCCTCGCAGGCCTCGCAGCGCTTGTCAACGACGAAACCGGTGTGCCGGTTGAGAATGTCGTATTCGGCAAGTCGTTCGCGGATGACCTCGACATCGACTCGATCTCGATGATGACCATCGTTGTTAATGCAGAAGAAGAATTCGGCGTGAAGATTCCGGATGACAAGGTCTCGGAACTCGTGACCGTCGACGACGCAGTCGACTACATCGTCTCGGCTCAGTCCTAGGGCGCTGCGGCGGCGGGGTGATCGCTCCGCCGCTGTTGACTTCACCAAACGGAAGTGTGACATGACCACCATCGTTGTAACCGGTATCGGTGCCACCTCCCCTCTCGGCGGAAATGTTCGCGACACGTGGGAGGCGCTTCTGCGCAAGGAGAGCGGGATTCGCACGCTCACGGAAGAGTGGGTTCAGACCTACGAACTTCCCGTCACCTTCGCGGGGCGCGTCAAAGTACCGGCGGTTGATGTGCTCGAGCGCATCGAGATGAAGCGACTCGACCCTTCCGCTCAACTCGCTGTCATCGCCGCACGCGAGGCGTGGAAAGATGCCGGCGAACCCGGTGACGCAAAGGAACGCATCCTCGTCGATTTTGCCACCGGTATTGGCGGCCTTGGCACGCTGCTCGACGCCTGGGACGTCATGAAGGAAAAGGGCGCTCGACGCGTGCTCCCTATGACCATTCCCATGCTGATGCCGAATGCCGCAGCAGCTGCAATCTCGATGGACCTCTCCACCCGAGGTGGGGCGCGCACGTGCGTTTCGGCCTGCGCCTCCGGAACGGAGTCGATTGCCAACGCCGTCGATCATTTGCGCCAGGGTGTCGCGGATGTTGTCATCTGTGGGGGGACGGAATCGGTCGTTCACCCGCTGCCCATCGCCGCATTCGCCGCGATGCACGCGCTCTCAACACGAAACGACGAACCCGCTCGCGCGTCTCGCCCCTACGACGTTAACCGCGACGGTTTTGTGCTCGGAGAAGGCGCAGCGGTGCTCGTCCTCGAAACCAAGGAGCACGCCGAGGCTCGCGGGGCGAAGATTTATGCGGAAATCGCCGGAGGCGCCGTCACGAGTGACGCCCACCACATCACGGCGCCCGACCCCGAAGGGAATGGCGCTGCGCGGGCTGTTCTCGACGCACTCGCCAATTCCGGAGTGACCGCGAATGATGTTAATCACATCAACGCACACGCAACGTCGACCCCGGTCGGAGACATCGCTGAATACACCGCGTTGCACAAAGTTTTCGGAGACCGCATCGCGGAGATCCCCGTCTCTGCGACGAAGTCGTCCACCGGTCACCTTCTCGGCGGAACCGGAGCACTCGAAGCGGTGTTTACGGTTCTCGCGGCTCATGAAAAGATTGCCCCGCCCACGCTTAACCTCGATGACCAAGACGAGAAGATCCCGCTTGACGTCGTCGTTGAGCCTCGAGCTCTGCCCGACAAGGTGATTGCGATTTCCAACTCGTTTGGCTTCGGCGGCCACAACGCGGTCATCGTCATCAAGTCGGTCTAGACCGCGCGCGTTCCCTGCCGCACGGGGGTGACGTCGGCAAATCGGGTTTCTCGGAACGGTTCCAGTTCGTCATCCCACGCCGTTCCGAGAGCGAGCCGCAATTCCCGTTCGAGATCCTCGATATCACCGTCGGCGACACCCATCGCATAACGGATTCGGTCTTCGTTCACCATCGAGTTCCCTGCGGCGTCAATGAGCGTGTAGAAGATTCCCAGCGCCGGTGTGTGGACGAATCGCACGCCATCACGGCCGGCCGCGGTGTTCTCGGTGATTTCAAACCGAAGATCCTGCCAACCGAGCATCACCGAGGCAAGGCGGGCCGCGGTGCCCGCTTCTCCCGTCCAGTCGAGTTCCGTGCAGACGGTCCCCGACTCTGCGGACTGTTCGGACCACAGCGGGCGAACCGGAACTCCGAGCGCACTCGAAACCGTCCACGCGACGTGTTGCGCCAGCGCTGGTGGGCACGAGTGAATCTGAATCACTCCGTGTGCATCGCTCATACTTCCTCCTACCGTGCGACTTCCCCTCGAACGGTGTAGAAGTAGAGGTTTACAGTATGCGCGCTGGTCGGGGAAAAGTCCAACCGACGTCAGTGGTGCAAGAGCTCGCCGGTTGCGGTGACCGCGTTCTTCTCCCCCGCGCGAATCGGGAACGGAAGACGATTCTGTTTCGGCGGAATGGGGCAATTGAAGTTGTAGGAGAACGCGCACGGCGGAAGCACCGCGAGGTTGAAGTCGAGAGTCACCGTCCCGTCTGGATTGGGCACAACAAAGAGAAATCGGCCGACGGAATATGTTTCGGAGTCGTTCGTTTCGTCGGCGAAGACGATCTGGAGCGCCCTGCCGGTGCCGATTGTGATGAGCGAGACATCATGGCCTTTGTGAGTGAAGGCAATCTCTCCGGGAATGACCTCGTCCTTAGCTTCGCCGGACTTTTTTGCTACTTGAGCCGTGGTCCCGACTGGATTGGGTTTCCACTGGGCGGTGATCACCCATGCAGGGTCGTAGTCGTAAGCGTCGATACCGCCGTAGTTTTGAATCCATTCGCTTTGTTCATCCCACACTCGAAGCCCCGACAGGTTCCCCTCGCGGATGATGGACCCGCGAAGCGTGTCGGAAAAAATAATTGTTGCGGGGTCCGTCGCTCCCGGTCCGTCGATGAGAATTGTTCCGTCAACGAGCCTGCCGTTGACCTGAATGCCGTCCGCGGCGGTTGCCGTCAGTTCAAGTCCGGGCTTGTCATCGCCGCGCGGAGCCCAACGACCCGCCACTCCCCAAACTTCTTGGGGCGCGTCAATCCACTGCGTCAGGATTAACGCCAGACTGCCCATCGGCTCTTTCGCCTGCGCTTCGCGGCGCGCGTGGAACGAGGCGAATCGTTCCGAAGCTTCCGTCATCTTGCCATTCTCCCGATACGGTGCTTAGCGACGCGGAGGCGCACCGAGGCCGAGCATCCGATTGTAAATCTCAATCATTTCCGCGGTTCGCGACGACTGCCGAAACTCATTACTCAGGGCGTCGTTGCGGGGACGGCGCAGTTTTCGAATGTCATTCGCGCAGTCGTCGAGTACCTCCGCCAGTGCCTCGGCCGAGAGATCGCGTGCGACGGAAAAGGCACCGGCGGGAAGTTCCGCGGCAATGTTGGTGTCCACCACCACAACGTGCGTCCCCACCGCGAGGGCTTCGGAGACGGTCATTCCCTGAGTCTCGAAATCGTTCGATGACTGCACGAGCACATCGGCTTCGGCAATCACGCGCAATGTATCGCGGTAGGGCAATGCCCCGGTAAATGTCACGAAATCTGGCGCGACGGATTCCGCCCTGGACCGCAAGGCGCCGTCTCCCACCATCGTCACCGAAATGGGCGAACGAATCAGCCGGAGCGCTTGGCAAAACTCGATGATTCGCTTTTCCGGGGAAAAGCGCCCGACCCACGCAATTTTCAGCGCGCCGTGCGCAGCAGTGCCGCCGCGGGAGACAACAGCGAGCTCGTCATCATCGACACCCGTTGGAATCACGGTTGGAGACGTGCCGGTTCGCGTGACCACTCCGCGTGACGACAACAATCGGGCAAAATGTCGCGATGGGGCGATAACGACGTCGGCTTCCGCCGCGTACTGGGCGAGATAGTCAAAAGCGTTGCGTGGTCGACGCCGAAACCGTTCCCCCAGTGACCATTTTTGCCACCGGCCAAGCATCGCGTAAAAAAGTCCGGGAAAGGGAATTGAGCCGTCAACCCCGATGTCGAGGCGATGGTGCATCGTATGGATAACCGGCTTCCGGTTTTGCCGAGCGAAGCGATATCCGAAGGCCGCTCCCCAGAAATCCGATTGAACGTGAACAATATCCACGGGAGGTCTTCGCGACAATTTTTCGGCGACAAGACGAAGGTGTTGGCTGGTTGGCCACAACCACGTGTATTCCCTCACTGTCGGTACGTTGAGGGACGGAAGGTCAATGAACCGCGGGTCATCGAGAGGTCCCGACCGCAGCGCCGGCGAGACATAGGTGACGGTGTGCCCGGCGCGTTCAAGAAACTTGGTTTGTAGCAGAGTGGACATTTGCGCCCCGCCCAGGGTGTGGGGGTGTTGCTCGCAAAAGATCAAAATGTGCATGGTCGCCCAATTCTACTGAGCGGAAAGAACCTGTCCGTTTCGCGTGCGGTGTGAGAAGGCGCCGGAAGTGCGATGATTGTCATCAACGTCTTCCGCATCGCCGCCCGAGCGTTCACCATCTGGATGAGAGATCAATGTCATGAACAGTCCCGCAGTTCTCGTCGTCGTCGACGTGCAAAACGGATTCCTCGACGAATACTGGGGCAACAGCAACAATCCCGACTGCGAAAGCAACATCAGGGCTCTGCTCGCTCATTGGCGAGCGCGCGACTGGCCCATTGTTCTGGTCCAACACAATTCCGAATCACCGCGCTCCCCGCTGCGACCGGGCCAGCCCGGCAATGATCTTCAACCGGGAATCGACGGCGCCCACGATTTACTCGTCACTAAGTCGGTGAACTCAGCCTTCTACGGCGAACCAGACCTACACGCGTGGCTCATCGCGCACAAGCACAACGCACTGGTCTTGTGTGGAATCACGACGAATTTCTGCTGTGAAACCACGGCGCGCATGGCCGGCAACCTGGGCTACACGGTCGAGTTCGTTCTCGACGCCACTCGGACATTCGACCACCCCGATGCGGATGGAGTGATGATCTCTGCGGACGAAATCGCGAGGGTCACCGCTGCGAACCTCAACGGTGAATTTGCCACCGTCGTCACTACGACGCAAATACTCGGCAACTCTGCCTGAACGCGCTCACGCGAAATCCGACAGAATAGTCTCAAGCGATCACGAAGGAGCCCCGATGGCGCAAAAGCGCGCAATGACCGCGGCTGAGTTGGTCCCCGGTGTAATGAGTCAGATTGACGCAATCAAGGCGACCTACGGCGAATGGGACGTCCATCCGTCACTTCACGTTGACCCCGAGCGGGTGCAGTCCGTGTTTACTGAGCTAGCGGAGCGCCTTGACGACAATTTCCCCTTCTTCCACCCGCAATACGCGGGACAAATGCTGAAACCGCCGCACCCCGTCGCAATCGCCGCCTACACCGCAACAATGATGCTCAATCCGAATAATCATTCGATTGACGGCGGCCGAGCGACCACGATGATGGAACGCGAAGTCCTCGACCAACTCGTGGCAATGTTTGGCTACAGCAAGGACTACCTCGGGCACCTCACCTGGAGCGGAACCACCGCCAACCTGGAGGCCTTGTGGATTGCTCGTGAGATTCGCCCCAACAAGTCGATCGCTCACAGTAAGGATTCCCACTACACCCACTCGCGCATGGGCGAGGTTCTCGGAGTCCCGACGATTGGCATTCCCACCGATGAGCGCGGTCGCATGGACCTTGGCGCGCTCGAAACAATCCTCCGAACAGGACGCATCGGGACCATTGTCGCAACGCTCGGTACCACCGGCTTGGGTGCCGTCGATCCGCTCGCGGACATCATCCCTCTCGCAAAGGCGTACGACGTCCGTGTGCACGTCGACACCGCGTACGGCGGGTTTTTTGCACTGATTCCGGACGAACTCGACGCCGAAGCCGCGCGACACTATGCCGCAATTCCGCTCAGTGACTCGATTGTCGTCGATCCCCACAAGCACGGACTGCAGCCTTACGGGTGTGGTGCCGTGCTGTTCAACGACCAATCCATCATCGAGTACTACAAGCATGACTCTCCCTACACGTACTTCGCGAGCACCGACCGCCATTTTGGGGAGATTCAGCTCGAGTGTTCTCGAGCGGGAGCGTCTGCCGCGGCTCTCTGGGCAACTCTCCAGGTATTCCCACTCACTCGCGACGGTCTCGGTGAAGTCATTGCGCCCGGCCGACGAGCCGCGAAAATGTGGCACTCGCTCGTCTCTGACTCAGAGATTCTCCGCCCCTACCAGGAACCCGAACTCGACATCTTCGCGTACCTCCCCCGGGTTGAGTCGATGAGCGAACTAGACCGCGTGTCCCACGCGATATTCGAGATGGCCGCCGACACAACGCGACCGCAACAGACTCACCTGGCCACCTATGTTGTCTCTGAACCCAAACTCGCGATTCGGGGAATTGATCTTCGCGACGACGCTGCCAGTGCTCGCATCATGCGCAGCGTCCTCATGAAGCCCGAGCACGAGCCGCTGATTCCCGAGATGCATCAACATGTCGAAATGTGGTCCGAGCGTGCCATCACGCGTGAACGTGCGCGCGAAGCGACGCAGGAGCCCGTTAAAGCACAAGCGCCAGACACAAATTAAGCTGAGAGACATCCGATGGAGAATAGGACGACGCGGATGCTCTCGCGCCTACTCTTATCCGCAGTGATGGTCGCGCCTCTTGTCGCGATCCCCACCAATGCACACGCAGCCTCCACAACAATCGTCATCAACGAAGTTGATTGCCACGGAAACGATTGGATTGAAATCGGGAACCGGAGCGCGCGAACAATCGACATTTCGGGTTGGTTGCTCTCGGACAAAGCCCTCAATTCAACAGCGGTTGGCCACGTTTACACGTTTCCGTCCGGAACACGCATAGCCTCAAGAGGGCGGCTTGTCATCCAACAGAGTGGTTCGGGAAGTGCGCACCTCGGATTCGGCGTTGATTGCGTCAAGGGGGGCACCATCAAGATCGGGTACCGTAACGGGTCGACGCTCGCTGAGGTCGATTCTGTGGGAGTTCCCCCGATGGCTGCAAATACGTCCTACGGTCGCCTCCCTGACCTGACGGGTGGATTCGCACAGACGGCTCCGACCAAGAGAGCCGCCAACTATGGCGTGAAGCCAATTTTGACGACCAGTACGTCGAAGCGATGCGTCAAGGGAACCACGTGCAAAGTAACGTTGAGCGCCCTGAATTCGCCGGCCTACAGATTGGCGAGGGCTTTGTCGGGAGTCACCATCACGTCCGCAGGAGTTCTCACGGTGAGCTCGTCCAAGGTTGCAACCTATCGGCCCTCTGTCGTGATGACAAATTCGTTTGGATCCACTACGGTGATCATCACCGTCACCGTGAGCGCTCGCTAGGTCATTGCGCGAAGTTTGCGGGCGAGCGATGCATCGCGATGAACCCTGGGGCGAACGTCGCGAGAGGCTTCGATTGCAGCACAATACTTACTGAACGACGTTGGGTGAATCCCGAGTTTGCGAAGTCGACGCACTGTTTCGGAAATGTGATGCGGCGACTTCACTTCAACTAAAACCAATTCCGGCAACAATTGGAACCGCTTTGCATTGGACTCAAGCACCAACGACGAATCGATGGTGATGCGCTCGGCACCGTCTCGATTAATGATCGTGGAACGCTCAAACGTTGTGACGGCCGAGTGAACCAACTCGCCTGCGACTTCGGAGTAGCGAGCGGTGGGGTAGATTTCGGAAATCGCGTCATCAACCTGCGGAATCTGCCGTTGACCCAGTTCCGGGCAGTCCTCAAACAGGACCTTGTGAGTTTGCCCATTCCCCAGTTTTGCCTTGACCTCCAAACGTGCCCGCCGCGACTCGACATAGAGTCGAGTTCGAACCTTGACCCGACGGCTGCGCCGCTGCGCGTGATCACGGTAGAACAGCAGATCCGGCGTATCGAAATAAGTCGTTCGATACGTGAACGCTCGCGCCCCATCTATTTCCAATGCGGCGAGGCTGGCAGAGGTAGCTGTGAGAAATTCGTCAACTACGCTGCGCTCCAGCATGAATTTCGTGTCGTATCGACGTGTCAGGCTCCACGTGGAGTCGAGGTCCGCGAGTGATATCGACGGCAATGTCGATATCACGCTGAGGGGTGGCACCACTATTTCTTTATTCGGCGGTAGGTGACTTCGACGGTGGTTGTCTCTTGCAATAAGTTGACTGCGGTTACATTCATATTGATAATCTCAGCACCGAGCAACGTATTGAGGTGAGCTTTCAATTCAGTTGAATCGGGAATCGCCACGTCGAGCACAACCACAGAGCTCTCCGTGACAGCGCGAAATTTTGCTCCGTCCACGATTGCCATTGCCACGAGCATGACCACAACCAAAATGATGGGCAACACCAGACCCGCCATGTCCGTGGCGCAAATCAATGCGATGGCCAGAGAAATGAAGAAATACGCAATTTGAGTGGGCAAGAATTCGAAACTTCGCAGTCGAATGATCGACAACACGCCAAACAGTGCAAAGCCAACAGCAGACGAAACGGGACTGAACGACAGAATCGTGAGCACCGAAAACAAACCGATGTTGCACGCCAGATATACCGCAACCAGGTCCGCTCGCCGGTAATTGCGAAAGTACAATCCCATTAACAGGATGCTGATGCCAATCACGTCGAGAAGTAATCGAGGGAGGATCAGTCCTAGATCAACCGTGAGTTGGGAGTCCATCGTGGGTCCTTGTCTGTTTCTGAGTGGTAGGGCGTGCGGGACTTGAACCCGCGACCGACGGATTATGAGTCCGCTGCTCTAACCGGCTGAGCTAACGCCCCCAGTCCGACAAGACTACCGACACGAATACGAATATCCTCGAGGTGGAGGTTCATCATGACAACAAGCCCCTCGATCGCCGACGCGAATTCCACAGCGCTCCCCCCGGCGGTACCCAAACCGACGTCGCAGGACGGACAGCAGGAAACCTCGCTCGAGTTATGGACTGCCCCCGACGGACTCTGCGAAACCGGAGTATGGGAATGTTCACCGGGAACGTTCACCGCAACGCGAGATGGATACGACGAAGTGGCCGTCATTCTCAGCGGTCGTGCAACCGTTGTTGACGCGGAAGGTCACTCGACGGAACTAACGCCGGGGAGTGTTTTTGTTACACCGGCGGGCTGGTCAGGGACTTGGACTCTGCACGAAACGATGCGGAAGTCCTACGTAATTCGTCAGGTTTCCGCGCGGTAGATCTGCTCGAAGCGGTCCAGTGTTGTCGAGATGTCGTGGTCCGCAACGATGCGAAGAGATTCGTGCTGGAATTCCCGATAGCGCGCATCTGAGCTGTTGAGGACCGTGCGGATCGCCCCCGCCAACCCGTCTATGTCCCGCGGTTCATAGAGAAATCCGTTGGCACCATCGTGCACGAGGTGCGGAAGCGCCATTGCGTTGGCCGCCACTATGGGCAGCGCACTCGCCATGGCCTCCATCGTCGCGATCGACTGTAGCTCAGCCGTGGACGGCATGACGAACACCGCAGCCTCACTCAGCAGTGTCACGAGATCCGCGTCGCTGACGAGTCCCCGGAAATCAACTCGGTCGTCGATGTGAAGGTCGCGGCAAATTTTTCCAAGACGACCGCGATCGTCACCCGCCCCGGCGATCACAATCCGCAGTTCCGTCGGCGTGAATCGCGTCGACGCATAGAGAAGTTCTTCGATGTGTTTTTCTTGTTCAACGCGGCCCAGAAACAGTGCGTACGGATTTTCACGTTTTCCTAGCACCGGACGATAGTTGGAGACGTTTAGTCCACACGAAATGGCGTAGACACCCTGGATTCCGACAGCCTTTTCGAGGTAATCCGCGGCCTTGTGGGTCGGTGTTGTGATGGCATTCGTCATTCGGTACGTTCTAGCGGCGGCACTCCACAGCATTCGCGCCAACCAATCCAGAACGAATTGTGGCAGCGGCACGAACTGTGCGGCGTTTTCCGGCATGAAGTGGTTGGTCGCGACAATTCGAATTGAGCGGTGGTGCGCCTGACGCACGAGCCCCCAACCGACGTTGATGTGCGACTGAACGTGGACGACATCGGGCTTTACGACGTCGAGAACTTCCGCGGTATCTCGCTGAACCTCCCACGGGAGAGCAAATCGAAGCCAGGGGTGATTGAACCATTTCCACGATCGAAGCCGGTACACCTCGAGTTCCACGCCCTCGTGCACCTCGCGGCGCAATCCGTATTCCGTGTCCGGGGAGGGGGCCACGATGACGACGCGGTGGCCGCGTGAGATGAGTCCGACAACGAGACGAACCGTGAACTTGGCTGCCCCGTTGACATCCGGTGGGAACGTGTCCGCACCCATAAGGATAGTTAGTCGTTTTTGTGCCATCGGTGGACTAGTGGAGTGTTTGCGGGTGATGGCGAGCGAGCAAGACGACACCGACGATGGAGAGCACCCCGCCCATCGCAATTCCGACGAGCGCGAACGGCGGGAACATCTCTGCCTCCCGAAGGACTGTAATCGCAATTGCGACGGCCACGAGAGGGTCGATAACGGTCAGGCCGGCGATGACGAGATCGGGTGACCCGACCGAATACGCCGTCTGAACGAAGTAACCTCCCAGCACGGCTGCGACAACCAGCCCGACGAAACAGGCAATCATGAGCGGGTCGACGTGATCGGTGCGCCAGCGATTGATGAGAACCTTCGTGATGGTGACGACAAAACCGTAGAGTGTGCCCGCCGCGACGATGTAGAACATCGCGCGCAGTCGGCGCCTGAACACGAGGAATGCGGCGCCCGTCGCTGCGATCACCGCGACGAGTAATCCGAGGATGAACGTCAGTTGACCGTCGGTGAACGCGTGTTCGACCGCGTAGACGGTTGAAAAAGCAACGAAGATGCCAATTCCCAGCACCGCGAGGATGATTGACCCGCGAACTCGTCGGTCCGGCTTGATTCCATGAACCCGTGAGTTGATGACATTCGTCATCACCATCGCGACGACCCCGAGCGGTTGGACAACAATGAGCGGTGCGAATCCCAGCGAAATGAGCTGGATAACGATGGCCAGTGCCAGCAATACCGTGCCCAACACCCACGACGGGCGGCGAATGAGGTGGCCAAGTTGCCGAACCGATAATCCCGACTTTGAGCCGTCTCCGTGCGTTCCTTCGACCTTCGAAACTCCGCGGTGCTGCAATTGCGCGCCGATGGAGAGAAACACGGCCCCGATGAGCGCAATCGGGATTCCGATGGCCTGATAGGGAGTGAGCGACACCTGCGAAATGAGGTCGTTCAGATTTTCGTTCACCCTCCTAGGCTACCGACATTAGGCTTAAGCCGTGCGAATTCGGGAAATTGTCATTACGGGAAGCCCCGTTTTGCACCGTGCCGCCGAACCGGTCGTGCACATCGATGACTTCATCGCTGAACTGGTCGATGATATGTTTGCGACGATGGAACGTGCTCCGGGTGTCGGTCTCGCGGCACCCCAAGTGGGCGAGAATCTGGCGCTATTCGTCTACGACTGGGTCGATGATGATGACCGCCAACATCGTGGTGTGGCCATCAATCCCACACTTGTCATGGATCCGCTGCTAATCGGGCCGCTCGATTACGAGGAGGAACTCGAGGGGTGTCTTTCGGTTCCCGGCGAGCGGTTTCCCCTGCGGCGCTCCCACCGAGTCGTCCTCACGGCGACGAATCTTCAGGGAAACGAATTCACCGTCGAAGCGACCGGGTGGCTGGCGCGCATTTTCCAACACGAATACGACCATCTGCTCGGCATCCTGTACGTCGATCGACTCACCCACCCCTACGACCGTGAAGCGTTGGACGCCGTGTCGGAATCCGGGTGGGGCGAACCCGGGATGAGCTGGTTACCGGGGCGCGACAACCTCGAGGGTTAGGACATCCACCCCATCGCGCGAATGAGGGCCGCGACAGCCGCCGCCGCGATGATCACGAGGATGAACGGCACCTTGCGCCAGAGGAGCACCCCCGCCACGACGACCGCAGCGAGTCGCGCATCGACGACTATCGCTGCTCCCGCGCCCGCGGTTTGAATCACGACGAGGGCAGCCAAAAGTGCGACCGTGACCGCGTCACTGATGTGCTGCACCGTTGGACTCTCGGTAAATCGCGCCGGCAGAACAAATCCGACAAACTTCGTCGCCGCCACGATGGCAGAGCCGATGAGGATGGTTGCCCACAGATTCATGCGCGACCTCGATGCTGCACGAAATACATCACAACGCCGACAGCAGCCGCAATAACTACGGGGATGCCGATGGGAAGCGTGGGAATGGCTATGGTAGCCACGACGGCGGCCACCACCGCGATGGCAACGGGCAGACGGGATTGGATTCTCGGCCACAGCAACCCGAGAAACGCGGCGGCGGCGGCGGCGTCCAACCCAAACGAGCGGACGTCGCCCAATTGATCACCGACTAGTGCCCCGACCAGCGTCATGGCATTCCACCCCAGATAGATGCCCGCACCGGTTAGCCAGAAGCCGAGGCGCGACAACGCGGGGGTTGGTTGTGCGAGTGCCACCGCGGTTGACTCGTCAATTGTCCATTGCCCCGCGACAAGGCGTTTCCAGAACCCGCGACCGACAATGGGGGCGGTTCGAATCGAATACAGACCGTTGCGAACACCGAGAAGTCCGGCCGCCAGAATTGCGGTTGGACCTGGCGCACCCGCGGCGATGAGTCCGACTAGCGCGAATTGCGAGCCACCGGAGAACATAAACAAGGACAGCACTTGGGTCTGCCAAATATCGAGGCCCGCGGCGACGGACACAGCCCCAAAAGAAATCCCGTAGAGCGCTACCGCTCCGACGACGCCGAGAGCCATCGAGACGGTTGCTCGGCGCTGGTCGGACATCAGGACGGGTCGGTTCCGGTCTTGGGGTCGGTCGCATAGCGCAGCATCGGGAACGATGCAGTGAGCGTGAACCCGACACCGGGAACGCGCTGAGTCATCACGACACCGTCGAAGGATTCAGCCCGTGCCTTCATCTCGCTCAATCCACGTCCCAGCGTCGTCGACACCAGCGCTGCCTGATCACTCTCGATACTTACGCCCTCGGGCGCTGGCTCTCCGGAAGCGGCGGCACGACGAGCCAGAGCACGTTCACCGTCGTCCGCTACGGACAGGTTCACGCCGTGGTCCGACCAGGTCATCGAAATGATGACTTCGCAACCGGGACCGCCGTGCGCAAGTGAGTTGTTGAGGGCCTCGGTCAGGATTCTGTAGATCGCGAGTTCCGCCGATGCCGACACGGGGAACCGAGCCCCGGACTCGTTGAACGCGATCACCAGCCCCTTGGTTTCGATGTCGGCGAAGAGCTCGGCAATTGTTTCAAGGCTCGGCCACACCTCGACGGAATCTGCCCCATCGTGCGCGACGGTCATCGCGCGTCGCATGTCGTGAAGAGCGACGCGAGCGGTTGCCACGAGGAGCTTGGTGTGTCGCTTGAGTGCCGCGTTGTTGCCCACGGGGACATACTGAGTGCTCTCGGCTTTTGCGACCAGTTCGACGAGATCGTTTGCGACGACGGCTTGCTGTTCGTAAACAATTCGCAGCCGATCACCAAGTTCCGCAACGTTAAGTAGCAACTCGGCGCGTCCCTGCTCGGCGGCGATGGCCGCGGAACGCCTTGCGGGCGACGCGGCTCGTGACCGGCGAAGCAGGACGACAGCGAGAGCAATCAAAGCCCCTGCGGCAACCGCCGCGAGGGCCGTGTCGATTACGGTCCAATCTCCCATGTCACGCTCCTTGGGGTCTGTACCGCGGTGTGCTGGTTTTCTGTGGCTCCCCGACTTGGACTCGAACCAAGAACCTATCGGTTAACAGCCGATTGCTCTGCCAATTGAGCTATCGAGGAATACGCGTGTGCGCACGAGCCACTATACCAAAACCTCGGGGTTCAATATCCGTCGCGGGTGTCGACCAAGCCCACCAGGTCGCCTCCGGCGAGGAACGCCGTGACGTTCGTTTTGATGCGCTCGGCGAGTAGATGTTTGGTCATGAGGGGCGTGTCAGCGGAGTGCGAGGTGATGACACAGTTGGGTTCATTCCACAGGGGATGATCAGCCGGCAACGGCTCGGGGTCGGTCACATCCAGCCCAACGCCCCACAGAGTTCCCGCCCGCAGAGCGGCACGTGCAGCATCCGCGTCGAGCAGGCTGCCGCGCGCAATGTTGACGATGATCGCGTGGTCGGGCATGGCCGCTATTTCGTCCGCGCCGATGATGTGCCGTGTTTCCGCCGTCGCCGCCGCCGCCAGAATCACCACGTCGGCGGTCGACAGAGCCTCGGCGATGCGATCGCTCGTCATCGTCAGGTGAGCCCCGGGCACATTTCCCGGACGACGCCTCACCACGGTGATGACGGGCCGGAACGGTTGTAACAGTCGGATCAGTTCCGTCGTGATGCCCCCGGCGCCGACGATGACGATGTTGTTTCCATACATCGACAGCCCCGTCCGTTCGACTTGCCACACAGCATCGCGAGCCTTTCGAGGAATTTCACGGGCGAGCGACAGGGCCAGCATTAGCGCGTGTTCGGCAACGGGCTCGGCGTAGGAACCTTTCGCCGAGGTGAACACCGGTGCGGTGTCATGGTCGATAGCCGAAAACAGGTCCGCAAAGCCATCCACACCAGCCCACGGCAATTGGACCCACCCGATAGCCGGATTTTCAGCGAGCACGGTCGCGAGTTCCGATGCCCGCTTCTCTGAGAGCCAGATCAAACCGCGCGTCGTCGGTCCGAGTGGCTCGACGGTTCCACCCACTGCGCGAACCGCATCGACGAACAATTCGGTTTGCATGGGTTCGACCGCAATCGGGCCGGACATCGGTGCCGCGCGGTCGACGACGACCTCCGATCCTGGCAGGTCTCGGTGCTGACCGGGGCGATCGGGGCTGATCACGTGACAACCTGCAGCGAACGCCGTTTCTCTTCAAGAACTGCGATGCGGCGCTGTATCGCCGCAAAGTCGGGTGACTCGTCGGGGGTGCGCTGCAACACACCGATTAGTTCCGTGCGTTGACGCGCGATATCGCTCTCCAGAAGTGCGGTGGTCAGGTCACTGACGTATTGGGCGATTCCCGCCTCGGTCTTCGTCGCGTCGTCCGCCACCCGCTTCTCGGCGCTGCCGGCAGATTCGTTGGCCGGGGGCGGTGTCGCCACCATTTTCACGGGGATGGAGACCGTGGCCAGTTCGCCAACAAGTCCGTGCAACGATTCGTCGACTCCTTCCACGATGGAGCTGACCCAGTTCGGGGTTGCGAAAGCCCCAAACGCTCCGACCATGGCGGTTCGAACAGCGGAGAGTGCAGGATTATCGAAATGGCACGCGACGATCTCACCGGCACGTTCGATTCCGACGCGCTCCGGGTATTGCAGCGCAACGACGAGCACGTCACGCTCCAGCAGCCACTGCGGGTGCCGGTCGAGCGAACGGAACGTCACGGTGTCCCCCGTGTCGCGTTCCACTTCGACGCGTACCGTTGACGTTCCCCGCATGGCCGATTGGATGTCCCCTGGTTCAACACCGATCCACCCCGAGACGACACGGATGTATCCGTCGATGACCGAGCGATCCTTGATCGTGGCAATGACCGGTGCGACGGCACGGGTCGCTTGGACTCGGCCCTCGACGGTGCTCAGGTCGAAACCGACGAGCGTGCGTTTGATGATGAATTCGAACAGCGGCGTTTTGGCTTCGATGATCGCGCGCAGTGACTCATCGCCGCGCTCCAATCGCAAATCGCACGGGTCCAGGCCGTCCGGTGCGACGGCGACGAAGGTGTTCGCGGCGAACTTCGAATCTTCGGCGAAGGCTTTGGATGCGGCCTTTTGACCGGCTTCATCAGGGTCGAACGTGAAAATGACTTCACCGCGACTTCGTTGGTCACCCGCTTCAACGTCACCGAGAATTCGCCGAATGAGGGAGACGTGATCCGGCCCGAACGCCGTTCCGCAGGTAGCGACAGCGGTCGTGATTCCGGCGATGTGGCAGGCCATGACGTCGGTGTAGCCCTCGACCACAACCACTCGGCGGTCCTTGGAAATTGCACGCTTGGCGAGGTCAATTCC
>CAJAKC010000047.1 GCA_903940225.1 uncultured Microbacteriaceae bacterium
ATAGACACCCTCGATCAATTCCGCCGCCAACGTGGTGGATCCCAAAATCTCCAAAGCCAGGCCAAGGTCTTGGTCACAGACGTGCGCAAGGGTGGTCTGAATATTGATTTCGCTCATGACAATTTTATGCACGTCAATTTCTTGCTTCGTCGACGGCAAGCCAACCTGCAAAATGTTGCCACCCCGCTTCACGAGACCGATCGCAAACTGAAGCTGGCCGGGCGCACCGCTCGCCTCGATGACCACGTCGGGCCCGGTGTCACCGAAGATTTTCCTAATGTCGGTTTCCGCATTGTCGCCAACTTCAACGGTGTGGTCCGCACCCAATCGCGACGCACGTTCCAAGCGACTGCCACCGAAATCGAGAACTGTTACTTCTGCTTTCACGAGATTCTTAAGCCCCGCCAACACAAAAGTTCCGATGGCGCCCGCGCCAATCAAGAGAACCCTGTCGTTTTCGCGCACACCGGCACGCCGTGCCGCGTGCAACCCAACAGCGAGCGGTTGTGCGATTCCGGCGGCGTCCAGGCTCAATCCCTCAGGAATTTTCACCAGTGTGCTGGTCGGCACTGCAACGTACTCTGACATTCCACCGTCGCGGTTCAACCCAAGAGTCACGTACTTTTCGCAAAGGTTGGTTCGCATTTCTGTGCACCGACGACATTGTCCGCAGGAAATTCCTGCGCCGGATGCAACCACGTCACCCGTTGCGAAACCCGACTCCGGATCAACCTCGCCGATGATTTCACCGATGAACTCATGACCCAAAATCATGGGACCGTGATGCCCGCTGATCGGATGCTTCACCTGCGTCGCAAAAATCTTGGGACCCGACTTGAATTCGGATGCATCGGTACCGCACATTCCCGACCGCAGAACCTTAATCAATGCCTCGCCGGTGGATGGCGTGGGGATTTCGCGCTCTTCAATACGCACGTCCCCGGCTGCGTGGTAAACGGCGGCAATCATTTTTTCCATCGCGATCGCTGCTATTTTCCGCCGCGACCAGCAATGGTGTTGAGGTGCGATTGTGAATCGCGTTCGAGCGACAACGGGCCGCCGACGGCGTAGTAACGCTGGCCCGCGACCAAGAGGTCTTCGGCGGGGAACTTCGTGATGACGACGCAACCCGTTGCGGTGACCACAACTTCTTCTTCGATTCGAGCAGCGCCCCAACCATCCGCTGATGGCCAGTAGGTTTCCAGAGCGAAGACCATGCCCTCCTTGAGCACCTCGGGGTGATCGAATGACACCAAGCGAGAGAAGATGGGCTTTTCCCAGATGGACAAACCGACACCGTGACCGTATTGCAACGCGAAGGCCGCTTCCTCATTCGGGAAACCAAATTCCTCCGCCTTGGGCCACACGGCAACGATGTCTGCAGTGGTCGCCCCGGGGCGAACCAGTGCGATTGCGCGGTCCATGTATTCGCGAGCACGCTTGTACGCATCGTGCTGCGCACTGCTCGCGGAACCAACCGCAAAGGTGCGGTAGTAGCACGTTCGGTAGCCCTGGTAGCTGTGCAAGATGTCGAAGAACGCGGGGTCGCCCGGGCGGATCAGGCGATCCGAATACACGTGCGGGTGGGGTGAGCAGCGTTCACCGGAGATCGCGTTGACCCCTTCGACGTATTCCGAACCCAGGTCGTAGAGCACTTTAGACACGAGACCAACAGCCTCGTTCTCGCGCACGCCGGGGCGGAGGAACTCGTACAACTTTTCGTAGGCGGCATCAACCATTGATGCGGCCTGGGTCAACAAACCAATTTCTTCACCCGTCTTGATTGCGCGTGCATTCAAGAAAATCTGTTGGCCATCTACAACGCTGATTCCCGCGCGCTGGAGTGCGAACAAAATGGGAAGTTCAATGATGTCAACTCCGAGCGGCTCGTCGAGCAGGCCAAATTTCTCGAGTTCACGCTTGATTTTGGCGGCGACATCATCGGCAATTCCCGCGTCGGGGTTAAATGCGCCACGAAGGGTTGAGATTCCCGCCCGCGCTCCCGATTCCGCACGCGGCTTTACAGCGCCATGGTGTGGCGCGTGGGGGTCAGCATCCGCTTCCGCGGTCGTGGTGTCGAGCCACGGGTTGTAGAGCTGGTGGTGCCGGGCGGCTGAGCCAAAGTCCCACACGATTGGGTCTGAGTTTCGCGTGACAAGCGCAAAACGAATCGCCTTGTCAATGGCCCAGGTACCGATGTGGGTCGATGACATGTAGCGGATGTTCGCGAAGTCAAACGCCAGCAGGGCGCCAACGTCAGACTTCTCCAACTCAACCTTGAGTTTCGCAAGGCGCTCGGTGCGCAGCTTGTCAAAATCAAGTCGCTGTTCCCAGTCAACCTGATTGGTTCCAAATGTTGAAGTCGTCATGATGTGCCTTTCGTTGAGACCCGGATTCTGGTTAGACCAGAATCATTCCGCCGTCTATTGCCATTGTTTGTCCTGTTACATAATCGGAATCACTGCTTGCCAGGAACAAAGCAGTGGGAACAATATCTTCGGGCTGTGCTGCTCGGCCAAGAAGAATTCCTGCGGCCATTGAATCGAAGCCGGAATCGCCTTCACCGATTGCCTCGAGGTCCTTATCGAGCGTGGTCCACAGTGGAGTCTGAACGACACCGGGTGAGAAGGCATTCACGGTGATGTTGTGCTCGGCAAGAGCGCGCGCCGCGCCCTGCGTGAGGGAAATGACAGCGGCCTTCGATGCGCTGTATGGGGAGAAACTGGAAAAGCCCGTACGACCGGCGATCGAGGCGGTGTTGACGACTTTTCCACCAGTGCCTTGACGGATGTACTGCTGTGCGGCTTCTTGAGTGCCAATCAGAACTGCTAATGCGTTGACCCTCATGATGGCGTTGAAATTCTCTTCGGTCACGTCGAGAAACTTCATCGGTTTATTGAATCCTGCATTGTTGAAGTAGCAATCCAACTTCCCGAAAGTCTTTACCGCGTGCTTAATACCGGCCGCAACGGATGAGCGCTCGGTTACATCCACGTGTGCCGCGATCGCATTGCCGCCAGCCGTCGTGATTGCATCAGCAGCCGCTTGTGCGGCATCGGCGTTGAGGTCAGCGACAACGACGTTCGCACCTTCATCAGCCAAGCCCTTGGCGATGCCAAGTCCAATACCTGATGCACCGCCGGTGATAATCACGGTGCGACCAGCCATTCTGGATCCCATCATGTCCTCCTTGACATGTTGCCCCAATCGGGGCTGTGCAGTGTGTTTAGTCTAGATGAACAACGGATATCTCGACAACACACGGAAATCTTGTCTGCAGCCTCCATTCACTCAATTTGTGGCTGAAAACTCTTGCCAATGCTGGCATTGAGGCGAACATACGCCTTTTCACGAGTCGAAACGTTTACAAACTGTTATGTCTGGTCAGTATGAACAGAGCGTCGATGATGTTGAATGGCACTCAATAATTGATCCCGCAGCTCGGAACGGGGCGGGCCCTTAACGATAAAAGTACGCCCGGTGAGGGGCGCACCTTTATCGTAGAGGCGTCAGTTGTTATCGGACACTGCGGCGACGCAGCGCGATTGCGCCGATGGCGACGGCCAGCAGTCCAAACCCAAAGAGTCCATAGTTGTCAAATCCAGTGGCAGCGAGTACTTCTGCCTCCGCTTCTTCCCCTGCCCCTTCTTCTTCCTCTGCCGGTGGCTCGTTTTCGCCTGCGATGAATTCGACTCCAACCTGATACGGTGTGGGGGTCTGCTCAAGGTCGGACACAGCGATGTTGTCGAATTCAAACCCGCCACCCGACAGGACGATGCGGTCGAACGATGCCCCACCCGTTGCGTAGAGGTTGAGGTAGAGGAAGGGCTCCGTGGGTGCAGAACCATTTCGGGGATTTCCACGGTAATCGTCGGTGTCATAGGTCGGTCCGCCAACGGAACCTACTGTGGCCCCCGTTAGCAACGTCATGAGCGTTGCAGTGGTCATGGAGGCAACACGGTCTGCACCCGAGTACAGTTCGACGATGTTGGAGGGGCTTCCCGCAGACCACCACATCCCGAGGTATTTTGCGGGTTCGTCGAGGTCAATCGTGATTTCCGTCGAGGGGGCAGCTGTTGACGCGTAATAGCTGCCTGCTCCACCGGTGGTTGGGGCGGGGTTGTTCGCATCTGCGCTCGCGCCACCGTAGATACTCACCGCTGACACGGTGCAGTCACCCGAGACCGTACCGATTGAGATTGTCGTGGGGCACGCGCCCGCTGGGGCAAGGTTGAAGTTCTCGGTGGCCAAGCCCGTGGACACTGCCGTTCCTTGGACGAACGGGGCCGACATGTAAATGTCTACACCGAAGTCTGCGGTAGGCACTGCGGTTGAGGGAGTCGCCATAAAAAGCAGCGCCGCTGTTGTTGTTGCGATGGCACGAATGCGCATGATGATCCTTTCGAAGGGTTTCAAGACGTTTAGTAATACTTGTAAACAGTTTAGTATAAATCTCTCTTATGCACTGCATTGAGTTCGCCGATCGTGAGCCCCGACTATCGGGTCGAACATGTCTACATGAACACATTCACCACCCTCACATCCATCACTGTCCGCGGCGACCGCGGCGCGGTCACCGCCGAATACGCGATCGCAACGGTAGCTGCGGCTGCCTTCGCCGGACTCCTCGCGATAGTGCTCAAAAGCGGTACCGTCCAAGGGCTCTTGATGTCTCTCATTAGCAGTGCGCTTTCCGTCGTTACGCAATGACCGCGGTGCGGTGACCGCCGAACTCGCCATGGGGATTCCCACGGTTCTGGGTGTCATCGCCCTGGGTCTCAGTTCGCTGCGGTGGGGCATGGATGCCGTTGCGGCAACGACCGTGGCTGCCGAGACAAGCTACGCCGTGGTTCGCGGCGAAGACCCCGGCACCGCACTCGCCGGTGCTCGTGATGCAGTTCCCGGCGCCACGTGGACGGTGGAGTCGACGGCGTTGGATACGTGTACCGTCGCGGTCATCCCTCCACCACTTCCCTTGCTTGCCTCTCGGACGGTGCGCCAATGCGTTTCAGGTTAGAGCGCGGATCGGGCACGATGACGACAATGATTGCGATCGGCAGTGTGGTCGCTCTTGTGTTCGGCTTGCTGGCAGGTATTGCCGTCATTACTCGAGCGACGGATGCTCTGCGCGCGGCGGAGCAGGCGGCGATCGCGATCGCGACGCTCATTGCCGAAGGGGAACCAAACCCGTGCTCACGCGCCCAACCCCCGGTCATCGCCTGCGCGCGTGAAGGTTCTGCCGCGACCGTGTCCGTTGAACTGAGAGGAACACGGGCAACCGCAACCGCGGGGCCCGATCGCTAGCGTTGGTCGCTGGTGGTGAGTCTCTGCGCGATGTAGATCGGAACGATCGCGATAAGAATCATGACGACCGCGATCACGGCGACAATCGGCGCTTGATTCGGCCGGAACATGTTGTCGAGGATGAAAATCGGCAGGGTCTGTACGCCGCTGCCGGCAGTGAAAGTCGTCACAATGATTTCGTCGAACGACAGTGCGAAAGACAGCAATCCTCCCGCGAATAGTGCCGAGCGAATTTGCGGGAATGTCACCAGCCGGAATGTTGTCCAAATCCCCGCACCGAGGTCACTCGACGCCTCATCGAGAGAAGTTCCGACTCGCTTAAGGCGGGCGAAAACATTGTTGAAAACCGTGACAACGCAGAACGTCGCGTGGGCAACGATGATTGTCGCCCACCCCAACTGAACGCCCATGATCGTCTTGAACGCATTGTTCAGTGCGATACCGGTGACGATTCCTGGGAGGGCGATCGGCAGCACGACGAGCAGATTCACGGTGGATTTACCGAAGAACTCGAATCGTTGGAGAGCGAATGACAGCACTGTACCCAGCAGGAGGGCGATGGCTGTTGATGCGAGCGCAACGATGATTGACGTCGAAATGGCCGCGAGGGCACCCTCGTTTGTCAGCGCGCGGGTCCACCACTCGGTGGTGAAGCCAGGAGGCGGCCACGTGAGAGTGGAGCTGGTCGAGAATGAGTTGGCGACCACCACCAAAATCGGCACGTAGATGAACGATAGAACGACGGCGGACACCGCCCACAGGAGGGTTTTTGACAGTCGGTTGATTCTCATGGTCGCCTAGAGATTGTTCAGCGCGCCGGTGCGACGCACCGCTGCCAGATAGATAAAAATGATGGCAATCGGAATGAACGCAATCGCCGCCGCAAGGGGCAGGTTATTTGCGGTACCGACATTCGTATAGACGAGTGACCCCAGCGTTTGCGTTGCGCCGCCGACAATCTTGACGGCGATGTAATCGCCGAGAGTCAGGGAAAACGAAAAAATGCTGCCCGCGATGATTCCGGGGGCAATCAGTGGAAGGATGACCGTTCGGAATGATGTCCACGTCCGCGCGCCAAGGTCGCTCGAGGCATCGATGAGGGAATCGGGAACGCGTTCCATCGCCGTGTAAATCGGCAGGATAACGAAAGGCAACCACAGATAGGCGAGGGTCAGCACTGTTCCTTCGAGACCGTATCCGGGAGAGTTGAGGCCAACGAAACCGAGAGTCCAATCGAGGATTCCACCCTCAGCCAGAACGTTTCGCCATGCATACGCTTTGACGAGATAGGACGCCCACAGTGGCATGAGGATGGCAATAACGAGTGCGCGTTGCGCGGACCTGCTGGCAACCTTCGCCATAACAAAGGCAATCGGAAGCGCCAACAAGATGTCAATGGCGGTGACCACGAGTGCGATGCCTAATGTGCGAAGAGTGACGGCCTGATACACAGACTGGGTCAGGATTGTGGCGACGTTATTGAAACTCCAGTCGATGACGATGTCCCCCGTAAAGGAATCGACCGACCAGAACGCGGTGATCAACAGTGCGACGAGTGCCGCGATATAGACGAAACCCAGCCAGAACAGGGGCGCGCTGAGGAGGAGCGCGAGCCTGACCTTGGCATGGCGATACAGGAACGCGGAGCCCCGCCGAGCCGCGGACTGCGTTGGCAGTTCCGCGACTCGGTCGGGGGATGTCACTGACGTGGCCATCTGTTACTCCGCAGGGCTAACTAGCCCTTGATTTCCTGCCATGCAGCAGTCCATGCTGTGTAGTCGGTGCACTTAACGTCGGTGCGACCGTCGAGGCACTCGGCGACCGGAGTCGTCCAGTACCAGAGCTGAGCAGCGTATGCCTCATCACCGGCGTGGAATGCTTCGCAGTCCTCACGGAAACCGCACGCTGCGTCACTGGACGGCGCTTCTCCGAAGTAACCCGTCGCCGTGGCGTTGGTCTCCGGGTCAGCCATGTGGTCAAGCCACGCGTATGCACAGTTGACGTTGGCGGTGTCGCCCGCGATCATCCAGGTGTCTGACCAGCCGGTCGAACCCTCTTTTGGAAGGATTGCTTCGACAGGGGCACTTTCGCCCTGGAGAACGTTGGTGATGACCTGCCATGACGTTCCGACAACACTGTCACCCGTGGTGAACGACTGTGCCTGGACAAGGTAGTCCGACCAGTATTCGTTGACGAGTCCACGCTGAACCTTGAGCAATTCAACGGCGGCAGCGAGCTGCGTTTCGTCGAGTGCGTAGGGGTTCGTGATGCCCAAGTCGGGGTTGGTGTTCATGAGGTAGAGCGCTGCGTCGGCGATGTAGATCGGCGAGTCATACGCGGTCACCTTGCCTGCGTAGGGCGAGTCTGCTTCCCAGACAACGTCCCACGAGGTGGGTGCGGGGCTGACGATGTCGGTCCGGTACTGGAGCAAGTTTGCACCGTAGCCATGGGGAACACCGTACTCAACACCGTTGTAGGTGTTGTGCGACTTGTTTTTGAGGAACTCGTAGATTCCGTCGTAGTTCTCAAGAAGGTCAACGTTAACGGCCTGAACGTCGCCGGCGACCATGAGTCGGTTGGTGGCGTCACCACTGGCAGCAACGACGTCGTATTCACCCGTCTTCATGAGGCTGACAGCTTCGTCGGAGGTCCCGTATGTCTTGGCGGTGACCATACATCCGGTTGCTTCTTCGAATGAGGACACCCAGTCATACTCGGGGTAGTTGGAACCATCCTCAACGTAGCCGGGCCACGCGAGGATCGAAACCTGACCCTCGAATTCGCCAAGCTCGGTGAGCATGTCTGGTGCTGCGGGGGTGTCGCCACCCGTTCCGCATCCTGCGAGAACGACGATCGAAGCGACCGCGATCCCTGCGAGCCCGGCACGCCGGGTCATTACTGCTCGCATTTATTTCTCCTTTTGTTGTGTTGTTGGTGAGGTTAAGACAGTGGACTGAGGAACTGCGGGTGAATCGCAACGGTGACCGTGTCGCCGCGGTGGCTCGGGGTTCGGGACAAATCATTTTGTTCAAGGACAGCGACGCGCTTGTCCCCATCGAGGTCAACGATTACGCGAGTGGACGCGCCGAGGAAAATCGTGTCAAAAACAATGCCCTTGGCGGTGATTGTTCCCGCCGGTGCCTTCCCGCGCACGATGTCGATGTGTTCGGGACGCACGGAGCATGCGCCTTTCGAACCAAGAATCGACTTCGCTTCGTCGGCGGTGAACACGGCGGAAGTTCCGACAAAGTTTGCGACAAACGGCGTTTGCGGGTTGCGGTAAATCTCTTCGGCTGTTCCCAGTTGCACGATGCCGCCCTCGTTGAACACGGCGATTCGGTCCGACAGCGTCAGGGCCTCTTCCTGGTCGTGAGTGACAAAAATAAACGTGATGCCAAGGCGGCGCTGGATGTCCTTGAGCTCAACCTGCATCTGTTCCCGCAACTTGAGGTCGAGCGCTCCCAGCGGCTCATCGAGCAGCAGCACTTTGGGCTCGACGACGAGCGCTCGCGCCAGGGCGACACGCTGCCGTTGACCGCCCGAAAGCTGGCTGGGGTTGCGTTCCCCGTAGCCCTCAAGTCGAACGAGAGCCAGAGCGTCCTCCGCCTGAGCGAGCCTGTCTTTAGCGTTGACGCCGCGGACGCGAAGGCCGTAGGCGACGTTGTCGATGACAGACATGTGCGGAAAAAGGGCATAATCCTGAAACACCGTGTTGACATCCCGATCGAACGGGGCATCGCCGGTGACGTCTTTACCAAAAAGTTCAACGTGACCCGACGTGGGCGCCTCAAACCCCGCGATCATGCGTAAAACGGTCGTCTTTCCGGACCCGGAAGGCCCGAGCATCGAGAAGAACTCTCCGGCCGCGATGTCCAGATCGACACCATCAACCGCCGTGACAGGACCGAACTTTTTGGTGAGACCCCTGAGGCGGATTGCGGGTGTACTGGCCATTCACGTTCTCCTGACGCACCGATGCGGATAGTTCCGTCAACTATATTGTGTCGTTGACGATTCAGTCCACTACGGGACGTTTTCAGTCTCTCGTGGCGGGCCATCGAACAGGGTTCCCCTTGACAGCTTGTGTATAGTCAGTTCTCGCACACACAACATGGACGAATTTTTCATCGTCGGGGAACCGACACTGTACCCTCGGCACTGAAACGGAATAAGGAGAACTGTGGCGGAAAAGCGCACACTCGTCATCGTCGAATCACCGGCGAAGGCAAAAACTATCGCGAAATATCTCGGGCCGGGCTATGACGTCTTGGCATCCGTCGGTCACGTTCGCGACCTTGTAGCGCCGAAGGAAGTCCCCGCAGAACTCAAACCGACACACGGAAAATTTGGCGTCGACATCGAAAACGGTTTCACACCTTTATATATAGAGACCCCGAGAGCCAAATCAACCATTGCCGAGATCAAGAAGGCACTGAAAAACGCCGACGAGCTACTTCTCGCAACCGATGAAGACCGCGAAGGAGAGTCGATCGCCTGGCATTTGCTCGAGGTTCTCAAGCCGAAGGTGCCGGTGCGCCGAATGGTGTTCCACGAAATCACCAAGGACGCCATCACCGAAGCGGTGACGCAGCCGCGCGACATTGACATGCCCATGGTCGACGCACAGGAAACGCGCCGAATCCTCGATCGTCTTTTCGGCTACCAATTGTCGCCGGTCTTGTGGTCCAAGGTCGGACCGGGACTCAGCGCCGGACGGGTTCAGTCACCCGCGCTGCGCCTCATCGTTGATCGCGAACGCGAAAGACGCGCCTTTGTTTCCGCGTCCTACTGGGATGTCGTCGCGACAGTGTCCACCACGACGGGTGAAACATTTGGCACGAAGGTCACCAAGCTGGGCGACAATAGGCTGGCCAGCGGCCGCGACTTTGACGACAACGGGCAGTTGACGTCGGGCGCGACAATTCTCGACGAGGCAACGGCCAGGGCGCTCGCGAAAGCGCTTGAAGTGTCCGCCCCGACCGTCTCCGCGATCGAATCGAAACCGTACACGCGTCGACCGGCTGCCCCGTTTACGACGTCCACGCTGCAGCAGGAGGCGGGACGAAAGTTGCGCCTCGGCTCGCGTGACGCGATGCGCATCGCACAAAGCCTTTACCAGAACGGCCACATCACCTATATGCGCACCGACTCAATTTCGCTGTCGACACAGGCGGTTTCTGCGGCGCGCTCGCAAGCGGCGTCCCTCTACGGGGAGGCATCAATCCCGGCGTCGCCAAGGACATACCAGTCGAAGGTGAAGAACGCGCAAGAGGCGCACGAGGCTATCCGACCTGCGGGGGATACGTTCGCGACACCCGAGCAGATGCGTTCGGTGTTGTCCGCCGATGAGCTGCGTCTCTATGACCTCATCTGGAAGCGAACCGTCGCCTCTCAGATGGTGGACGCAACGGGCGAAACCGTTTCCGTGACCATGACGGCATCCGTTGGTGAACTGGGCACGGCTACTCTGACGGCCGCCGGCACCACGATCACGAATCGCGGATTCCTTGCTGCATACGAAGAGGGCCAGGACCAGTCTCGGGACGACGATGACGCCGAGTCGAAAATCCCGAATCTCACCGTCGGTGCAGTGCTCACCGTTCCCGATGTTGAGGCTAAGGGGCACCTCACATCGCCACCTCCGCGTTACACCGAGGCGAGCCTCGTGAAGGCCCTCGAAGAACGCGGGATCGGTCGCCCGTCGACGTATGCCTCAATCATCGGTGTGCTGTTTGAACGCGGATACGTCACCAAGCGCGGCACGGCGCTCGTCCCCGGTTGGGTCGCTTTCGCCGTCATTTCGCTCCTTGAAAACTTCTATTCGGACTTCGTCGAATACGACTTCACGGCCGAACTCGAAAATGATTTGGACCGTATTTCTAACGGTGAACTCGACGGGACGGATTATCTGCAGCACTGGTATTTCGGTTCCGGCGAGCACGCGGGTCTCGCCAACACGTGTGTTGATTGGAAAGCCGACATCGACGCCCGCGAGACGAACTCGTTCCCCATCGGCGACAACATTATTGTGCGCAGCGGCAAGTACGGGCCCTATCTGGAATGCACCGATGCCGAGGGCGAACGACGAAACGTTTCCATCCCAGACGGACTCGCGCCGGACGAACTGAGTTTGGAAAAAGCGCAGGAATTGCGCGATGCACCGGAGCCCGGGTCGACGGCAATCGGTGTTAGCGCCGACGGCAGCAACATGATCACCGCGCGGGTCGGTCGCTACGGCGCGTACATCGTCGAACAGCCCGTCGACGCGGATATTCTCACGGGATCCGAGGGCGTGTACACGTTGCCCGAATGGACGCCGAAAGTGATCAAGGGTAAAGAGCCCAAGCCGCGCACGGCTTCGCTGTTCTCGACGATGGATCCGTCGACGGTCGACCTCGAAACATGTATTCAACTGTTCTCGTTGCCGCGAACGCTCGGTATTGACCCGGAATCCGAGAAGCCAATCACCGCACAGAACGGCCCGTACGGTCCTTATCTGAAAAAGGGCACCGAGTCGCGTTCCCTCGAGAACGAGGAACAAATATTTACGGCAACGCTCGACGACGCCCTTGCGCTGTTCGCTCAACCGAAATTCGGTTCCCGTTCGGCGTCGAGTATCAAGGAACTCGAACCCGACCCCGTCTCGGGAAAACCCATCAAGATCAAGAGTGGCAAGTTCGGCCCCTACGTCACCGACGGCGAAACCAATGCGACCATTCCCGCGGGCGAGGTTCCAACTGAGGTCTCGTTTGACCGAGCAGTCGAGCTACTAGCCGACCGTCGCGCAAAGGGCCCGGTAAAGAAACCCGCTCGACGCGTAAGGGCAAAGAAGTAGATGGCCGGCTTGTTTATCACCCTCGAAGGGGGAGACGGAACGGGCAAGAGCACCCAGATCGCCCTTCTCCAGGAGTGGTTCGAATCCCGCGGTCGCGAAGTCGTGCGCACCTTCGAGCCGGGCGGATCGGAGTTTGGCAAGGAAATCCGCGAAATTGTGTTGCACAGTCGCGGGCACATCGAACCTCGATCAGAGGCTCTCCTGTATGCGGCGGACCGTGCCCACAACATCGCGACCATCGTGCGCCCCGCCCTCGAACGGAACGCGGTCGTCATTCAAGATCGATACCTCGATTCGTCTGTCGCCTATCAGGGTGCTGGTCGCGTGCTCGATCCCGTCGAAATTCGTGACCTTTCGATGTGGGCGACCAATGGTTTGGTGCCCGACCTCACCGTCGTTCTCGACCTGGATCCGGTTGTCAGCCGTGAGCGATTGCTCGCCGAAAACAAGACGTTCGACCGACTCGAGTCCCAAGAGCTGGACTTTCACATCCGCGTGCGCGATTCCTACCTCGCAATGGCGAAAGCCGACCCGGATCGGTTCCTCGTGCTCGATGCAACGCTCGATCGCCTCGAAATTCGGGACCGAATCATCGAACGGATTGGTCACGCTGCATGACGCGACTGTGGGATGACCTCGTCGGGCATGACACCGTCATCGCACAGATGCGTGCGGCCGTCTCCGACCAGGACACGCTCGCGCAGTCGTGGTTGATCACGGGACCGGCGGGCAGTGGTCGCTCACTCGTCGCGCGCGCTTTCGCGGCCGACCTGCTGGGAATCGGTGCCGATGAAGAAGCGGTCGATCGGCAGGTTCGCAGCGGGACACACCCCGACCTGACCGTATTGGTGACCGAGCGCGTTCTCATCACTATTGACGAAGTACGAGACCTTGTCGAGGCGTCCTATCGTTCGCCGGTCAGCGCATCCTGGCGAGTCATCATCATCGAGGACGCCGACCGCATGGTCGAGCGCACGTCGAACGTTTTACTGAAAGCCCTCGAGGAACCGCCGCCGCGCACCATCTGGGTTCTCTGTGCGCCGAGCGAGGCTGACGTCATTCCCACAATCCGTTCGCGCGTGCGCGCGGTTCGCTTGGGAGTACCGCCAATCGAGGCGATCGCCGGAATGCTCGTTGAGCGCGACGGTGTTGATCCCGTCATCGCGGAACAGTCTGCCCGCCACGCGCAATCGCACATAGGAATGGCACGTCGATTGGCCACCTCGGCGGAGGCGCGAGAACGCCGCGACCGCGCACTGCGGGTCATCATCGGCATCAACGCCGTTTCCGACGCGGTGTACGCGGCCGCCGACATCGTCGCCCTCGCAACGGAAGACGCCAAGGCGTATACCGAAGCGCGCGACGAGTTGGACCGAACCGAGTTTCTCAATCAACTCGGAATCGCTCCGGGCGAAGCGATTCCGCCCGGTTTGCGTGGACAAGTGAAAACGCTCGAAGAGAACCACAAGCGCCGCGCAACTCGCTCGCTGCGCGACGGAATTGACCGGGTACTGACCGACGCCGAATCGCTCTATCGCGACATGCTTGTCCTTGCACTGGGGGGAGCTGTCGCCCTGACCAATGAGGAGTTACGACCAGAAATGGAACTGTGGCTGTCCCGCCACTCGCCGGATCACGCCATTCGCGTCCTCGACGAGATCGACGTCGCCCGTCATCGCATCGACCGGAACGTCACGCCCACGCTCTCGCTCGAAGCCCTTTTCGTTTTGGCTTCCGGGGTTGTTAGGACCTAAGTCCCAAGATTTTAGCCTTTGCGGCCGCAAATTCCGCTGCTGTGAGTTTTCCGCCCGCAGCCAGCTCGCTGATTGCTCGCAATGATTCTGCTATGTCCGTGGATTCAGTTTCCCCAGCATTTCCAATGACGGCATTTGAAGTTCTCGCGTCGCGAGCAGAAATGACGGATTTGCCTGCAGTTTCAAGAATTGACAATGCTCGTAATGAGTGCTCAGTGGGAGGCGACATCGAGAGGTGCCGAGTTTGCGAATCTGTCACGATAGTGAGGTATGCCCCTCCACGTTTATTGGGGGTGAGCAGGAGGTTAGTTCCGAAGGTCAGCAGCGCTACCATGCCGCGGCCCAACGCCGATTTTCGTGAAACATCGGAGTTTCCATCAATCGCCAACAGCTTTTCGAGCACTGAGGGGGAGAAAAAACCGAAAGCAACCATCCCATTTTCGTAGATCCACACCCGCTTGCCGCCGAAGACTTCGTCGGCAACAACCCGGGTCAGCGGGGCTCCCGTCTCCGGCGCGAGCACTTTTGGAACCGTGGTAGCTGAACGAGTTTCAGATTGCATCGTGGAGTCAGTCCACTTAATCCCCGTCCAATATCGAAGTTGACCCGAGTCACTGGGGTCCGCATA
>CAJAKC010000048.1 GCA_903940225.1 uncultured Microbacteriaceae bacterium
ACCGTCGAAATCGCGGACAGAGTGTTGGTAGTTGACGGCGGCCGGATAGTCGAGGACGGGCCGACGGCGGAGCGCCTCAAAGGCTCCGGTCGATTCGCCACTCTTCACCGCGCGTGGCGGGACTCTCTCGCGTGAGTGCTCCGCAGAGCCTGAGCCGTGGCGCGCTCGTCGCCGCAATTCTGGTTGTCGTGGCGGCTCCCGCGCTCTTCGTGGCCCGGGGTATGCCCGTGTTCATGGGAATTGGGTACGCGGCCCTCGCCATCGGTTTGGCGATCGCGTTCGCGAGCAATCGCGCTCTTGGACGAGACCTGTCGCTCATCGCGGTGCCACTGATTGCGATCAGCCTAATCTCGGTCGAGGCGAACCTCGAGTGGGGCAACGTCGCGCTGATGGGTACGGTGCTCACCCTGTGCGTGGCGTATCCCTATGCGATGAGCCGATGGGTTTTTCGAGATCACGTCGTGCGGTTCCCTGGGCGACCGGGCGAACCCTGGTCGCGGGGGGAGTGGGCGTGGTTGGGTGCCGTTCTCGTGCTCGGTTACCTCATCCTGCCCGTGTATTTCATCACCTCGGGCAGCTACCAGAACTGGCCGCCCGTCGAAACGCCCAGCGAAATCGCGCGCCTGTTCGTGGGCGTGGGATTTGTGGGTATCTGGGACGAGCTCTTCTTCATTTGCATTGTGTTCGCCCTCTTGCGCCGGCACTTTCCGTTCTGGACAGCGAATTTATTGCAGGCGATCGTTTTTGTCTCGTTTTTGTGGGAACTGGGTTACCGGTCGTGGGGTCCGGCTCTCACGCTGCCCTTTGCATTGATTCAAGGCTGGATTTTTGAGAAGAGTCGTTCGGTGTATTACATCATCACCGTGCATCTGCTTTTTGACGTGGTTGTTTTTCTCGTGCTCGTCTATGCGCACCATCCGGCGTGGTTGCCGATCTTCTTTGTCGCGCCCCCTGGGCCATAGCTTTCGCGAACTGTTAGTCTGCCGACAATGAACAACGAAGCCGCGCGGAGCACCCGGATTCGCGCGTATATCGCGGCGACACACTTTCCGCAGGCGCTCGCAATGGTTCTCCTCATGACGGTGGCTACGGCGGTCTGCGGCGGTTCCTGGTCGAGTGTCGCCTTCGTATTTCTTGCCAGTGCAGCCGGCCAGGCAACGGTCGGATGGACAAATGACGTGCACGACGCAGCAGCGGATCGTGCTGCTGGACGAGCCAATAAACCAACCGTTCGAGGCGAATTGCGCCCGGAGGATCTTCGCGCCCCCATTCTCATCAGTGGGTCTCTCACAATCCCTCTATCGCTCATCGCCGCGGGCTGGATGGGCGGTGCAGCCCACATCGTTGCCGTCGCCAGCGCACTGGCCTATAACTTTTACCTTGCGCGCACGGTGTGGTCGTGGCTTCCCTATGCGGTTTCTTTCGCACTGATGCCCGTATTCGTTGCGCAAGCGGTTTCTCCGTCGTTGTGGCCAACAATTTCGGTGGTGCTCCTCAGCGTTCTCGTCGGTGTCACGGCGCATCTACTCAACGCGATTCCCGATATTGGCGTCGACCGACAGACGGGTTGGGGCGGGCTCGCCGTTTCCCTCGGCAAACGCCGCTCAATTGTGGTGATCGTGGTTCTTGCGGCCCTCGCTGTGACCTCCGCGGCAATGGTAGTCACGGATGTGGTTCACGGCCTATTCTAAGAAAATGCGGATGTTGGTTTTTGCTTCTTTGTCGTTTGAACCCGCTGCTGTAATTGCCGTGAGCGACAGGACACGGAAATTTTCACGATGAGAGGCTCCCAACAGTGAAGAGATTTTCGACAATCGCGACTCTTTCTGCGTTAGCGTTGGGCGTCGTCGCTTCCCTTTCAGTTCCCGACGATTCCGCACAGTCGACAACCCGCGAAACTGACACATCATTTCTGGTTCCGTATCAGTCGCTCAGCGAATTTGCCGCTGGAAGGGAAGCCCGTTCCCGAGGCTGGCTGCCCGGCAGGGGTATTTCCCAAGCCGCTTGGCAAGCGTCCGTTACCGATGAAACGGTTTACGTGGACAGCGATCGCCGTGCCTTCGTTGCCGAACCGCTCATCACGGAGCAGCAGCTCATCGTTGCTGGGCCGGAGTCAACAACTCCCGTCGCAGAAGTCCCTCTGACGGATGCGTTCCTCCTCAATAGTCTTCCTGGAGCGAAACGCACTATTTACCTTGACTTCACGGGCTACTCGCTGGTTGGAACGCTGTGGCAGACGAAGAACAACTCAGATCCGTTGGATGATTACACCGACGCCGAAATGCAGATGCCCCCGTATGACATCGATGGCGACGCGACGGATTTCTCAGACACTGAACTGCAGCGGATTATCGAGACGTGGTCTGCCGTGGCAGAGGATTATGCACCATTTACCGTCAACGTGACGACACAAGATCCTGGCGAAGCCGCGCTACTGAGAAGTGATGCTAACGATGACGTTTATGGTTCCCGTGCGCTCATTACCGACACTGAAAACGCAGTCTCCGCGGGGTGTGGTTGCCAGGGAATCGCCTACGTAGGGGTGTACAACTATGTCACCTACAACACTTACCTAGGGCCGGCGCTAAATTTCATCGCCCCAAATTTTCCTGGCAAAATCATTTCGGATGTGGTCAGTCACGAAGTGGGCCACAATGTTGGTTTACAACATGACGGCTATGACGCTCAGGGTTACTATTTGGGTCGAGACGGTTGGGCGCCGATCATGGGCGCTGGTTACACCCAACCACTTGTGCAATTCTCGAACGGCTCGTATTCCTTTGCAAATCAATTTCAGGACGATTTTGCGGCGATGGTAAGTTACGGTTTGCCGCTTCGAGCGGACGACCACGGAGACTCACTCCTCAACATCGCCACGTTGGCGACGCTAGGGGTTGATTTCGAGGGGGTAATCTCGACGGATACAGACGTTGATTATTTCCAGTTCACGGCGTCCTCAACGAGCCATGACGTCAGTGTGATGTCTCCCTCATTTAGTCCAAATCTCGACGCTACAGTCGATGTACTGAGTTCGACGGGAACGCTGCTTTCAACGACGAACCCGGACTTCATTGCGTATGACCGGTACACCGCAGCCGGACTCGATGCTTCACTGACGATATCGACGACTCCGGGAGAAACGTACTTTGTCGCGGTGAATGGTGCAGGTTACGGTCCAGGGACGGGAACGGGCTATTCGGATTACGGCAGTCGAGGTGAGTATCGAGTCTTGATTGAAGGGACGCCACTCCCAACAATTGAACCGGGAACACCAACTATCTCGGGAGCGGGAATGGTGGGTACGTCACTGCTTGCCTCAGCGGGGACGTGGCCCGCCGGCACGACACTCACTGGTCAGTGGTACCGTGACGGGGCAAAGACTGGAATTTCGGATTCGACTTTTTCGATTCTTGCCAGCGACGTCGGCAAGGAAATTCTCTATCGGATTGCCGCAACAAAGTCTGGATACACCACAACGGGGGCTAGCAGTAGTTCCGTTACCGCCGTAGTCGGAACCATTACACCTGGAAGACCTACCATCTCGGGCTCTCCTTCTGTTGGCAAGAATCTGACCGGGTCGTCGGGGACGTGGCCGTCGGGTGTTGCCCTCAGTCCTCAGTGGTTTCGAAATGGCATTGCAACGGGTGACACAGATTCGAGGTATTCCGTCTTGGTGAGCGATGTGGGAAAAGCAATAACCTACCGGGTGATCGCGACCAAGAGCGGTTACACGCAATCCACGGCGAACAGTGTTGCTGTTCAGGCAATTGCAGGGACCATTACTCCCACTCCCGCCCCCACCATCACTGGGACGGCCAAGGCAAAACAGACGTTGACCGCTCGCACCACCGGTTGGCCGACCGGGGTCACGTTCGCCTACCAGTGGCTTCGAAGTGGTGCCGTAATTGGATCGGCGAGAAGCGCAACATATAAACTCACCTCCAGTGATGTAGGCAAGAAGGTGTCGGTTAAGGTCACAGTAACGAAGCTTGGGTACAAGACAGTTGTCATGACCAGCGCAGCAACCCCAAAGGTCGTCAAGTAGCGCTATCGGGGTCGACTTTTGGCTAGTTCCAGATGACCGGAAGTGACTTCGCCCCGCGGAAAAGGTAACCAGAAACCGTGGCGGGCGAATCGGGGTCGAGCCGCAGGTTCGGAAGGCGGCGCGCGGTTTCTTCGACCATGATTTCGCCGAGACCCTTCGCCAGTTGATGTCCCGAGCAGTGGTGCACCCCGTACCCAAACGTTGCGTTGATGGTTCGCTCGCGGTGCATGTCGTAGCGGTGGGGCTCGTCGAACTTGGCGGGGTCTCTGTTGGCGGCGGCAACTACAAGGGACAGCGGGGCACCGGCAGGAACCGTGATGCCGGCGTAGGTGAAATCCGTGCGGGGGTGTGCGGCGACGACACCGATCGGGGCCATCCAGCGGAAGCCTTCGCGCAGCGCCGCGGGAGCGAATTCGGGGGGTGACGCTTGCAACTCGCGAAGTTGATCGGGTTCGTTGAGTAGACCCCAGAAAGTTGTTGCGACGGAATGACCCGGCTCTTGGAACGCCCCCAGAATGATGACGCGAATGGACGGCATGACCTCGTCAAACGTGCGCGGTCCCTCCCCTTCCTGCAATCCAACGTGCAGCATGTGTGACAGCAGACTGTCGTCGGGATTCTGTCGCAGTTGCGCGATTTTGTCGCCCATGTATCCGTCGATTTCCTGCAGAGTGGCTTGCGCGCGATTGCTAGCCTCATTTTCGCCGTCTTTGTTCGAGAGTCCGCCGCTGAGGGCTTCGAACCAGCGAACCAGCGTCTCGTCGGCCACGTCGTCGAATCCCAGTCGGTTTCCGACAACGCGCACACTGATTTTGTTGAACAGGTCGACCGCGAGGTCACCTCGACCCGTCGGGGCTATCGCATCGATATAGCGGATCACCGTTTCACGCCCACCGTCATCGAGGAATTGCGCGACCGGCCCTGCTTTCAGCGACCGATCGATGCCTTCGCGCAAGAGCGCGTGTTTTTCGCCCGACATCGTCAGCACGCTGTCGCCGCCGAAAAATTCCTGATCGACGGGATGACCGGGTGCAAGCTGCACCGAATCTTTGAGTGCTCCGATTGCTCTGCAGTCGTCCCACGACGTCACGAGCCATTCATCAATTTGGGGCAGGTAAACGATCGGCGCCATCGCCCGAAGCTCGTCGTAGATGGGATACGGGTCCGCGGTGAGTGCGTCCACGGTGATCGCGGTGACATCAATCATTGTGGCAATCGTAGCCAATTGGGCGCTGTTATCTCGAAAAATTTCATGACTATCGATTCACCTTTGAACAGCTCTGACCAACCCTTTTCCGGGATGTTCCGAAAGCCGAGGGCCTCGAGTAATTTTATAGATGAGGCGTTTCGAGTATCGCAACTGGCATTGACGGTGGTTGCCCCAACCTCATCGAACAGGAATTCCAACAGGCGGCGAGCCGCCTCGCGGGCGATACCTTTGCCCTGATGTTCTGAAGCTAGGGTGAACCCAATCTCGTAGAGGCCCTCCGAGGGGTGAAGAGCATGCAGCCCCAAATCCCCCAGCAGTGCGCCGCTCATCCGATCATGAATTGCCAGTTGTAGCCAACCTACTGAGTGGGGGAGTTCAACCCCGTGTTGTGACTCGATGAGTTCGGCCGCTTGCGTCACCGAATAGTCGGTGTCCCAGCTCTGGTAGCGAGCAATTTCGGGGTCCCGGCGATATCCGACGAAGGAATCCGTGTCCCCGAGGGCCAACGGCTCAATGCTGAGTCTCGGAGTCACCAGTGGGTAGGGCACCTCAACAGAGTATCGCTCGAATTTTGTCGCAGAATGAGCTCGATCTCGCGACACGCCACCGCGGAACCATCGGGATTTGGGGTGTGCCCTCTCGCAGTGTTGAACGCATTATATTTGTGCAACCGTCTAGGAAAAGAAGAAAAATCATGAATAAATCACTGACACTGAGCTCCCTCGCGGTTGCCGCGGGTGTCGTTGCTGTTGTCGCGCGTCGACGTCGCCGAATCGTTTCGTAGGCCCCGTCGGGCTCGAACCGACGACCCACGGATTAAAAGTCCGTTGCTCTACCAACTGAGCTAGAGGCCCTTGAAGCACCCATTCTACTTGCCGCGCGGCGCAGATTAGGCTTGAGGGGATATGGCAACGAACACCGCCTGGCAAGAGGCACTTTCGAAACGTTTCCGAAAACTGCTGTCGGGTGCGCCGGATGGCAACCCACCCTGGCTCGACGTTATTGCCGGCGGTGATGACCGTGGGCTTTTCGTGCCGACGGACGCGCCGTGGGTGGTTCACCGCGACTTTGGCACGCTGGTCGGCGGGATTCGCGCGCTGCTTGTGCAGGCACTGCACCCGGGTTCGCTCGCCGGTGTTCGAGATCACTCGCGCTATCAGGCGGATCCGCTGGGCCGACTTGCCGGCACAATCAGATGGTTGACGGTGACCACCTTTGCTGGGCAGACGGCGGTTGCCAGGGAAGCGAGTCGCGTCAGGCGTCTGCACGACCGTGTGAACGGGGAATACGCAGCAAGCGATTCACAGACGGTTCCGTATTCGGCTCACGACGAATCATTGTTGTTGTGGGTTCACGTGGCGTTCATGGAGTCGTTCCTCGTGGCACACGAAATGTACACGTCGACGCCAATTCCCGCAGGCGACAAGGTAACGGGCGCTGACAACTACATCGCCCAGTGGGGTGCGGCCGTCGGCCCGCTGGGGTTGGACAAAACCCCAAATTCCCGTGCCGCGGTCGACGCGTTCATCGACGACCTGCTCAACCGCGGCGTCCTCGCAGTATCGGATGACACGATGCGA
>CAJAKC010000049.1 GCA_903940225.1 uncultured Microbacteriaceae bacterium
CCGGCAAGGGAACGTTCCGGACCCGCGCTCGCACGACCATCGAGCAAGTTTCCGCGCGGAAGACCGGCATCGTCGTCACCGAACTCCCCTACCTCGTCGGCCCCGAACGTGTCATCGAACGCATCAAGGACGGCGTGACGAAAAAGAAAATCACGGGCATCTCGAACGTGGTCGATTTGACGGATCGCAAACACGGGCTGCGACTGATCATCGAGGTCAAGACCGGGTTCTCCCCCGAAGCCGTCCTCGATCAGTTGTACCGACTCACGCCGCTCGAAGACGGATTCTCCATCAACAACGTGGCACTCGTCGAAGGCCGACCCGAAACACTGGGACTCAAGGACATGCTTCGCGTGTATGTCGACCACCGCATCCAGGTCGTCACCCGCCGGTCGCAGTACCGACTAGCGCGGCGAACCGAGCGGTTGCACCTTGTCGAGGGTCTCCTCCGCGCGATTGTGGATATCGATCGCGTGATTGCGGTAATCCGCGCCTCCGACGATGTCGAAACGGCTCGAAGCCAATTGCAGTCGACGTTCTCGCTCTCCGAACTGCAGGCCGAGTACATTCTCGAGCTGCGGCTGCGTCGACTAACAAAGTTCAGTCGCGTCGAGTTGGAAACGGAACAAGCGAGTCTCGCCGCAGAGATTGCCCAACTCACGGAATTGCTATCGAATCCCGATTCGGTGAGGAACCTCGTCTCGACGGAGCTTGCCGAGGTTTCCGCTCAGTTCGCCACTCCTCGACGGACCGCTCTATTGGGCGCAGACGACGCGCCCGTTGTTGGGGTCCTCGCAAGTCAAGGGCTCGAGGTCGAAGACGCTCCCTGCACGGTCATCCTCACGTCAACCGGCCGCATCCTCCGCAATGCGCAGGTCACCGAGTTCCCGGTCGCTCCGAAACGGTTCAAACACGATGTCATTTGCCAGGCGGTTCGAACGACTACGCGCGGCGAACTCGGTGCCGTAACGAGTACCGGTCGGCTCATCCGTTTTTCTCCGGTTGACCTCCCCGTTGGTGTCGATTCGATATCGTTTGCGTCCGGTTCACGCATTCACGAGTTCGTGATCGGGCTGGCGCCCAAGGAATCCGTTGTGACCGTGATCCCACTCGCTGGTCAGCCGCTCGCTCTGGGAACCGCACGCGGCATCATCAAAAGGGTCGACACGACGACGTTCTCGGGGAAGCCCGAGTTCTCCATCATCAATCTCGACGACGGCGACCGCGTGGTCGGGGCAGACCTCGCGCCGGACGGCGGTGACGCGGTATTCGTTACGCACAACGCGCAAGTACTCCACTTCCCTCTTTCCGGCGTTCGTGCTCAGGGAATTGGTGCTGCGGGAATCGCGGGAATCAATCTCGGCGACGGCGACCAGGTCGTGCATTTTTCTGTCGCGTCGCCCGCCACCGCTCAGGTAGTCACGATCACCGCAGCGGGGGCAACGTTAACGGGCGCCGACCCCGGCCGTGCAAAAATCACTCCGCTCTCCGATTTCCCCGCAAAGGGTCGCGCGACCGCAGGTGTTCGAGGACACTCTCTGCTCAAGGGCGAGGTCGGGCTCGCGCTGGCCTGGGTCGGGGACGAGCCTCGAGGATCCGCCATAGACGGAACGCCGCGCGAACTCCCTGACGAGCTCGGAAAACGCGATGGCAGCGGCACAGCACTGACCGACGCGGTTTCCGTCGTCGGAACGAGATTGCGCTAAGCGTCGATTCGGTCGCGCTCGAGCGACTGGCCGCTGTCGATGATGAACTCGCGGCGCGGAGCGACCTCGTTGCCCATCAGTAACTCAAAGACGGTAGCGGCCTCTTCAGCGTCGTGCAGGCGGACGCGTCGAAGTGTTCGGTGCTCCACGCTCATCGTGGTGTCGGCCAGCTGATCGGCATCCATCTCGCCCAGGCCCTTGTAGCGCTGGATTGGTTCCTGCCACCTCTTCCCCGCCTTGCGCAACTCATCGAGTTTGAGGTGAAGTTCCGCTTCGGAATACGTGTACACAATGTCGTTCGGTTTTGTTCCGGGATTCATGACAAGTATCCGGTGGAGCGGTGGAACAGCCGCGTAGACGCGACCCGCTTCGACCAGGGGGCGCATGTACTTGAACAGAAGTGTCAGGAGGAGTGTCCGAATGTGGGCGCCGTCGACGTCCGCGTCGCTCATAATGATGACTTTCCCATAGCGTGCGGTATCGAGGTCGAAGGTCCGCCCCGAGCCCGCACCGATCACCTGGATGATCGACGCGCACTCGGTGTTCGACAACATGTCCGAGATAGAGGCCTTTTGGACGTTGAGGATTTTGCCTCGAATTGGCAGCAACGCCTGAAACTCGGAGTCTCTGGCCAGCTTGGCGGTGCCGAGCGCGGAATCACCCTCGACGATGAACAATTCGGATTGTGCGATGTCGTCACTTCGGCAATCCACCAGTTTCGCGGGAAGCGTCGAGGACTCGAGCGCGTTCTTTCGTCGCTGCGTCTCTTTGTGGGCGCGAGCCGAAATTCGAGATTTCATCTCGGCGACAACCTTGTCGAGCAACAGGGCAGTCTGTGCCTTGTCTTCACGCTTCGTCGATGCAAAGCGTGCCTCGAGGGCACTCTGCACGACCTGGGCAACCACATTGCGAACAGCAGGCGTCCCCAGGATCTCCTTGGTTTGTCCCTCAAACTGCGGCTCGGCTACGCGGACCGTCACGATTGTGGTGAGTCCCGTGAGGATGTCGTCCTTCTCGATCTTGTCGGTGCCCACTTTCAACCGACGCGAATTCTTGTCGACCTCGGCCCGCATCACCTTCATCAGGGCTTGTTCAAACCCCGTGACGTGGGTACCGCCCTTGGGCGTCGCGATGATGTTGACGAAAGACTTTTGGACTGTCTCGTAGCCTTCACCCCAACGCACGGCAACATCGACCGCACACAGTCGCTCCACTTCGGTCGAGACCATGTGTCCTTTGTCGTCGAGTACCGGAACGGTCTCGGTGTAGGAGCCTTCGCCCGACAAGCGCCAGGTTCCCGTCAGCGGGGCGTCGGGAGACAAGAACTCGGTGAACTCCGAAATTCCGCCGGTGAAGGCAAACTCATCCTTGGTCGAACGGCCGTCACGAGAATCGGTGACGGCGAGTCGAAGTCCGGGCACGAGGAATGCCGTATGCCGAGCACGCGCCGACAACCCGTCGAGATCGATGGTCGAGGACTTGACGAAAATCTCGGGGACGGGCCCCCATCGCACGCGCGTGCCCGTGACACCACTGC